>DAITMF010000056.1:0-17573 GCA_036835325.1 Flavobacteriales bacterium
CGTGGGATGCCGGTTGGGCTTGGGTAAGTAGGTTGTGACATGGGATCTTGATTTTTTTAGGATTTCTATGTGTTCGATGGGATGAAGGCTTGGATGGATGTGGACGGATAGGGAGCAAAAGGAAAGGGGCCCACCTCGAGAGAGGGGGCCCCTTGTGATTCCTTTGCCTGGTACTCACCGGTGCATACCGTTCCCTCTCCGTCGTTTTGAGCGACAGCAACAGCAGCAGCAGCAAGCGGCGGCGGTGGAGAACGGATGTGAGGTGATGAGCACCATACCTAACCAAATTAAACTAAACCAAAAACTCTAACTACTATGAAAAGTACCTAAAACAAAAAACCCTTCGAGGATGAGCTCGAAGGGTTTCAGTATTGCGATCACAGCACAAGACTACCGTTTCGAGCCCGAGAGGGTCGTCCAACAGCAGCAAGTACATGTGAATACATTCATCATAACAGTGCAAATATACAACTTTCGTCGTACATGTCAAGGGGTTGGTCGATTTTTTTTGATGAGCCCGTGTGGTGACGTCATGTAAAGACGCCCAATTGGCCGTCTGTCTTCCAACTCCAAAAACTCTGTGTTGAAAAAGAGTAGTGAGCGAAGCGAGCGCCGCCCTAAAACAGAAAATCGTAAACATTGTCGGGGTTTACCACCGCGAACAACGCGTCAGGATAGCCGTTGGTGAAGGAACGGGGTGGCTTGACCTTCTTTGTCGACTGCCATTTAAATTCGTAGGCGTGCAAAACGCCGTCAAGCTCCTCAATGTAGTCGATCTCTTGTTGGGCAGTGGTTTTCCAGAAGAAGACACGCGCGATTTGGTTCGTGTAGGCATTGCGTTTCATGCGTTCAGCCACGATGAAGTTCTCCCAGAGTGCTCCGCGGTCATCGCGCAACTCAATCGGGTCAAAGCGGCCAATGACTGCGTTTCGGATGCCGTTGTCGTAGAAGTAGATTTTCCGGCTGCTTTTCAGTTCATTGCGCAGGTTTCGGCTGAATGAGCCCAAGCGGAATACCACAAAGGTTTTTTCGAGCAGATCAATGTAGCGTTCAACGGTTTTGGCATCGATGCCACACAGTTGTGCCAACTCGCTGTACGAAACCTGTGAGCCGATTTGATAGGCTAGGGCCTGAAGCAAGGTACTCAGCTTTTGGGGCTTCATAACGCCCTCCCAAGCGAGGATGTCTTTGTACAAGTAGCTCTCGGTGAGCAGACGGAGGCGTTCAGGCTCATCGCCCGGATGCGTGACGATTTCGGGGTAGTACCCGTATACAAGGCGGTGTTTGAGTAGGCCATGTTCATGGATTGCGCTGGTATGCTCAGACATCTCGCCAAAAGAAATGGGGTAGAGCTTGTATTCCCACTTTCGTCCGGTGAGCGACTCGCCCGTTTTGTTGGCCAGTTCAAAGGATGAGCTGCCTGTGGCAATGATTTGCACGTCAGGCAATCCGTCGTTGAGGATTTTCAGCTTTAGTCCGATGTCAACGATACGTTGGGCTTCATCGATGCAGAGGATTTTCCGTTTGTTGAGCAAGAGCGCAAATCGGTCGGGTTGGGGTTCATCTAACAGACGGTGATGTGCCTGCAAATCACCATTGAGCCAGAGTGCGTCGTCTTGGTTGGGGATGAGCGCGCGCAGCAGCGTGGTTTTCCCGGCTTGGCGCGGCCCGAAAAGGAGGATGACTTTGCCGGAGTGCATCCTGCTGCGGAGTTGGTCAGCGAGAAGACGCTGGATGTGCATGGTGACGAATTTGATTTAAAGTTACGAAAAGCGCAATTGAATCCTGAAAAAACATGATAAATCGGGAATTGAATCCCGAAATAACTAATGTATTTTGGGTGGATGTGCGGCCTTCTGACCGGTTCCATATTTTTCAAAAACCGATTTTTTTGGAACCGAGGGCCGCAAAAAACTTTACCGACGTCGGCCTAAAGTTTACGGTTGAGCACCGGATTTTCGGCGGAATTTTGTAGGGTATACATAGCCCACCTCCCCTGACGTGGCAAATCTACATCCTGCCAAAATTCGGGTCAACTTTTTCGTCGGCTTCTTTACGTGCGTTGGCCTCTTCTTTGCAGATGAAGGACGAGGCGAAGCGGGCACGGTTTCGTGTCTTTCGTTATAAAAAGAGCAGCACGCACTGCGGGTCGGGCCGCCCCCATAGGTATGTGCAGTCAATACACGCCGGTTGTGCATACCTTTATAGCTGTGTGCCCAGCACATTCTGCACATTTATGAAAGAGCGCCTACCATTTATTCATCACGTGTTCATTGCCATCATTGCGATTACGAGCGGTTTGAATAAGATCGATTCACCGTACAGTAGCATCGGTTGGCTTCTTGTTGTATTGGGTGCTGTGGTGCTGGGGTACTTCGTGTATACAATGGTGACCAAGCGTTTGAATAGATCGATTAGGCCGGTGATACTCGGAGTCGAATGCACAGCCATGATATGTGCCTCCTACATCTATTTCGCAGAGGGGAAGCAATTCTTGCCCTATGCCACTTTGCTTGCTGCGCTTGGGTATTTCATTGCGGTAATCGCATCGGTGCGCCGCGTAACGCCGTAGAGACGCCCAATTGGGCGTCTCTACGGGCGGTAGACGCTCGAATAGGGCGCTTCTAAATGTGCGCTTCCCTTGCCGGACCTAAAGCCTCATCCGCCGGAGGCGAGAAATAAGATGGTAAAATTTAGTGCAGGCGGGATGCTCGGAGGCTTGAATTGGATTTAGAGACCGAACGAAGCACCGGCGCGAATCATCGGATTGGGGAAGGGCGCGCGCGTGTCGCCAATGACATCCCACATCACCATTATGCCGCCGAAGAGGTTGCCTCCGAGCTGCGTGAAGTAGCCCCCGCCGACGAACCATTGCGGTACCCAAACCCGTGAGAATTGCAGTTCGATGGGCGAAAACGCTTCGGTTGAAACCAGGTAGTAATCGGATTGGATGAAGAGCCGGTCGCCATCGCTGATGAGGTTTTGGGCTACATTGAAACGGCCATAGGCCTGCGGGCCGTAAATCTGCGTTGAACGCACTTGGTTGTTGAAGGTGCGCCAGCGCTGGTAGAAGTACAAACCTCCGGCCCCAAGGGTGAGCCGCTCGGTGACGCGGTACCCTGCTGTAGGGGCCGCACCGATGACGGTGAAGGTGTTACCGAAGGCCAGTGCAGCATTGCCGCCGAACACCCACCGGTTTTGTTTCCAGGCTTCGTCGGCCGCCGTTTGCGCCGCAGCTCCAAGGCCCACCAACGCAAGAAAAAGTGTGATCAGCGCTCTCATACCGTAAAGGTAACGAAGAATCGATAAGATTTTTCTGAAGCGCGTGCACTACCCTTGTGTGAAAACGAACTACCTTTTAACACTTATTCTATGGCATGAAAATCACCACTTACCTGCTTATTGCTGCATCGCTTATGGCGTGCTCAACTCCGCCTGTAAAAGAGCACATACTCGTTTCAGAAGCCACCGTGTTTGCACCCGGCGTGGTGTCGACCGAGGCCAACAGCGAGTTTGAAATCATGTTTTCGCCGGATGCCCAAACGGCCTACTTTGCACGCCGGGCTCCTGAGCAAATGCAGAAGATTTATGAAACGAAACAGGTGAACGGACAGTGGTCATCGCCCACGTTGTGTGCGTTTTCGACTGATCGTGATGAAGCCCCTTCATTGACCCCCGATGGAGCGTACTTTTTCTTTGGTTCAGCACGTGAAATCCCCGGCTTGCCCAACTTGGGCAACTTCGACATGAACATTTGGGTGATGAAGCGAAGCGACGAAGGCTGGGGCACGCCCGAGCCCTTGCCATTTCCGATCAATGATGTGCAGGAGGAAGGCGAAGGATGGCCATCGTCAAACGCCAATTTTTTCTCGTGTGTTGGTGAGAACACCTTCTATTTCACGACGATGGTACGCGGTTCGCAAGCCGTGAAGTTGTACGAGACGCGCATGGTTGATGGCGGTTACACCGCACCCGTTGAAATCACCGGTTTGTTTGACGACCCGAAGTACTGGATTTATTCACCGGTGGTATCGCCTGACGGGAAGTACCTGGTGTTTAACTCGTTCGGGGCGCCGGGTGGTGGTGGTGGCGAAGACATTTTCGTTGCGCAGCGCACATCAACAGGTTGGAGTCGTGCAGTGCCGATTGGCAGCAAGGTCAACACTATCGATGAAGAGAGCACACCACGCTTTTCGCCTGACGGTGCGTATTTCTACTTTTCGCGTGCAGCCAACTTGGGCGACTATGAATACGGTGAGTGGGACATTTATTACCTCTCAACGTCGGCCTTGGGGTTGGAGGGGTTGTTTCGGTGAAGTTGAGGCTAACGATCGGCCAGTTGATCAGACCAACTTCTCCAGTCGGCAATGGCTTCGGCATAGGTTCGGTGCCCAAGAATGGGTGAGAGACCCTTGCCTCCTAAACGCACACCTTGATTTTCGGCGTAGCCTTCAATGAAATCTTTGGTGAAACGGGCAATCCATCCGACTTTCACACTGGAGCGCACGGCCATGTCCATTTCGAAAAAGCGCTTCATATCGGCGGCCCTCCAGCCATTTCCGGGCATTTTCCATGTATTGGCATTGATGTCAAGAATTGGCTTTACCAATGGGTTGATGCGAATGAATGCCGAGTCATTTTGGACATAAGGACGACGCAGTAGGTGAAAGGTATTGAAGGTTGCTGCGTCAGGTGGGTCGCTAATGATTGCGGTTGCCAACTTTCTTATGTCACTTCTATTCCCTTCCACTCCCGCTTCGGTAACGAGCCATGGAAAAGTGGTCGATGGCTCATGTGACATTCCATACGAAACAGGTAGAACAGTATTTGCTGTGCCAATGCTTACCACACGAATGTCGTCGGCAGCAATGCCATAGGCAAGCGCTTCAAGAACTCCGCTGAAAACCGGGTTGTTGTTGCCGCCAATTGCGCCATCCCATCCCAATTTTGAGAACACTTTGCCATTGCTGACCGTGTTGTATTTTGCAGGTTTGTCAAAGAATTCAACAGGTGCATTTGACGATACATGGACGGCATCCAGCAGGCTGATTTCTTCGTAATGCGACGCGGTATAGGTGCCGCCGCTGACCTTATTCATGATTTCGCCGGATTCCATCGGGCTGTTTCGGTCGCTCCTGAAGTAAACGGCACGTGACCGTGAGTAATCAAAGCCGGTGATGATAATCCGAATCGGCTTACCAATCGCCGATGGAATCATCGAAACGAAACTTTCTGCTTCCAAGGCTGTTGTATTCGATGCAATCAAGTACTTTTTCAAGGCGACTTTCTTTTCTTTGGCGCTAAACCGGCCTGTCAACGACGAACCAGGAATAACCCGGGTGAAAATCTCTTGAAGTACATTCACGTCTTCGAAAAGCCGTCGAATTTCGCTTAGACGCATGTCTAAGCAAAGGCCAGCCAACACAATGGAGCCGCCTGAGTTTGCAATCGCCATGTCGAAATTGCGAAGGATATCATGCCCCTGTGCGTGCTCGCCAAAGCGGTCTTGTAAAATCATGACCTGTACCAAAGCCCATGTACCGCCTCCGTCAAGAGATAAAATGGAATAGCTCATTGTTTTATAGGTGTTTGACGTGAATAGGTTGCATAGTTCGGGAATAGAGCGGCCTGTTTTCCTGACGAAAACGACAGGGTTTAACCCGTACTTCAATCAACGAGCGAACTTACCGGCTACCCCCCTCACCGCTTCACCACAAACCCTACACTGCGCGACAGCTCGGGGGTGTTCACCACCAAAATGTAGCTGCCTTCGGCCAAGTGACGCAAGTCAAGGCGGGTGCCCGAGGTGCCGTGCGTAAACAAGGCCAAACTGCTGTGCAGCTCGCGACCACTCAAATCGTACACCTCCAAACGGGCGCGGAAGGCGCGGTCACTGTTGGTCACCACCAGCGACAACAGGCCGTCGCCGGGATTCGGAAACAACTTCACCTCCCACTGCCGGTCGTGGCTGTGCTCGGTCACAGCGACGAGTCCGTCAAGGTCGGTCACGGCGCTGCCCGCGCTGATGGGGATGGCCAGCTCAGCAGCCGTGGCCAGGGTCGCCTTCACCACGTTGGCCATAAAGGTGAAGTCGAGGGTTTCAATCACATCGTCGGGCGTGTGGTAGTTGAAGTTGCGGAAATCAGCACCGTCGGTGAGCATCAGGGCTTGAAAGCCGCCATCCCAAAAGCGGGCGTGGTCGCTGCGGCGCAGGTCGGGCGCGATGGAGCCGTTGCCCGGCACAGCCACCGAGATGGCGCGCAGCTCGGGGACGTAGGTCTCGGCAGCGCTTTCGTAGGCCGCAATGAGCGGATTCGATGCGGTGTTGCCCACCACAGTGATAAAATTGCCGCGGTACTCATCGTCGATGATGGCTTGGGCTGCGCTCGGGAACAGCAGATCAAAACCAGCAGGCAGGAGCTGCGAATTCGGGGCATCGTCGTAGTAGCCGATCATTTCAAAGTTGAGCACACCGGCGATCTCTTCGTAGGGCTTGATGCCGTTTTGCACGTAGCGCAAACTGCCGATGAGTCCGAGCTCTTCGGCGTCGAAGCCAATGAAACGCAACGAATGTTCAAAGTGGTACTGCGACAGAATGCGCAAGGCTTCAAGCACACCGGCAACCGCCGAGCCGTTGTCATCGGCACCCGGACTGCCCGGCACCCCATCGAAATGTCCGTCGATTACGTAAGTCACCGCTTCATCGCGCATTCCCGCTTTTCGACCGATGATGTTGCGCATCGCAGTGTTTGCATGCACGAAGCCGTGATCGTCAGTGCTCAGGCTGGCCGCGTTGAAGGCCGTGGCGATGTAGTTGCGCACCTCTTCAAGGTGGTTGGGGTTGGCTTGGTAGTGGCGTTCGCCCACGATGCCGGTCAGGTAAGCGAGCAGTTGGGCTTCATCGACTTGGGCGACCATGTCGGCGATGCTGACCTCGGCGTAGTCGGTGGCGACCACCATAAAACGCACATCGCCCACGTTGCCGGCGAAGCTGCTGTAATCCCAAGTCAAACTGCCCAGCGCAGAAGTCAAGTTATCGCCCACATCGCCTGAGAGCTGGTCGTTGCTGACGACTTCAAAGAACTCGCTTCCGTCGGTAGCGATTTTGACCCACACCCCGAAGGTATCGGAGTCGGCATTCTCAATGGAATAGTTGACAGTGATGGTTTGGGCTACCTCATCGGCGCTGACCGAGGCGATGGTGACTGAAGGTGGCGTGTTCTGGGCCGACATCCATCCGGCCAAAAAAAGAAAGAAAAGTGAGACAACGAATTTCATACGAGAGGGTTGATTTTGGCCTTACGGCGCCGAAAAATAGGCACAAATGACGAGAATCATGGCGACAATCAATGCCTTACCTTTGGAGCGCATGAAACGCGTGATTCTGACCGATGCCTTGCTCGATGCGTACACCCGCCACCTCGGCGAATCGCCGGTAAGGCGTCATGCTGACCGCAAGCCGACCGATTTGCCTGCTGATTACTTCGCGTTTTACACCGCAGTTTCTTCGGTGTATTCGTCGAAAATCGAAGGCGAAGACATCGACTTCAACAGTTATTTTAAGCACCGTTTCCAAGGCGTTGAATTTGAACGCGACTACACCAAACGCATTGACGACCTCGAAGCGGCCTACCGCTTCATCGCCGAGCACGACCTCACACCCGATGCCCTGTTTGAGGCGCACGCACGCTTGAGTGCCAACCTTTTGCCCAAGCACAGCCGCGGCAAACTGCGGCGCACCCCCATGTTTGTGATGAGTGCCGATGACCGCATCGAGTACGTGGCTGCTGATCACACCATCGTAGGCACCGAGTTGGAGCGTCTTTTCAGCGACATAGATGCATTGCTCTCAGCGCGGTTGAACGACTTTGAAGTGTTCTATTACGCCGCGATGATACATTTGGTGTTTGTAAAAATCCACCCGTTCGACGACGGCAATGGCCGCGCCGCCCGGCTCCTTGAGAAGTGGTTTCTGAAATCAAAACTGGGAACCGAAGCTTGGTCAATCGAGCTCGAGAAAAATTACTTCAACCGTTTGCCTCTGTACTACAGCGGATTGAAGAAAATCGGATTTGACTACACCGAGCTCGATTACACCCAAGCATTGGACTTCCTTTTGATGACCGCAGAGGGCATACTACGCAGATAAGTCGTATTTTAACTCCATGAAACGTGTTGGAATTTTCTTTTGGGGATGGATGTGCACGGCACTCCTCCTCACTCCGGCTGCCGTGGCAAACGCACAAGACGAAAGCAACCCGAATCCCAATCCTGCGCTCGATGCCTTGATTGCGGAGGAGATGGATCTTGAGAACTTCCCCGGAGTCGCAGCGGTAATCGTAAAAGATGCACGCGTTGTGTTTATCAAAGGCTACGGCTTTGCCGACATCGAGAACGGCGCTGAAGTAAACATGAACACTGCTTTTTTGCTCGCCTCGGTGTCGAAGCTGTTTACCGGTATGGCGGGTGTACACCTGAGCCAAAGCGGCGGCGTTGACCTCGACGCCGATATCAACGGCATCTTGCCTTTTTCGGCGGCTGTGCCCGCTCATCCGGCGGAGCCGATCACCCTCCGGCAACTCATGACCCACACCGGCTCGATCGTTGACAATTTCGACGTGATGGACACTTACTACGACCAACCTGATCCCAGCATCGGGCTCGGAGAAGTGCTGCAGCGCTACCTTTCGGTCGACGGTGCCGATTACGACCCGTCGCATTTTTTGACCGCCGCGCCCGGCACCACCTTTGAATACGCCAACATGGGCACCGCCTTGAGCGGTTACGTGACCGAGGTGGCCAGCGGCATGGCGTTTTCGGAGTACTGCGAAACGCACCTGTTTTCGCCCATGTGCATGGAAACGACCGGCTGGTACTACAGCGATTTTCAGCCATCGCAGGTTGCACATCCGTACAGCTTTCAAAACGGCAGCTATACCCCCTACGAGCAGTACGGTTTTGCCGACTACCCGAGCGGACAGCTTCGCAGCACCGCGCTTGACCTGTCGCGGTTTATGATCACCATGTTGAGCGGCGGCAAATTCTACAATGAAACCGTGCTTACGCTTGCTTGGGTAGAGGCGATGTTGTCACCGCAGATCCCCACGATTGAGCCGGCGCTCGGTTTGAATTGGTACCAGGAAGAGCTGTTTCACGACGGAGGCAGCACCATCGTCTGGGGCCACAACGGCGGTGAGCAGGGCGTATCAACCGATTTGTACATTGATCCGGCTACCGGCATTGGCGTGTGCGTGCTCACCAACGGCGAAGGCGACGCCCTTTACATCGCCGACGCCTTGTACAACTACGCGTTGACCTTAGACCCTGCGACGGGCTTCATTCCCGGGTGTATGCCCATTTCGGTTGACGAGCATGAGACCAGTAACACTCCGCGCACCTTGGTGAAGCTGATCGACTACCTCGGCCGCGAAGTGGAGTGGGCACCGAACACCCCCATGATCAAGGTGTACAGCGACGGCAGCGTTGAGCGGGTGATTTGGGTGGAGTAAGGTTAGTGAAGCGTGGCGCAGCAGGCCAATGAGCTGTTCCGGAAGTAGCGCAAGTACAGGCGGTTTTAGGGGATGCTGTGGGTCGACGGTAGTTCAATTCCAATCATCGTCAACTCCATCAGCATATGCTGTCTTGGATGAATCGGCGATGAGGCGGTTCAGGGTGTTGAGCTCATTGGCTGTCAGGTCGCGCCATGCTCCGCGGGGCAAATCGAGCTCAATGTTCATAATCCGGATGCGCTTCAGCCGCACAACGCTGTATTCAAAGTGTTCGCACATGCGCCTGATTTGCCGGTTCAAGCCTTGGGTGAGGACAATCCGAAAGGTGTACGCGTCGATTTTTTCAACGGTGCATTTCTTCGTCACGGTACCGAGAATGGGCACGCCGTTGCGCATCCTTTGGATGAACTCCGGTGTAATCCGGCGGTTAACGGCAACGATGTACTCCTTCTCGTGGTTGTTGTGCGCCCTGAGGATTTTGTTCACGATGTCACCGTCGCTGGTCAATAAAATCAAGCCCTCGCTAGGTTTGTCGAGTCGTCCGATCGGGAAAATGCGCTTCGGATGGCCGATGTAGTCAATGATGTTGTTCTTCTCAACCCGTGTATCGGTGGTGCATACGATGCCAACGGGTTTGTGAAAGGCAATGTACACAGGCTTGGTGTTGCGGTCAACCACCGGCTTGCCGTCGACCCGAACGTCGTCGTCAGGTCCTACTTTCGTGCCCATTTCGGGTACTTTACCGTTGACGGTCACGCGCCGATCTTCAATCAACTTATCGGCAGCGCGCCGCGAACAGTACCCCACCTCACTGAGGTACTTGTTGATGCGTGTGGGTTCATGCGCAGACATGTGCGCAAGTTCATGAATAAATGTGAAAGGGCGATTGCGTGCGGCCATCTGCGCACGTTCACACTCCGAAGACGTTACGGGTGACAATCATCTACACCACAAAAAAGCTTGAGAAGCCCATTAAAACCGCATATCAAGCGAGCACCCTGCCCATGATTCCTCGCTCGGAAGCTTGAATACACAGGTGTTATACGTCGGCCGTAAGAAGTGCAGGCTACTTACCAAGAAACTAACCAATCAAACCGCTAAGCCTCAACATGGCCCTGATCTTTGCTCAGTATCATGGCAACCTGTGTCAGCAGAACTCCGTAAATCACCTTCGAACAGATGTCGGCCACCGTGTAGGTGATTTGCCGCCCTACGACGCCCGCTTCATTGAAAAGACCTCCCTCAACACCGAGTAAGTGCGGCATTAAGTAGGCGCCGGGGTACAGGAACCATGAAACCAGAAACAAGATCCAAATGCTACTAAGTACCCGCTTGGCCTTAATGGGCAAGCCTTCTTTACCTTCGTTGATCACCTTGCGCATGAGGTAAAGGATGTAGAAGAAAAAGAGTGTCGAGAGTGCACCCCACAATGCGAACGACATCACATCGGTCACTTCATAAAATTGCCCAATGTACCCGGTGATGATCATCGCTGCACCCGAAAACCAAAACTGATTGCGAATGCGACTGAACTTTGACTTCGTCAGGGTAACAACGAAAAGGATCTGAAAGAGCAACATCGGTACATCAATCAACCAGTTGAGGTAGCGGTAGCCGTTGTTGAACAAGTCGGTGCCCGACCCCAAAAAGTACCGGCCTTGCTCGGCGTCGAATGTGAAACTGCTGGTCCAGTTATTCGCCTGTGCATACAAAAGCAAAAAGGCTGAAACCATCACCACAACTGACAAAACAGCCGACATTCTATACTTCGGTGAAACCGATTTTAACGTGAGGATAAAGTAAAAAAGTGCAGCCAGCATAACGGCATACCCCAACGTGAGTACATGCGCCACAATTTGATAACCCATTTCCGAGAAGCCGTCGTTTAACCCGACGTAGTTCTCAAAATTCGCATTGCCCAATTCATTCATGGTTTAGAAGTTTTTGATAAGTACCGCCGCGCAACAACACAGATGCCGAGCGGTAGAGATTTGCTAGTTAGCAGTGTCGTTTTGTGTACCGACGAAAGTATGCAGGCTCCCCAAGCCTCGTCTTACACCGTTGTGCATGATACTTGCACATTTCCCACTTTGGCAAACCGCTCAAACTTCACCGATTCTAAAGGCGACAATCGCTGAACAATCCTTCCACAAATCCCTTCATCGAACGCTCGCTTCGATCAAACTTCAAAGCAGAGCGAGCAACTCCCAACAAAAAACCCCCTTCGCAGGGGGCTTTCCGTTTTCATAAGTAGGTTCTAGCGCGATACCTTAAAGGTTGTTATGTCATGGGTGTCGATGGCGCGGATGCTGATCAGCGCAATTGGCACATACGAAGGCAAATCAAGCGCAACGCGCTGCGCTCCAAAGCGGCCTTCAATCGGCGTGATCAATTGCTGTCCGAGCAAATTGTACGCATCAATGCGGTAGTTGCGGAAATCGTCGTGGCGGAAATGCACCACGGTTTGTCCGTTCACAGCTGACACCACTACGGCGTCATCGTTCACAAGGTCGTTTACCGAGAGGGCAGCCTCAATCACAACGATCATATAGTGCATATCGCTGCAATCGGCATTGCGGGCTTCCAAGCTCACCACATAAGTGCCGGGCTGGGTGTACACGTGCTCTACATGGTAGTCGGCTGAAAGGGCTGATCCATCGCCAAAATCCCAGAGGTAACTTCCGGCATTGCTGCTGGCGTTGGTAAAGTAAATAGCCGCCTCGCCGTTTTGCAGGTTGGTGATTTGGGTGCTCACAGCGAAGTCTGCGAAGGCGTCTTGGGCCTCTGTAATGGCCATCATGAGCTCAGTGCTGCAGCCGTTTTCGTCGGTTACGGTGACTCCGTACATACCGGCAGGTAGTTCAGTACGTTCAGCGCCTTCGGCACCGTCGTTCCAAATGTAGCTGAGTTCTCCGGTACCGCCGGCGGCCAGCACGTTCAGCACGCCGCTGTTGTCTTCTCCACAACCAATGTGGGTTACGTCGTGCGCCACTTCAAGCTGCAGCGGTTCTTCAACTTTGGCGGTTGCTGTCAAGGTACTGCATACACTCACACCGTCAATCAACACGGTGTAATCGCCCATCGGGATGCCTTCAAAGCTGTAGGGTTGGGTTACGCCTTCGGCGGATGCGATGCTTTCTCCCTCTTCGTTTACGAGGGTAAAGTTCCACGGTCCGTCACCGGTGCCTTCCACAAGCACTTCACCGGTAGGTGTGCCGTAACAGCTGGCCATCGATGGCAGCGCCGATACGCTACCTGTAATGTGCAACATAAAGCGTGGCTGAAACGTTGCTACAGGTGTAGTGAATGGAATGCTTTCTGTGTTTTCAAGTGGATGCAGTTCGCCGCTGATAAGGTCTTCAATGTACCCGCAACGGCCGCTGAGATTCGGAATCTCAACGATGTTCAGCACGCCTGCGCCGCCATTGGTTGACGACACAAGGATGGGAATCTGAATGGCGCCGTCATCGAGCGATACGTGGTTAATGGCCAGGTTGATGTTGTCGGCTGATCGCGTTGCGAGCGCTGAAGAGCTTGTTTCGCTGCCGAGCTTCATGGCGTCCATGCCAATGTCATAGTTGCCGGTGGTATTGGGGTCGAAGGCGACAATCACTTCGTCTGCGATTCCCAAACCGGTCAAGCGCAGCATCAAAAACTGGTCGCCGCTGTTGACTTCATGGATTTCGTGAATCGATTTGGCACCTTCGCTTACCCGTAAGGTGGCTTCAGGCGCAAAGGCATGCGCCCAAAAGGCTTCGCCTCCGCGAATAATGGGTGAACCTCCATTGATGCCGTACCCATTTGCGTAGGTACGGAAACGGCCCACACTCACGTCCCAAATGTACAAGGTGTTGTGAATGTCTTGCTTTGACCAATGGTCTTCTTTTGACCAATCAAGGTCAGCAGGATATGGATTTGCGAGCACGTTCAAGCCGTCTTGCAACGGTGTGTTGTGATTGGTGTACGAGATATCAAAGTTGAAAACGCCGGTGTGCGGGGTGCCGATGGCATCGAAAAGATATGAGCCGGCGTTGGCATACACGTAATAGCCTGTTCCGGTTACAAACGGTTCGTCAGAGCTTGTTACCGCAACGAACGAGCTCTGTGCCGGTCCGGCTGATTCGTTGTAAGTGCGCACACTTACAAACGCATTCGATGGGAAATCTGACCCGGGAAAACCCGTGGTAATGAAGTTGTCATCGAGGTCTTCAAGGGTGGCATCAGTGACTGGAGTTCCAAGCGTCAACCATCCGTTGGCCGAAGAGGCAATGAAGCGCTCGTAGGTAATCTCGCCCACAATCAAGTTGGGGAGGGTCAAAGGTGCCAAGGCTCCCGATTGGTTCAAACCACTGCTGCGGAAATACAATCCGTTGTTGGTGATTACATTGGCGGTGCCCGCAAAAAGGGCGCCATAAATGTTCGTTTCACCCAACAGGGTTACTTGGCCTTCTCCGGTGTTTTCGAGGTCGTAAAAGTCGCACACACCTATGATTTGGTGTTCGGCACTTCCTTTGAGTTGTACTGTACCGGTGCCGGGTATCAAGCTTCCGGCGCAGCCGCAATCTCCTGCAATGCCAAGCGTAGCCGTAGTACCTTCAAAGCGTAAGCTGCCTCCGGTCAAAACTGTAAGATTTACAAGGTCGGCATTGTCGGTGATGACAATTTCATGGCCGTCGTTGATGACAACATCGTAGTCACCATTGGGCACACAACCGCAATCCCAAACAAGGGGGTCGTTCCAAGCACCAGACATCACCGAAGCTGCGCCACTGCTTGCAACAAGCTCTGACGGCATCGGTGTGGGCAGCTCAAGAGCACCTGTTGATGAGAGTTGAAGTGGGGCATCGGGCATGGCGCCCATCTCCGGTAGGAGAGCCTGCGCTTGGGAGTAGAATCCCGCACATACGAGAGAGAGAAGGGCAAAATAGCGTTTCATAATCAATTGAGTTAGGCGAACCCATTGCGGTTCAACTCAGTGTTACGGGAACGCTTCTAAATTGTTCCGGCTGAAGTGCTTACATCCATCCGCGCAGCGAAACAAAAAGGACGAAAAGCGCGACCAGCGCGCTGTAGAAGTACAGTTTACCACTCGTCGAAATACGACCGGTAAGGGGCCATGGAAAAAGGTATGCGCCCAAAGCAATCAGGAGGAAACGCACCACCGGAAGGGCCTGGTCATAGAAAAACATCACTGTTGTGGTAAAGCCCAACGCGAAAATCAGCAATACAGCCTTTGAGTTTTTCGATTTGTTGCTGCTCGAACCAAAACTGCGCAGCATCGCGCCGAGGCCAAATACACCCAACCCTACCAAAGCAATCAATGCAATGACCCCACTCGTGCCAATTTCAATGCGCCGCAATGCAAATACTGACCCCATTCTTCCGTACTCAAACCGGTCAATTGGGAGGTCAAACAGCCACAGTATGGTGGCAAACAGCACCGAGGGCAACGCAAACCCAATTACCGGTAAGGTGACCTCGCGCCAGTTCACCGCGCGGGTGTAGAACACCGATGCCACCAACACTACCACGGCAATGGCATAGGCCTGTGCCAGAACGGCGGCCATGCCCATCAAAAAACCGGCGTTGAAGTAGTAGTGGCTGACTTCATTCTGGCGGTACACCTTCAGCATCTCGTTCAAGCCGGCCAAAAGAAATACCCCGCCTACAAGCGACGGATCAATGGGTGTCGACACGGGTTGTATGCTGTACAAAAACGCGAAGAACCATCCGGTGAGGTTGTGACTGCGCTCGCTCAACTCGTGCCGGTTCATCAGTGCGTTGATGTACAGTGCATTCACCGCAATGAGTAGGTAGTGCAGCCAAGTGGCACCCACCCAGCCGAGCGATGCCGGCACCCACGCGAAGAGTCCCGGAAGCGGCTCCGTTGAGCGGGGCAGAAGGTACTCCAACAGAGCAAACACCAACACGGTGAATGGAACAATGGCCGTAGCCACAGGCTGGTTTGAACGGAGTAAGGTCAACATGCTGCCAACGAATTTAACCTGCTTTGCTCGGAGGATTGGCAGGATTGGTTATTTTTGCGCAAAATCATTCGGTTATGAATCTGCAGCAAATTGTTGAGCCCATCGCTAAACTCGTTGATGGCACCTTTCGTGACATTTTGGTTCCCATCAGCGATGGCGTCAATTGGGCAGTGATTGTTCTCGGTTTGGTTGGCCTCGGTTTGTGGCTCAAATTGCAGAGCAGCTTCACAGCCAAAGCCAAGCGCGACAACACTTTGGTTTAAGATTTACCTGATTTTTTGCGCGGCTTTTTGCAGGTCAGCGCCAATATCCTTTCGGTAATACGCCCCTTCAAACTCTACAGCGCGAACAGCTGCAAATACGGTTTCAAGCGCCTCTTCAAGGTCGTTGCCTAAGCCGGTCATCGCTGTTACGCGCCCGCCATTGGTAACCACTTTCCCTTTGCTTTCTTTGGTTCCGGCGTGAAACATCAGCGCTTCTTGCGGCAGCAGTGCCGTGGTGATTTCCCGGCCTTTGGGGTAATCACCGGGGTAGCCTTCCGATGCCATGATCACGGTGGCTGCGGTGCGTTCGTCAATCTGCAAGTCACACTCCGACAGGGTTCCGTGGGCGATGCCTTCGAACAAATGCAGCAAATCTGACTTAATGCGGGGCATGATGGCCTCGGTCTCGGGGTCGCCCATGCGGCAGTTGTACTCAATCACATACGGGTCGCCCTGCACCTTCATCAATCCGAAGAAAATGAAGCCGGTGTAGCGAATGCCCTCGGCCTTGAGGCCCTTCACTGTGGGTATAATCACTTGGTTCAACACCTTTTCGTTGAACTCTTCGCCCACAAATGGTACGGGTGAAACGGCGCCCATGCCTCCGGTATTCGGCCCTGTGTCGCCCACGCCAATGCGCTTGTAGTCTTTCGCCTCAGGCAAAACTTTGAACGAGTCGCCGTCGGTAATGGCAAACATCGACACTTCAATGCCCTGCAAAAACTCTTCAATCACAATCGTCTTGCCCGCTTGTCCAAAGCTGGCGTCGCGCAGCATGGCATCAACGGTGTCCGATGCCTCTTTCAGTTTGTCAGTGATGATCACGCCTTTGCCGGCGGCCAAGCCATCGGCCTTGATTACGTAGGGTGGCTTCAAGCCTTCGAGGAAGATTTTCGCTTCGCGGATGCCTTCAGCCGTGAAACTGCGGTAGCGTGCAGTAGGTATGTTGTGGCGCTCCATGAACTGCTTGGCAAACTCTTTGCTACCCTCCAAGCGTGCGCCTGATTTGGTCGGACCAATGACGGTGATGCCTTTCAACTTGGCGTCGCCCTCAAAGTAATCAACGATGCCCTCTACCAAAGGCGCCTCCGGACCTACCACTACGATCGTGACCGATTTCTCCAAGCAAAACGCTGCCACGGCTTTGAAATCCAGAATGTTCAGCTCAACATTCTCGCCCACTTCTCGGGTTCCGGCGTTGCCGGGCGCAATGTACAATCGGGTGAGGATGGAACTCTGGGCCAGCTTCCAGGCAATGGCGTGTTCACGTCCGCCTGAGCCCAAGACTAAAACATTCATGGTGCTTGTGTTTCGTGCAAAATTAACACATTGAGGGGGCGCAACAAACGCAGGTTTTCAACAGTCTTTCCCGCGGGCTTACTACCTTCGCACAAATCCTGCGCCGTGAATGCTCCGTCGAAACTGTCGGTCGTCATCATCACCTTCAACGAAACACGCAACATTGCACGCTGCATCGATTCGGTGCGCAGCATTGCCGATGAGGTGCTCGTACTCGATTCGTTCTCAACCGACAACACCTGCCTACTCGCCGCAGACCGCGGAGCACGCGTTGAACAGCATGCCTTTGACGGACACATACAACAGAAAAACCGAGCGTGGCAAATGGCAAGCAACGACTGGGTACTGAGTTTGGATGCCGACGAAGCCCTCGACGATACCCTCCGCGACGCCATCCGCGAAGCGATAAAAAAAAATACGCCCGAGATCGATGGGTTCACCATGAACCGCCTCACCAACTACTGCGGCCACTGGGTGCGCCACTCGGGCTGGTACCCCGATACCAAGCTGCGGCT
>DAITMF010000057.1:0-17139 GCA_036835325.1 Flavobacteriales bacterium
AAACTCTTAGGCCCCGAAGATATCTTTTTCCTTATTTTTACGTTGAATTTAGAAAGCCGTAAGGCCATCATGCAAGGAAAATCGATTCAAACCGCACTATTTTCAGCCGCGCTTTCGGTGCTGTTGATGCTCTTTGCCGTTGATCTTGCCGCGCAAGATGGCATTCTTGACATTCACGGTTCGGTGAAAAATGAGGCCTCTCGAAAGAACATGGAAGGTGTTCAAGTAAAGGTCGCCCAAGACGGGAAAGAGTACGACACCTTCACTACAGCTGCCAATGGCCGTTATGGGTTTAACCTTCCTTTGGGTCACAAATACATGTTCACTTTCAGCGCCGATGGCATGGTGTTCAAGAAAATCGAGATCAACACCAAAGGCATACCACCTGAAGACATGGCGGGGGGCTTCAAGCTGAACATGGACATGACCCTGTTCAACATGATTGAAGGTTTTGACATGAAAATCATGGAAGCGCCGCTTGGAAAGGCTGCGTTCGATCCGATTCGGAACTCTGTCGAGTTTGATTACGACTATACCGCTCAGATGCAGCAGAAGATTTCTGATGAACTGAAGCGATTGGAGAAGTTGGCCAAAGACATGGAGAAGTTCTTGAAGCAATTCAATGAGCTTGTGGCGCAAGGTGATCAAGCCATGTCGGCGAAAAAGTATGCCGATGCGGTTGCCAAGTATGAAGCCGCTTTGAAAGTGATTCCCGATCGGGCACCAGCGCCCGAAAAACTGGCCGATGCGCAAGCCAAGCTCGATGCAGAGAATGCTGCACGCGAACTTGAGCAACGGTATACTTCGCTCATCACCCAAGCAAAAGGCGATATCGGGAAAAAGAAGTACCAGGAAGCCAAAGATGCGTTGGTCGAAGCCCAAAAACTCAAACCTGCAGAACGCGAGCCGAAAGACCTGCTTGATAGCATCGAAAAAGAACTCGCCGCACTTGCCAAACGAGCTGAATACGATGGTTTGATTGCAGTGGCTGACAAAGATTTCAACGCGAAGAACTACGCGATTGCCATTGAGAAGTACGAGCAGGCCAGTGCCATGTTCCCGGCTGAGACCTATCCGAGAGAGCAAATCAAGGCTGCGCGTAAAATACTCGATGAGCAATTGGCTGCTGCAGCTCAAGAAGAAGAGCGCAACCGCAGGTACAACGAAGCCATGGCTGCCGGTGACCGCAATGTGAGCGAAAAGAATTACCAAGCCGCCATCAACAATTACAAAGAAGCCCAAGCAACAAAACCTGCCGAGAAGCTTCCACCTCAAAAGATTAAAGAAGTCGAAGGACTCATCGCAGCGGCCGCCAAAGCCGAGAACGATGCCGTGGCAGCCGCCAATCAAGCTGAACGTGACCGTTTAGAAAAGGAGTACCGCGATTTGATCAAGAAAGCCGATGATAAATTCGCCGGAAAGAAACTCCAAGACGCTCGCGCTGATTATGCAACGGCAGCAGGTTTGCGACCAGACGACAACTACCCAAAATCGCGCATTGAACGCATCGATCAACTTCTAGCCGAATCAGAAGCACAAGCCCGTGAATCAGCCGCGGCCAATGATGCGGCTGCGAAGGCAGAAGCAGAGTACCGCGCCATGATTGCAGATGCCGACGCTAAGTTTGATGCCGGAAATCTTGAAGAGGCCAAATCAGTATACGAAGGTGCCCAACTTGTGCGACCAAGTGACAAGTACCCTGGAACGCGTATAGCTCGCATAAACGAAATGTTGGCCAAGGCTTCAAACGATGAGTCAGCCCGATTGGCAGAAGAAGCCCGCAGAAGAGAAGCCGAGCGCTTGGCAGCCGAAGAGGCCGACCGAATTGCACGAGAGTCACGTCTCAATGAACAAGAGGCCGAACGTTTGCGCCGCCAACAAGAAGAAGAAGCTGAACGTGCGCGCCTGGCAGCCGAGCGTGAACGCCAAGCAGAAGAAGAGCGCCGCCGCACCAGTGAGTTTGCCAACAACGCTGATGCAACCTCTGAAGACGAGGCCGAGCGTTACTACCGCGAGGCTCGCCGCCGTGATGATCTGGCCAAGCGCGACCGCATCGAAGAGAAGAAAAACGGCAATTCAGACTTAATTAGCCGCCGCGAGCAAGATGCTGATGCCACCATGCGCCGTTTTCAGGAAGAAAAGCTAGAGGTCGAGGAGAACATGACCCGCATCTACCGCGACGGTCAAATGGAACACGAATCGCGCGTTGATGCCCGCGAAGCAGTGAAAGAAGAACATGCTGGCAACCTGGGTGATTACAACCGAAGAGCGAACAATCGTCGTTCTTCAGCAGCCGACAATGTGCGCACCCAGCAAGCCACCCAGCAAGCCTTAGCTGCCAATGACAGTTACCGCGAAGCACACATCAACGAAGTTGAACGAAAAGAAGAAGAAGCGTTGGCAAATTTGGCGGCCTTCGCAAGTAAAGGCGATGCCCGCCGCGTGAACAACGAGTTTGCCGTTGAAGAGAAAAACACCAAACTTGCCAACATTGCAGGCGCTGGCGAGAACGTACGTCTTGACAACGTTGCCAATGTTGAAGAGAAAAAAGACCAGCACAGCAACTTTGAAAACGACCTGCGCCGTGCTGCCGATGAACGAAAAGTAACCGGTGCTGAATCGGTGCAAGAGAAGAAAGAGCAACTGCGCGATGTTGGTGAAGGAAAAGAAGTACTTGCCGATAATAACATGACCGAAGTACGCCGTAGCAAAGAGCGCAGCTCAGACCAGCAAGCTGATTTGGCCTTGGCCGCTCGTGACCGCACCTACGACCGCCGCAAAGAGCTGTTTGGCTTGAATGCAGGTGAGAAGAAATCGGTTGATGAATACCGTCTGCCACCGGGCTACGAAAACCTCGAAGAAGGGGTTCAGGAAAAATCGTACGAAGAGGGCAACAAAATGGTCATCGAACGTACAGTTCGTCGTGGAAACAAAGTAGACACCTACCGCAAAGTGATTTCAAAGGCCGGAATCTACTACTTCAAAAACGGAGTTTCTATCACCGAAGGGCTCTGGAAGCGCGAAACCATCGACGCTCAGAATTGATATGGCGGTGAAACGCATCCTCATTTTGAATGGACCAAACCTGAACCTTGTTGGGGTTAGAGAGCCCTCAATTTATGGTGCAGCTTCGCTGGATGACTACCTCACAGGCCTTATTGACGTTTTCCCGAATACCCAACTCCTCGTTGAGCAAACCAACCACGAGGGAGCTTTGATCGATGCGTTGCATGTCCACGGTTTTACCGTTGATGGAGTTGTTCTGAACCCCGGCGGATACACGCATACGTCAATCGCACTTCGGGATGCCATTTCGGCCATTTCAGCGCCTGTGGTTGAAGTACATTTGTCAAACATTTACGCACGGGAAGACTTCAGACGCCAGTCGTTGACCGCCCCTGCATGCAAGGCCGTCATCAGCGGATTGGGGTTGGAAGGGTACGCCGCAGCAGTGCGGTACTTGATTCAGTTGCCTTGACCGTGAGCGTTGTAGATTTAGTCGCGGCGGCTACGGGCAGGAATTTCACGCAAGGCTTTTTCGATGATGCGCGCCAGTTGAACTGCATCGCGATCATTTAACTGCTTTCCGAAAACGATTTTTTTACCGTTGTAATCGAAGCCGAGCGTTTCGCCACCGATGACCCAAAACGCGCGATCCATGAACTGGCCGAATTTGGTAAAATCATAAGGAATCACACCGAACTTACGCACTCGGTCAGTGTGGTAATCGCGGGGCTTGCCCCACCGACCATAGGCGTCTTTGATCATCAAAGTTTCACCCTGAATGCGAAGAAGCTCTTTGCCCATCCTCCTCCAAAGCCAAACTTTTACGGTTCGCACGAAAAAATACAGCCAAAAAGCCGTTGAGATGGCAAAGAAAATTCGGTCGGTAGACGCTACAGGGGCCATCCTCCAATAATAAATGAAAGCACTGCCCACGAGCGCCCACGCGCACAACCATGCAAAAAGCATTGCTTCTTTCGCTCGTGGGATTTCTTGCGTAATTACGACCGTGAGTTCGTCAGGTTTGCGGACGAAGCTGATTCGGTCGGTGAGCATCTTTGGTTGCTCAGACATTGGCGATTGCTTTGTTCTTTAAGACGGCTGTATAAATGGCCTCGTACATCGGCAGAATTTTGGGGAGGTCGAAATCTTTGGCGCGCTCGAATGCCTGCCGCTTGAACTTGGCGAGGGTTTCTTCATCGCGCAAAATGTACAAGGTGTTTCGGGTAAGGTCTTCCACGTTGCCCACGTCGCTCATCATTCCGGTGACACCGTGACGGTTCACTTCGGGCAAACCGCCGGCATTCGAAGAAATCACCGGCACGCCTGCAGCCATGGCCTCAAGCGCAGCCAAACCAAAGCTCTCTGACTCAGAGGGCAGAAGGAAAAGGTCTGAAATACCGAGCACTTCTGTAGGGTTTTTCAATTTGCCCAACATGATAACATCTTCGCAGGTGCGGAGTTCTCGGCAAAGCTGCTCGATACGTCCACGCTCAGGACCATCGCCTACCAACATCAGTTTTGCAGGCACTTGTTTGCGTACTTCAGCGAATACGCGAATCACGTCTTCAATGCGTTTTACTGCCCTGAAGTTGGAGATGTGGGTGAGAATGCGCTCACCGTTGGGAGCATGAACCTCACGCAGCTCTTTGTTCGCTTCAAACGTGTACTGCTCCATGCACACGAAGTTCGGAATCACCGAAATCTCCTTGTTCACACCGAAAAGCTTGTACGTGTCGTTTTTCAAGCTATTTGAAACCGCTGTTACAGCATCGCTTTGGTTGATGGCAAACGAAATCACCGGTTCAAACGAAGCATCTCTGCCCAAGAGGGTAATGTCAGTGCCATGGAGTGTGGTGATTACCGGAAGGTCAATGCCTTCTTCGCGAAGAATCATTTTGGCCGTGTATGCCGCACTTGCATGGGGAATGGCATAGTGCACATGCAGCAAATCAATCTTTTCGTAGCGTGCTACATCGACGAGTTTGCTCGCCAAAACGAGTTCGTACGGCGGGTAATCAAAGAGAGGGTATTCGCTAACCGATACTTCATGGTAGTAAATGTTCTTTCGAAAACTGCCCAATCGAACCGGTTGGTTGTAGGTAATAAAGTGCACCTCATGGCCTTTGGCTGCGAGGGCTTTTCCGAGTTCGGTGGCGACAACGCCGCTTCCTCCGAAGGTGGGGTAACAAACAATACCGATTTTCATTGTCAGCGACCGAGTGCCGGTTAAGGCGCACCCACACTACCCAGCAGCTGTTTTCTGTTTCTCAGTTTGGCAGCTTTTATGGCGTCGTACACCACTTGGTGAATGTTGGTGCGGATGTTCATCTTGAGCAGTTTATTGTTCTCTGCATTTGGGTACACCCGGTTTGACAAAAATACGTAAACCAAATCTTCCGAGGGGTCAGCCCATGCAAGTGTTCCGGTAAAACCTGAGTGGCCGAAGCTTTTCAATGATGCGCTCTTGGCGCAGGGGCCATCTCCGCCATGGATTGGGGGCTTGTCGAAGCCGACACCGCGGCGGTTACCTTCACCGCAGTAATGGCAAGTTATGTATTCATTGATAACTTCAGGGGTAATGTACTGTCGACCGTTGAATTCCCCTTCTTTCATGAACATGTACATCATCATTGCCAGGTCTTCGGCATTGGAAAAAACTCCTGCGTGGCCTCCAACACCGCCCATCATGGCTGCACCTTGATCGTGTACATGTCCGTGAACCAACTGCTTACGGTACAACAAGTCGTATTCTGTTGGCGCAATGTCATACAGTTCATTGCGTTTCAAAGGGTGATAGCCCATGCTTCGCAATCCCATTGGACGGTAGAAAACCGAATCAACGTAGGCGTCGAGGGTTTTCCCGGTTAGCTTTTCAACCAACCGCTGAACATAGTAGTAGCCCAAATCACTGTATCTATATTCTTGTTCGGGTTTCAGACTTACATTGACAATGCGTTGGTGAATGCTGTCGGCGTAAGAATCGAGGATGTAGAGATCATTTGCAACCCTGGTGGTGTAGCCTTGCACGGGCTTGTTCCGGTAGAGGTCAGGCCGCAGTTCGCCGTTTTTGATGGTAGTGTTGTAAAACGGAATCCACGCCGGCAAACCCGCATAATGGCTCAGCATCATTCGTAGGTTCATGTTGTAACATGCCGAGGTGTCAGGTACATCGATGTAATCGCAAAGGTTGTAATTGAGGTCAATTAGCCCTTGGTCTTGCAGGTGCATTAACGCTGCCGTCGACGCTACAATTTTGGTGATCGAGGCCAAGTCATATACGGTTGCGCGGTCAACGGGGCGCTTGGCTTCATAAGTTTGGTGACCGTAGCTTCGGTTCACAATGATGTTGCCATCTTTCACAATCACCACACGGCATCCGGGGTAGGCTTTTTCTGCGATTCCCGAAAGCGCTATGCTGTCAATGCGCGACAATTCGCGGCTTGAAAGCCCTACGTATTCGGGGGTAGTTTCGCGCAAGCGTCCTTGTCCGCTTAGTTGCACTCCGCTGCCTGCTGCAAAGTCGCCGCATGAGACAGGAAGTTTTCCATACGCAGGTGACGCACCCACCAGCACTTCGGCACAAATTTCTTGAACGCGAGGATGGTTTTGCCAGCCTACCACGATGGCGTTACTGCGTTCCAAACCACGGACTTTGTTTAGCGCATACGGATTGGTAAACAGGCAAACGGCTGTTTTCGTCTTCGCTGACACAGCATTGATAATGCGCACGCTTTGGTTGGTGACGCCCCAATTTTTTGACGGACTGTTACTGGCATCGGGCAAGCTGAATACGACAAGATCATATTCAGCCAGGTCGGTTTCGAGTTTTTGCGAAAGACTGAAATCGGGGTTTTTGGGGATGACAAAGGTTGTTGGACGGATGAATTTCTTCAGTGACTCGGCGAAAACCGTATCGGCTTTATCGGTGAATGTGACCACAGCAATTCGTTTGCCAACCGTGGTTATGAGAGGAAGAACACCTTGGTTTTGCACTACGGTTATACCACCCTCAATGGTTCTGCGCTGAATGGCGATGGCTTCATTTCCGTTGAGGTCGGAGATGAGGTTGCGCGTTTCAATCCGTTTACGTAGGTGAGCTTTCGTCCATTCTTTCGCTTGAAGAATGCGGTAGCAATGCTCATCAATTTGTTCAGGGGTGAGTTCGCCACGTTCTACGGCGGCTTCGATGAACTCGATGGCGCGGGGTACATCGCCTGCGAAGAGCAGCACGTCGTTGCCGGCGAGCAGGGCGCGGTATTCGGCTTCACCGGGCTGTGCGCTGTTTGCCACACCGGCCATGTTAAGTGCATCGGTAAACACCAAACCGTCGTAGCCGAGTTCGTTGCGCAGCAATCCGGTAACAATGGGGAGCGACAGCGTAGAAGGCGAGGGTACGGCAGCGGAATCAAGGGCAGGAATGTTCAGATGGGCCACCATTACGCTGCCTGCGCCTTTTCGAAACAGTTCGCGAAAGGGGTAAAGTTCGATGCTATCAAGCCGTTCTCGGTTATGGAGAATGGAGGGGAGGGTTTTGTGCGAATCAGAATCGGTATCGCCGTGGCCGGGGAAGTGTTTTACATTGGCGAGCACTCCATGGTCTTGCAATCCGGCCATGTAGGCGTAGCCCATGCGCGCTACATGTTCGCGATTTTCACCGAACGCTCTGTTCCCAATGACCGGGTTCAGCGGATTGGAGTTCACATCCACCACAGGTGAAAAACTCACATGCACGCCCATGCGCTTGAGTTGGCGCGCTTGTTCACGTCCAAAGGCGTACACAAGGTCATCGTCGTAGCTGGCTCCGAGTGTAAGCTGACGCGGGTAGAATTGCACCGAATCGAGCCGCATGCCGAGGCCCCATTCGGCATCCATTGAGATGAGTAGGGGCACTTTGGCGAGGGCTTGGTAGCGGTTGGTGAGATTGGCCTGCCGAACGGGGCCGCCTTGCATGAAGATGAGTCCGCCGATGTCGTACTCGAGAATCAGACGTTCGATTTCGTCAACATGTTTGTTGTCTTTGTTGCTGTACGCGGCCACCATAAAGAGTTGACCGATTTTCTCGCGCATGGAGAGCACGTTCATGAGCGAATCAGCCCAAGGCGTGGCCTCTTGCCTAAAAACAGGTTTTGTATTCACAGGGCTACCCGTCCATCCATCCCCAAAAGAGCCCGAAAAGCTTAGAGAAACGGCAGAGAAAACGAGCAAAATAAGGGGGAGGCGAACCAATTTCATCAGCATTCGAAGGTATAACGTCGGGTGGCGGCTTTATCGCGCGCAGCCGGAAATTATCAACACTTCAAAGCGTGTACAAAGGGCGTGCCGTTATGAGCTAACGGCTTGGAGGTGCTTGTGCACGTGGCCCATGATGAAGGTGTATTGTTCATCAATGGTGAGGTCAGAATTGTCAACGATGATGGCGTCATCAGCGGCTTTCAGCGGATCTGTTTCGCGCGTGGTGTCAATGCGGTCGCGTGTTTCAATGTTTTCGAGTACCTCTTCGAAGGTGATTTCTGTGCCTTTGTCGATGAGTTCTTTGAATCTGCGGTGCGCGCGGACGTGCGAGCTGGCGGTCATGAAAAACTTCAGTTCGGCATCGGGCAATACAACGGTACCAATATCGCGGCCATCCATGATGACCCCACGTGTTTCAGCCATGCGTTGTTGAAGTTTGACGAGTTTGCGACGCACTTCAGGTACGGCTGCCACCGGACTAACGTACTTGGAAACCTGCATGGAGCGGATTTCTTTTTCAACGTTTTTGCCGTTGAGGTAGGTTTCGAATTTGCCGGCTTCGGCGCTGAATTTGAAGGTGATGAAGATGGCTTCAAGTTGTTCAACCAGCTTTTCAGCGTTGAGTGTGTCGTTTTTGGCGATGTTTTGCTTCAGGGCGAACAAAGTAACTGCTCGGTACATCGCTCCGGTGTCGATGTAGAGGTAGTTGAGCTCCTTGGCCATGGCTTTGGCGAGGGTGCTTTTTCCGCACGACGAGTAGCCGTCGATGGCAATGTTGATGCGATGTCTCACCTCGGTTGATCTTGGTGTGCGAATATACCGCATTTCAGCGGAGTCACAAGTTTACCAGTCGCTGAGACGAGTGGTGAGTGTAAAATGGTTTGAGGGGCCGGCGAAATGGTAGATCGCTCTGCCGTAGGCAATGTTGAACCGGTTGATGCGAAATCCGAGGCCGTATGACAATCCTGCTGTGCCTGAACGGTCGTTGAGTTTGAGCTCTTGCCGGCGACGGTAATTGTAACCTATATTAAGGTATAGATTGTCGCTTAGTAGTATTTCGGCGCCAAAGGTCAGGTGGCGCATCAGGTTGTCAGCGAATGGGTAGCGAATGCCTCCAACTTCTTCGCCCGAGAACGGGTCAATGGTGGCTTGGGGTTCAAAGCCGGTGGTAAGGTCCCATTGTTGAATGTTGTCGTACACGACTGAGAAACGCAGAGGAGCGTGCTTGAGCCGTTTGCTGAAGGCGATGAGTACGTTTGTACGGAGGCTATCACGCTCGCCATCGGTAAAACCATTGGCCACAAACCCGAGGTTTCGAATGACAAGCGCTGCAGTGAAGCGGCGTTCTGGATTGAAATAGGTTACGCCACCATCAACGGCCATGCCCCAAGCATTGTATCCGGCGAGGTTGCTGTACACTGTTTTGAGGTTCACACCGGCAGTGAAGAGTGAGTCAATGGGTTTGGCTGCCCCCAAGATCAGCGCATAATCACCGGCCGAGAAGTTGCCTGTTTCAAGGCCTGTGATGTCGCGCTCGGTAAACTGACCGTAATTGACATACTGCAAGGTGCCCGCCACGGTGATGCCCAAGCTATCAAGGTGGTGCGCATAACCGGCATAGCCGAGATTAACTCCGCTGAAGTAATTCACGTAAGATAAAGATACGCGCTTGTGGGTCAGCGAATCGAGTAGGGCAGGGTTGAAGATGGCCAAGCTGAGGTCTCCGTCGCGCACGGCCGGCAATTGGCCTCCGGCTGCGGCCACCCTTGCCGATGGTTGAATATCGAGCGATGAGAAGGCATGGCTACCGCCGTTTTGGGCGAATGCGCCTAACGACAGCAGGAAAAACAAAGCAAGTCCTAAGCTTCTTTTCACGGTGTATTGGTTGGATGGGAAACGCTGAAACATTCAAGGTATTGTGTGAGCTTGCACAAGTGCCTGACGAAAGTCATTCGCCCGTTTGACCCGCGTCAAAGTTAATGCGCTTAAGTGGATTCATCTTTGCTGAGGTAATTCAAAGGAAGGCCATCAACCTTACAGGTTTTCTCATCGACGGTATTTTTGGTTTTATTCAACGATGGCCTTTAGCGCAAGCATAGAAAGCCGCTTTCTAACGAGAAGGCGGTTTTTCTTTTACTTTTGCCGCCGTTATACCTCCGCTCACATCCATCCGGAAAATTACTGAAACCATGCCCATTATTGCACCTTCATTGCTTGCTGCCGACTTTGCCAACTTGCAGCGCGACGTTGAATTGGTCAACCGCAGTGAAGCCGATTGGTTTCATATTGACGTGATGGACGGCGTATTTGTGCCCAACATATCGTACGGCATGCCTGTGATTGAGGCGATAGGGCGTTACGCCACCAAGCCACTTGATGTGCACTTAATGATTGTTGATCCTGATCGCTACATTAACGCGTTTAGAGACCTGGGGTCAGCAGTGCTTACTGTTCATTACGAGGCGTGTACCCATTTGCACCGAACCTTGCAGGCGATTCGCCAAGCGGGCATGAAGGCCGGTGTAGCGCTAAATCCGCATACACCTGTTGCGGTGCTTGAAGACGTTTTGGGTGACCTCGACCTTGTTTTGGTGATGAGTGTGAATCCGGGTTTTGGCGGGCAAAAGTTCATAGAGCGCACGTACGCCAAGATTGAAAAGCTGGCCGCTATGCGTTTGGCTGCAGGCGCCTCGTTTACCATTGAAATCGATGGAGGTGTCGGTGTTGGCAATGCTGCCAAACTTGTGCATGCAGGCGCTGAAGCCCTTGTAGCCGGCAGCGCAGTGTTCGCTGCGGCTGATCCATTGGCAACGATTGCCGAGCTTAAGGCTTCGTAGACACAAACGATAAGTATAGATTATCCCGCGGTTGTTCATCGCAGGATTTTTCGTTTTTGATGGATGATATCGTGTGTTCGTCGAATGTAATCTGCGTGTTAATATGTAGATGACTTAGATAAAATTATCGACGAAATATTTTGATTTGTCGATAAATGGCTATATTTGCCAAACTAAACCAAGTTATCCTTCGTCGAATGGGGCACTATTCGGCTTTTGTACTTAATTCATAACCAATGACACACTGTTACTCTTGGTCTAATTCGATTTGGCGCTCAATTGCAGCGCGTATCGTCGTTTTGGCTTCTCTCCTCGTGTTAGCAACGGGGCTGCGCGCTGAAGAAAGCTGTTGCAACATTAACTTTCCAACACTGAGCTCGCAGAATGGCTGCGCAGTGGTTAACACCCCGCCTGTCGGGGTTTGTGGGGGTACTGTTGAATGGATGTGGGCCCGTAATTTGAACGGTAGCATCATCGCTTTAACCGGATGGTCAACCAACCAAATGACGACTTTCTGTCCGTCAGAATCTGGCAATTACCGCTTGTGTGGCCGGGTTTTAGGGTGTTCAACCATTTATGAAACCGGCGATGTGCATGTGAACATTAACGACGTTTGCACGGCGCAAATCACAGGTGTGTTCATCTATGATCAGGTCACAGACGCTCCTGTTCCAGGTTTACCTTCGTTGACCAACGGCGCGCAAATCAGCCTTTCGTCGCTTCCCGCAGGTTACTACATCGCGGTAGAGGTTGGTGGAAACGCAGAGAGCGTTGTGCTCAGCTTGAACGGAGCTTCGAATACCGAAAACGTTGTGCCATACACCTTGCCGGGTGGGGCCGATGGCGGTGTTAACCTTACCCTGAACCCAGGGAACTACCACTTCAGTGCCCACGTGTACAAGCTTGACAATGCAAGCGGTGCTTTGTGCGACAATATCGCAATTGATTTCACGGTTGTTAGCGGAGTGTGTGTGAGCATCACCAACGGCTCGTCGCCTTACCCAGCATCTGACCCAATTTTCCAAGATGTAATCGCCGCAGATCCTTCTTGCTGTTACAACACTTGGGATCACATTTGTGAAAATACCTACATTGACTACGCCACTTCAGGTGACTTGGTTGAGACTTGTCCGCTCGATGGTTTCCAACACCCGGGTGGACGTGTTTTTTGGTTGCCTAGCTTCGGAACTGATTTCCGCGCAGCCTCAAGCGGCCTCTTCATCGACAAGTTCGACGACGGCACTGCCCGCATCTACGGTATCGTAGAGCGCATTGCTGACACCAACAAGAAATTCCAGGTATCGGTATGGTTCAACAATCTATCGACCTACAGCCAGTGGATTGCACAAGGAGGGGAAGCCAAGAGCCCCGAACTTGGTAACGTAAACACATGGATGTTCTACGAACTTGACATGTCGAAAACAAGCTACCTCAAAGGCTTGAATGGTTTGGCGGGCAACAACCTCATCCTCCAACAACAGAACAACAACTACGGTCTCCAGTTTGGCGACGGTGCAAACGATTTGAACACCAATGCCAATGGCATGTCGATGTGGTTTGACTACATCGGAACATCAAGCGGTCATGGCGACATCAACGCAACTTACGAGTGCGAAGATGTGTCGAATCCTGAGGTTGTTAGTTTCGAGCTCGATTGCGAAGATGCCTTGCGTTTGAACGTTCAAGGCATCGGGATGGAAGGTCAGCAGTGTGCTTCAATCGCGATCAACAACACGCTCCCAGGAGACGTTGAGTACATCATCCTCGAAACGGTTTGGAAAGGAAGCAACCCGCCTGCACAAGTCACTTTTGTGGCTGATGGCGTTGACTACCCTGCTGTTGCTCAAAACGTATTGGAAGGAAACGGCACAAACCAAAACAACAAGCGCGCGTACCGCGCTCAAGTTCCTGCGGCAGCCAACGTAAGCGTTTGCCGTCCGAGTGGTTTCAGCAACAACCTTCGCGCCCTAACAGCCTACGTATTCCGCAGCAATGCGGGTGCAATTTCAGCAGGTAGCGGTGAGTTTGTGGGTCGTCACTTGTGGCAGACTTCATACACCATGAACCTCACGGTTCCTGCGCACGACCAACCACGTGACATCGTAGTTACGGTTCCTTTAACCGATATGTCGAACGACGGCCGAATCGCTGAAATCACCGTAACCGCTGGTTCAGTATCGAAATTCTACCAAATCACCGGCAACACCAACGGTTTGTCGTTGAACCTGACTCCATTGGTACTCGAAAACGTACCAGGAGATGTTACCAACGTTCAAATTTTCTTGAACTCAAACCCGGCCAACAACCCATCGTCATTTATGGCTGCAGGTTTGGCCTTGGCCGATGCACAGTGTGAAACACCTGAAGTTGAAGAAATTTGTGAGGTTGTTGGCTTCAATGGTCCCGGTACACGTCATTTCATCTTCTTCAACGCTTTTGGTACCAACTACACCAGCAGCCCTGAAGGTCTACAGTTCATTCAGTACGCCGATGGAACTGCTAAGATGACAGGTGAGATTTTTGCGCTAAACAGCCCAAACAAAATCTTTGAAGTTGTTCTGCACTTCAACAACAAGTCGAACTACGACGAATTCTTGGCGCAAGGACTTGCACCAAAGATTCCGGCTTTCGCCAGCACTGCTGACGCACAAACATGGACTTACTACAGCTTTGATCAAACACGTCCGAACGTACTGACCGGTCGTGGTGCGAACAATGGTATTTTCTTGTTCCTCCGCAACATGGACGGAACCAACCACGGTCTCCAAATCGGTACCAACGGAGCGAACGACAAGAATGCGGCCTTTGGTATGTCGACTTGGTTCAGCTATTCAGGTACACACAACGGTAACGGCGATTTGAACGCTAACTTGTTGTGCCAAACTCCTGACTGCGAAGTGAACTGTCCGGCTAACCTTGAGCTTGACTGTACCGCTAGCACTGATCCGGCGCACACAGGTGAGCCTACCTTGCTTTGTGCAGACAACATTGCGTGTGAGCGCGAAGCGGGTGAGTTTGATTTTGAATTCCAAGCTTGGGGTGGCTCAACTGCAGGTTGGTCATTCGGCCCCGGATGGCAAGTAGGCAATGGTTGCGCACCATCATGCAGCAGCTTCCCGAACGTGTTCATTGACTACTCGAATTTCCATACTCCATACAATACAGCACTCACCTCACCGGTGTACGATGCATGTTGTACCGATGAAGTTTCAGTGAGCTTCTGCATGCAGCAAGACCTCTTCGGTTCATCAAATGTACCTGGCACCATTAAGCTTGAGTACCGCGTGAACGGTGGTGCTTGGTTGCAAGCTGCAAGCTACACTTCTGTACACGGAGCTACCATCAATTACAATGACACCTTCGTACTTCCCGGAGCAGCAGGCAACAACTTTGAGATTCGCTTCCGTGCATTCGGAAACGGCTCAAGCGGCTACACCATGGGTGGCTGGGGAATCGACAACGTGCGCATCTTCGGTGTTTCTAGCGGCTGTTCAGCCGGAAATTCTGAAGTGAGCATCAACTGGACCTTCAACGACCAAGTTTCAGGAACATGTCCGCAAATCATCACCCGTACATTCACAGGCACTTTCAATGGTGAGTCGTTCTCGTGTGTTCAAACCCTTACGATTACTGACGAGGAGGCACCGATTTTCACTTCGGTTCCTGCTGACACGACCATCGAGTGTACTGCTGCCATCCCAACTGAAATGGCAACAGCCATCGACAACTGCGATGAGACTGTAGAAGTAACAGTTAACGTAACCGAATCAGGAAGCAATTGTGAGCGAATCATTTCGCGCACCTTCACGGCTGTTGACAACTGCGGAAACGCTGCTTCTGTTGTACAAACGGTAACGGTAATCGACACTACAGCGCCTGTGATTGACTGTCCTGCGGCCATCACTGTTGATTGTGCAGCAGGCGTAGCGCCGGAAGTAACCGGTATGGCGACAGCTACCGACGCATGCAACGCAGTTGAAGTGAACTTCACTGACGGCCCGTCAGCCGGTGACTGTCCATACAGCTTTGTACGGACTTGGATCGCCGTTGACGCCTGCGGTAACAGCACTTCTTGCGAGCAAGTGATTACTGTAAACGACACTACTGCGCCGGTTATCTCTGGCCAGGACAGCGAACAAACGTTTGACTGCAATTCTTTGCCGGGTATTGTGCCTCCTACGGTAACCGATAACTGCGACGACAACGTCGAACTCGTGTTCAACCTTGAGACACTTCCCGGTGACTGTGCCAACGAGCGCACAGAAATCTTAACATGGACTGCGGTTGATGCTTGCGGCAATTCAGCCGTGCGCACCTTCACCTTCCATTTCGTAGACAACGATGCACCTCAATTGGTGGGTGTTCCCGTTAACATCACCATCGGATGCAACGATGCGCTCCCAATTAGCACGGTAACCGCCATTGACAACTGTGACGAAAACGTCGAGGTAGTTGTATCTGACTTGGTTGATCCGAATGACTGTGGTGCCGTGATTGTTCGCACCTTCACTGCAACCGATGCATGTGGAAACACAGCTTCTGCTACCCAAACCATTTCACAAATTGACAACATAGCGCCGGTGATCACATGTCCAGTGAACTACACTGTGAACTGTGACAACGGTTCATCTGATCCGTTAGATGCAGGTTTCGCAACTGCGACCGACAACTGTTCAGCAGTTGAAATCAGCTTCGTTGACGGCATGGTAAGTGGCGATTGCCCGTCTTCATTCGAACGCACTTGGACTGCAATCGACGTATGCGGCAACAGCAGCTCATGCGTGCAGTTGATCACCATCAACGACTTCGCAGCACCGGTAATCAGCTGTCCGGCGAACATTACCATCGACTGTACTTCAGCCACCACGCCTGACGTAACCGGTTCAGCAACTGCTACCGACGACTGTTCAGAGCCAATGATCAGCTTCGTTGACGGCCCAATGACTGGCGACTGTCCGTACAGCATCGTTCGCACGTGGACTGCCGTTGACCCATGTGGCAACAGCGTTTCATGCGAGCAAGTAATCACCATCATTGACACTGAAGCTCCTGTTATCTCTGGAGAGGATGAGGTGTTGACCCTCGAGTGCAACGTATTGCCAAGCATCGTTGAACCAACGGTTACCGACAACTGCGACGCAGGTGTTGAGCTTGACTTCAACCTTGAGACCATCGCAGGTGACTGTGCCAACGAGCGCACCGAGGTTTACACTTGGACAGCCGTTGACGCATGCGGAAACGAAGCCGTACGCACCTTGACCATCAACTTTGTTGATACCACTGCACCTGTGATTACCGGCATCCCTGCCGACATCACCATCGAGTGCGATCAGGATGTGCCAATGGTATTTGCCGTGGCCATTGACAACTGCGATAGCAACCCAATGGTATCGCTCAGTGCAATGACCATTCCAAACGCGTGTGGCGAGACCCTTGTTCGCACTTGGACTGCCGTTGACGCATGTGGAAACCAATCTACAGCCGTTCAGAACGTAACCATCGTTGACACCACAGCTCCGGTAGCGAATGAGTTGCCTGAAGACCTCACCATCGAGTGTGGTGACGAGATTCCATCGTTCGAGCCTGTGTTTACTGACAACTGCGACGACGACCTGACGCTTTCAGCCATCTCAAGCATTGCGATTGTATCGGATTGCCAAGAGCAGATTCAGCGTTCATGGACTGCCGTTGACAACTGTGGCAACAGCACCACCATTAGCCAAACCATTACCATCATCGATACAGTTGCACCTGAGATCGAATGTGTGGCCGACTACGTGGTTAACTGCGACAACGGTTCATCAGACCCCGCCTTTGCAGGTACACCAACAGCGACCGATAACTGTTCAGAGGTAACTTTGACCTTCGTTGACGGTATGGTAAGCGGCGATTGCCCATCAACCTTCGAGCGTACATGGACTGCAACCGACGTATGCGGCAACAGCAGCTCATGCGTTCAGTTGATCACCATCAACGACTTCGCGGCGCCTGTGATTGATTGCCCGGCTGACATTACCATCGACTGTACTTCAGCCACCACGCCTGACGTAACCGGTTCAGCAAC
>DAITMF010000058.1:0-16897 GCA_036835325.1 Flavobacteriales bacterium
TTAACCTAATGTTTTCCATATCAACATTCTGTTTTTTTAAATGGCTTACAACGTTCAAGCATATGGCTTGTGGCGGCTCCCGAAGATATATCTTTCATTCCAGGATAATTTTCATACGAAGATCATTTTTCGAATGTAAGAAAATCCCGCCATAAGCTATATGCTCTGTTGTGTGCTGCCTATTATTTGCAATTATTTGGAAAGTCAGGAGAGGGGGGAGCTGATGAGAATTCCGATTCGAAATCATCAAATTCTTGTTCCGATTCAATAAGATAATCTGTGTTCAAATCGCTATTTGATGGGTCTCTCAATGCATAGATTACAATGAATTGTTTGCCTATCAACGTTTCATCTTTTTGACCTATTCCGTAAGCTTTTTCTTTTTCATTGTACGCTGTTCCGTCAATACTGTAATCGTATTTATATGTCGCCTTAAATGGTGAGGTATTTATCGATTCGATCGATCCAATTGCGTATCCAACATCACCGTCGTACAATTCGCAAATTCTATTTTTTTCTTTTCTGCAACTCATACTGAGAACACATATAACAATAAGTGTCAAGATGGAATGGGTTTTTAACCACAAAACAGGTTTAAAGTATGATGCATTTTTATCTTTCTTTTCTTTCATTGTATTGGCTCTTTCAGGTAGCACACAACTCGTTTATAAATGAGGTTGAACCTCATTTACCCCCTGCTTCAGGTAGGCTAAGTGATCCTTCACCTCCTTCTATCGTACTGCCAAAATACCCATTTCCCCAACACATCCTCTGTACTATACCGAGGTTGTTGAAAAATCACCCCCAACAAAAAACGCCGCAACTCTTCGCTGCGGCGTTCTCACTCAAAAACTGTATGTAGCCTTACGGCGCCTCAATCATCACCGGTTGGGAGTCGTTGGGGGTGATGATCACCTTCGCGTTGTTCGACTTCGCCAACTCGTTGAAGGCCTTGATGTACTCGTAACGGAGGATCTCAGGGGTCAAACCTTCAGCCAAAATCTTCTGCGCGTCGCGTACGCCCTCGGCCTGTACCCGCATGCGGTCGGCTTCCAATCGTTCGCGCTCCAAGACAAACTGCATGCGCTGGGCTTCCTGCTCGGCGGCCAACTTGTCTTCAATGGCCTGCGTCAGCGTAGGAGGGAGGATGATGCGCTTCATCAAAACGGCATCCACAATCACGCCTTTGTCTTTCACAATCTCGGCCATGCGCTGACGGACTTCCTCCTCAATCGTGGCCCGCATGCCGGTGTGCATGTCTTTGGCCATGAATCGGGCGCTGACGTCGGCCAGGGCCGAACGAAACACAGGCGATATGAGGTTGGCCTCAAAGTCAGGTCCGACTTCGCGCAACAGCTGAGGCACCTTGGCCTGCTCAATGCGGTAGAGGATCGATACCTCACAACCAATCGTCAATCCTTCTTTCGAGGGAATGTCAAGCTTGATGTTGTAGTTCACATTGCGCACCGGTACCTTGATGTAGGTCGATACGAACGGATTGTAACCGCGCATGGTTTCGGTGATGGGCTCACCAACCAATCGACCGGCGCGGCGCTTCATGGCGACTTCGCCTTGCCGTACCACAACACAGCTCGGCAACAAAATGGCTGCGCTGAGGACCAAAAGAATGAACGTTTTCATGGCGAATATTTTTAAAGGATTGAACGTCAGCTTCAGAGAGTATAACTATTATTTATACAACCGAAAGATACATCACAACCCCATTCGTCCAATCCGAACTAACGTTCATTAGGAAGAATTAACCCTTGTTGGCAGGTTACGTCATTACATTCTTACAGTGCCTTGAGCGCAATCACTTGCTTGGCCTGCGTGACATTGCCGCACTGGTCTTCGGCAATCCATGTGCGGGTGACTTGGTCGTTCTCTTTGAACTCGTGGTAGTCAATCGTCACACGTTCGCCGCTGTTGTCGGTGGCCGTAACTTCGGGCACCGCCGGCAGTTGATTGGGCGATGCACTGGTGTTTTGCGGCACGCCCGAGAGCACAGGGGCCTGGGTGTCTTCAAGCTTGATGAACTGCTGGGCACTAGCAGAATTGCCGCAGCTGTCGTTAAAGGTGTAGGTGCGGACGAGCGTGCCGAGGCAGCCGCCGCTAAAGGTTTGGTCAACCACCGTTGATTCAACCGCGCCGCACGTGCTGCTGGCCGTTACGCCGGCCACGGCATCCAATTGATCGATGTTGGCCGTCACCTGCATGGGGTAGTCGTTGACGGTGATTTGGGCGGATGCGGATGTCATCCATCCAAACACCAAAAGAGAGAAGAGAAGCTTGTTCATGGCCGTATTTTTCATGGATATAACAACAACCGTTCCGAAATATTGCCTGCGGTTGCACAGGATGCGTTTACGGGATTTTACGCGTTTCTGTTGCTGAAATTTAAAGTACCTTGCTCACAACCGCTTTATTTCTCTCTGCCATGAAAAGCACCTTTGTTTCTCTCGTGCTCGCTCTGTCGTCGTTTGTCCTGTCAGCCCAGATTGTGGGCGGCGGTGATGGATGCATCGATCCGTCGCTCATTGACCCCAACGGAAGTTGTTTTGGTGTGTTCGATCCCGTTTGTGGCTGCGACGGTGTTACCTACACCAATGAATGCTTCGCTCAACTTGCGGGCGTTGTGGCATTCGTCCCCGGTGAATGCGGCATTAGCTTCGTGCTCGGCTGCACATCTGCCGATGCATGCAATTTCAATCCGGCAGCAACGATCGACGATGGCAGCTGTCAGTTTCCTCCGTTCGGATTCGATTGCGACGGCAACTGCAACCTTGATTTGAACCAGAACGGCTTGTGCGATTACGAAGAAGTCGTGGGCTGCACATATACCGAAGCGCTGAACTACCAGCCTGCAGCCACGCTTGACAACGGTTCCTGCCTCTTCGCCTGTGACGGCGATTTCAACGGCGATGGCAACGTTGGCGCGGCCGACCTGCTGGTGTTTTTGGCGAAGTTCGGCACTGAGTGCGAAGTCCTCGCCGAGAATGCCTGCACGATGACCACCCCGCAGGCGCACGCCAACGGTTTGCTTTGCACGGCCAACCTACCGCATGCGGTAGTGCTGTTCACCGGGACGGAACACTTGCGGTACACGGCCACCGATGCGACGTTTTGGCAGGATACGGAGTTCACGGCCCAGCTCACGGCCAACCTGCTCGATCAGGATGACCCGACACGGGGCTGGCTGCTCTCGGTAGAATTGATGGAAGCCAAAACATGGTCAGAATGGTCAACGCAAGCATTCCCGGCCAGCTACCGCGACGATTGCAACTTGGTGGGCGACAATTACCTCGATTGGACCTACTACCTGCTTGCGCCCGGCTCGACCATGACCGGCACGGGCGCCAACGCCGGCCAGGTGCTGCAACTGGCTCATGCACCGGCCAACAATTTTTTCGCCGCACAACTTGGTCACGGCGCCAACAACGTAAACACTGCGTATGGGGTGAGCGGTTGGTTTACCTTCTCAGGAGGTATAGGGACTGCGGCCGGAAGTTTTTATTTCGATGTTGACTGTCAGTAATTAAAAATCGCGCAAGGCCATCCGGAATTCTTGAGGCGCAAGCTCCTTCAACTCGCCCGGCTGCATGCCGTCGAGGCCCAATGCTCCAATGCGCCAACGCACCAAGCGGAGGGTAGGCAGACCCACATTGGCCGTCATTTTGCGCACCTGGCGGTTCTTGCCTTCAATCAATTGAAGTTCAATCCAACTCGTAGGGATGCTCGCACGAAAGCGAATGGGCGGATTGCGCTCGGGCAATTCGGGCGCTTCAAAGCGCTTGGCCCGCGCCGGAAGCGTGCGGTACTTCTGGCCCTTTATGCTGAGCTCCATGGGCTGTTCGAGGCGGTGGCAGTGCGAATCGGTGGCTTCGCCTTCAACCTGCACGAGGTAGGTGCGCCAGTGCTTGCGTTTCGGACTGAGCAGCTCCATGTTGATCGCCTTGTCGTTGGTCAACAGCAAGAGGCCTTCGCTGTCAAGATCCAAGCGTCCGACGGGATATACATCTTGCTGCAGACTGATCAGGGTTTTGAGTCCCGGATTGCCATCTTCATCGGTGAACTGCGAAAGCACTCCGTAGGGCTTGTAAAACGCGTAGTATCGAAGGTTAACCATGGCGCGAAGGTACGCAGTCTTTTGCGTACGCTTCGCTGAAACTGCGATATTGCCGCGTGGTTCGTCGATTGCTCATAACCCTTGCTGCCTCGCTCGCTGTTGCTGCTGTGTTCGCCCAGGAGCGCGAGAACAACTGGTTGGCGTTTCCGGTGGCCTTTCGGAGTCCGGAGACGGGCAATGGCTTTGGCGCGGCCGGGGCCTACACCTTTTACACGAACAAGGCCGACAGCGTGTCGCCGGCCTCCATCGTGCAGGCGGGCTTTGCCTTCACCGAGAAGCGGCAGTTCTTTGTGTACGCGCCCTTCCAGCTGTTCTGGGATGCCCGCCGGTGGTGGGTGCACGGCCAGGTTGAGGTGTACGATTTCAACTACCTGTTTTTCGGCGTGGGCAACGGCGATTTCTCGGCCGAGCGCTACGATACGCGCTTTGACCGCTTTCGCATCAATGTGCTTCGGCAGATTCGCAAGAACGTCTATGTGGGGCCGCGTTTGTGGGTTGAGCACTGGCGTTTTTCGGGTTTCCGCTCCCGCGGGATGCTCGACTCAGGCACGGTTGCGGGCAGCGAGGGAGGATTGACCTTTGACCCGGGTGTGGTTTTTTTTGTGGATGGACGTGACAATGTGTTTTTCCCAACCCGCGGCCATTTGATTGAAGCGGTGACCCAGCATGCCTTCGGCGATTACAACTTTTCGAGGTACCGCTTGGATGCCCGTTTGTACACCCCGGTTGCGGATGGACTTATTTGGGCAAATCAACTGTTTGTTGACCACACAACAGGCACGGTTCCGTTTTACCTCATGGCACAACTCGGCGGAACCGGAAGGATGCGTGGGTACTACGAAGGCCGTTTTCGCGACAAGAACGCCGTGCTCGTGCAAACCGAACTGCGGCTGAAGGTGTATCGTCGCTGGGGTTTGAACGGCTTTTGGTCAACCGGCACTGTAGGTGCGCAGCTTTCAGACTTGACCGAAACGCCTTACCGCAATGCAGGTGGCGCAGGCCTGCGCTTCACAGCCGATCGCAAGAAGAACTTGAACCTTCGTTTGGATGCCGCTTGGGGCCGCGGTTCATCGGGTTTGTATTTTACGGTAGGGGAGGCGTTTTGAGCGGCATGGCCTAGCCATCAAGCCGTTGGAAGGTGGAGTTTTCGCTGCGGTACTCAGGCACAATCGCTTTGATTTTGGCCACCAAAGCGTCGTTGTTTTGCGCACCGAAGAGTTCAACGAGTTGTCTAACCTGTTCGCGCACAGTGTCAAAATCGACTTGACGCACCCTTGCCTTCAAAATCTTGGGGTGGTGGGTGGCAATGGTGTTTTCGTCGTTGGCGAGGAGTTCTTCGTACAATTTTTCGCCCGGACGAAGTCCGGTGACTTTGATTTCAATGTCTTTTCCGGGCGTGAGGCCTGACAAACGCACCATTTTTTCGGCCAAGTCAATGATGCGAACCGACTGGCCCATGTCAAAAACGAAGATTTCACCGCCTTCGCCCATAGTGCCGGCTTCGAGCACCAGCTCAACGGCTTCAGGGATGGTCATGAAGTAGCGGGTAACATCGGGGTGGGTTACGGTGACCGGTCCGCCTTTTTCGATTTGCCGTTTAAACAGTGGAATGACCGAACCGTTTGAGCCCAGCACGTTTCCGAAGCGCGTTGTAATGAAGGTGCAGTTGCTGCGTTCGTTCAGCGATTGGATGTACATCTCGGCCACCCGTTTGGTAGCGCCCATGACGTTGGTTGGGTTCACGGCTTTGTCGGTGCTGATGAAGACAAAGCGCTCCACGCCAAATTCATCGGCGAGGTCAGCGAGGTTCTGTGTACCCAAAATGTTGGCCAGCACCGCTTCGCTGGGGTTGTCTTCCATGAGCGGGACGTGTTTGTAGGCCGCGGCATGGAAAACCGTTTGGGGTTTAAACGCATCCATCAAGCGCCGTACGCGGTCTTTCTGCCGGATGTCGCCGATCACAAAGTGGCATTTTTCATGCAAACCGGCCGCTTTGAGTTCTTGTTCGAGTTCGTAGAGCGGTGTTTCAGCTTGGTCAAACAAAACCAGATGGTCAGGGTTGTAGGCAGCGATTTGACGGACAATTTCGCTGCCAATGCTTCCGGCAGCGCCGGTAACGAGCACGGTTCGCTTATCAATGAGCTTGCTTACTTCAGGATTGTCGAGTCGGATGGCGGTGCGACCGAGGAGGTCTTCGATACGGATGTCGCGGATTTGGCGAAGACTGAGTTCACCGTTAATCCAGCGGTGTACAGGAGGTACGTTCAAGACGCGGATGCCGTGTTTCAATGCAAGATCAACAATGGCAGTGCGCCGGTCGGTTGGCAACTGCTGCGCACTGATGATCATTTGTTCGATTTTGCCTCCAGCGAAGAGCGTTTCTGCTTCTGATGAATGGTAAATGAGCGCCCCGTGGATGGATTTCCCGGCTTTGGCGCGGTCGTCGTCAATAAAGGCTATCACCTCAATTCCGGCGCGTGTGTCAAGATCGATGGCTTGTTTGGCAATCACACCGGCTTCCCCGGCACCATAGATGGCCAGCCCTGTGCGTTCGCGCGAAGGCGATTTCAATTCAAGGTACACCACCTTTACGGCTATCCGCGAAGCGATCAAAGCAAAGGTGCTGAGCAGGAACTCAATGATGAGGATGGAGTTTGGGACAAAGAAAATGCCATCGAAGGCGTACAAACGCAAAAGGTTCAGCGCAAAAAACACGCCGGTGCCTATGAAAAGCATGCGCAAAATGCGCCGCGCATCTTGTGAGCTGGTGTAGCGAATTATGCCGGCATAGGTTTTGCCAACAACGAACGACAGCGCACGAATGGCGATGAAGATGGGGAAGAAACGCAGCGCCAAGTCGATTTCAAGCTTGGGCGGATTGAACTCAAAACGCACCAAATACGCCACGATGAAAGCCGAAGTACAAATGGCAAGATCAATCAGGAAGATGATCCACCGCGGTGCGTTTCGTTTTGGAAGTTCCATGTTCGGGTGCTGCCACCACAGTGCAGCCAATCACAAAGATGCGAAAACCTATTCGCTTAACCCTCGAAGCAAATGGATACAATAAAAGTTCGCGTGCGCAGCGACTCAATCGGCGATGAAAAGCGGGTGGCTTCTTGAATGAGAACGTTGGGTATTCCAAAGGCCGTTTTCATTTCGATGCTGAACTTAAAGAAGGGGAGGAAAAAGTCGAAACCGCCGCCGGCATCGATGGAATAATCCATGCGTTGCAGCTTTAGAATGGTTTCGTTGCCGAGGGTTTGGTCAACGTCTTCTTGCGTTTGCATGTCGCGACTGGCTTTTCCACCAATGAGTGCATAGGCGGCAAAGTTGTTGACGCGGTTGGTTCGGAGTTTCAGTAAGAGCGGGAAATCAAGGTACACCGATTCGGTTCTCCGCAAGATGGTTTCAGTGCTGCCGTCTTGCTCCAAAAAACGGTAGTTCAAGCCGCGGTCTTGGAACGAAAGCCCCGGAATGAAGCGCAGGCGCACATTCTTGGTGATGTTGTACGAGGCCAACAGTGCGAGGTTGAAGCCCGATTGACGTCGGTTTTCAATCCCAAGAAGCGAATCTGCAAAGGAGGTTCGGTCGCTGTATTCAAAGAAGAAGTCAGAGGTGTTGGCACTGAGAAGAAATCCGAAGTGGTATTTCTTACTGTCAAACGATGCGAGGTTCCGCATACGGGGTGCTTGGGCATCCGCACGAAGTGCAAAAAGCAAAAGAAAAACCGCGGCAACAAGGCGAACGAGTATGTGAAACACGTGTGATTTCATGCTGTTGTCAACGCAAAGATAGCGCGAGTATTGCGATAAACGCAGTTCATCGAAACAGGTTACGCCACAAAAGGGTCGTAAATACCGAAGCGATCAGTGCGAAAAACACCAACCCGAGCAGGGCCAAGGTGGTTTGAAAGTACCACGAAGAATACAGTCTGAAATTGCTCAACGAATCTTCACGCAGTTTCTCACGGTCGGCTTTGGCTTGCGCCGGATTTTCTTCAATGAAGGCTTGCCACGCTTCATCGGTATCGAAGTGGCTCGTGATTTCACGTTCGATGCTGATTTGACGAGCGGTGTTGATCTCGCGGGCGATGCCGTAATTGAACACGATTAACAGGCCAACAGCGAGCAGGGCATAGCGTGCAGTGTTCTTGGCCACCTCTTTTACATCTTCAATGAAGCTACCGTTAGGCCGCGAACGCACCTGGCGGTGGATTGAAAACAGCGCGATGAGCATGATGAAAAACAGGTTGAGCAAAGTGCCTGTCATCACGCTTACCTCCATGGTGGTGAGGTAAAGTAGGACGCTCTTGGTGGTTAACCAGAGAGCGCCACAGAGCAATACCAGTTTTGTTCCTGCTGACACCGTGTGTTACGAGTTCATCGAAATAAGGAATTCTTCGTTGTTGCGCGTGCTGGCAATGCGGTCTTTGATGAATTCCATCGCTTCGACAGGGTTCATATCGGCCATGTGTTTACGGAGGATGATGATGCGCTGCAACACGTCTTTCGATAGCAGAAGATCGTCGCGGCGCGTACCCGACGACAAAATGTCGATGGCCGGGTAGATGCGGCGGTTGGCGATTCGGCGATCGAGTTGAAGCTCCATGTTGCCGGTACCTTTGAACTCTTCGAAGATTACTTCGTCCATCTTCGAGCCGGTTTCGGTCAATGCGGTGGCGATGATAGAGAGTGAACCGCCGTTTTCGATGTTTCGGGCGGCACCGAAGAAGCGTTTTGGCTTTTGGAGTGCGTTGGCATCGACACCACCGGTGAGTACCTTGCCTGAAGCAGGTGATACGGTGTTGTAGGCGCGGGCGAGGCGGGTGATGGAGTCGAGGAGGATGCACACGTCGTGGCCGCACTCGACCATACGTTTTGCTTTTTCGAGCACCAGGTTGGCGATTTTCACGTGGCGTTCAGCCGGTTCGTCGAAGGTTGAGGCAATGACCTCACCGCGCACGGAGCGTTTCATGTCGGTAACTTCTTCCGGACGTTCATCGATGAGGAGGATGATTAGGTACACCTCGGGGTGGTTCTTGGCGATGGCGTTGGCGACATCTTTCAAGAGGGTTGTTTTACCCACCTTCGGTTGTGCCACGAGCATACCACGTTGCCCTTTGCCGATGGGGCAGAAGAGGTCCATGATGCGCACCGAAAGGTTCGTTTGGTTGTCGGCCAGTTTGAAGCGCTCTTCAGGGAAGAGCGGCGTCAAGAACTTGAATGGCACGCGGTCGCGGACGTATTCAGGGTCGCGGCCGTTGATTTTGTCGACGCGGATGAGCGGGAAGTACTTTTCACCGATGCGTGGTGGACGTACCGCACCGAGGACTGTGTCGCCGGTTTGGAGGCCGTACAATTTGATTTGCTGCTGCGACACGTACACGTCGTCAGGAGAGTTGAGGTAGTTAAAATCGGCGCTGCGCAAGAAGCCGTAGCCCTCGGGCATGAGTTCCATAACCCCTTCGGCGATGACGAGGCCATCGAAGTTGTAGCCATGTTCTTCTGCACCGCCTTTGCGGTTTGGCTGACGGTCGTTTTGCTGACGCTCGCCTTGTGGTTGACGCTCGCCTTGCTGACGGTCGTTTGGTTGACGATCACCTTGTGGTTGACGGTCATTTTGTTGACGGTCGCCTTGCGGACGATCGCCTTGTTGACGGTCGTTGTTTCGGCGGTCAGTTTGTTGACGATCGCCTTGTTGACGGTCGCCTTGCGGACGATCACCTTGTTGACGGTCGCCTTGCGGACGATCGCCTTGTTGACGGTCGTTGTTTCGGCGGTCAGTTTGTTGACGCTCGCCTTGTTGACGCTCACCTTGTTGACGCTCACCTTGTGGACGATCGCCTTGTGGTTGACGCTCGCCTTGTTGACGATCGTTTGGTCGGTTGTCGTTTCGTTCGCCACCGCGTTGGCGGTTATCGCGGCGGTTGTTTCGGTCGTTTTGTTGGCGTTCGCCTTGTGGACGCTCGCCTTGCTGTTGGCGGTCGTTTTGGCGTGGTTCGCGGGGTTCGCGGGGTTCGCGGGGCTCACGAGGCTCGCGTGTCTCGCGTCCTTCAGCCGGAGTTGATGCTTTGTCTTCGGCATCTTCGGCATTGGCCGGTTGAGGTTGACGGCGCTCGCGTACCGGCTTCTCGGAAGGACTTTTGGCTGTTGGGGCGTTGTCGCCTTCGGCTTTTTTGGCCTTGATGGGCAAACGGGCTTGTTCGTCGAGGATGATGTAAATGAGCTCCTGCTTTTTCAGTTTGTCTGATTTTGGGATGCTCATGCCTGTGGCAATCTCGCGGAGTTCAGCAACTTTCTTGCTGTTCAACTCTATAATATCGTACATATAAAATGAAATTCTTTGTTGTGGGGTACGCTGCGCCTAAGATGGCAAAAGCGAATGGGGTACTAAAATGAAAGAGGAAATCGGAGTGGTACCTTGTCTGAAACGACGTCGCAATATTAAGGCATTTTTACCGAATAGTGCAGTTTGGTTCGGCTTTTTATCAAAAAACACTGTGAATAAAAGGAGCTGAGTATCTTTGCGCGAAACTCCATTGGCATGATACAGCGCATTCAATCGGTTTATTTGGTGCTCGCAGCGTTGGCTGTGTTTTCGGTTTTTTTGGTCGATATCGCGCACTTTACTGATGCCGCCGGGAACGATAGTATGCTCGGTTTGTACCGTTTGAAACTGGCCAACGGTGAGTTGAAGTCGGTATCGGCTTCGCTCTTACCCATACTCATCCTTTCGTTTGCCGGAGCCCTGCAGCTGTTTTCGATTTTTGCCTACCGTAGCCGTCGCCGGCAAATGCAGTTGGTGCGCTTTAGTTACATCGCGCTTATTTTGGGCGTGGGAAGCATTTGGTACTTCACCGATCAAAACTACTGGTCGCTTCAATTGGCAGAGCCTGATTTGGCGTACCGAGCGGGCTTCTACCTTCCGTTTGTTTCGTTTGCCTTTGCTTGGTTGGCCAATCGTGCCATTCGCAACGATGAAGAACTGGTGAAGTCACTCGACCGTTTGCGGTAAGCGGCTGCGCATCCGTCCGATTACCAAGGCAATCAACAAGCCTGCAAGGCTTTTTATCAGTAGGCCGGGCATGAGTGCTTCGGCATAGGCGAAGTAATTGAGCGAATCTTGGCGCACGCCTTCCATCCAGTACAGGCCGGCGAAAACAATGAGGAGTTGTCCTCCGACGAGCAGCCCTACCAAGGCCAGCGTTTCGAATTTGTAGGTACGGGTTGCAGCGAAACCAACCAAAAGCGCAGCGATGGGAAAGGCCAAAAGAAATCCTCCGGTGTCGCCGGTGAAAACGTCGATGCCTGAGGCTCCTCCGGCGAAAACAGGCAATCCGGAGGCGCCGGCCACGAGGTAAAGCACCACCGCAGCCACGCCGGGCATCCATCCCAAAACAATGGGAATCAAGACCACCAGCAACGATTGAAAGGTGATTGGCAAATCAGCGGCCAAGGTGACTTTCATGGGGCCTAAAAAACACAGCAAGGCCAAACCGATTAAGGTGTTGATGACGCCTTGTTTCAGGTTTTTTGGATGGATGCGGAAGTTTGTGGCCGGTTTCAACGCTGGAACAAAATAGCAGCGTTGAGCTCAACGCGGTTGTTGCTGCGGTCGAGGTCGGCCATTCCTTTCGCCGGATCAATCTCGATCGATGCAATCTGGCTTGCTGCAAGGTCAATGTCGAGTGTGTACATTTTTTCAACCCACGGCCAATCTGCTGCTACATCAAATGTACCCTTGAAATCGGTCGGTTGGGCTTTGTGTCCGCGCATGATCACCATCGGGATGGTGTACATGTGTTGGCTGCCGTCGCGGAGGGTGACCACCACATCAACGGGCATGGGCATGCGTCCGATGCGTTCCAGGGTAATGCGTGCCCCGGTGTCGGTGGCTTCAACCAACTCGATGCTGTAGTCGATGGTATGGGTGCTTTGTTCGAAGTACTCAAAGTACCAGTCGAGTTCGATGCCCGATTCGCGCTCCATCACGCGTTTGAAGTCGGTGGGCGTGGGGTGCTTGAATTTCCAGGTGTCGAAGTACACTTTCAGCGCCCGATCGCGCACCTCTTCGCCGAGAATGTAAGCCAACTGTGCAAGAAGCACTTCGCCTTTGCTGTAGGCCGCCATGCCATAACCGTAGTTGGTCGCGTAGTGATCGGCATGGGTAATTAGCGCTTCTTCTTTGCCTGACAATGCCAAACTTATGTAGCCTTGGTAGGCCATTTGGTTGGGTCGGCGGGTGGGGTCGGCAAACAGGTGCAGCATGGTACGGTCAGTCGCAAATGAGGTGAAGCCCTCGTCCATCCACTCGTACAGCGCCTCATTGGTGGCGAGTACACCATGGTACCAGCTGTGGGCGGCTTCGTGAACGGCCACGCCGGTTAAGCTGCGCAGCGAGCGGTGCCCGGTGATGAGGGTGGCCATGGGGTACTCCATGCCGCCGTCTCCGCCTTGAATAAAGCTGTAAACGGGATAGGGGTAGGTGCCGTAATTGGCACTCATGAACCGGAAGGCTTTGTCCATCAACTCGGGCAACTGCTCCCAGTTGGCATCGAAATCAGGATTGGGCTGGTAAATGAAGCGCAGCAACGGACCGCCTTCAACCTGTCGGGTGGTGTGGATGTAGTCGGGATCGGCCGCCCATACAAAGTCGTGGACGTTCTTCGCCTCCCAACGCCAGGTGAGCTGTCCGTTCACCGGTTTTTGGTTGGCGATGGGGGCATAGCCATGACCGATTTCTTTGGCGTTTTTGAGTTCACCGGTGGCGCCAACGAGGTAGTCTTTGTTGAGGGTGATGTTCACGTTGAAGTCGCCCCACACGCCGTGGAATTCACGTCCGATGTACGGATTGGCATGCCATCCCTCTTTGTCGTATTCGCACAATTTGGGGTACCACTGCGCCATGGAGAACTCAATGCCTTCCTTGTTGGTGCGTCCCGAACGGCGGATTTGCAAGGGCACTTGCGCATCCCACACCATTTCGAAGGTGGCTTTTTTGCCGGCTTTGATGGGGGTGTCGAGTTCAACCTCGAGAATCGTTTCCGATTCGGTGAAGCGCACGGGTTTTCCGTTCATGGTGAGCGATTTCACGCGCATCCATCCTTGTTCTTCGGGGGCCAATTCACTGATGCGTGAACCCACGCGAGGATCGGGATCTTCGATGGTGTTTGAGCGCACATCCATCATGCTGCCCGGCTGAAATGCGTTGAAATAGAGGTGAAAGAACACGCGGTTGAGGTCGTCGGGTGAGTTGTTGGTGTACACCAACTTCATCGAGCCGGCGTACTGGTAGTTTTCAACGTTGACGTTGGCATCGATGGTGTAGTCAACGTGCTGTTGCCAATACCCCGGAATTTGGGCGAAGCCCAACGAGGTGCACAGAAGGCCCGCCAAGGCCAAAAGACGTGGTTTCATAGCGCAAGTTTGAAGGCGCTAAAGGTACATCATTCTTCAATGTCAAGCCGCTGTTAAGGCGTTCCGCACCTCGCATGCAGGTCGGTTCGGTAGATGTAAACTGTTTCGAGGGTGTTGTTGTTGGGATTCAGCATGTGGAGGATGCGGTCAAGAAAGCCTGGTTGTACAATGGCAAGGGGCTCATCCAATCCAAAAACGGGCGCGAAGCGTTCAATGGCGGCATCGACATCGCCTCCGCCGTAAATCAAGAGGTAATTCGGGAGCGTGCGGTGTTCCCGGGCGCCGCACATGAGCTCGAGTTGCAGCTGCGGATCGCTTTCGGCGCGGCACCAGTAGTTGCGCTCCCATTGGCCCGAGTAAAAGCGGGGTGGCAGGGGCTCGCTTTTCGTGTACACCGCAATAAAGTTCTCGAGGTCACCGGCTTTGTACAGGGCATACATGCTCTCTACCCGCGAGCGTTTGCCGTAGGTGGTGGTGAGCACAACCAATCCTGCGAAGTTGATGACCAAGAAGGTGTAAAGCAGCCCGCGCCACAACCCGCGACGGCGCTTCCAAAAGGCCGACGACGCCATCCATCCATCCCAAAAAAGAACCCCGGCAATCACCACAAAGGGCAGTATCGGGAAAATGAAGCGCTCTTGCTTGTTCGGGAATGCGCTGTGAAAGACCAGAAAAGCCAGCGCCGGTAGCACCACCAAGGGGTAGCGCCGTACACTTGCGAAGAAGCCATAGAGCAGAAACACGCTCAAAGGCGGCACCAAATAGCCGAGCAGGGTGAGGAGGTACATGTACCACGGTCCGTTCGGGTAACTGCTGCTGTGGCTCTCGTTGTAGCCGATGTAGGCGAGCAATTGCGTAAACGGTTTGCCCCAAATGAAGACGTCTTGGAGTTGGGTCAACGCGAAGACGACCAACGCGAAAACGCCGGTGACGACAGCGCCTTTGAACTGGCGCTGGAACAGCAATACCAGTCCAAATCCTATGCCAAACACCCCCGCCTGGTAGCGCAAACCGGTGGCCAAGCCGATGCCCAAACCGGCGAGCAAAAAGTCGCGCAGTTCGGGCTTGCCGTCGGTGCGGACGATCGCCCAGGTCGCCAGCAGCATAGGCGGAATGCACACAATTTCAACCAATTGTCGCACCGAGAAATTCGGCATGATGGCCGCAGCAGCAAGGAAGAGGCCTACGTAAGTCGCCGTGCGCCGGTCGCCCAAGCGTTCGGTGATTTTGAAACCGAGAACAACGATGAGCAAGCTGTACAGCGCGTGCAGGAGGCGCACGACCACCATCTGCACCTTGGGGTCTTCCATGCCGATGGCGTTCATCGCTTCAAACACGAAGTATTGGGTGCCCACGTACGAGAAATTGGCCGCATGGGGCTTCTTTTCGCCTTCCATGTTCCACGGCAGCCAGTTGTTGTGGTCGGAGCCTGCTGCCCAGCTCGCAGCCGGTTCAACGACCAGGAATTGATCGTCGACCATAAGGTAGCCCGGCGCAGCAAACACGGCAATCAGGCGCAGCGCAAGCGCGATCATGACCACCGAGGCGAGCGGAGAACGCTGTATGAACGCCGGGATTTCCATGCTGCAATGTTACTGAATGCCGTTTGATTGGCGCTTCAACCACGCATCAACCTGCATGAGGGTCCAAATCAAAGGAGCCAGGTGTGCTTCACCGGCGTTAAATCGGCGAACGGTTGTTTCAATGCCGACCGCATCGAAGCCATGGGCAAGCAAGGCCTCCGAATGTGCGAGTGCAGCAAGCCGTTGACCGAGCGGGACGCGCAAGATGTAGGCCAGAGGGACTTCAAATCCGTGTTTTTTGCGTTCGAACACCGATGCCGGAAGCAGGTCATTGAACTGCCTGTGCAGCGGCAGTTTGCCTGTGCGCCAGTTGTAGCGTTCGGCGCACGGAATGGATTGAATGCACTTCACCACCTCCGGGTCAAGAAAAGGCACACGCACCTCAAGGCTGTGGCGCATGCTGGTTAAATCAACCTTGGTGAGCATGTCGTTGGGCAGCACCATCCATTGATCGCTCAGCAGCGCAGCACGCTTTTCGGGGTAATTTTCGAAAATTCTGCGGATCTCTTTTTGATTGTCGCCTTCGGCGGATGTGTGGGGGAAAACGGCAAACGCGTCGTCTGTTCGAGTGAAGCGCGCCAGGGCGAAGTAGCGCTCGGCAGGATTGAGTTTTCCAACGGATGCCAATTTCGACAGTTGCGACGAGCGGCTACCGCGTGTGATGGACGCCAGCACCCGAAATAACGCAGTCAATGCCGAGCGGGTCATTTGTGATTTATCGGCGTATAGGGCGTGAGCCTTGTGTTTTCGGTAACCGCCAAGCAGTTCATCGGCGCCGTCGCCACTGAGGGCGACCTTCACGTGGTGCGACGTTTGTTCGGCGAGAAACGAAGCAGCGATGGCCGATGAATCGGCGAAGGGTTCATCGGGGTGCTCGAGCATGATGAGCGCATGCCGTTCGAGGTCTTCGGCGGTCATGTGAAAGCTGTGGTGGTGGCTTCCGATGTGCCGAGCAACGGTTTCGGCGGCTGCGGTCTCATCGAGGTGTGAGAATTCAGCAAAACCCACGCTGAAGGTGTTGATTTTGGCATGATGACGCACGGCCAAGGCCGAAACAATCGACGAATCAATGCCACCGCTGAGAAAGCAGCCAACGGGAACATCGGCCACCAAGCGCTGGGCCACTGCGGTGTCGAGGGCCTTGCGAAGCGTTGTTTGCCCCGCATTTACTCCGGTGGGATAGGGCGTAAACCACCGCGTTGGTTTTTGGGATTTTGGCCATTCGAGGTAGCTGCCGGGAGGCAGCTTGAGCACACCGTGAAGGGCCGACGTGTTTTCAGGGTTGTAGGTGAATGTGAGAATGTCGGCCAGTGCGTCGCGGTTGACATCGGTGGGGTGCAGCGTAGGCAAGGCTTTGGCTTCGCTGGCAAACCGCAAACATCCGTTCTCGGAAAGCGCGTACCACAGCGGGTTGATGCCAAACCGATCACGCACAAGCAGGGTGTTGTTGGTCGCGAGGTCGATGAAGGCAAATGCGAAGCAGCCGTTGAGGGCTGAAATGCCGGTAGCGCCAAACTCCATTAGGTGGTGCAGCACCACTTCGGTGTCGCTCTCGGTTACGAACGCGTGGTTTCGTTGGCGCAGGTCTTCTTTCAATTCGCGGTAGTTGTACACTTCACCGTTGTACACCAGTAGGTAGCGTTTGCAGGGTGACACCATGGGCTGGTTGGCGCGATCGGCAACGTCGATGATGGAGAGGCGTCGGTGGGCGACAGCCAGATGGGCGTTTGTGAACAGCCCTTGTGCGTCGGGGCCTCGGTGGGTGAGGC
>DAITMF010000059.1:0-16871 GCA_036835325.1 Flavobacteriales bacterium
CTGCAGCTGTGTACACCAACCGCGACTATGAACCCTATGCCAAAGAACGTGATGCTGAAATAAAGAAACTCTTTGATGAACATGGCATCAACTTCATTGGAAGCAAAGACCATGTGATTTTCGAAAAAAGTGAAGTCACCAAAGACGACGGCAAACCCTACACGGTTTTCACACCTTACATGAAAAAGTGGAAATCAACACTCACTCCGGAAACGCTTGCGAAACGACCTAGTGAACAGCATCTTGATCGTCTGTTAAAGCACCCTTCAACCGTCTTGCCCACCTTAACCGACATGGGCTTTGAAGGCACTTCCATTGAGTTCCCTCCCAAAGAAGTCAGCGACGACGTACTCCTGAACTACGGCGAGCGGCGCGACTTGCCCGCCATTAAAGGCACCTCGCGCTTGAGCGTGCACTTGCGGTTTGGAACGGTTTCAATTCGTGAACTGGTGCAACGCGCGCAGCACACGAATGAGAAATGGTTAAACGAACTGATTTGGCGCGACTTCTACCAAATGATCTTGCACCATTTTCCCCACTCGGAAAGCGCTGCATTCAAACCGGCCTACGACAAAATTCCGTGGAGATCAGTTCCTGATGATTTCGCACGCTGGTGCGAAGGCACAACAGGTTACCCCATTGTTGACGCCGGTATGCGTGAATTGAATGCCACCGGATTCATGCACAACCGGGTGCGCATGGTGGTGGCGAGCTTTCTAACCAAGCACCTCCTCATCGATTGGCGATTGGGTGAGCGCTATTTTGCTGAGAAACTCCTCGATTTTGACCTCGCCAGCAACGTGGGAGGCTGGCAATGGGCTGCCGGTTCAGGCTGCGATGCAGCGCCGTACTTCAGGGTGTTCAACCCCACTTCACAGCAAGAAAAGTTTGACCCCGACATGCAGTACATCCGCAAGTGGGTGCCTGAATTGAATACCTCCTCCTACCCCAAACCAATGGTTGATCATGCCTTCGCACGAAAACGGGCCATCGACACCTACAAAGCTGCGCTTGGGTAGTACCTTCGTGGTATGAAACTTCCTTCTTCATTGCTGGTGCTCGACCTTTCGAGCGTTTTGGCAGGGCCCTCTGTAGGCAGCTTTTTCGCTGAACTTGGTGCGCGTGTGATCAAATGGGAAAACCTTCGGGCAGGGGGCGACGTTACCCGTTCATGGCGCCTCGCATCCGAACCGAGCGATTCACCGGTGTCGGCCTACTTTGCATCGGTAAACTTTGGGAAGGAAATCGAACAAGTTGACTTGTCTGCTCCCGACTCGCAGCAGCGCCTGCAACAGTTGTTGGGCGAAGCAGATGTCCTCATCCAAAACTATAAACCAAGCGATTTGCTGAAATTCGGTCTTGATCCCGAAACGCTCAAGCAACGCTATCCGAAATTAATCCATTGCCACCTCACCGGTTTCCGCAGCCATCCTGACCGGGTGGCGTACGATGTGGTGCTTCAAGCCGAAACCGGCTTCATGAGCATGAATGGAACTCCCGAATCGGGTCCGGTGAAAATGCCGGTTGCACTTATTGATGTGCTCGCGGCCCATCAAATGAAAGAGGCGATTCTCTTGGCCTTGTACCGCCGTGAACAGACCCAACTCGGCGCTTACCTTACCGTTACACTGGAAGAAGCCGCCCTTTCTGCTCTGACCAACCAGGCCTCCAACTACCTCATGGCCGGAGCCATTGCCAAGCGAATAGGTTCGCAGCACCCCAACATCGCACCGTACGGAGACCTCTTCACAGCTGCTGACGGCACAGAACTGGTACTCGCGGTAGGTAGTGACCGACAGTTCGTTGAACTGTGCGAAGTGCTCGCAATCACTCCACTGGCAGGCGATGAGCGTTACTCGACCAACGCCAGTCGGGTCAAAAACCGTTCTTCACTCGTTCATGCGCTTTCAGAGGCGATCAGCGCCATCAACGGCCACGACTTTCTCTCACAGTGCCATCGGTTGCGCATCCCCGCAGGGGAAATAAAAAGCATTGACCGCGTGCTGCAACAGCCCCTTGCGCAAGCGCTCATCCGCCACGAAATGATCGATAGCACGCCTACGCAACGCTTAAGTTCAGTTGCTTTTCGGGACGAATAAATCCTTTTTTTTTGGGGGGGGATGGATGAACCGCCGCGAAGGCATTGCGGTGCAAGTGCGCCCCTACGCAGGCAGCTCAAGGGTGTAGCTTTTCTTTGAAGGATTCTTCAAGTACGATTGGCGCAACCACGGATTGAGCGTTTTGAGAATGTTGTAGTTGGCACCTTCTTGTAAGGCAAAGTCAGCCAAATCATCAACGCCTCCTTCCAGGGTGACTTCGCGGGTTTCGTAAGGGTCGTACAAATCACCCGGACGTACCACAAAGCCGTAGGCCGTTCCGTTGTTCAAGATTTCTTTGATGGCCAAAATACGGTACACGTAGCGGCTTGTTTCTTCGTTGAGCAACAAATCCCAATAGCTGTTTACCTTCTGACGGTTAAGTTGTTTTGATACACCCCCCATGCCCATGTTGTACGATGCGGCCACGAGCGCCCAATCGCCGAACTTGGCATAGGCATCATTGAGGTATTTGCAGGCTGCCTCGGTTGATTTCTCAACGTGGTAGCGCTCGTCAACTTCTTCGTTGATTTGCAGGCCGTAACTTTCTCCGGTTGATTTCAGGAATTGCCAAAAACCGGTTGCTCCGGCGGGAGAAACCGCGTTCGTAAGTCCGCTCTCGATCACTGCCAAGTACTTGAAATCATCTGGAATGCCGTTTCGTTCAAGAATAGGTTCAATGACCGGAAACCAACGGTTGCTGCGCTTAAACATTAACAAGGTGTTGCTGTGCCAGTAGGTATTGACCAGCAATTCACGGTCAAGCTTTTCACGCACCCCGAACGATTTAAGGGGTACATCGGCTCCACCGAAGGTGAGTGACTCAGGCGTTGGAAGGGTAAACACCTTGTAATTGTCTTGGATGTGCAGTCGGTATCCCTCTTCTGCCGGATTGCGGCGCACAGGCACATTGTTGTCAACGGCCCTGGCATTGCCAAAGGTGATAAAGAGCGCTACAGCAACAATGGCTGAGCTGGCGGGGACGATGGCGTATTTGAGTGCCGAATTCATGGGGCGTACTTAAGTCGTTGGTTCTTTATGTTTACACGGGATATCGCGACAAATGTTGCGTAAATCCCTATCAAAATTATGAACAGTGCGATGACCGGCGCCAGCGCATCTGATAAATCTGTGAACATCAAACGGTGTACCACAAATGCGTTGGCAGCTGACCATAGCGTAAACACATTTGCGATACGGGCATCGCTCCAGCCTAAGTAGGCCAAGTTGTGGGTACTGTGATCTTTGCCTCCTTTAAATGGTGAGCGTTTGTGCAGCAAGCGATTGAGGGTCACCAAAGCGGTATCGCATAGGGTTGTAAAAAACAGTGGCACAAGCAACAACCAGCGCCAAGACGACCCTCCAAGCTTGGTCAGGAGAACATGATCGCTTCCAATGATGTACATGCTCAAGCCGGCCAACACCACACCGAGAAGTTGGCTGCCCGCATCGCCCATGAACAACCTCGATGGGTAGCGATTCAGCACCAAGAACCCTGCTACAGTAGCGGCCATGCCGAGTGAGAGCAGTTTTGCCTCACCATCACCTGCAATGAAGTAGAGACCGAGTAAGGTGCTGAAGGCAGCACCTCCTGACACCCCATCCATGTTGTCGAGCATGTTGATGGAGTTCATGAGCGTGACCGTCAAAAGCACCGTCAATGCGAGGTTGAGGGCGTCGCTCCCTAGCTCGATTCCCATCCCTCCGAACCAGAGCAAGGCTCCGCAAGCCAGTTGAACGATAAACTTAGATGCCGGGCCTGTTTGGCGAATGTCGTCAGTCAATCCCATACCAAATGCGGCGATGGCGGCTATCGCAAAGCAAATGATTGGCTTGCTAACGAGCGTATCCATCCATCCAAAAAAAGAAAAAGAAGCGAATGAAGCGATTAAGCCAATTAAAAACGAGACACCTCCGATGGTCGGTTTGGCTTGCGACGACCAGCGCACTTGTGCTGCGTAGGCTTTTGTCCCCAAACCACGTAGTTTTTTTAGGAGTAGGCGGTTTACAGCGTAGGCAAGCGCAGCAATCGACACAAAAAAGAAGAACATCACGGTTCGTCGCTGTAGATGAAGGGAGAATCGAATTCTCGAAAAAGCGGAGAATTCGCATCTTTCTCACTCAGAAGAGGTTTATCAACCCCCCAATCAATACCCAAATCAGGATCGTTCCACCGTAAGCAACGTTCTGAGTCACGGTTGTAGTAGGTACTGCACTTGTAGCTAACAATGCTGTCGTCTTCAAGTGCCAAAAAACCATGTGCGAACCCCGGAGGCACCCACATTTGGCGTTTATTTTGAGCACTGAGCACAACCGAAGCATGACGACCGAAGGTTGGTGAACCAACACGCAAATCAACCGCCACATCAAGCACTGACCCGTTAACAACCCGAATGAGTTTCCCCATTTCAAACGGGGGTACTTGAAAATGTAAACCCCGAATGGTGCCTGCCATTGATGACGACTCATTGTCTTGGACAAAGTTTGCCGCAACGCCCGTCATTTTGCGAAAAGCCTTTTTATTGTAGTGTTCGAAAAAGTACCCTCGATCATCGGTGTACACGCTGGGCTCAATCACGAGAAGTCCGTCGATGGCAGTTGAATGAATCGTCATTTTTTGAAGAGGCGTTGAAAGAAGGTTTTTGGAGCAGGTTTATCATCGTAGTAGCCGTTTGAGCCGTACTGATAGGAGTAGCCGTAACCGTAGCCGTAGCCATAGCTATAACTGTACTTATTGCGCTCAAGATCAACCCCGTTGAGCACAACGGAAAGACGGGTAATGCGGTTTTCGTTCATCAAGCGGTCAACGTTCTGAACGAAGCGTTTCTTGCTGTAATCAGACCTGAACACATAAAGCGGGTAGTCAGCACGTGCAATAATGGAAATGCCATCGGTCACGAGTCCTACCGGTGGCGTATCAATCACAATATAGTCGTAGCGATTTTTAAGCTCATCAATTAGTGAAGTCATGCGCTCGCTTAGAATGAGTTCACTTGGGTTTGGGGGGATGGGCCCTGCGGGGATGAATTGCAAGGTAGGGAGTGACGTGGGGAGTATGCATTCTTCCAGCTTGGCTTTATTGATGAGCAAGGTGCTCATTCCCTTTTCGTTGGCTACGCCCATACCTTTGTGGATGCGCGGACGACGCATGTCGAGATCGAGCACAATAACTTTCTTCCCGCTGAAGGCCAAAATACCGGCCAAATTGAGCGCTATAAAGGTTTTGCCCTCACCTGAAATCGTTGATGTGATGGCCACAGTTTTAGGGCCGTCGGTGTTGTCGATAAACTGAAGGTTGGTTCGAATGGTTCTGAACGCCTCGGCCATGACCGATTTCGGACTTCTATCGACGAGCAGCATCGAGGTTGGAATGTGCTCCTTGTATTTGGGAACAACGCCAACGGTGCTAATGGATGCATTTGACAGCCGAACAATCTCATTGAGCGAGGTAATGGAGTTGTTCAGCAGGTAACGCACCGAGATGAAGATGAAACTGAGCAAAAAGCCGGTGATTACAAAGGTGATAATGATGCCTTTCGAACGCGGTGAAATGGGCGCGCCGGGCAAACGTGCATCTTCAAGAATTTGGTTTTGGCTTACAAAACCCTCTTTTGATATGCGGTACTCGATGCGTTTTTCAAGGAGTAAGGTGTAATATTTCTCATTGATCGCAAAAATGCGTTCAAGGCGGGCATACTCGAGTTCTTTTGTAGGCAGACCGTAGTACACTGATTCGAGTTGATTGAGTTTCTCAAGCAACTCTCCTTTGCGGGCCTTTACCTTGCCAAGAAGGGCTTCAATGGTTTCAACGATAACGCTTTTCTGGATCCCGATTTGGTATTCCAAGGTGCGAATGGTCACGTTGTCGGGGGTAATGCGAAACAGTTGTTCTTCACGTTCGAAAAGCAGCTCTTCGAGGTTTCCGAGCTGACCGGCCAAGGCGCCTTCGTAAGCGCTTCCTGCCACCAAAGGCACAAGGTTATTGAGTGAAATGGCCTCGGCTTCAAGGGAGGTGAGCGATTTCACATCGCTAAGGAGCCGTTCTTCGAGCTCCAATTCAATTACTCTCGACTCAATCTCAGTCAGTCGATCAAGATAAACCGACGATAGATTCGACAGGTCATTGATTTTATTGACTTGTTTGTACTCATTCAACAAGCTTTCTGAGCTGCGCAACTTGGTAAAGACCGAATCAATTTGGGCATCGATAAAGTTCAAAATGTTCTCATCGCTGCGCTGGCGTTTCTCAAGGTCAAAGCGGATGAATTCATCGGCAAGAGTGGCCACAAAATCTCGTGCGAGAAAGGGGTTGTTGTCTTTGAAACCAATTTCAATCGTTTTGGCTGTGTTGTTAAGAACGCGTACATCAAGCGAATTGCTAAACCGCGGTATGAGCTGGTTTACCGTGTTGAGTCTGAAGAAGAGCTCATTGTCGGTTTGCAACGATTGAATCATTGCCGGGTTGTGCACCGATAGCCGAAAAGTAAACCAAGGCGTTGACAAGGTGCGGTTCGTGTCGAGCTTTTCGTACGATTTCCCTCTGAAATTGAGCGAGAACCGAAAATCATCGTCGAACTTAATGAAAACCGGTTCGTTGAACACCGTTTCGTCAATTACTTCTAGCACATCTAAGCGATAGGGCGAAACCACATAGTGTTCATTGGTCAAAATGCGCCCTTTGGCGAAGTAACTTACGTCGAGCCCCATACGATCGAGGGTACGTCTAATGAGAAGCTTAGAGCGAAGCTGCTCAACTTTACCATCGATTGAAGACTCTACGTTGATTTGTTTCACCTCAAGAATTCTACCCCCACTATTGTCTTCGGCAAGCTGAAGTATGGCGGTTGCCTCGTACACTTCGGGTGTGTAGCGCAGGTAAACAAAGGCGAGCGCTATCGAAAAGAAGAGCACCCCGAGCACATAACCCAACGATTTTTTAACGATGAGAATGAACAAACCCGGATCAAACTCATGGCTGAAGTTTGTCAGACGTTCCTTGTATTCGTCGTATTCGGGGTTCTCCTGCATTCAGCGTTAGAATATTCCTCCAACGAGGGCGACAACAAGCGTCAGGCTCGAAATGAGAGTCACGATTGGCGATACATCACGAAGCACCTCAGCCGGCAAACGTGGAACAGGGTCAACGTAAATGATGTCATTCGCTTGAACGATCATACCGGCGGCTTCTTTCCCCTCAATTGTTGAGAGGTCAACCTGGTACACTTCCCTACGATCACCCACTTGGCGCAGTACTTTAACCTTCCGTGCATCTCCGCGCTGCTGAATACCACCGGCAAGTGCCAATGCTTCAATCAATGTGGTATTGTTGTTTGCCAACGTCACTACCGATGCTTCACCGCCTGAGCCGGGGAACACAAACACCCTGTTGTTCGTCACTCGAACAAGAACAAACGGGTCACGGTAAATTTGGCCGTAGAGTTTCTCAAGTTGTTTTTCCGCTTCGCGGATGGTCATACCTGACACCTCAACGTAGCCCAACTCAGGTAACTCTACAGTTCCGTCGACCTCAACGAAGTAATCAATACGAGGAAATTGAATGAAAGCCATTGTCGATGATTGCGGATCAGGACTCGCAGTGGCGTTCAGAATCTCGGCCCCCCGGTTGGAGAAGATACGCATTGTAACGATGTCATTCGGGGATATCCTGTATTCTGTCAAGTTTGAACTGTCAGCCGGCGTGTCAAACGCGTAGTCAACATCCGTGCGGAACATGAGGTTTCGGTTGATGTTGCAACTGGCTAGGCCGATGATCGCAAGCACGATTAGGAGGAAATTCTTCATCGATTCGATGCAGGGAAGTGCGTATGGTTGAACGACAAATGTAATGAAATGCCCTCCATCCCGCATCCTTCCTCCTAAGCTAAAAAGGAAGGCAGTAAGACAGAGATTCGCGGTGTAAAACGTAACTTTGGCCTATGAATCGCACCGTTGTCATCGGCGCAAGCCCAAATTCTGCACGCTACAGCTATGAAGCCACCTTGCGTTTGAAACGCGCCGGTGAAGAGGTTTTTCCATTGGGCATTCGCGCCGGTAAAATTGCCGATATCGATATCATTACCGAACGTCGAGCATTTCCAGACATTGACACCGTAACCCTTTACGTCGGGCCGCAGAACCAAGAAGAATGGAGCGCTTACATTCTTTCGCTCAAGCCAAGGCGGGTTATTTTCAACCCCGGCACTGAAAACCCCCACATGGAGGCGCGGTTCAACGACGCCGGAATTGAAACCGAGGTGGCCTGCACCCTTGTGCTACTGGCCACCGGAAGCTACCGCTGATATGAAATTGCACGGCAAATCTTCGTTCCTGCGCGCGGTTGAACCGCACGACATTACTTGGTTTTTTGACTGGGAAAACGATACCGAAAACTGGCTTGTCAGCGGCACAGTGACCCCCTTCAGCCGCAACGACCTTGAACGCTACGTGCGCTCAATACGCGACATTTATGCCGATCGGCAACTGCGTTTGGTTATTGCCACCGAAGAATCTCCGGTAGGCTGCCTTGACCTGTACGACTTCGACCCGCTGCACAAGCGGGCCGGAATTGGAATTCTAATTGGCGACAAAGACGCTCGACGCAAAGGCATTGCCGCCGACGCCCTGATCACACTCGTTGACTACGCCTTTGATACCCTGCAGCTGCACCAACTGTACGCCAATATTCCCGCAAACAACGACGCCAGCAAGGCCCTCTTTGAGAAGGTCGGCTTCGTTCAGGCAGGGGTTCGCCGTGACTGGCTCTTGACCTCTGCCGGATGGGTCGATGAACACATGTACCAACTCATCCGTCAGAGCGAATGAAACGCATCCTGCTTGCGCTGGCGCTCGTAGTGGTGGTTGTTGGCGCGTTGATTTACTGGCAAGGTCAACGCATCGTGTTCGGCAGTGCAACCACCTTTGTTGGCGAGTACAAAGAACTCATCCTTCCCCAAGCAACCCCACTTGAAGAACTCAAGGAGCTCCTACATGCCGATAGCATCATTCGCGCCCCTGAGGCCTTCGTGCAAGTAGCAGCCCTTAAGAAATTTGAAACGGCCAAGCCCGGTCGCTACCTCATTGCGCAAGGCAGCAGTCACAACACCCTAATCAACCGCCTTCGGAGTGGTGACCAAGACGCCATTCGACTCACCTTCAATGCAATGCGCACGTCTGAAGAATTGGCAGGACGCATCGCGGGGCAAATCAATGCCGATTCGGCAGCCCTTCTCAGCCGTTTGCGCGACCCCGATGTCGCGGCCAACTATGGCTTCAATGGCGAGAACTTTCGCACTATGTTCATCCCAAATACCTACGAATTCTGGTGGAATACCGATGCTGACGGATTTATCAAACGCATGGCCGAGGAGTACAAGCTCTTTTGGAACGATGAACGTCGCGAAAAAGCTGCCGAACGAAAGCTTTCGCAAAGCGAAGTGACTGTGCTGGCGTCAATTGTCAGCGCTGAAACGGCCAAACGCGATGAAGCACCTGTGATTGCAGGCCTTTACCTGAACCGCCTGCGCATCGGAATGGCACTTCAAGCCGACCCATCTCTGATTTATGCCCACCAAGACTTCAGCATTCGCCGAGTACTCAATGGCCACAAAGAAATTGACTCGCCCTACAACACCTATAAATACGCAGGTTTACCGCCAGGCCCCATTAGTTTCCCCGATGTCACCTACATTGACGCAGTGCTGAACCCTGCTGCCCACGACTACCTGTACATGTGTGCGAAGGCCGATCTAAGCGGCTACCACCATTTCGCAAAAACCCTAGACCAGCACTTGGTGTACGCCCGTGAATACCAGCGAGCAATCAGCAGGCAACGCTGATTACTTCTTCTGAATGCGGTACACCAAGTTGCGCACTACACTGCGCGGCAACAAACGTGGTAAAAGGGTCATCACCTTGTTTGATACTCCGTGCACCGCAATCACCTTCTTCGCACGTAGCGCCTCCAAACCGTACTTTGCTACTTCTTTCGACGTTGGCAAGTGGCGATCGTTGAAGAACTCCACTTCGCCCAAAGCAGCGGCCTCTTGAAAGCCACTGCTAGTGGGGCCCGGACAAAGCGCTGTGACCGTTACCCCTGTACCTTTCAATTCACGTGCCAAACCTTCGGTAAATGCCAGCACGTAGTGCTTTGTGGCGTAGTACACACTCATCAACGGACCGGGGACAAACGCGGCCACAGAAGCCACATTCAATATGCGGCCGTGCCTGCGCTCAATCATCTTCGGAAGGAAATGGTGCGTCAATTCGGTCAGTGCGCGCACATTCAAATCGAGCATCGACACCGTTTTGGCTCGGTCAGCGTCTGCAAATGCGCCGTAATCACCAAACCCCGCGTTGTTGATAAGGGTGCACACTTTGTAGCCACCTTCTTCTAAGGCTTTGATCAATGCATCGGCACCGCCGGGTACTCCCAAGTCGCAGGTGATGGGGATCACCGTCATGGCACAAAAGCCGCCAATCTTCGCCCGCAATTCTTCCAAAGCCGCTGAGTTGCGTGCGGTAATGATGACGTCACGGCCTTCTTTGGCCAAGAGAATGGCCATCTCTTTTCCGATGCCCGATGACGCGCCGGTGACGAGCGCGTAAGTTTTATCTGCTACCATGGTAAGCTGTGTTGGGATGCCCGAAGGTAAGGCAAACCCTGTCAATGAAAAACCCCACTGAGGAAGCGCTGCCACAACTCGGCATTGCGTTCGTCGCAGGCAATATCTACATGACTGTGGTTGCGCAGCACAATTCTGATCAATACAGCGAAGGCATCGGCCTTTCGTTGCATGCGTTCAACACGCAACACATCGCCTTTGGCCAGAGGTAACCCATACACTTCGAGGCGGATTTTACAGTAAAGCAGACCTCCGCCGTCCATGCGTTGCACATTGCAGTACTTTACGTACGATGTTTCATTAAGTTGCTCGCCCAAAAATCCCGGTGCCGATACCAAAACACCGCGCGGCGAACCACTGCCACCGGCCTTCACGCTCTGCCAAAACGAGAGTTGACGACCGCAAACGGCGTACACTTCTTTCCATCGTCCGGCGTCGTTGTACGTGAGGTTCCAGCATTTCATCGTTCGAGCATTGACAATAGAGAACAAGCCAAACTGCATTAGGTTCGGTGAGTTCTGCTTTCAAAGCCATGAAAATTTCTGCGATTTGGCACTCGATTCACCCGCTCAAAACCAAGCTCTATGGCACGCTTTCAACACGAAACCAAATGGGCTCTCCTTTTCACCGGCATGATGCTCATTTGGATGACCCTCGAAAAAATGGCCGGTTTGCACGGCGAACACATCGACAAACATCCGATTTACACCAACTTGGTGGCCATTCCCGCGATTCTGCTCTACGTTTTTACACTGCGCGAGAAGAAGAAAATTTTGGGCGGACGAATCACCTACAAACAGGCCTTTGTATCGGGCTTCTTCGTCTCGCTTTTCATCGCCTTGCTCGCCCCCCTCAGCCAATACTTCACCATGACCTACATCACACCCGATTTCTTCCCCAATGCGCAGAAGTACGCGGTTGAGAACGGACTGATGACCGAAGAGGGTGCCGCCAATTACTTCAACCTGAAGAGCTACATGGTGCAATCGGCCGTCGGTGCACTTATCATGGGCGTAGTAACTACGGCCATTGCTGCACTCTTCATCCGAACGAAGACGCGGATTTAATTCAAGGGAATTTTCTATAGATGTCTTTTCGGTGAAGCACTACAATCAACCTCACGGTTATGTCATCAATGAGTTCAAGTCCTACCCTATAATGGCCAACTCGTACTCTGTAGTAATTAGTAAAACCGACCATTTTCTTGACCCCTTTGACTTGGCTTATTGACTCTGCACTTTCCATGTGCAATAGGATCAATTCAATCTTGGAAAGTACCGATGCGTCAGATACTTTGTCCAAAGATTTTGAAAAGGCTTTGTCGAAAATGAGATTCATTGCTTGCGCAACTTCTTCATAACAGTGGCTCTTGACACACTTTGACCAGTCTTAACAGATTCCATTTGCAAACCGAGCGCTAAATCTTCTAAAAGTTCACCTTGAACCTCGGTGACTTGACCACCCAGTCGTTCAGCCAATTCTTTCAGCAATTCGCTGTGCTTCGGGTCGATTTGTATAACAATTGTGCTCATCGTTTATTCTATCAAAGATAAGAAAATCCCCCAAAATAAACGAAGGTCACACCCTTCACCCCCACAACCGGCGGTAGCTGCCTTCGGGGTCGTAGTTCTCGGCTTGCTTGTCAGTATTGAACTTGCGGTTTTCGCGCGGGTCATTCCCCACACCGGCCACATAAATCCAGTTGCCGTAATTGCTGGCCGGGTCGTAGTCGAGCAAACAGTGCTCAAACCACGATGCGCCCATCCTCCAGTCAACGCCCAAATCGTGCACCAAGTAACTCGCCACGTTCTGACGCCCGCGGTTGCTCATGAAGCCGGTGGCTGCCAATTCGCGCATGTTGGCATCAACAAAGGCGTCGCCCGTATGACCCTCAACCCAACGCCGAAACACGCGTTCGTCTAAGCGTTTCTTGGGTGCTGTTCCCTTTATGCCACTGCGGTAAAAGATGCGTTTCCCATAGCGCATGGCCACGAAGCGGAAGTAATCGCGCCATAGCAACTCAAACACCAACCAGTAGGTGCTGTCGTTGGCGCCATGCGCAGCTTCGTAGCGCTTGACCTCGGCGTAAATTTCGCGCGCCGACAAGCAGCCATTGGCCAACCACGGCGAGAACTTGCTCGAGTAATCGGCACCCACCAATCCGTTGCGGGTTTCTTTGTAGCGGCTAAGCGATTGGGTCGTCCAAAAATAGTGATCCAAACGCTCCCAGGCGGCGAGCGCACCGCCTGTGAAGTGCATCACACCGCGGTCGTCGTGCGCAGGTTCGACATAGCCAAAATCACCCAAGCTCGGCAGCTCGCCAGCGTCTTCATCGCTCGCGGTAAAGGCTTCCGGCTCAGGAGCCGGCGGCCGCACCGTGCTCAGCTTCTCCACTTTGTTGCGGAACTGAGTAAACACATCAGGCAGCCGTTCAATCGGCACGGGAAGGTCGTCAGGATGGATGAGGGTGTGCCCCTCCGTCAGTACCAACGGCAGCTGCCGCGCGACCTCGGCCTCAATCTGCTGCTCTTCAAGGGTGTGCTCGGCTTGGGCATACACGCGCTGGCATCCCAATTTTGTAGCCAACTCGGCAAGCACTTCCGCTGATCGTCCGCGGCGTATCAGGAGCGATCCGCCCAACGATTCAATCGACTCGCGCAAGTCGGCCACGCTCTCAACGAGGAATTTCGTGCGGAAAACACCGGTTTTGCGGTGACCGAAGGCATCCTCCATCCACCAAAAATCATCAAAAACAAAGACCGGAAGCACTTCGTCGTTTTCAGACAGGGCGCGAAGCAGCGACGGATTATCGGTAGTGCGTAAATCGTTGCGGAACCAGTACAAGGCGCGTTTCATCACAATGCGTTGAGATTTTCAAGAAGTGAATCGGCGTGGTTGAGCAGCGCTTCGCGGGCGGTGGGCTGCATTTTGTCCCACGTGCGGTACATCATGCCGATGCGCGGATTGCGCTCGAGCTTTTCGCGGTTGCGCGCGTAAAAATGCCAGTACAAACTGTTAAACGGACACGCCGATGCGCCCGTTTTCTCGCTCTGTTTGTACTGACAACCCGCGCAGTAATTGCCCATTTTGTGGATGTAATTCGCGCTCGACACGTAGGGCTTGCTGCCTACGATGCCGCCGTCGGCAAACTGGCTCATGCCGCGTGTGTTGGTGATTTCAACCCATTCGATGGCATCGATGTAGATGCCGAGGTACCAGGCATCGACCTCATCGGGATGGATGCCCGCCAGCAGCGCGAAATTTCCGGTGACCATCAGGCGCTGAATGTGATGCGCGTAGGCGTAATCGAGCGACTGGTTGATGGCATGTGAAAGGCAACGCATTTTGGTGTTGCCCGTCCAAAACCAGTCGGGCAAGGCGCGTTCGTGCTTAAAGAAGTTCAGGGTGGCGTATTCGGGCATTTTCGCCCAGTAGATGCCGCGCATGTACTCGCGCCAACCCAGGATTTGGCGAATAAAACCCTCTACTTGCGCGATGCCGGCATGCTCAGGGTCGCGGCGCCAGCGCTGTTCGATGTGGTCAACGACCTCGCGCGGCCCAATCAGCTTTACGTTCATCGCAAACGACAAGCGCGAGTGAAAAAGCGACCAATCACGGGTGGTTAGGGCATCTTGGTAAGCGCCGAAGCGCGGCAGCAAATGTTCGGTAAAGTGATCGAGCAAATCGAGGGCTTCGGCGCGGGTCACCGGCCAAATAAACGCGGCCGGTTCAATGCGACCGATGGTGGTCACGCCCGATTTCTCAAGCGCTTCAACCACCTCACTGACATCGCGCAGGTAGCGTTTCGCCGGCGGCACCGCCACGCTATCAGGCAGTTTTTGACGGTTGTCGTGGTCGTAGTTCCATTGGCCGGTCGCGGGCTCGGAGCCGTCCATCAACACCCCGTGCTTGCGCCGCATGGCGCGGTAAAAGTTTTCCATCAAATAGAGCTTCTTGCCCGTGAAAAACTCGGCCAGCTCGGTGCGCGTGGTGTAAAAGTGCTCGGTGTCGGCTGTGGTGAGTTGGTAGTTCTCGCCTTCGGCGGATGACGCCAGTGCACGGTCTAAGCGGTATTCGTCGGGCAATTGATAGCTCACCTCCCGAACACCCAGCTTGCTCGCCACTTTGCGGATGGCCGATGGAAAATCACCCGGATTGTCGGCATCGTCAATGCGGATGTACACCACCCGATGCCCCAGCGCTTCGAGCTGTTCGGCGAAGCAGCGCATCGCCGTGAAAAACGCCACCACTTTTTGGATGTGGTGCTTGGCATAGTCGGTTTCAGAGCGTAGCTCGGCCATCAGGTACACCACTTCGGGGTCAACCGATGCAAACCACGAATGGCCAATGTTGAGCTGATCACCCAATACCAACCGGAGGGTTTTCGCAGGTTTCAGACTGTGGTTCGGTTTCTCCGGCATCGTTCGCTGCAGTATTTCACCTCATCCCACACCTTTTCCCATTTCTTGCGCCACGCGAAGGGCCGCTGGCACACGGTACAGGTTTTGGTGGGTAGGTGCTGTTTTTTCACGGTGTATTAACCGCGAACAATGCAGGAAAGTTTACCGAAGGTGGTGCAGTGCGCAAGCGGGGTGAACAGACCATCCGGCCGGAGGCCGAGAAACAAACGGTCATTACCCAGCTCTGCTTTTCAATGGCTAAACAACGGGTACGAATGAATACCAAGCTCATTGCGTAAAGCCGGCCATTGCGCTAAAGCGACTTTGACCTCATCGATGACCTCATGCGCCCTGTCCATATCAAACTGGTCGGCAAGACGAAGGAGATCGGTATTGCTGGGCGACATCCCCTCTCCTGCTATGGTCATGCTGTGTTCGCCATGTGCGGTTGTTGACCAGGTGAGATCATACGCGGGCGACAGCTGCCATCGGCCGCGTTCATCCATCAAGAAAGCGAAGTTCTTGCTGTGGTCGTCGCGGTTGTTGGCCAGGACGTTGAACGCAGCACGCCGAAAAACCTGAACGAGTGCCGCGGCACTTCGTTCGAGTTTGAAGGCGGCATCCAGGAGGTGTCCGTAATCGAGGTTGGTGTACCGAAAATTGTCGTGCAGCAATCCGGCGAGAGAATGCAGGTGCAGGCGCTTTCCGTCTAGGTAATCGAAGCGGCGTGTTGCAAACAGCCGTCGTTTTCCGGGTGTTTCAATGAGTCGGAATGGCGCCATGTCAATCCCGGCAGCTTTGGCCATGCGCGCGTAGGCGTACTCCATAGCGCCCACATCGGAAGGATCGGTGTGCGCTGGAAACTTGACAATCCACGGCTCCCAACCCTTTGGTAAACCGTTTTGCATGGAGGCGAGTTCTCCTGTTTCAGGATGGATGGCCAGGGTGACCTTCGGCCGTGCCCCTCCGGAAGTGGCTCCGTTGGCGAAAAGGAGGTCGAGTGCTCGCTCCGGATCATCGCGCAAGATGGCCTCGGCATCGTCGCCCAAAGCATCAAGGTCGAGCTGCTCTTGCGATTCAGTGTGCATTGCTCGTGTTGGCCGATAGACGAGCGCACCCGGACCTCTATCACCCACAATGGCCAGCCGATCGAGCGGTCCGATGTTGTTCAGTTGGATGCCCTTGCGCTGCAAGGCCCGATCGGTGAGCAAGCGCCCCCAGCCGTCGGGCAGTGAATCAGCAAAGACGCCGGGCAAGCCTTCAAACGGTTGCAGTGGACATTCGACCAAGCCGGACGAGGTTTTGAAACGAAACGGTGAGAGTTCGACGCCCGTTTGCAACCACGCGGTATCCCAAGTGAAAAACAGCTTCTGCTTGACACGGTGCAATTCACCCACCGGGGTATCTTTCTCGTACCCTCTAAATAGAACCTGAATGTGCTCAACCTGGCTCATGCCTTAGCGCGTTTGGCAATGACCTGCAAGGCTTCCGCGAGGTCATCGTTTTTGAAGAGCACGTCAAATTCAGTAAGCCGGTTGAGTACATTCGCCAGTTTGAGCAGGTGCACCAGCGATATATCTCCGGTTTGTTCAAAGCGCTTGACGCTTGCATACGACACCCCCGAGCGTTGGGCGAGTTCGTGCTGGGTATAGCCCATTAGTTTCCGCAGGGATTTCATTCGTTGCGCCATCCCTTGGCGGACTGTTTTTGGGGTTAAGATGACGTCGTAGTTGCTCATATATTAGCGAATATAC
>DAITMF010000060.1:0-13344 GCA_036835325.1 Flavobacteriales bacterium
GACGACCTCAAAACAAAAGACCTACAACGCGAAATCGATCGGCGCAACAGTTGATGAACCCGCACGCTGAAAACTACCCCATCTGGCACCCGTTTAGCCAGATGAAAACCGTTCACGACCTTCCAATCATTGCAAAAGCCTATGGCCCTTGGCTTGAAACCCACGACGGTCGCCGCATCTTTGATGCGATATCATCGTGGTGGGTGAACCTGCATGGGCACTCGCACCCGTACATTGCGCAAAAGGTGCACGAGCAAATGCTCAAGCTCGAGCACGTGATTTTCGCCGGGTTTACCCACGAACCGGCCATTGAGTTGTGCAACCGACTCAGCAAATACCTACCGAAAAACCTAACGAAGTACTTCTTTTCTGACAACGGAAGCACGGCCATTGAGGTCGCTTTGAAAATGGCCATTCAGTACCATCGGCACAGTGAACCGAAAGCGCCCATAAGAATCATCGCCTTGGAAGGAGCCTACCACGGTGACACCTTTGGCGCTATGGCTGCCGGCGAACGCAGTGTATTTACAGAACCTTGGAACGACCTGCTCTTCGATGTTGTGCACATTCCTGCGCCGAATGAACAGCAATTCGACGCCGCCCTGCATGCATTGGAGCGGGCGCTTGACCGCCCGGCGGTTTTTATTTACGAACCGCTCGTTCAGGGTGCAGCAGGCATGAAGATGCACCCTGCAGCCAATCTCGATCAATTGCTTCGGCTCGCACGAGAACGCGGCGCATTGTTGATCGCCGACGAAGTCATGACGGGATTCTACCGAACCGGCCAATGGTTTGCAAGCAACGCCATGGAAACCCAGCCCGATTTGCTTTGCCTAAGCAAAGGCCTCACCGGAGGGGCGCTGCCAATGGCACTAACCGTTTGTGCGCAACACCTCTACGACGCATTTCTCGACGATCGATTTGAACGGGGTTTTCTTCACGGACATTCATTCACCGGCAACCCCATAGGTTGTGCAGCTGCATTGGCCAGTTTAGATTTATTGGAAGCACCCGAAACCAAAGCACAGATTGATCAAATTCAAAGCATTTTCGAAGCTGCAGTAAACATCCTTGCTGCCTCATCGGCCTTGTCAAATGTGCGTCACTGCGGATGCATTTTAGCAGCTGACGTGGCTGAGCAATCGAACGGCTATCTTCACCCCCTCCGCGACCGACTGTACCATGAAGCCCTCAATCGGGGTGTACTGTTGCGGCCCTTGGGCAATGTGCTTTACCTTCTACCACCTTACTGTGCCGATGAGCCGCTGTTGCAAAGCACCATTGAAGAAATGCGAGCGCTTTCCGAAAAATGTGTTGAACAACTCTCGTGTTAGCTAGCGACCAATTGACGCTATTGTTCAAGCTGCTTCTTTCTCCGCATGCGCCGCTCTCGTCGCTTGGTCTTGCTTTTGGTTGATATGGAATTGTAGCGCTTTTCAGTGAAATATTCAATCAGCCGGATAAAGCCCCAGACCACCATCCCTACAATGGCAATTGACACAAGAATGGTGTACAATTCAGGAATGATTCGGTTACCGGTCAATACCTCAACAAGGCTGGTTATACCCACAAGAACAACCAATGTAGCGGTTAGAATGACCAACCATGATTGAAATTTGTGCCGGCGGCCAGACCAGCGTTCGCGCGACTTACGGGCATTTCGAACAACCGGTTCAGACGAACTTCGGCGGCGTTTGCTCCTGTGATCACCTTCCGACGATTCAGGATTTGGGAGGGATGAATGTGTGGAGGTCAAGGCAGTCTTCTCGGGGTTCCAACCCAAAGGTAAACAAATGAGTCGTTTACAAATGATTCAATCATCGAAGACTCTTTAGAACCTCCAATGCCTCATCAACGTGCCGCTGCATATTGACCTGTGAATTGAATACGTTTCGAACCCTCCCTTGCGCATCAACCACATAAGTTACACGGCCTGGCAGCATGCCGAACAAATCACGCGGCACTCCAAAAGCTTCCCGAATTGCATTCTTCGGATCTGAGAGAAGTACAAAGGGTAACCGGTTGGCCTCTCTGAACAGGCGGTGGTCGTCAACCGAATCGGCACTAATGCCGTACACTTCAACGCCAAAGTCGCTGAAATCAGCGTAGGCATCGCGAAACGAGCACGCCTCTTTGGTGCATCCGGGGGTGTCGTCTTTCGGATAAAAGTAAAACACCGCCGGCGCAGTCATGGTTTGTGCTGAGAAACTCCTTCTCACGCCGTCGTGATCAAGCGCCGAAAAATCAGGAATGTGTTCGCCTACTTCTATTGGTTTCATGGGTTCATTTTTTTGGGGGGATGGATGAGACGATCGGTACCACAAACCTAGCAGTGTTAAATGAAAAATGTTCGCTTGCAACCAAATCAAGGGAAGGAAGGTCTTACCTAAGCGCAATGCCTCATGCGTACAATCAATTCATTACCTTAGCAGTGTATATGGTACACTTTATCCGATTCGGATGGATGGGGCTCGTCCTTTTCATGGTTTTATCTACACGGCTGCTTGCACAAAGTAGCAATCCGGTGGGTCACGCCTTTCAAAATGGTCAAAACTGCTACACCATCACACCGAATGCACCTTGGCAACTTGGTGCGGTATGGTTCAATGAGCAAATCAGTTTTGCCGAAAGCTTTGAAATTACTCTTACGGTAGGCCTTGGAAGCAATCCGTCGGGTGCCGATGGCATTGTGATGGTGTTTCAACAAGTGGGCATTGATGCCATCGGCGCAGCAGGAGGAGGTCTTGGCTTTAGTGGTTTTCTACCATCGTTGGGCATTGAAATCGACACCTTCACGAACCTCGACTTGGGTGACCCGGTCAACGATCACATCGCCATACTGCGTGACGGCAATACCTTTCACACCAATGCGTTCAATTTGGCGGGCCCGGTGAATGCAATCGCATCAGGAGCGACCATGAGTGACGGGCAAGACCATATTTTCCAGGTGCGTTGGAACGCCCAAACGACAACTCTCCAGGTTTACATTGACTGCCAGTTGCGGCTCACCTACACCGGAAGCATCGTTCAAAACATCTTCGCGGGCAACCCTTTCGTTTACTGGGGCTTCACCGGTGCAACCGGAGGTATGACCAACCTCCAAACCGCTTGCATTGATACCTTTGCTGACGGTTTGCCTTCTGAAATCGACATCTGCGCCAGCGATGCTGTGCAGCTTGGTGTAGTGGGGAGTCCGGCAGGCACCTATTCCTGGTCGCCCACAACCTACCTTGACGACCCATCCTCCCCAACCCCCACTGCCACACCTGAAACTGACATCACCTACACGGTAACCTACACCGATATATGCGGAAATCCATCCACCCAAACAACAGAAATCAACGTTGGTCAAGTCACCCTTGAACTCGTTGAAAGCGTCTCGATTTGCGAAGGCGAAATCGCCGAAATCAGTGCGATTGGAAATGCCGCCAACTACCAATGGTCAGACGGGCAAACCGGCGCGAATGCTGGCTTTGAAACCAGCGGATCGTACACGGTAACGGCAACCACAGGTAATTGTTCTACTGAAGCTACGGTTGATGTCAACGTCAATGCAAATCCATCAGCAGAATTGGATGACACTTATTCAATCTGCCAAGGCGAAAGCGTAGAAATCAGTATTGCTCCTCTAAATGCAAATTCAGCAATATGGTCAAACGGTAGTACCGGATTTAGCACAGAATTTGATCAGCCCGGAAATGCCGTACTCACACTTTCGAATGCAGCCAACTGCACGGTTTCTTACGAATTTACGGTTTTGGAAACGCCGTTGCCAATGGGTCAATTGCCTCAAAGCCTGTCGCTCTGTGACGGCGCAAGTGAGCTCTTGTCTCCCGGCATTGCCGGTGTTTATGCCTGGTCAAACGGGTCATCTGAAAGCACGTTGACAGTTGATGCACCCGGAACCTACTCGGTGACAATGAGCAACGGTGGGTGCAGCATCGAGCTCAGCACTGTGGTAAGCACAGCTGCATCACCTCAATTCAGTTTTCCGAACGAATTTGACCTATGCCAAGACAGCACCTTGGTTCAGGCTTTGCCCGATTTGCCATACGACTTCACACTTGACGGTGTTCTCGTCAACGATACGCTGCGCATTTCACAACCGGGCGATTACCTTCTCAAGGCCATTGACTGGGATTCGGGATGCAACAGCGTTCATGTATTCACAATCGAAGCACGCTTCGCCCCTCAGGCAAACTTACCTGAAAGGATGATTATTTGTGAGCAAAGCAGTGCCATTCTTGACCCCGGAAACTCTGCATTCGAAACCATTTCGGTGTGGAACACCGGCGATGACACCGCATTACTTACCGTTTTTGAGGCGGGCATTTACAGCGTTGAGTTGGTGAACCCGTGCGGCAGTGCGAGCGCTGCAACCGAGGTTGAAGTCGTTGCTTGTGACTGTCCGGTGTTCGTCCCAAACGCCTTCACGCCTGACCTTGACAATTTGAATGAAGTGTTTTTCCCGGTAGTTTCATGCGAGGTAAAAGATTACCGGTTTGCGGTGTACGATCGCTGGGGTGAGCTGCTCTTTTTCACCGACCAAGTTGGTGAAGGCTGGAACGGAAGCGGACGCGCCGGCACACATTATGTAGAAGGTGAAGTGTACCTCTGGAAACTTCAGTTCAAGGCCGATTTGCCAGGCTCAGCTACGGTTGTTGATCGAATTGGTCATGTTGTGGTGCTTCGCTAACTTGCCAGCATGTCGAAGAAATCTAAACCCGGGTTTTTAGGGACCTTTGTCGCCAATATCCTAGGATTGCTTTTGGGCGCCTGGTTGTTTGACGGAATTCAGCTTACGGGCAGTGACTGGTCGATTCTGCTCATCGCATTGGTGATTGCGCTATTGAACAGTTTGCTACGCCCGTTGCTTATTTTGCTCACAATTCCGGCAACGATTCTCACTTTGGGCTTGTTCATTCTCGTCATCAACGCAGTCATCATCTTGATTGCTGATCGTTTGTTAGACGACTTTTATGTGGATGGATTCTGGACGGCCTTTTTGTTCGCTTTGCTGCTCTCGTTTCTAACCTCCGTAATTGCCCGCATCGAACGCGGACCGAAAAGCGCACAATAAGCAAATACACTTGTGCGTTAACGGTGGTGAACCCCCGCATTGAATTTGCTATTTTCGCGGCTTCATTGCGGGAAGCAACCATGAGAACAACCGGAACTTTATTCATCTGCCTTGCAGCGGCCACCTTTTTGGTTGGATGCAGGCTTTTTGACCGCGAAGAACCCTCTCCGGCTCTGATTTTCATCCCCGAGCTATCGTTCTCAACCGATTATGCAACGCAAGGCACTGCCTCTGAAGACATTTCAGAAGTGTGGGTGTATGCCAATGACCGTATGATGGGAGCCTATGAGCTGCCGGCTACCGTGCCTGTACTCGAAGAAGGCGAAACCCGCATTGAGATTTTCGCCGGAGTAAAACTCGCGGGAAATCCCGGCGCACGAGAAAGCTACCCATTTTACACGAGGCACCTGATTTTCCCGAATCTACAACCCCTGAAAGTCGATACGGTTGTGCCAAGCTTTGAGTACGTTGAAAACGCCACCATCCTTTTGGTCGACGACTTTGAATCGGCCAATGTTTTTGGCCTCGACGTCAACACCCAAGGCACTGTCGATCGAACTGACGACCCCGAATTGGTTTTTGAAGGTGGACGAAGCCTCATGGTGACCATAGGAAGTGATGAAGGCCGCTGCACCATCATTACCAACGAGCAAGAATACCCCCTTCCTCAAAACCGCATTTGCTACCTCGAACTTGACTACCGAAGCAACAATTCATTCGCTATTGGGCTCGAGGCCACGTTCCCCGGAAGTGTTCAACGTGAATTCATTTCTGTTATCGTGCCGCGCGCTGACCAAATCAACACGTGGCAAAAGCTTTACATTGACCTTTCTGCCGTTACTGTGCTGTTCGATAACGCCACCTTTGAATTGGTCATTGAAAGCGTACGCGACTCTGGAAACAGCACTGCAACTTTGCTCTTTGACAACATCAAAATGATTCATTTCTGATGAATACAAGAAAGCAGGTTGCCAAATACCTATTTGCTGACTGGTTGACTGCTTCGGCGGCTTGGGTGGTGCTTTTCGTCTTTCGAAAAAAAGTCATCGAATCAAGTAAGTACGGCATTGAAGTACCGGTCGTTTTCGATGACAATTTCTATTTGGGCCTCCTATTGGTACCCTTGTACTGGGTGGCTTTCTATGCACTAACCGGCCAATACAAAGGTATTTTTCGCCGCCACCGCCTCAAAGAAATCAGCCAAGTATCGTGGAGCACTCTGGTAGGCGCAATTCCACTCTTTCTTTTGCTCATCATCGACGACGAAATCGATACCTATACTGATTACTACCAATCGTTGGTTGTACTTGTTGGCTCCCATTTTCTTCTTACCGTGACCGCTCGCCTTGTGCTTTCTACCCGCACCGTGCATCGCATCCACAACGGAGAAATCGGATTTAACACGCTTATAGTCGGCGGCAACGAACGCGCCATTGATCTCTACGAAGAAATCAGCGCAATGCGAAAATCGCCGGGCTTCAGATTCTTGGGATTCGTCAAAGTCAATGGCAAAGACGAATTGCTGAAAAAGTACATGCCTTGCTTGGGCAAGTACAGCGAATTGCCTACACTCATCCAAAACAAGAACATTGAAGAGGTGATTTTAGCGATTGAATCGTCTGACCACCGCGAAATCGCCAACATTCTCAACCTTTTGGAAGACCAACAAGTCGCGATTAAAATCATACCTGACATCCACGACATCTTGCGCGGTTCGGTGAAAATGACCGGTATTTTCGGTACACCGCTCATCGCCATCAATCAGGAAATCATGCCTGAATGGCAGTTTACCCTGAAACGTGTGATGGACATTTCGATTTCGCTTGTGGCGGTGATTCTCCTTTTTCCGGTGTACTTGACCATCGGCTTGCTGGTGAAACTCACCTCTGAAGGCCCGGTGTTTTTCGTCCAAGAACGCATTGGCCACCATGGGAAACCCTTCAACATCATCAAGTTCCGCACCATGGTGCGCGACGCCGAAAAGAACGGTCCGCAACTATCAAGTTCACACGACCAGCGCATTACACGCATCGGCAAAGTGCTTCGCAAAACACGCATGGATGAACTTCCGCAGTTCTTCAACGTGCTGAAAGGTGAAATGTCACTGGTGGGCCCGCGTCCTGAACGCCGCTACTTCATCGAACAAATCGTTGAAAAAGCCCCGCACTACAAACACCTCCACAAGGTGCGTCCGGGAATTACATCGTGGGGTCAAGTGAAGTACGGCTACGCTGAAAACGTTGACCAAATGGTGCAGCGCTTGAAGTACGACCTGCTCTACATCGAGAACATGTCGCTGGCCATTGACATTAAGATCTTGTTTTACACCCTTCTAATTGTCGTCAAAGGGTCAGGAAAGTAAGCCGCTACTCGAGCCAAGCCGCATACGCACCTTCGACAAACTCAACACTCACGTGCTCTTTCATGTTGGTCGAAAGCAGCACACCGTGGTAATCGGCCCGAATGGGAAAGGTTCGGTGAATGCGGTCAACCAACACTACGGTTTTGAGCGACTTGGGCTCAGCAGCCAACAAGTGCGCCATGGCGTAACTCAAAGTTTTCCCACTGTTCAGTACGTCATCAACCAACAAGACTGCGCAACCGTTCAGCGCGTCGAAATCGCCCAAGAACGCTACATTGGCTGCTGCCGGACGTTGCTTGTTCAGCACTACTTCAAAACACTCGAATGGGATGTCGCTAATGGCTGAAAATTCTTCCTCGAGCAAAGCTGCAACAGCGGCACCCATTCCTTGCACCCCAACAATCGCAATGCGGTCTTCGCGGTAATGGTCTTCCAATACTTGGTGCGCGAGGCGACGAATGATTTGCCTTACGCTCCAGTCGTCAAGAATGCGTGTACGTGACTTCACTTCCATGGTACTAAGGTACAAATCACTGTCCAATGCAATCACTTTTTCACGAACCGAATGGCCAGCTCACGTCCTGCGCGTGGCTCAATCGACAAGTCAGCGCGATCCATCCGATCCAAATCGAAAAAATCAGCAAACCTCAAACGGTACTCTTCGGCACTTCCACCAAACGGAGGCCCTTCATGGGTAAGTGGAAAATCGAAAAGCAGACCTGCCAATACGCCACCTTCGTTCAGCAATGAATGCACTTTGGCAACGTAACGGTCGCGCAAATCGGGCGACAAGGCACAGAAGAAGGTTTGCTCCAAAATGAGGTCAAAGCCTCCATCCAACTCAAAAAAATCAGATTGAATAAGGTGTGCACCGGGGAAATCAGGCACCCGTCGGGCAAAATCATCGAGCGGTTCGCGGCTCCAATCGACAATGTGCACCTCGGTATAGCCCAATCGATGAAGTGCTTCGGCCTCGTAGGCCCGTCCACAGCCCGGTATGAGGATGCGCGCATTTTTCGGGAACTCGCTTGCAAAGGCGATTAGTTGGGGCGACGCGTAACCAATGTCCCAACCTGTGCGGCCGTTGTGGTAGCGCTCTGACCAGTACTGCGCATCGAGTGAGCTGCTCATGGTTGCAATTCAAATTGTGCCACTGCTTCGATGTGCGAGGTGTGCGGAAATTGGTCGACCAACTTCAACTTCGTCATCCGGTAGCCGTGCTCGGCCAAGGTTTGGGCATCGCGAGCCTGGGTAGCCGGGTTGCACGAAACGTAAACGATTCGCTTCGCTCCCAAGCCTATGACCTTCAGCAAGGTCTTCGGTGCTATGCCCGCACGCGGTGGATCGAGCACCAAAGCAGCAATTTTCCCTGCGTACTCGGGGTGCTCTTTCAAGAACTTACCGGCGTCTGCGGCCAAAAATTCAACGCGGTCAATCGCGTTCAACCGGGCATTGCGCCGGGCATCGGCAATGGCGCTCTCAACAATGTCTACGCCAATCACGCGGTGCGGCACTTTTTTCGCAAGGAGCTGAGCAATGGTGCCGGTTCCGCAGAAAAGGTCGAGCACAATGCCATCGGCACGTTCAGGCTCTCCGGTAAAGGCGATGACTTCATTGTACAAGCGCTCGGCACTGGCCGGGTTGGTTTGAAAAAAACTCGCCATGCTGATGCTGAAATCCAATCCATTGATGCGTTCAGTGATGGTTGAATCGCCCCACAGCATGGTAGAATTTCCGGCACGGGCTTCGACACGCTCACCACGGTCATCGTTGAGTGTGTGCAGCACTCCGGCAACTTTGTCGCCCCACAAACCGCGCACCATCGCAACGAATCCTTCCGCATCAAACCGCTCGAGGTCATCGCTGGTGGTGACCAAGTTCAGCAGGAGTTTGTTTTGGAAGTAGCTCTTACGCACGACGAAAAAGCGAAAGAAGCCTTCTCGTCGCGGTGGATGCCACGCGGGAAGCCCTGTATTCTCGCACCATTGGCGCATCTCGTGCAAACGGCTCTCGACATCGGCATCGAACATTCCACTGTCAGTGTCGAGGTTTTCAACCATCCACCAGGTGCCACGGTGTTTGAATCCGAGCGCAAAACCGTCAAAGTCTTCCCCCGTCTTCGGATCGTGGCCGATGGCCGAAAACGAATACTCCATTTTGTTGCGGTAATGCCATGTCGACGGCGATGCCACCAAACCGGCATAAACCTCATCAAGTTGCTCCAGTTTGCCGATTTTCCGATAGAGATCAAGGGCTGTTAGCTCCTTGTAACGGTGCTGAATCTCAATGGGCAGTCGTGCATAAGGGGCTCCCGGAATGGCTTGGTACGCATTGGGTTGTTCATCCGCCGAAGGCGAAATCACCTCCTCGAGCTTGCATTCGGCGTAGCGGTTTTTGCACGTAACAATGCGGGCTTTCACCAATTGGCCAGGCACTGCGTTCTGAATGAACACGGTAAAATCGCCGCTTTCGGTTTTGATGCGTGCAATTGCCTTGCCACCGAATGCGATGTCAGTTACCTGTGCCTCAATAACTTCACCTCGTTTAAACAGACGTTGAACACGATTTCCCATAGGCCGCAAAGTTGTCGATTTCTTTCTGATTCGTGCGCTCATCGAAAACCTGTTTATTTGCAATTGAAGCCACACCGTTCGAATGAATGTAACCCTTAAGCAGTTTGGATTTTGGGGAGGATGCAGCGCCTTCGCAGGCTTGATGCTCTTTGGCGACGGCAGCACCTTCATGGCGGTTATGGCCATTGCGGCATGGATGCTGATTTGGTGGATTACGGAGGCCGTACCCATTGCCGTTACTGCACTTTTACCGTTGGTGCTGTTTCCCCTCACCGGAACCGAATCAATCGATAAGGTGGCCGGCGCCTATGGCAGTCAGTACGTATTCTTGTTCATGGGCGGATTCATTTTGGCATTGGCCATGGAGAAATGGATGCTTCACAAGCGCATCGCGTTGGCCATTGTATCGGCGGTTGGTACAAGCCGCAGACGTATCGTGCTGGGCTTTATGCTTGCCACTGCGTTGCTGAGCATGTGGATTTCGAATACCGCAACCACACTTATGATGCTGCCCATTGCCATGAGCGTGCTGGCCATTGGCAACAACGAGGCAGGAAAGCAGCGATTCACCTTAAACCTGTTGCTCGGCATTGCGTATGCAGCCAATTGCGGTGGAATTGCCACACTTGTAGGCACCCCTCCCAACGTGGCCATGGCCGGAACGCTGAGCAGCGCTTTCGGCATTGAAGTAGGATTCACCGATTGGCTGATCATCGGACTGCCGTTTTCTGCCTTGCTGCTCTGGGCGGTGTACTTGCTGCTTACCTTCGTGTTAAACCCTATGCCGGCAGGCGATGCAGCCGTGGCACACGAGCACCTCGAACGCGAACGAAATGCGCTCGGTAAGATGCACTTTGAAGAACGTCGTGTGCTCATCGTTTTTTCAGTCACCGCGCTGCTGTGGGTGCTCAAAGACACTATCAACGCTGCTCAAACACTCGTCGAACTCAATGACAGCAGCATCTCGATGCTCGGTGGCTTGGCGCTATTTGTGGTGCCGGGAAAGAAGTCAAACCGCCTGCTTGAGTGGAGCGACACATCAGCCTTGCCTTGGGGCATTTTGCTTTTGTTTGGCGGAGGGATGGCCTTGGCCAACGCACTGAAATCGGCAGGTTTGATCGACCGCATTGCGACCTACTTCACTGACTCTCCTGAAAGTGGATTGCTGGTGATCACCGCGTCGTTGATTGTGATTTCACTCTTGCTCACCGAACTCATAAGCAATTTGGCACTGGTACTGGTTTTCGTCCCGGTGGTCGGAGCCATTGCGGAAGGAATGGGACTCAGTCCGCTTCAGTTCGCTATACCGGTTACACTGGCAGCAAGTTGCGCGTTTATGCTGCCGATGGCAACACCGCCCAATGCGATTGTATTCGCTGGCGGACAAATCAAGATATCTGAAATGGTGCGCTCAGGCGCACTGTTGAACCTTGTGGCCGCACTTTTGGCCATTGCGTTTTCACAATGGGCCATTCCACTGTGGATTGAGCATTTTTATTGAAGCCTGTCGGCAGCCTTTTGGATGTCTTTGCCCGTTGGAGCTTCGAACACTTCCAAATCGAACCAGGGCACAGTGGCCAGGAGGTGGTCAAAAATATCGGCAATAATACCTTCGTAAACCACCCATGTTTTATTGGCACTGAAGCAGTATATCTCAATCGGCAAACCCTTTTCGGTCATATCAAGTTGGCGCACCATGGTGGTCATTTCCTGGTTGAGGTGCTTGTTGGCCCTAAGGTAATTCAGGCAGTACTGCCGAAACACGCCAACGTTGGTCATGTGACGCCCATTAATCAATTCTGATTTGTCAACCCCATGTTCACGGTTGTAGGCGTCGATTTCACTTTGTCGAGCCTCAACGTAATCTGCGATGAGCTGGTACTTTCTGAAGCGTTCAACCATGGCCTCGTCGCAAAAGCGTATGCTGCTCATTTTAATGAGCATGGCCCGCTTTATCCGCCGTCCGCCCGATTCGGTCATCCCTCGCCAGTTTTTGAACGAATCACTGATGAAGGCGTAGGCGGGGATGGATGTGATGGTTCGGTCCCAGTTCTGCACCATGACGGTGGTAAGATTGATCTCGATCACGTCACCGTCGGCATCGTATTTCGGCATCGAAATCCAGTCTCCGACCCGTACCATATCGTAGGCCGACATTTGAATGCTGGCCACGAAACCGAGAATAGGGTCTTTGAAAATGAGGATGAGGACGGCTGCGAAGGTGCCCATCCCAACCAAAATCGTGAGCGGACTTTCACCGAAGATGAGCGAAAAGAAAAGTACCCCACCAAAGATGTACACCACAATCTTAGCAAGCTGCGTGTAGCTTGCCCAGGGTTTATCTTTGATTCGATCGATATCCGAGAAGATCTGGTTTATGGAGGTCAAAACAGAACTGATGCTCCAAACAACCACAACAATGATGAACAAATCGGTGGCGAGCACCACCGATGGAATAATCTTTGGAAAATCGCCAAAGATGTAAGGTGCAGAAAAGTTGAGAAAAAGCGCCGGACCGATATGAGCGAGCTTGTCAAAAACCCTTTTCTCAACCAAAACATCGTCCCATGTGGCTTTCGTGCGCAGTATAGCTTTGTGAATGGTGCCTACAACGATGCGTTTCGTGACCCACCAAACGATGGCTGCAATCACCACTACCACCAGAAAGAGAATCAATGCCTTGAGGTATTGGGCCGGCTGTTCGGCGACACCTAAGCTGTCGCGCAGCCACTTATCAAGCCAAACGGCTAATTGGTAGGTTCTGTCGCTTGCTGTTGCTTTCATCGGTACAAAGATACTTCGTTCGCGCTCAAGTGCTTTATCTAAGGTGGCCTAAGAATTGATTGAAAAAAATCGTTGAATGTTTCGTAGATAAAAATGTTTACCTACTTTTGCCGTCCGATTCACCGAATGGAGAGGTGGCAGAGTGGTAATGCAGCAGCCTGCTAAGCTGTGACCGAGGTTCTTGGTCCCTGGGTTCGAATCCCAGTCTCTCCGCAGAGAGGCGATTACCGCCAAAACGACATTCGGGGCGTAGCGCAGTCCGGTAGCGCATCTGGTTTGGGACCAGAGGGTCGTAGGTTCGAATCCTGCCGCCCCGACGAAGTAAAAAGCCCTCCGCAAAGCGGTAGGGCTTTTTTGTTTCCAAAAAGCCCGAGCTCGCTAGAGGCTTTTTGGGAGCGAAAAAGACCGCCGGGCGACGCTAGGAGTATTTTAGACTTTAGACACTAGACTTTAGACAATAGACTTCAGACAATAGACTTCAGACAATAGGCTTCAGACACTAGACTTCAGACAATAGACTTCAGACAATAGACTTCAGACAATAG
>DAITMF010000060.1:13444-16694 GCA_036835325.1 Flavobacteriales bacterium
ATCTCAAGTCTAAAATCTCAAGTCTAGAATCTCAAGTCTAAAGTCTAAAGTCTAGAATCTAAAATCTGAAGTCTAAAATCTCAAGTCTAGAATCTTAAGTCTAGAACGTAAATACCTTACGGTCTGCGCTACCAACTTCGTGCCCTAACCTGTTCGTGAACTCGGCTTTCGAACGCAAAAAAAACCAACGGTATGCACGATACCCAAACCTTTTCAGCCTCAATGGGCGTTAATGATAGTGGCAACTCTTTGAAGCTTGGTCGCCTGCAACTCGACCATACACACATTGACTGCGCCTTGATTTTAAACCAGTACCCCGGCGGGTGCATGCTAGAGGTCAACCATCACCACGAAAGCACGTTCTGCTTCGTCCACGAACTCAACAATGCCGTGATGTTGGCCTTCAATGAAGATGTCGACGACTACACCGTACTTCGTCACGCCGACTTTGTTGCCCATCCACGGTTTATGGAGCGCAATGAACGACTGCTGCTGCTTTTGCCGCAATGGGCGTTCGATGAACTTGAGCTGGCACTGGCCACGCTCACCGACTAAAAACGGTAGCTCAAACGAATGGGTTCAAGTGCACCCGGTGCAAGGCCAAACGACAATCCTTCGGGAAGCTGAAGCTCCGGATGTACAATCACCATGCCAACATCGAAAAGGAACAAAAAAGCGCCCTGAACCATCACCGATCGGCCATAGCCCAGCCAGCGGTCGCTGTTTTCGCCCACCCTGCGCGAGCGTTCGGTCATGTAAAGCCCTCCGGCAATATAGGCGAGGTCGAGTCCGGCGTTGAACAACAGCGTCTTGTCGAGCGTCGTTGCCTCGCTGTGCAAGGCCATCCAGCCGGATTCGGTGCCCAGCCGTGTGGCACCGTAATAGCCGGCAGCGGCGATGCCTAGGTTGACGGTGTTCCACAGCGCATTCATCTCATGGAAGTAGCGCGTGCTGCCTTCCGAATTTGCCCGAAGAGCCAAACCGCTGGCCAAATTGGCAACCGCCCAGGTCCCCAAAACGGTCATGCCGGTTTTGCGGTAGTTGATCTCGCGCTCCCATTCGGCTGAGAAGTCTTGTCCATGGGCCAGCCATCCGAGCGCGACAAAAAACAAGGTGAGGGTGAAGTGCTTCATAGTCATCCAACCGGAAAGCTAACCATTTTGTTGGCCAATCTTGGGGCCTTTTTTTTAGATGGACGGCGAAAATCGCCCATCCGCCGGAGGCGAAAACAAAAAACACCGTCTTATCATTGCACAAACCGAGAAGCGAAGAGTTACTTCTTCGTGCTGCAAACCGTCACACACAAAACCTCGACCATGCTGCGCATTCTATTTACCTCTTTCATTTTGTGCCTTTTGCACGGCGCATCTGCCCAAGCGTATTTTCAGCAAGAAGTTGATTATGTGATCAATGTAACGCTCAACGACGATGACCATTCGCTTGCCGGCGACATCACCATCGACTACCACAACAACGCGTCCGAAGCTCTTACCGAAATTTGGATGCACCTCTGGCCAAACGCCTACAGCAATCCGAAAACGGCGTTGGCCAAGCAGTTGTTTCGGAACGGTGACATGCTCTTGTTTTACCAACTCGAAAAGGTGAAAGGTGGCATTGATTCGCTCAGCTTCACCGTTGGAGGAACTGCCGCTGACTGGAGTTTTCACCACGAACACGTCGATGTGGCCGTTATCAAACTGAGCCAACCCTTGCAGCCCGGAGGCCGCGTGCGCATCGAAACACCATTTCGCGTGAAAATACCGAGCGGACGGCTCTCACGCCTCGGACACATCGGCCAATCGTACCAAATCACACAATGGTACCCCAAGCCCGCAGTCTACGACCGCAACGGCTGGCATGCCATGCCCTACCTCACCCAAGGCGAATTTTACTCTGAGTTCGGCAGCTTCGATGTCAGCATCACCCTGCCCCAAAACTATGTGATTGGCGCCACCGGCGACCTCGCCCCCAACGACCCTGAATTGGCTTTCCTTGACTCGCTCGACAAGGCCACGCGCGCTGTAATCGGCAACTACACCAAAGCAAGGCCCAATCCTGATTTCCCTCCGAGTGCTGCAAGAATGAAAACGGTGCGCTTCAAGCAGTCAAACGTGCACGATTTTGCTTGGTTCGCCGACAAACGTTGGATGGTGCTCATCGACAGCGTCACCCTCGACAATGGACACACCGTTACAACCCGCTCCATGTTCACCCCTGCCAACGCACACTTGTGGGCGCGGGGGCCTGAATACCTCAACGACGGCGTGGCCCATTATTCGCGCCATGTGGGCAACTACCCCTACAACCACTGCACGGCCGTTGATGGCACCATCAGCGCCGGCGGAGGCATGGAGTACCCCAACATCACTGTAATCGGCAACTCGGGCACTGCCCTTTCACTTGAAACTGTGATCGTTCACGAAGTCGGCCACAACTGGTTTTACGGCATTTTGGGCAGCAACGAACGCGAGAATGCCTGGCTCGATGAAGGCTTCAACTCGTACCATGAAACCCGATACTTCGTTGAAAAATACGGTGACAGCTTGCGTTTCGGCTCGGGCATCTTACCCGACAACATCAGTGAGTTGCTCGGCGCCAGCAAATACAGCTACGCCACCACCGATGAAATCGCCGCCCTACTGAGTGATCGCTTGCAAAAAGCGCAACCCATGCAATGCCACTCTGACGACTTCTCGTCGATCAACTACGGCACCATCGTGTACAAGAAAACCGCAGCCGCTTTGCGCTACCTCGAGAACTATTTGGGTCAGGAGCTTTTCGACAAAGCCATGAAAAACTACTACGCCGAATGGAGCTTCAAACACCCCGCCCCAGACGATGTTCGCCAAAGCTTCGAAGCCAGCACAGGCAAAGACCTTGGCTGGTTCTTCGGCGATCTCGCGCAAACCACAAAACGCATTGATTATAAAATCAGCGCGCCAAAAATGAAGGGTTCGTCGCCCAGCGTAAAGCTTCGAAACAAGGGTGAAATCACCGCCCCCGTTGTGGTCAGTGGCTTGCGAAATGACAGTGTTGTTTTTTCTGTTTGGATGGATGGATTGGCCCCGGGTAAAAGCCAGCGCGTTCAACTCCCGGCCGATGCTTCTGCCGATAAACTGGTCATTGACCCCGATCGAACGATGCTCGAGTACGACCGCAATGACAACACTGCGCGCACATCGGGCATTTTAAAGACCGTAGAACCTTTGCAGTTCAAGTTTTTCACGCGGATTGAGCAGCCCGAATACAC
>DAITMF010000061.1:0-16652 GCA_036835325.1 Flavobacteriales bacterium
GCAACGCGAGCAGCGACTACACGCGCAACCGCATCCGCCACGAGCTCATCCCGCTCATGCGGAGCATCCGTCCGGGATTCGAAAACAACATCCTCCGCCAAATCGAAAACTTCATTGAGGTCAAGGGCATCCTGTCTAGCTTCCTCGACAAGCTCGGTACCGACATTCTGCATTTGCGGCCTGAAGGACTCCACATTCACCTCGAAGGCCTGGAGGGGTTGCCCTTCCTCCGTTTGCTCATGCTGCAGGTGACCGGCCAATACGGCTTCCATGCACACCGCGTCGAAGAAGTGCTTGACCTCATCGACGCCGAACCCGGCAAACTGCTCTTGAGCGACACCCACCGCATCATCCGCGAACGCGAATACCTCATTATAAGTCCGCGTCCGGCCGAAATCCCCGACGAAATCGCCTTCATCGACCATTTCACCGATGAAATTGTCGTCCCAATGCACCTGGTGGCCGAGTTCGTCAGCGGTGATGCCATTGTTTTTGGGATGGATGAGGACGAGGCTGTGATGGATGTTGCGGCGTTGCAGTTTCCATTGATCGTTCGACGGTGGGAAGCGGGCGACCGAATTCGTCCGATCGGATTGGATGGCTCAGTGAAGGTAAGCGACCTGCTCACCCAGGCCAAGCTCGACCTCCATGCCCGCGAACGCGTGTGCGTGGTGGTGAGCGGTGATGCCATTGTATGGGTTCCCGGCTTTCGCATGGCCGAGTCGGTGAAGGTGATTTCGACCACCACCGAGGCCCTGCGTTTGCGCACAATCTTCGACGAAGTGTAACATCAGCAGCCAAGGATGCGTATAGGTGCAGTACCTAACTGATAACCTTACATGACCTGCATACCCAATAATTCCCCATTTCGCGGGATGTTTGCCTTCCAATTCGCTGAAGGCGAAGTCTTACAAAGCAGCTTCGACCGCCGGCAACGCCAAAGCGATATCTACAAAGCCGTTTCACTCGGAAACGTCTTCGCCAAACCGGTAACGGTGTGGATTGAAGGTGCACAAAGCTGCATTCGCTTGACCCTTCGAGCCACAGCCGTGAGCAACCGCCTGCTCTTTCTTGAGGAGGGATTGGTGGTACCCATTCAAAGCATTTGCCACATTCGGCTGAACTAGTTTCAACGAAAGTGTACACACGACAACTTCAACGGCCTTCGGGCCTTTTTTTTGTCCCAAAACGGGGTTAACCCTAAATTAAATAAAGCCATATACCTTTGTCTTTAAGGCTTTTTCGCGCCTTTTGTTAAGGCAATGTAAATTTCATTCATCATGTTTCGGTAAATCCGGCTTAACGCATGCATAACGTATTGGGGGGTACTTTTGCGGCAGTAAATCCCAAACACACATTTACCATGAAGTTTAACAAATCTTACCTCGTAGCCGCATTGGCAGCAGTGGTTCTCCTTGCTTCGTGCAAGAAAGACGAAGACGACGATGACACCCCAACTCCGGACCCCGTTCCAACCGGCAACATCGTTGTTTCATCAAACATTAGCAGCAACACTACCTGGACTGCAGGCAACGTGTACCAGCTCGGCGGCCGTATCACTGTACTTGACGGTGCTACCTTGACCATTGAAGCAGGTGTTATCGTAAAAGGCGAAGCCGGTACTGGCTCAAACGCAACTGCACTTCTTGTAGCACGCGGTGGTCGTTTGAACGCGAACGGTACTGCAGCCCTTCCAATCATCTTCACCTCAGTAGCTGACGAAATCACTCCTGCTCAACTCCAGACAGGCAACTTCGCAAGCCCGAACCTCGATCCAACCATCAACGGTTTGTGGGGCGGTGTAATCGTTCTCGGTCGCGCACCTATTTCTGCTTCTAGCGAAGAAGGCGATGAAACCGAAGTTCAGATTGATGGTATTCCAACCTCTGACCCTAACGGTGAGTACGGTGGTAACAATCCTGCTGACAACTCAGGAAGCATTCGCTACATCTCTATTCGTCACGGTGGTACAAACATCGGCCTCGGTAACGAAATCAACGGCCTTACCCTCGGTGGTGTAGGTTCTGCTACCGTTGTTGATCACGTTGAAGTTGTTGCCAACCAAGACGATGGCATCGAGTGGTTCGGCGGCACTGTAAACACTAGCAACGCAGTAGTTTGGAACGCAGGTGACGACGGCATCGATACCGACCAGTCATGGGCAGGTACCCTCGATAACTTCGTGGTTATCACCCCTAGCGACCACTGCTTCGAGCTTGACGGCCCTGAAGGTTCTTTGGTTGACGGTCACACCATCCGCAACGGTTCAGTTAAAGCGAGCAGCGCAGAGGTGACTTCATCAGACCTCTTCAACCTCGATGACAACTGTGTTGTGAACCTCGAGAACATCTACTTTACTGATATCGCTGAAGGCCAAGTGATCAACCGCGTTGTGTTCAATGTAGGCGACGTAAACTTCAGCAACATCCAATTGAATGTAACCCCAGCCAACCTTGCTGACTACATCAATGGCGATGTTCCTGCAGGCATCTCTGCCGGTACTACTCCTCAAGCTGACATCTCTGTATTCGGATGGACTTGGACTTCGCAAGCCGGAGCCATGTCAGGTCTCTAATGCCTGGATGATTCTTACTGTGTAAATACTCCTAAGAACCTGCGAACACCCCCGTTCGCAGGTTCTCTTTTTCAAAACCAAACACCTCTGATATGATCAGGTCTGCAATCGCAACATTTATCGCCCTTATTGCCCTGTCAGGTAGCACACTGGCACAAAAAGGCACCATTCGGGGATCCGTGATCGACAACACCACCGGCGAAGCGCTCATCGGCGTGAGCGTCCTGATCAAAGACACCTACAAAGGCGCCTCTACCGACCTCGACGGAAAATTCACCCTCGATGTTGAAGCAGGTACCCATGCCCTTCAAGTATCGTACATTTCGTACCAAACCACCGTCATCGAAGGCGTAGTGGTGAAGGCCGGTGAAGTTACTGTGATGCCTGGCATTCGTTTGAGCGATGCCACCCTTCAACTCGATGCCGCCGTTGTTTCTGTTGAGGCAACGCGCTCTTCAGAGTCGGCCATCATGACCATGAAGAAAAAATCGGCCACTATGATGGACGGTATCTCTTCTTCGAACATCAAACTCGTAGGCGACGCCACAGCCGTTGAAGCCGCCAAACGCGTTACCGGCGTATCCATCGAAGGCGGCAAGTACGTGTACGTCCGTGGCCTCGGCGACCGCTACACCAAAGTGATGCTCAACAACGTTGACATCCCGGGCCTCGACCCCGACAAGAACAGCTTGCAGATGGACATCTTCCCCACTGCACTCATTGACAACATTACGGTGAGCAAAAACTTCACTGCCGACCTCCCGGCCGACTTTACCGGAGGTGTGGTGAACGTGGTCACCAAAGACTTTCCCGAAGAGAAAATTTTCAACGTTTCTTTCGGAACCTCCTTCAACCCGCGCATGCACTTCAACAGCGATTACCTGTCGTACGAAGGCGGCGCAACCGATTTCCTCGGATTTGACGACGGCACGCGGTCAATTCCACGCGCAGCGCTCAACGACGTTATTCCCACACCAATCAGCGGCGCAAGCTCAGCCGATGTGAACGAATTCGTCAACTCATTTAACCCTACCCTTGGTGCCGAGCGTCAAACAAGCTTAATGGACTACAGCGCCAGCGTGACCGCCGGCAACCAATTTGCTGCCGGTAAAAAAGACGAAAACGGCGAGCGTGCTAACAACCGCAGCATTGGCTACATCGCTTCGCTTACCTACCGCACCGAATACCGCTACTTCGATGACGTCTTCTTCGGTGAGTACCAACGCGTGAGCGACCCCTACGAGAACGAATTGATTTATGCGAACACCCTCGAAGGGCAAATGGGCGAAAAGTCAATCCTCCTCGGAGCACTCGCCGGTGTAGCCTACAAAACCCAAACCTCGAAGCTCCGCCTCACCGCCATGCACCTCCAAAACGGTGAAAGCAGGGCAGGTCAGTTCTTCGTTGACAACTCTCCGGCTGCTGTTGGTCAATCTGGCTACTTCGCTCAATCTGACAACCTCGAATACAACGAGCGCGGCATGACCAACCTGCTGCTCCAAGGCACCCACGTGTTCCCTGAAAGCAAATGGGAAATCGACTGGCGCATTTCACCTACCCTTTCAACCTCTGAAGACCCTGACATTCGCAAAACGGCCTTCACCGTGCGTCCAAACCAAGTAAGCTTCAACGCAGGTGCCGGTGGTAACCCTTCACGTATCTGGCGTAACCTTAGCGAGTTCAACAACTCGTCGCGCCTCGACTTTACCAAAGACTACACCTTCAACGATCAATCGGCCAAAGTGAAGTTCGGAGCCATGCACACCTTCCGCACCCGCGATTACGAAATCTTGTTCTACGACATCCAATTCTTTGGCCTTCAAAGCTGGGACATTAACTCCACAGCGAACGACGTCCTCGCCCCTGAAAACATCTTCCCCACCGCTACAAACAACATCTACTACCAGTCGGGTAACAATAACCCAAACCCCAACGCCTACAGCTCAACCGTGAACAACACTGCCGCCTACGTTTCGAACGAATTCAATCCATTGAAGTCGCTCAAATTGGTATTGGGTCTCCGCGCTGAAAACTTCGTACAACGCCACACCGGTCGCGACCAATTGTGGTCAAACGGAGACACCATCAACGGCAACAACCTCGACAATGCGAAGGTGCTCGACGCGCTCGACTTCTTCCCATCGTTGAACGTAATCTACTCCATCACTGAAAACCAGAACCTCCGTGCTTCGGCTACACGCACCATTGCCCGTCCGTCATTCAAAGAGCTCTCGTTCGCGCAAATCCTCGACCCTGTGACCAACCGTTTCTTCAATGGTTCACTCTTCGAGTACGCCGCTTGGAACGGTCAACTGATTGAAACACGCATCCAGAACTACGACCTTCGCTGGGAAATCTTCGGAACACTCAACCAACTCTTCTCGGTAAGCGCTTTCTACAAGGTGTTTGACAGCCCCATCGAAATGGTGCGCATCCCCGAACAGCAAACCAGTGCCGAGTTCCAACCACGTAACGTAGGCGCGGCAGGCCTTATTGGTGCTGAAATTGAATTGCGTAAAAACCTTGAGTTCTTGTCGCCCAAACTTGCTGACTTCGGCATCAACCTGAACTTCACCTACGTTGAATCGTACGTTGACATGACCGATGTTGAGTACAACTCGCGACTTACCTTTGAACGCATCGGTGAAACCATCCCACGCCAGCGCCAAATGGCCGGCCAAGCACCCTACGTGATCAACGCAGGCCTCACCTACGGCAGCTTCGAAAAAGGCATCAACGCAGGCCTCTTCTACAACGTAAAAGGCGAAACCCTCACCATCGTTGGCACCGGTTTGATTCCCGACGTGTACACCGATCCCTTCCACAGCCTCAACTTCAGCTTCTCGAAGAGCATCGGCGAAAAACAAAACACCACCATCGACTTCCGCGTGAACAACATCTTGAACGATAACATCGATTTGTACCACCGTTCATTCGAAGCCGAGCGCCAAGCCTTCACCCGCATGACCCCAGGCCGCGCGTTTAGCATCGGCGTGAGCCACGCATTCTAATCTTGCAAAAAAACGTCAACACGCCGGAGGCAGCTTTCCTGTCTCCGGCGTGTTTTTTTCTTCTTTTTTTATTGGATGGATGAGGATGGATGGCCACGAAAAAGCCACTCATCCATCCCAATAAAAGCCCCAACGGCCTTTGTATCTTTGCACTGTGAAAACCCTAACCCCCATTCAGCGCGAAGAGGCCCTGCGCTTCTACCTCGTGCTCGGAGCGCTGTTTATTGCGGCATTGGTGACCTGCAACCTCATCTTTCGAAAGTTTTTTACCTGGGAACCCTTCGGGATGGGCTTCACCTTTCAACAAAGCGTGGGCATTTTACCCTACCCCATCACCTTTCTAATCACCGACATCATCTCAGAAGTCTACGGAGCACGCCGAGCCAACCAAGTCGTCGTTGGCGGATTGGCCGCTTCGCTCTTTGTATTGCTCATCATTACCCTTGCCGGTGCGGCACCCGCAGCCGACTGGTCGCCCGTAAGTGACGACCAATTCGACCACGTGTTCGGACAAACCGCCATTGCCGTGGGGGCATCCATGGCTGCCTACCTCGTGGCGCAACTGGTTGACATTCGCGTGTTTCACTTTTGGAAACGCATCACCAAAGGCAAAATGCTGTGGGTACGCAACAACTTCTCTACACTCACCTCACAGCTTGTAGATACTGTAACCGTTATTTTGCTGCTGTGCATCGGCAATCAAATCGAGTGGACCATGTTCTGGACCCTGGTCATCAACGGTTTCCTCTTCAAAGCCCTTGTTGCACTCATTGATACACCTTTCTTTTACCTTGCCACCTACTTCATTCGAAAGCGCTTCAATTTGGCCATGGGTGAAGAGGTAAGCCTTGAATAAGAATCCAAGCATCTTGCATTTGAATACCAACCTTTACCGCTGTATGGCGTAATTTTGAAATCCGTTTAGAAACACCGACCCATGTTGAGAATCATAGCTTTTTTTGCCCTTGTCGTGTTGAACACCGCAGCCATCGCGCAAGTGTACGACCCCGTGAAGTGGACTTTCGAAGTGACCCCGGCAGGCGAAAACCAGTTCGACCTCGTTGCCAAGGCCACCATCGAGCCCAAGTGGCACGTGTACGCCAGTGTGGTTAGCGACGACCCCGATGCGATTGGTCCGATTCCAACCTCGATTGTCTTCGCCGAAAATCCGAACATCGAAGCTGTGGGCGCACTGAAAGAAGGCAAGTACATCACCCATTTCGATCCGAACTTCGAGATGGACCTCAACTACTTCGAAAACACCGCCGCGTTTACGCAACGCTTCAAAATCAAAGCAAGCGACCTCACCGCCGAGGCCGAACTCGCCTACATGGCCTGCGACGACAGCAAATGCATTTTCCCCGATCCCGTCATCCTTACAATGACCTTTGCCGGTGGCAAACTCATGGCCATGGATGCCAACGGCGAACAGTTGCTTGGCGAAGCCGCTCCTGAATTTGGCTCATCCGCCGAAGGCGAAAACACAGCCTCAACCATTTACGAACCCTCGAAATGGAGCATGACCAGCGAATTGATGGGCGAAAATGTGTACCGCCTCACGTTTACCTGTGCACTTGATGCCGGCTGGCACCTCTACTCGCAAACCCTCGAGGCCGATGCGGGTCCGGTACCCACCGCGTTTACCTACATCCTTCCTGACAAACATACCCTGCAAGGCGGCACCAACGAACCTACCCCAAAAGTCGAGTACGACCCCAACTTTATGCTCGATTTGGCCTTTTTCGAAGGTACCGTGGTGTTCACCCAAGACATTGAAGTAACAGGAACACCCGGCGAAGTGAAAGGCGACGTGCTCTTCATGCTGTGCGACGATACCATGTGCTTGCCTCCCGATGCGATTGAATTTAGTATCGACCTGGCCACCGGAAAAGGCGGCTTTGTGAGCTACGACAACGCTGCAGCGGCTGACATTTCAGGATTGATTCCCGCCCTACCGGGTGTTGACCTCACCGCCCCGATTGGCAATTGCGGACAAGACGAAATTCAAAGCTACGACAGCAACTGGACCATCTTCTTTTTCGGCTTCATCGGCGGTTTGCTGGCTTTGTTGACCCCGTGCGTGTTCCCAATGATTCCGCTGACGGTGAGCTTCTTCACCAAGGGTGGCAGTGACCGCGCCTCGGGCTTCCGAAAAGCGGCCTTGTACGGCTTCTTCATCTTCGCGATTTACGCTGTGCTGAGCGTGCCCTTCCACTTTGGTACCGACCCTGAAGTGCTCAACGAAATTGCCACCTCAGTGCTGCTGAACGTGCTGTTCTTCATCGTATTTGTGGTGTTCGCGATATCATTCTTCGGATACTTTGAAATCACCCTCCCAAGCGGCCTGCAAAACAAAGCCGATAACGCCTCGAACAAGGGCGGCATACTCGGCATCTTCTTCATGGCACTGACTTTGGCGCTTGTAAGCTTCTCGTGCACAGGTCCGATTCTCGGCACGGTTCTTGGAAATGCGTTGAAAGACGGTCCGTGGCCGATCAGCTATGCCATGAGCGGCTTTGGCGTCGCTCTCGGCTTGCCGTTTGCATTGTTTGCAGCTTTCCCGAGCTGGTTGAACAGCTTGCCGCGTTCAGGAGGATGGCTCAACAGTGTGAAAGTCGTGCTCGGCTTCCTCGAACTGGGCCTCGCACTGAAGTTCTTGTCGAACGCCGACCTGGTAGAACAGTGGGGATTGATTCACCGTGAAACTTTCTTCCTGGTGTGGGTGATTTTGGGCATTGGCCTTACCCTGTACCTGTTTGGGTTGATTCGCTTCCCACACGACTCACCGTTGAAAAAGCTGTCGCCTGTACGGGCGAGTTTGGCCACCGTCAGCTTGGCGTTTACGGTGTACCTTTTCCCGGGCATCTTCCCTAGCTCTCCATGGAACCACGACGCCTTGGCCGGTTTCCCACCGCCAACCTTCTACAGCTGGTATGAGCGTGAAACCTTCCACGCCGAGTACGACGATTTCGACACCGCTCTGGCGCATGCTCAAGAAACCGGCAAGCCCATTTTGATTGACTTCACCGGCTGGGCCTGCGTGAACTGCCGTCAAATGGAGGAAACCATCTGGACGGATGAGGAAGTGAAGCGCATGCTCGAAGAAGACTTCGTGCTGGTATCGCTCTACGTCGACGACAAAAACGAACTGCCCGAAGAGCAGCAGGGCGTATTTGAGTTTGACGCTGACGGACAAACCCGCAAGAAGAAGATCAAGACCATCGGCAACAAGTGGGCGACCTTCCAAACGCACGTCTTCAACAACAACTCACAGCCGTACTACGTCATGCTGAGTCCGGAAGGCGAGCTGCTCGGTCACCCGATTGGCTACACGCCCGATTTGATCAGCTACACGGAGTACCTGAAGTGCGGCGTGAGCACCTACGCCAACAAGTGATTCCGACTTTGTTTGTTACCAACGAATGAAATCGTTTGATGCTATCAAATGATTTTGTAGCTTAGTATCAAACAAAGCAACCGATGTATACAACAGCCTACCTCAACGAAGTTGTTGAAATTCAGCAATCGCGTTTTTTCGGACGCGATTCCGGTGTACCGCGTGCAATTGACCACGCTGCAATCGCCGAAGAGGGTTTCGCTACCATCATTACCGGGGTTCGTCGATGCGGTAAAAGCACGCTACTGCGGCAGCTCGCAGGTGAGAATCGCCCAAACTGCTTCTTCTTGAATTTCGAAGACATTCGCTTGAGCGCCTTTGAACCCGACGATTTCGTGCGACTTGATCAGATTGTTCGTGAGGCCCAAATGACGCGGTTGTTTTTTGATGAAGTTCAGGTCGTGGATGGATGGGAGCGTTACGTGCGGCAAAAGCTGGATGACGGATGCCAAGTTTATGTCACCGGTTCCAACGCATCGATGTTGAGTCGAGAATTGGGGACACGCTTAACGGGCAGGCACCTACAGGCCGAGCTTTTCCCTTTCTCTTTCAGCGAATTTTGCACCTTCAGACAAATTGAAACCACTGAAACCTCGGCCGACGCGTACCTCCATACAGGCGGGTTTCCGGAGTATGTCAAAACCGAAAATCCGCAAGTCATACAGCAATTGATTGATGACATCATTCACCGCGATATAGCAGTGCGTTATGGCATACGCGACGTTGGTGCTTTGCGCCGTTTGGCGGCCTACCTCTTCGCCAACATTGCGCGACCCTTCTCTGCGAACAAACTCGCTGCACAGTTGTCGATCAAAGCAGTGAGCACTGTTGGTGAATACATCGATCACCTTGAGGCAGCGTACCTTATAGCCACCATCAACCGATACAGCCACTCTGAAAAAGCCCGTCTGCGCAATCCGCGCAAAGCGTATTGCATCGACAATGCGGTGGTTGAATTCGGTACAGTAAAAACAAGCGATGATCTGGACCGTAAGCTTGAAAACACCGTTTTCCTGCATTTGAGACGGTACTTTCGCTCGCTTTTCTACTTCCAGGAGCAACACGAATGCGACTTCATCGCATTTTCGGGTTCAAAACCCACTTGCGCCGTCCAAGTATGCTACTTTCTCAACGCAGACAATCTCGACCGCGAACTAAATGGAGGCTTTGAGGCACTTGATTTTTTTGGGATGGATGAGGGAATTGTGGTCACGTTAAACCAATCTGACCGATTCACACGCGCAGGAAAGACCCTTGAAGTGCTTCCGCTTCACCGTTTCTTGACCATGGTGTGGTGATGACCCACCTGAACCGCGCATCCACAAAGAAAAGAGCGACGCCGGTAAAATGGATGCGATTTTTCTTTGAACGCATTTGAAAAAGCCACAATTTCGAAGCGTGAAGACCAACGAAACCATAGCGCAACACTTCAGCGACGCCGCATCGGTGCTTGCTGCCTTTGTCGCCGATGCCGGAAACCTCGAACGCGTTGAACGCGCCGGATTGCTTATGGCCGGTGCCATCCGCAACGGCGGCAAGATTATCTCGTGCGGCAACGGCGGTTCGATGTGCGACGCCATGCACTTTGCCGAAGAGTTGAGCGGCCGTTACCGCGACAACCGCCGCGCCTTGCCGGCCGTTTCGATATCTGACCCGTCGCACATCAGCTGCGTGGGCAACGACTACGGCTACGAGTTTGTGTTTTCGCGCTATGTTGAAGCGTTAGGACGCCCCGGCGACGTTTTGCTGGCCATCTCAACGAGTGGCAACAGCGCGAATGTCATCCGCGCAGCGGAAGCCGCAAAAATGCACGGCATGCAGGTCATCGGCCTTACCGGAAAAGACGGTGGCAAGCTCGCCCAACTGTGCGACGTTGAAATTCGCGTGCCCTGGAACGGCTATGCCGACCGCATTCAAGAGATTCACATCAAGGTCATACACACCTTCATCGATACCATCGAACGCAACGTGTAAACCCCTCTGTTGATAGCCCGAAGGAAGTGCTAACACCGTGTCGCATGACACGCCAACCTTCGAGCTATGCTTGTACAAACCTTTGGAAGTGCCGTGTTTGGCATTTCCGCTACAACCGTCACCATTGAGGTGCGCATCGACAAGGGCGTCAATTTCTTGTTGGTGGGCCTGCCTGACAGTGCAGTGAAAGAGAGCCAGCAGCGCATCAAAACCGCATTGGAAGAGTCGGGTTTTCACTGGCCGGGCAAGTGCATCACCATCAACATGGCCCCGGCCGACATTCGCAAAGAGGGCACCGCCTACGACCTGCCCCTTGCCATTGGCATACTGGCGGCCAGCGAGCAATTGCCGGCAGGCGCGCTTGACAAAACCCTGCTCATGGGCGAACTCTCGCTCGACGGCAGTTTGCGCGAGATCAAAGGCGCCTTGCCCATTGCGCTGAAGGCGAAGTACGAGGGCTATTCGCGCATCATCATCCCCCACATGAACGCGCCCGAAGCGGCGATGGTCGATGGATTGGACATCCTTCCGGCAGAACACCTCACCGACGTGGTTGAGCACCTGCGCGGCAACCGTTTGATGGCACCGCTGAAAATGGATGTCGAAGCCCTCTTCAACAAGCAACTTGAGCACTCGGCCGTTGACTTCAGCGATGTTAAAGGCCAGGAAAACATCAAGCGCGCCTTTGAAATCGCAGCAGCCGGAGGCCACAACGTGATTTTGATTGGTCCGCCCGGCGCCGGTAAAACGATGCTCGCCAAGCGCTTGCCCACCATTTTGCCGCCGATGACCTTGGCTGAATCGCTTGAAACCACCAAGATCCACAGCGTCGCCGGCCGCATGCGGAGGCACGAAGCCCTCGTTACCTCGCGGCCTTTTCGCTCGCCGCACCATACGATTTCAGATGTCGCCTTGGTCGGCGGAGGTGGCTATCCCCAACCCGGAGAAATTTCTTTGGCACACAACGGCGTGCTCTTTCTCGACGAACTTCCCGAGTTCAAACGCACCGTGCTGGAGGTTTTGCGCCAGCCGCTCGAAGACCGCGTGGTGACCATATCACGGGCGCGCTTCAGCGTTGACTACCCGAGCAGTTTCATGCTCATTGCATCAATGAACCCTTGTCCGTGCGGGTTTCACAACCATCCGCACAAGAAATGCGAGTGCCATCCCGGGGATGTGCAGCGCTATTTGAACCGCATCTCCGGGCCGCTACTTGACCGCATCGACCTGCATGTAGAGGTCACGCCGGTTGATTACGACGAACTGCTAAGTCGGCCACGGTCAAGCGTGACCAGCCACGACATCCGCGAGCGGGTCATACGGGCGCGGCTCACGCAGCAAGAGCGGTTTAGCCAGCATCCGCGCTTGCACTACAACGCGCAAATGGGCAGCACCGAAATCAGGCAATATGCCGCGTTGAGCGCTTCCGGGACTGAACTACTGAAAGCCGCCATGAAGCGCATGGGGTTGTCGGCACGGGCGCATGACCGCATTCTGAAAGTTGCGCGCACCATCGCCGATTTGGAGGGCAGCCGCGACATCGGCAACGAACACCTCGCAGAAGCCATTCACTACCGCAGTCTTGACCGCGCCAACTGGGCAGGATAGGCTGCATTTCCACCACGTTTTCCCATCCACTTAACACTTAATACCTACCATTATGAAACGTTTATTTTGCCTATTGACGGCACTTGTTTTGCTGCGCGGTGCTTTGGCGCAGCTTCCGGCCCCATTTGAAGCCTTGCCTGCAGGCCTGCTTTCTACGCCGTACTTCATGCCCTTATCGGGAAAGTTGCACCTACCACCTGACGGACAGAGCTTTGCGGCGCACAACGCACAAACGGCTATGGGGTTTGTCCACGCGCTTGATCACGCCGAGCACACCGGAAACGGCTTTCCCTCCTTGGGCGAGTTCATCTCAGCATCGCAAGCCAACAAATCGAATTCAGCCGTCATCCCCATGATGGTGGTTGACTTGACGGTGAATGACCTCCATCCTGACGCGGCCGAATTGGGGTGGATCAGCCAATCAGAGAACGGCAGTTTTTTGCTCAACGACCCCAATGTAAATCCCTTCATTGAAAACGGAAGTTTCTTCCTTGCCATTGATTGGGAGAGTCATTGGGCCGGAAGCTACACACTCCTCGCTGACCCCGCGCTCTTTTTCACCGACTCACCCGAGGCTGAGTACAGCATCGACTTCGACGACGGCCAGGGCTACCGCATCCTTGAACCGGGCGCGCAGTACACCATCAGCTACGATGGAAGCTCTGACCGGCTCATACGGCTGAAAGCAGAATCAGACCAAAGCCTACGTGAAAGCGGTTTTTTGGTGAAATCAGGAAGTTGCGCAAGCGGTTACCCCTTGCCTGACATGTCTCCGTGGCCACAGGTATCGTATGAGCACCCGTGGCGGATTATTGCTCCTTGGGAGGATGGCGAAGTGCGTGGCAACGCCTACCTCTTGCTGAGCGACGACGGAGTGTTTGACCGGCCGTTTATCTTCGTTGAAGGAATTGATTTTGGCTCGGAAATTTCTACCTACCGCAACGGCAGCTTCGGCTGGGCTGAATTCACCTGCGGAGCCTCCGAAAACTACCCCTTTTTGGCACTGATGCCCGACCTTTTGGATGCCCTGAGAGCAGAAGGCTACGACCTCATACTTCTTGATTTTGAAGACGGGGCTGACCACATCGCCAAAAATGCCGCGCTGCTCAAATCGCTTCTTGAAAAGGTCAACACCTACAAGGTCGGACGAGAAGAAAACGTACTTGCCGGAGCGAGCATGGGCGGCCAAATCACCCGTCTCGCCCTTCGTCAAATGGAACTCGAAGGCACTGACCACTGCACCCGATTGTGGATATCGCTCGACTCGCCACATCAGGGCGCCAATATCCCGTTTGGCTTGCAAACAACGATTGAATTCCTTTCGAATTTCAGTGCCGAAGCTGAGGTCTTCCTCAACCAATTCCTTCGCCGTCCGGCAGCGCGTGAAATGCTTTTGCTCCAGCTACCAAGCTCCAACTCCCTCCATGCACAGTACCAAGCCTTTATGGACAACCTGGGTTACCCTGAAAAAACCCGCAACATCGGCATTGCCAATGGAAGCATCAACGGTGTGCCACTGGGCTTCCCCGATGGCGCACACCTGCTTGACTTCGAGTGCGCAATTGGTCCTGCTGAAGTTTTCAAGCTACTTGTCATTGCCACCGGAGGCGACCCCTTTAACAGTTTGTCGACCGCTACAGGCAACGTCATCTCACACACCGTCTACACCCAAACTTTCGATTGCGGGTTTCTGCTTCTCGATTGCATTCTTGGAGGCGACATCATCGCTATGATTCATCAGCAGTGGACAACTGTTAATCCGAACATACCGCGTCTTGACAACGCGCCCGGCGGAACCCGTACAAGTCTCAAACAATTCGTTACGGCAATCAATAACGTGCTTGCCAACCTCATTGCAAGCAATGATTACCCGGGCAGTTGTGACCAACAAATCTTGCCCGAACACTACATCGAATCGCACAGTTTCATCCCCACCACGAGTGCCCTGGGAATTGCTACGAACTGGCACCACATGAATGTGGCTACAGCATTGGCCAGCGCACCCTCACTCACTCCCTTCGACAGAGTGTATGGCGTACCCGGTGCAAACACAACGCACAGCGAAGTCACACCCGACATCATCGCCTTGGTCGTAGAAGAAGTCATTTACGGTGGCGAAGCACCCGGCAACCTTCTCGCCAACGGTGAAAATTTCAACTATGGCAGCTCCCCCTTCCATGTTTGTTACGATGTTGAAATCGCAGACAATAGCCAACTGGGCATCAATGCCATGGCTCCCCTTGGCATCGGTTCAAACCCGCTCAACTTCCCAATACCAAATAGCCATTGCACAGTGCGAACCTCCGACTGTGGTGCCAACATCGTCATCAACAGCGGCGGAAGCATTCAGCTAGGCGACGGCAATTTCGGGCTCACTGCTGAGCTCATCCTCGATGACGGTGCTGAGCTTCACCTAAATGAAGGCGGATATTTGCTCCTTGAACCCAACTCAACCCTAAGAATTCGAGAGGGAGCGCGACTGGTGTTGAACGGAGGAAACTTCGATATGCGTCTTGGATCGCGCCTCATCATAGAAGCCAATGGAGAGTTGGTGGCAAACTCCAATACAAGCATCAACCTGTATGGTATTGAGACCTACGTTGATTTATACGGCCACATCGTAGTTGGAGCTTCAAGCACACTAACCTTGACCATGCAAGGTGCTGAAGGAGGCAAGCTCCGTGTTTTCAACGACGGCATCAACGTGTTCGGAGCATCAACGTCGAGCTTAACTGTTCGAGGTCAAGGGACCCACGACGCCATCGTAGAAATCTTGCCGGGGGCAGCTCTCCAAAGCGCTCCAGGTTTTGGAACACTGCGGTTTCGCGATGGCCGAGTCAACCTACTTGCCGATGCGAACATTATTTCTGCAGGTGATTTTTTCGCTCGTGACGTGTATTTCAGCGCAACGGGCGACGGGAATCAGGTTCGGCTTTACTCAACCAGTTCGTTCAACCGTTGCACGATTGAGTACCTCGACATCATCGCCGAAACCACAAATAACATGCTCAGAATGCAACAATCGTCGATGTTGAAAGGCAAGGTCAGCGTAACCGGTGGCCGCTACCGAATCGAAGATAGCAGCTTCGAAAATGCCGGCGTTGTGTCAGAGGGCAGCACCAATACCAACCTTGTGCGCGACACTCAATTTACCTCATCGGGTGATGTAAATGGCGCAGCAATCTATGACCAATCTGCTTTTGACTTGCTTTGCGACAATGTCACCGTGGAAGGCTACCCCATTGGCATTCAACGCCGCGGCGGTGAACTTATCCTGCGGTGCAGTAAAATCAGCAATTGCACAGCAGGCATCCGCGGTGAAAGTCTGAGCATTCTCAACCTCAGCGCCTTGGCAAATGGGGGCTACAATGCCTTTATCGATAACGTGGTGCACATCCAAGTGAGTTTGGCGAGCGAGTTGCTTCTTCAAAACGGGGGCAACACTTTTGGAGACTTCGCAAATTTTGTTGTGCGCGGCACCCTTGCGGGCATCTGCGGCAGCGAGTGCGCGATCATGGTCAATGCCAACGGAAACACATGGCCATCTCCAACCGGAATCATTCAATCAAGCTTCTTTAATGTTGTGGTTCCTGACCCCAACTGCGGCAACGACGTGCTCGGCAAGCCCGCTTGCGTAGTAGGCTTTGCCGATAAACTCCCACCTGCCCAGTACGGCTGTGCACAACCCGGCGGACCGTTCATCATCCGTCAAAAATCAGCTGACATCGCGGGCCATGAACCGATAAGCGATGCAACCTTTGGCAATGCGAACGGCTTCCGCATCTATCCGAATCCGGCAAGTGACTACCTTGTTGTGGAGGCCATCCATCCCCAAGAAACTCAACCACTGCTTACGCTGACCCAGATAGATGGCAAACAATTGCCCATCCTTCAGGCAACAGAAAACCAAGGCGGCTCAATGCGCATTGGCCTCCAACACCTGTCGGCAGGGTGCTACCTGCTCACCATCCGCACCAAAAACCATACCGAAGTCCACCGAATCTTGGTGCAGTAACCGTAGTCCGTTCCATCTTAACCATAAACTACCAAGAGCCCCGCTCGCCGAAAGGCAGCGGGGTTTTTAACG
>DAITMF010000062.1:0-15873 GCA_036835325.1 Flavobacteriales bacterium
AAGTCTAACATCTGAAGTCTAACATCTGAAGTCTAACATCTGAAGTCTAACATCTAAAGTCTATCATCAGAATACTTCAAAAATTCCCGCCGCGCCTTGTCCGGTACCTACGCACATGGTGACCATACCGTACTTGGCTTTGCGGCGCTTAACTTCATTCATCATTTGCACAGTGAGCTTGGCACCGGTGCAGCCGAGGGGGTGCCCCAATGCGATGGCACCGCCGTTCACGTTCACCTTGTTCGGGTCAAGACCTAACTGGTTCACAATGGCGACTGACTGGCTGGCAAAGGCTTCGTTCAATTCGATGACGTCGATGTCGTCTTGCTTCAAACCGGCGCGCTCCAAAGCACGTGGAATGGCGTAAATCGGACCAACACCCATTACCCGCGGCTCAAGACCGGCTACGTGGTAGGAGCGAAGTTGCGCGATGGGTTCAACACCAAGTTCTTTCAGCATCTTCTCTGAAACTACCATCACAAAGGCAGCTCCGTCAGAGGTTTGTGAACTGTTGCCTGCGGTCACGCTTCCACGTGCATCGAACACGGGCTTCAATCGGGCCAGGCTTTCAACGGATGTGTCGCGGCGTACGCCTTCATCGGTGTCAACAATGTAGCTGCGTTCTGCGCGCTTGCCTTGGGCATTCACAAAAACCTCGTTTACGTCAATCGGCACGATGTCGTCTTTGAAGCGGCCTTCGTCGATGGCCGCGGCGGCACGGCGGTGTGATTCAACTGAGAAGGCATCTTGCACCTCGCGCGATACCTTGTACTGGTTTGCTACCGCTTCGGCCGTGAGGCCCATACCCCAGTACCAATCGGGATTGTCTTTGCCTACTCGAGCGTTGGGCACAATTCGCCATCCGCCAAAGGGGATGGGCGACATCGTTTCAATACCGCCGGCGATGATGCAATCGGCCATTCCACTGGATACTTTGGCGCTTGCTATGGCGATGGTTTCCAAGCCTGAGGCGCAGTAGCGGTTCACGGTCATACCGGGCACCTTATCGGTGTCCAATCCCATCAACGAAACCATGCGTCCGATGTTCAGACCTTGTTCGGCTTCAGGAGTGGCATTGCCTACGATGACGTCGTCAATGCGGGTTTTGTCGAGTTGAGGGAAATCGCTGAGCAAGCGGCGAATTACTTTTTCGCCGAGGTCGTCGGGCCGCATGAAACGGAACAATCCCCTCGGGGCTTTTCCTACCGCGGTGCGGTAACCGCCTATGATGTATGCATTCATGGTGTTGTCGTTTGAGGGTGATTAATTGCGGAGGATTTTGCCTTTAGCGATCAAGCTTTGCATCCGCTCCAAGGTTTTGCGTTCGCTGCACAGTTCAAGGAAGGCGCGGCGTTCGAGATCAAGGAGGTACTGCTCACTGACCTCCGTCGGAGCCGAAAGATCTCCTCCACAGAGCACGTAGCCGAGTTTTTGGCTGATCAATTGATCATGCTCCGAGATATAATTGCCCGAAAGCATGCTGTTGGCACCAACATATACTATGCCCAAACCTTCGTTTCCGAGCACTTTGATGTCGTTGCGCGGAGCCGGCCTGCTGTATCCTTTGTTGGCCAGTTGCAAACACACCTCCTTCGCATAGGCAATTTGGCGTTCGCGGCTCACAATCACCTCATCCATCCCCTCACGCAAATAACCCAAATCGAAGGCCTCATGCGCCGAGGTTGAAACCTTGGCTTGGCCTACAGTCAAGAAGCGGTTGCGGAGCGTATTGATGCGCATGTCGCCTTCGCGGAATTCATCGCTGGTGCGCACGGCGAACTCTTTCGTTCCGCCGCCGCCGGGAATCACCCCAACGCCAAACTCAACCAAGCCCATGTAGGTTTCAGCATGTGCAACCACCTTGTCGGCATGGAGGCAAAGCTCGCAAGCACCGCCAAGCGTGAGCCCGTGTGGGGCTGCTACAACCGGAATCGATGAATAACGAACCCGCATCATCGTGTTTTGGAAGGCACGGATGGCAAAATCGAGCTCGTCGTATTCCTGCTCCACCGCCATCATGAAAATCATGCCCACATTGGCTCCGGCGGAAAAGTTTTGGCCTTCGTTGGCCACGACCAAGCCTTTGTACGATTTCTCTGCAAGGTCAATGGCCTTGTTCAAACCGGCAATGACTTCACCTCCGATGGTGTTCATTTTGGTGTGGAAGGCGATGTTCAAAATGCCGTCTCCAAGATCGTAAATCGTGGTGCCGGAGTTTTTCCAAACAATGGCCGATTCGGGCAAATTGGCGAGTGCTACTTTGCCGTCTTGGCCGGGGACGATTTTGTACGACCCACTCATGGCATCGTAGAAATACCGTTTGCCGTCTTCGGTTTTGTAAAACGACGGTATGCCCTTCGCAACCATGTCATGCACCCATTGGGCTACTGCGATGCCGCGTTTGTTCAGTTCAGTGAGGGCTTCGTTGAGGCCCACGGCGTCCCAAGCTTCGAACGGGCCCATTTCGTAGCCGAATCCGGCACGCATGGCGTCATCAATCTTGTACAGCTCGTCGGCAATCTCAGGAATGCGGTGTGAAACGTAGGCGAAAAGTCCGCAAAACGAACGTTTGTAGAACTCGCCTGCTTGGTCGCTTCCGTTGAAGAGCATCTTCGTGCGCAAGGCCAAGTTGTCAGAAGCCGTTTTAGCAGCCTCCAGGGTGGCAAATTTCACCTTTTCTTGCGGCGTGTATTCGAGTGTTTTGAGGTCGAGGGATAGGATTTCACTCTTTCCATCGGCGTTCTTTACTTTCTTGTAAAAGCCTTGCTTTGATTTGCTGCCCAGCCACCCGTTGGCCACCATTTTAGTGACATACTCGGGGATGCTGAAGAGCTCGCGCTGCTCGTCGTTCAGGCAATTGTCGCGAACGCCGTTGGCCACGTGCACCAAGGTGTCGAGGCCAACGACATCACAGGTGCGGAAGGTGGCTGATTTCGGACGTCCCATAACAGGACCGGTCAATTTGTCTACGGCTTCAACGGTAAGCCCCATGTCTGAAACAGTATGGAACAACGCCTGAATCGAGTAAACACCTACGCGGTTCGCAATGAACGCGGGAGTGTCTTTGCAGAGTACAGTTACCTTTCCGAGAAAGCGTTCGCCGTAATCGGCCAAGAAGTCAATCACACCTTGGTCGGTCTCCGGACCGGGGATGATTTCAAGCAGCTTCAAGTAACGCGGAGGGTTGAAGAAGTGGGTGCCGCAAAAGTGCTTGCGGAAGTCTTCACTGCGCCCTTCAGTTAACATGTGAATCGGAATGCCCGATGTGTTTGATGTGATTAAGGTTCCCGGCTTACGCACCTTCTCAACCTTCTCGAACAATTGCTGCTTGATATCAAGCCGTTCAACGATGACCTCAATCACCCAATCGCACTGCGCGATTTTGTCCAAATCGTCGTCGAAATTGCCTGTGCTAATGCGGCTGGCAAACGATTTCCGGTAAATCGGTGAAGGATTTGATTTCAGCGCAAACTGCAAACTGTCGTTCACCATGCGGTTGCGCACTGCTGGGTGCTCTAAAGTGAGTTTTTTGGCCTGCTCTTGCTCGTTCAGTTCGCGTGGAACAATATCGAGCAACAGCACCTCAAGGCCAATGTTGGCGAAATGGCACGCAATGCGCGAGCCCATCACGCCCGAGCCGAGAACGGCTACTTTATTTATTCGTCTCATGGTGGTTGGATGAGTTTTCAGGGTGTTTTTCAAAAATTTGCGGATCGTCTAGAAGGGTATTGAGTTCGCCCATCACCTCAAAAAAGCAGGCGAGTTTGGCGGGTTCAATGCGTGTTCGAATGGCGGTGTTGAGTTGAATCACCGCTTCGCGGGATGTCTCCCGCATGGCCTGACCCTTGCGCGTGAGATGAACACGCACCATGCGGCGGTCAGTGCCGTCGGCTTTGCGTACGATAAGTCCGTTCTCTTCCATCGTTTTTAAGGTGCGGGTAAGTGAACGGGGCTCCATGCCCATCTTGGGCCCAAGCTTGGTCGATGGCGTGCCGTCTTTGTCAATGTTCAACAAAATGTAGCCAATGGCCATGCTGCCACCGTGTTTCGCGGCTACGTTGTTGTAGAGTCGCGAAACCTTCGCCCAAACCCAACGTAAATGAAAATCAATGGTTTCTTCCGGCTTCATGGTCACTAAGTTACCAAAATTATTATGCACGCATACCTTTTAACGATTTTTTTCGCGAAAGGTTACCGCAAACAGGAGGTACAGAGCACCCGCATTGGGCCAATGACGATTACCTTCGCAGCATGTCACACTTAGAGCAGTACTTGGCAAGCTTTCCTTTTCCGAATGAAGGCCGCATGTTTGGTTTTCTTTTGGGGATGGATGAGGATGGATGCACGCACGAACTTTGGGCTTACAGCGGCAGTGATATCGGCGCCCTTGACCCATCGAAGTTTGTGGGCCCGGCGTCGGATGTGCGTGCGAAATCTCCGGAGTTTGTCGCGGGCGAGCGTCGAGTTGGTGAACTGTCAGAAGCCATTGATGCGTTGCAGCAACAGGCGGAGTTTTGCGAACTCAGTGCCCTTGTCTCGGCCATCCGCGCAGCGAAAAACCAAGAAATCGAAGCCCTCAAGGCACTCCATACTGAGCGCCGACATACACGTGCCTTGCGGCGCACGGCCGCTGAAGATGCCGTGGCGCTGAACCGTGAAAGCCAAATCGACAAAACCCGAATGCGGCAATTGAAAGCGCACTGGGAGGCGCGTGAAAGCGAAGTGCTGAGCAACTTTGAGGTTTTTGACATGCAGCTGAAGTCGCTGATGCAAGAGCGGTCGGCCCTGTCGGCTTCGCTGCTGCGCATGTGGTTTGAACTGTTCACCGTGCCTAACGCAGATGGGGTAGAACGGTCAGTCAGTGCGCTTTTTTCGGAGGAGGATGCACGCTTACCTCCGGCGGGAACCGGCGAATGTGCCGCCCCGAAGCTCCTCGCTGAAGCCCATCGGCGGAAACTCAAAGCGTTGCATTTTGAAGAATTTTGGTGGGGACCATCGCCGAACAGTGAGATTCGGCGGCATCGGCAGCGCTATGCTCCCTGCCGCGGACGTTGCCAGCCGCTCTTGAAGTACATGCTCGCCGGTACCGCCTTGGCCTTGGCGGATGATCCATCGCTTGTGGTTTCAAATGAAGACCTCGACGTGCTTCACGAAGGCAGGGGCTACCTCGTGATTCACAAGCCTGCCGGTTTGCTAAGCATTCCGGGAAAGCTTCAAAACGATTCGGTGAGAACCCGCATCAAAGCGCGCTACCCAGAAGCACGCGGACCGTTGATCGTGCACCGCCTTGATCAGGCCACAAGTGGATTGATGCTTGTGGCACTCGATGAACGCAGCTACCACGATTTGCAACGTCAGTTTTTGGAGCGCAGCATTGAGAAACGTTACCTCGCGCTCTTGGATGGCGTACTGCAAAGTGAAGAGGGCGAAATTCACCTGCCTCTGCGGGCTGACCCCTTGGATCGACCTCGGCAAGTTGTTGATGCCAAGTATGGGAAGGAGGCGCGAACGCGTTGGCAACTCAAAGCCATAGATAACGGTAAAGCCTGGGTGCATTTTTGGCCTGAGACCGGTCGAACACACCAATTGCGGGTGCATGCCGCCCATGTTCACGGGTTGAACCTTCCCATTGTGGGCGATGCGCTTTACGGGAATGCAGCAAAACGGTTGATGCTTTTTGCTGAACACATCCGTTTTTGTGAACCCCACACAGGGTTGCAGTTGGAGTTTACGATCGATCCGCTATCGCGCACTCATATACTAGGTAAGAAGCCCGGCTGAATTCCTTATTTTTACTTCGTTGTTTTCGACGATGCGTGCACACTGCTTAGCCATACTCATTGCGTGTTTTGTTGCAGGAAGCTTGTCAGCACAAGCGCCTGTGTCTGGCGTTGTGATGGATCAAGATGACCGTCTGCTCATCGGCGCCCAAGTGTATTGGGTAAACGGAGACGGCACATTGACAAATGCGGAAGGCCGGTTTGAAATCGCTTCGCACACTGACGGCATGCACCTTTTGGTAGCCCGTTTTGTTGGGTACAAGGCTGACACTCTCATGGTTGGGCCAGGCTATGAATGCACCTACTACTTGCATCCTTTGGCAGATTTGGAGGCCGTTGAAATCGTTGAGCAGCGCGACGATGTGTACATCTCGAACCTCAACGCCATCAAAACAGAAACCATCACCCAAGGCGAATTGCGCAAAGCCGCCTGTTGTGATTTGGCCGGTTGCTTTGAAACACAAACCACTGTTCAGCCGCAAGTCACCAACGTAATAACCAATGCCAAAGAATTGCGCATACTTGGGCTTTCAGGCGTTTACAATCAGGTGCTAATTGACGGTTTGCCGATGGTACAAGGCTTGACTTACACCTATGGTTTGAGCGGCATCCCGGGAACCCTCGTCGACAACATTCATGTGTCGAAGGGCGCGAACAGCGTTGTGCAAGGCTATGAAAGCATGGTAGGGCAAATCAATGTCGAAACAAAGAACCCGCAGACTACCGATAAGCTCTTTCTAAACGGATACATCAACAACTTCGGAGAGCGGCACCTAAATGCCAATCTGTCGTTCAAAGGAGCGAAATGGAGCAACATGACCGCTTTGCACACGGTGCAACCGGCGGGCGTGGTTGACCGTGATGGTGACCGTTTCATGGATCTTCCGCGTTTGACCCGCTACATGGTGTTCAACCGCACACACTACGGCGACGAGCAGAAGACAGGGCTTTACAGCCGCATCAATGTGCGCTTCATGAATGAAGAGCGCATCGGCGGACAGGTAAACTTTGATCCTGAGCAGCATTTGGGCGGAACCGAGGTTTACGGCCAGCACGTGCAGATTCAACAGCCCGATGTCTCAACCCGAACAGGTTACCGATTCAACAGCCGCACACAATTGGTGCTTCAGGCATCGGCCTTTAGTCACAAACAAGAGGCGTGGTTTGGCACGGTTCATTTTGATGCACACCAGCAGAATGCTTACGCAAATGTTCAGGTTGAACACAATTATGGCGAAACCCATAGCCTTAAGGCCGGTGTAAGCTACCGCCACTTGACGCTGTCAGAAACCATCGCATTTAGCGACCGTTTGGACCGCACCTACGACGGACGTTATGTTCGGGTGGAAAACATACCCGGCGTTTTTGCCGAGAATACCTTGGGGCTCTTCAAAAATCGCCTGACCTGGATTGCCGGTTTGCGCAGCGATCACCACAACCTATTTGGTACCATCACCACACCCCGGTCGTTGGTGAAGTACGATCTTTCTGAACGCACCAGTATTCGGGCCAGCGCAGGTTTTGGCTGGCGTACCGTGAACTTGTTTAGCGAGAACAACTTGCTCATGATTGGCGCCCGCGATGTGGTGTTCACCGAAGAGCTTAGTCCGGAAACCTCGGTCAACTATGGTGCGAATTTTACCCATACGTTTTCGGGAGAAAAGGCTTCGGGGTTTTTCACGGTTGATTTCTACCGCACCGTTTTTGGGAATCAGGTTTTTCCTGATTACGATGCTGATTCGGGCCTTGCGGTGGTTGGCAATTTTACGGGTACAGCCATCAGTGAAGGTTTTCAGGCTGAAGCCAGTGTGAAGCTGTTTAAGCGCTTGCAGGTGAAAACGGGGTACAACTTCCTCAATGTGTACCGTGAAGAGAATGGCGTTCGAACCGCACTTCCTTTCAATGCCATGCACAAGGTGGTGAATACGTTCAGCTACGCTCCTTTGACCGAGAAGTGGCATTTTGACGCCAACATTCACAGCTATGGGAGGCAGCGCTTACCGAGTACACAGGCCAATCCCGAGCCGTTTCAACGTCCTGATTTCTCCGATCCTTACACTGTTGTGAGCGCACAACTCACAGCCGTGTTCGGCCGTTTTGAGGTGTACAGTGGCGTAGAGAACATCTTTGATTTTAGGCAACTGCAACCCATCTTGTCGTGGGAAGACCCATTCAGCCGCTACTTTGATACCTCATCGGTATGGGGCCCCACACGTGGCCGAGAGATTTACCTCGGATTGCGGTTTAAGGTGTAAAAAGAGCAGGTATGCACCCGGTTGTTTCGCTATTCTTTGATAACGCAGATGACGCACAGGCGTCAGCCATGGCGGCCTACATGAAAAACAAATTCATGTTTTTGGGTGTCGCTGCACCACTGCGTCGTGAATTGCAGAAGCCTTGGTTGATGCATGAAGCACTACCTCCTATTACCGAACTTAACTCGGTGGTTGAAGAACTTTGGGATGCCGAACCCCGGGAAGCACAGTACTTCGCCATGGAACTCGTTGAGAAGTACATCAAACAGTTCAGACGTGAAGACCTTGCTCTGCTCGAATTCATGGCGTCGAACAAACAATGGTGGGACAGCATTGACCTTGTTGCTTCAAAACTCATGGGCGAGTATTTTAAACGCTTCCCTGAAGAGCGCGAGGCCGCTGTTTACCGCTGGTTGGCCGGTGGCGACTTTTGGCTGCAGCGGTGCGGCATCTTGTTTCAGTTGAGGTACAAAAACCAGACCGATACGCGCTTGCTTACCGAAGCCATCTTACCTGTAGCTCAATCTAGTGAGTTCTTCCTCCAAAAAGCCATTGGTTGGGCCTTGCGCGAGTACCGAAAAACCAACCCGACGTGGGTTGATGATTTTGTGGCAGCTCATCCGCTCAAACCCCTCAGCCGAAGAGAGGCGTGGAAGCACCGGTGAGTTCATACGCCTTGTGATTTCATAAAAACGAACAACACAAGTGCAATTACAATGACAATGAGGACAGCTATGTAAAGGACGTAGCTTGTAAATGCAGCCCCAAGGGCGGCCATAACCGTTTTTCCCCCTTCTGCATCAAAGACCACAATGTAGAAGTACAACAGGTACAGCATTGTCAAACCGAAATACAGCAAGGCAATCGAAGAATGTAAGGCCAGAAACGGCACAATGGCCATGTAAATGATGTTTTGGAAGCCAACGGCATAGCTGTTCATGGCGAGGTGTTCGCCGTAGTAGAGTTTTCGTTTTTTAAAAAACACCCAGGTGCTGAAGCTGGCAATCGGCACAAAAATCAGCAACAATAGGTTTTGGTAGTCGGTAAGAAAGCGGAAGTACTCTTTCATTGCCTGCTGCACAACGCGGTTTCGTTCTTCGGCTTTTTCGGCATCAAATGGTTCTTCGGCAATGTCTTGCTCGTAGAGTTCACTGCCTGCAGCGGCACCCCGTGTGAACTCCGCTTCGTCCATCACAAATTGAAGGTTCAAGAATGCTGCAATGGCCGTTGTGAAAAACAGAAAGCGCAAGGGGTGAACCATGCGCTTTCGGTCTTCAAAAAGGTATTCGTTGACAGCTTTTTTTGGATGGATGAGCAGCCCTTTGAGGGTATAACCAAGTCCTCGGTCGAGGTTAAATGCGCTCAACAAAACGTCAAACATGTGCCGAACTGAGATGCGTTCGGGACGTGCAGAGTTGTCAGGTGTAGGCTCGGTCATGGCGGTGGTTTTCCGCCATGAAATTAATTCAATTTGCGCAGGTAGCGATAGAACTCGCTATCGGTTGATAGAATCAGGCTTGTGTTCTCATCGAGTGATTTGTCGAAGCTTTCCATCGAACGCAGAAACTTGTAGAGATCAACAGCTTGGCGATTTCGGTTGTATGCTGCAGCGTAAATTTCAGTGGCTTCGGCATCGGCGCGACCTTTGATTTCTTCAGCGGTTCGAAACGCTTCTGACTGTATTTGGGCCAGGTCGCGTTCTTTGTTGCCCTCAATAATGCGGGCTTCACCTTGACCTTCAGATCTGAATTGATCAGCAATACGGTTGCGTTCGGTGATCATGCGGTCGTGCACACGGTCGCGCACCTCGTCAACGTAGTTGATTTGCTTGAACCGGAAGTCAAGAATGCGCACACCCAAGTCTGAGGTGCGTTCGTTGGCCTTTTTAAGGATGATGCGCTCAACCTCGTCACGGCCAACCGAAATGTCTTCGAGGTATTCAAGTTCGCTCATGATGCTGTCGGTCACCTCGGGCTTTCGGTTGGTTGAACGCACAAGGTCAAGCAGTTCATGACTGGCAATCGCATTGCGGGTTTCACCATCGAGGATGTCATCCAACCGGCTCTGAGCCGAACGCTCATCCCGCAAACGGATGAAAAACTGCAGCGGGTCAGTGATTTCCCACCGTGCATAGGTGTCAACAAAAATGAACTTCTTGTCTTTGGTAGGTACCTGGTTTTTGTTGCCGTCCCATTCCAAATAGCGCTTGTCGAAGTACTGCACCTTGTGAAGAAAAGGGGTTTTGAAGTTGAGGCCCGGTTCAGTGCGTGGAACTCCTACCGGTTTTCCAAACTCAGTCACGATAGCCTGTTCGGTTTCGTCGAGAATGAAGATGCTGTTGAAAACAACAAGGAGGCCAACCAAAACGGCTGCTCCAATAACGATCAGTCGCTTGTTCATGGGTTTGCTTTTTTCGCATTTTCGATGTTCAATAGCGGCAGCACGTTGTTGCCTTGCTCATCGACAATAATTTTGTTCCCGATGCGGGGCAGTACCCGCTCCATGGTTTCGAGGTAAATACGGTACTTCGTTACTTCAGGTGCTTTGATGTAAGCCTCGTAGAGTGCGTTGAAGCGTTCGGCTTCACCCTTGGCGCGGTTAACACGGTTTAAGGCGTATGCTTCGGCAAGTTGAATGGTTTGCGCGGCTTCACCGCTCGCCCGAGGAATGACCTTGTTGTAGTCGGCTTCGGCCTTGTTGATCAGGGTTTCACGCTCCTGTTGGGCCTCATTGACCGCATTGAAAGACGGCTTCACAGGGTTCGGAGGATTCACATCTTGCAGAACCACTTGCTCTATTCGGATGCCATTGTCGTACTCTTCGCACAGCTTTTGGAGGATGACCTCAACACTGGTGGCGACTTCCTGGCGACCTACCGTCAAGACTTCGTTTACCGTTCGGTCACCTACGACTTTGCGCATGGCAGCTTGCGACATGTCGCGGAGGGTTTTTTCGGCGTTGCGCACTTTGAACAAGAAACGGTACGAATCAACGATGCGGTACTGCACCACCCATTCAACGTCGGCGAGGTTGAGGTCACCTGTGAGCATGTTGCTTTCATCGGTGTAGTCTCCAGACGAAAATTCAGTGCGTTGGGAGGCCAGTTTTGTTCTGAACCCGAACTCTTGTTTGAGCTGTCGTTGCACAGGCGTTTTGTACATGCGTTCAAATCCGTAGGGAATGATGAAATTTAGTCCAGGCTCAAGCGTTCGGCTGTATTTGCCCAAGCGCAGCACAACGCCTTCCTCCTCAGGGCCAATGGTTTTGGTGCTCGTGAGCAATCCGATTAGAATGAAAATCCCTAGGAGGATTCTTGGAACAGACTTGATCAACTTTTGGGGGTCGAAGTCAAACTTGGGAGGCTCTGCCATGGGTAAAGTATTTTTTGACAAGGTACACACATCCTCATCCATCCAAACAAAAAAAACGGACGAACGGAATGTCAGGTAGCTGAAAGGACAACAGCTTTTTCTCCTTTTGGTTCGCTCATTGCTTTCGCTGCGCGGAAGAATGACCACGTTGACAACCACAAAAAGACATGGCTGGTATCGGCGTGGGTAAACCACTCATCCAAACCAAGCCTAAAAATGAAAAACAAACCGCCGATGGCTGCCAAAGCAACAGCCGACAACAGGTGCCGTGCAGCTTTTCGGTGCTTGCCACTGCGTTTTCGGTAATTAAAAATGGCGATTCCGGTGACGAAAACAAGAATCCCGTAAGCAGTATGCGCTGTAACGAAACTGAAATTTACAGTCACAAAGGCAAGCGACGAGAGCACTGTCAATTCAACACCATTGAACACATTCAAGAAGTTGATCAGTTTGCCTTTCATATAACCGCTTGACCAGGTCAGAACTGCGCGTTGGAGAAAGTTGATTGACAGCATGCTCAAAAACCACCCCGGGAATTTCCACTTCATGCTCAACGCGTACAGAAAACCATGTCCGACCAGCCCCCCCAAGGCGGTCGCAATGGCCATCAACAGGAAGTGCCACCTGAAAAGCTGTGCGGTAGCGCTTTCTTGGTATTTGCCTAAACGCACGTATGCGTACAAGTTAACCGCCGCCAACACCAAATCAGTGGCAACAGTGACCGGCTCATCGATACGAATGCCGAACCATTCGATAGAGGGTTGCAGGTAAATTTGCACGGCTGCAAGGTAGCTCCATTCAACAAAGGGCGCAAGAATTGTGCCGCGCGGGCTTTGTTCCTTCGTTTTTTCTAGCGAATCAATGCAATAAGCAGCTGATGTGCAGTGTTATACAAATAGCAACCAAATCTAAATTTCATGAAACCATTCGTCATTCTGGTTGCCTGTTTACTCACCTACCTACCCCTAAAAGCAGCCACCGAAACGTACACTTGGGTGGTTCATTTTGACACTGATGTTGATGCACCGAGTCCGGCAGAAGCAGCTCTTTTACGCGGATTTCTGTCCGAATTCTCACCGCGAGATGACCTGCGGCTAACCATTACGGGTCATGCCGATTTAAGAGGCACCAATGCCTACAACCACGATTTAGCTGACCGTCGGTGCAAATCGGTCTTGGCCCTTGTTCAAACGGCCGGAATCCAGCCCACTTTCCATGCGATTGAAGTGCATGGGGAGGAGATGCCCCTTGTTAGGGGTACACACGCCAAAGCCCTTGAAAAAAACAGAAGGGTTGAAGTAATCATTAGCAAGGTCACTTTCGATGACATCGATGCTGTGCATACCGAACTTTTTGAGTCAAACCTCCATGCTTTTTCGGGTAAAGCAACCGAGGCCAATCGCTTTGTGTGCGTCAACAAGAGCACAGTAAGCATTCCTGCCAATGCGCTTTGCGATGCAAACGGAAACCTTCACTCCGGTGTTTTCCGACTTAAGGTCATCGAAGCACTTGATCCGCTCGCGTTTTTTGCCAATAAGCTCTCCACAGTAAGTGACGGCGAATTGTTGGAGAGCGGCGGCATGATGAAAATCGAAGCATTTGATGAAAACGATGAGCCGCTTTACATGCGTGAAGGCAGCATGGCTGAGGTAACCCTTCCTACAGCGCGATTCAATCCGGAGATGACCCTCTTCGTGTCAAGCGATGGTGGCAACTGGACAGACACTGAACAGGCTTCTTTGCCTCCCCGGTCAACAACCGCATTTCCGCATTTGCCCGAAGAGCGTGCTTGCCCAATTTGGATGGCTCCGAGGGGGTTGAAACTGCCCGCGAAACCATCAAGGCCCATTCTAACGCCACGTCCGACTGAACCCGCTGTGCGCGCATACGAATCAACCCTGTACAAATACCCGTGGTGGCGTCCACGCAAGCGCAAAGAGGAGCTGAAGTTGCAAGAAGCTGCAGTGAAAGTATATTACAAGCGAAACGAGAAAGCGTTCGAGCGTTACGAACGCAACCTTCGACGCTACGAAATCGATTCGGCCAACTTCGACGCGCGCCGAGAAGCCTACACAGAGCGCTTGAAAGCATGGGAAGTCGAATGCGACTCCATCCATGCAAAAAATCAAAAGGCTGTATTCAAGTCGCTTGAGCGTTTCAAAGAGAATTCAGCAGAATGTTATGAGCAACGAAGAAACGACGCCATGTTGTGGCAAGCTGTGCGCGATTCGCTCCGCCAAGTGTCGGTTGATTACGAAGCGGCCAACACCTTGCTCACCTATAGTTTTTCTGTGACCGGTTTTGGCTGGATCAACTGCGATCGGTTTATGAATGTTCCACCAAGTGAGTTGGTCGACGTCGTGGTGCAGCTCGAACCGGGTGTGCAATCAACTTCGGTACTTATACTCGAGAACATCAACTCTGTGATCTCGCTTGTTCCGAACACTGAAGGTGTGGCTTTCGCTAGAATTCCGCGGAGCTCAAAGGCGCGCATCGTGAGCTGTTACGTTGAAGACGAACGCATGCACTTGGCTACCGAAACCTTCAACGGAAAGCCCAAGTACGCCCTCGACTACCGTTTGGCAACCATGGAAGACCTCGTCGATGTGTTTGACGCAAGCACCGCCAAACAAGGTATGGCGATGAACGACTGATTTCGAAAGCCCGGCGTATTCACGCCGGGCTTTTTACTTCCCAATACAGAACTTCCCAAAAATATTGCCCAGCAAATCGTCGCTGCTGATTTGTCCGGTAATTTCACCCAAGTGATGAAGCGCCCTGCGAAGGTCAATGGCCAAAAAATCACCGGTGATGCCGCTCAGCAATCCGTTTTTCACCTCCATCAGCGAGGCATGGGCCTTTGTGAGGGCTTCAAAATGCCGCAAGTTCGTAACGACCGTACTATTGGCGTCAACTTTGCCCAACTCCAATGCACCCAGCAAGGCCTCAATGAGTCGTTCAAGTCCCAAACGTCCTTTCGCTGAAATGAAGAGGGTTTCTTTGGGGTATTTTTCGGATGGATGGTCGCCTGCAGCAGCCAAATCTACCTTGTTACCTATGGCAATCACCGTTGCACCCTCTGACTCTTGGTGCAGTGCTTCGAGGATGGATGCCAGTTCTTCTGCCGGTGTTTCGTTCACGTCAAACAAATAGATGAGCACCGCCGACTGTCGGATGGCTGCTCGACTGCGCTCAACCCCAATTTTTTCAATGGCATCTTCGGTTTCGCGCAAGCCGGCAGTGTCGATGAACCTAAACCGAATACCTTCTACAATCACCGAGTCTTCTACAGTATCTCGGGTGGTTCCTGGGATGTCGCTAACAATCGCGCGTTCTTCGTTCAAAAGGGCATTGAGCAAGGTTGATTTTCCGGCGTTGGGCTTGCCAACAATGGCCACGGGAATGCCATTTTTTACGGCGTTTCCGGTTTTGAACGAGTCAATGAGTCGGGTCAATGCGCGGTTGATCTCGTGCACCAAGTGATCGAGCTTTGATCGATCAGCAAATTCAACGTCTTCTTCTGCAAAATCAAGTTCCAACTCTATCAGCGAGGCGAAGTCAATCAATTGCTGCCGCAGCGCGCCAATTTCTTTGCTAAATCCGCCGCGCATTTGGTGCATAGCCAAGCGATGGGCACCTTCGCTTTCGGCAGCAATGAGATCGGCCACTGCTTCGGCTTGGCTGAGGTCCATTTTGCCGTTCATGAACGCTCGAAAGGTGAACTCTCCCTGTCTGGCCATGCGGCATCCGGCGCCAATCAAGCTTTCGACAATGGCTTGCCGTATGTAGCTGCTGCCGTGGCAAGCGATTTCAACCACGTCTTCGCCCGTAAAACTGCGCGGCGCGCGAAAAACAGTCATCAAGACGTCGTCAATGGTGTGCCCGTTGCGCTCAAAGCGTCCGTATTTGACGGTGTACTCTTTGGCTTCACTGAGTTTTCCGCTGAACAATTGGTCGCAGAGACCAATGGCTTCGGGACCAGAAACCCTGATTACACCTATGGCGCCAACTCCCGGCGGGGTGCTTAAGGCGCAAATGGTGGCGTTATCGTTTGAAAACTGCATGGCGGGGCAAAGGTCGTGATTCAATGCGAATGCTTCTGACCTTTGTCAGTTTTGCTTTACTGAAAAAATGCCACCTTCACCACAAAATCAGTGTCATGAAACAAAACATTGGCGGAGCCGACAAGATGATCCGCATCTTCATCGCAATCGTGTGCTCGGTGCTGTTTATCACAGGCGTAGTCGCAGGAACTGTCGGATACATCGTTTTAGCCGTTGGTGCCATCCTTCTGGGCACTGCATTGGTCAATGTTTGTCCGCTTTACAAAATCTTTGGCATCAACACGTGCCGTCGCTGAAGAACGAATTCAGCTGAGCATCCGCCTAGCGAATAACCGCTAGGCGCTGTCTGGTTCGTTTTCCTTGGATAACAACATCCACAATGTACCAGCCCATTTCAAGTTCC
>DAITMF010000063.1:0-15663 GCA_036835325.1 Flavobacteriales bacterium
GGTTTGAAATTTCGTCGTACACGATGCCCGCAAGAGGGAATGGGAATACGGTAACAACTTCTTCGTTTGTGAAAACATTGCTCACGACAATGTTGATGTTGAGTGTTCCGGTCACACCTGAGATTTGGATGGATTGGCTGCCGCCGACGAGGTTTATGGCGTAGCTACCTATGTTGTCGTCGGATGAGATAAGGTCAGCATCCCACAGTGTTAAGGTGTAAGGCGGGGTATCAAGGATGATTCCGATGTTGTTGACGCTCAGGTTTTCGGTGTCTGACCCTTCGGGGGATGAGTAAACGTTTACGCCGTTCCCATTTGTGATGGTGAAGTACGGGTCAGGACAGGTGCCGATAATGGGCGTTCCGCAATTGCAGAAGGGCTCTTCAACATCGCCACAATAACCGTTGTCAATGCTTGTGATGCTCACCGAACCCAGTTGGTAGTTCTCGATGGTGGTGGTTAGGCTAACGGTGTAGTCGCCCGGAATGTCATAGGTCTGGGCAGGAGGATTGGCTTGGTCAGATGTCGTTCCGTTACCGAAGTCCCAATCATAGCTGGTGATGCCCGGACTTCCGGCGATCAGCGCCTCGAAAGTGCTGGTGACCGACCCGCAGCCCACGAGGTTATCAAAGGTGAACGAAGCGTTGCCGCCGGAACCTTGCTCAATGGTCAAGGGCAAGCTAAAGGTTTCGGTGAGGTTTTGAGTAAAACCGAACGCAGTAGCCGTGACGTTCACTGTAATAACGATTTCGTAGTCGCCTGAAAGAATGGGTGTTCCACAAAGGGTTGCGCAACCCAAGTTGTCACCTTGGCTAGGGAAGAAGGTGTTGGTTGGGCTGTTGGTTTGCCAGGTCATACCGAAGGGCAAGCCGGCCACGCTGGCCACGACAATTTCTTCGAGGGTTGCGGTAATCCCTGACCCCGGATCTTCTACGCTCGCAGGCATAAAAAAAGTAAGAACACTCTCGTAATACACCCCGCTGGTTCCGTTGGGGAGGACTTCCGGGCAAATGGCCGGGAATGCCGTTGGCGAAGTGCAATTGGCATCAGGCGTGCATTCATTGCACTGGGCCGCTGCAAAAAAAGGCAGCGCGAAGAGAGCAAGCAAGACAAGGTGCTTCATCGTTGAATCGGTTTTGGTTAGCGTCTCGAATGTAAGACAACGCCGTGAATATACTGCAAATCCTGAACACCCGAGATTCGAACGTCATATGCTTTACGTGCGACGAAGCGCACGGTAGAACCGCCGAAACCCGTCGACGACATCATGAACAACCCCTTTGCGGTTGTATGGATTTTCTTCAACACCGATTTCGGTTACGTGATCTGGGCCGTGGTAGGTACCGAACATCCGATCCCAGAAAATGAAGGTGTTTCCCATGTTCCGGTTGTAGTGTTTCGTTGAAACCGAGTGGTGAATGCGGTGTGCTGCCGGCGACACCAAGATGTACCGGCCTATCCATCCCCAGTTCGAAGTGTATGCCGAGTGAAGCGCAAGTTGGTGCATTTCACTCAGCACTTTCACCGCGAAGTAGGCTTCAATTGAACCGAAAATCGCGAAGGGGATTACATCCAGCATCCGCTTCAGCGCAGTTTCAAGAAAATGTCCTCGGTAACGGGTCAGCATGCAGAACTCCGTGGCTGAATGATGAAACTCATGCAGTTTCCACAGCGCATCATACCGGTGAAAGAGCCAATGACTGAAGTAGTTTTTTAAGTCGTTGAGCACGAAGAGCACAACAAATTGCAGAGGCAAACCGGGAATTGTATAAATGAGATCAAAATTCGTGGCCTCGTAAATGAGGCGCGCCAAAACGTGAAAAACACCAAAAGTCAGGGCTACCGTAATGAGGTGGTAAAGGTTAAAGGCATCCAGCAAGAAGAACACAAAGTCGGTGCGAACGCTTCCGTTAAAAATGAAAATTCGCCGAATCGATGAACGTTCCCATCCAACCAAAATCAATTCAAAAACGAGCATCCCTGCAACAATGCACGCATAGTAAAGCAGCAAGGCGGGATCAAATACATTCAGTATCTCAGCGATTTTGGCCTTTACTTTGTCAAGAAATTCCATGTCGATGTGGTCAACGTTGCACGCACGAAAGGTAAAAATCTCACGAACACGAATTTAACCCCTTGGTAATGTTCATACCCGATGAGCAAGTGTAACTTTGTCGACTCAAGTAAATTGAACGATGAACTTCTTTCGTAACGCACTTCTGGTTGCATTCGCTGCCAGCGCATTCTCAAGTTTTGCTCAAACAGCCGCCACGCTTGTCATCAACGAGGTCGATGTTGACACCCCGGGCACCGATTTGCTCGAATTCATAGAGCTCTACGGCGAGCCGGGTGGATCGCTTGATGGCATTGTTCTTGTTCTTTATCGCGGAAACAACAACGATGTATATGGCGCTTATGACCTTTCAGGCTTTTCACTTGATGAGAACGGTTTTTTTGTCGCTGGAAACGTTGCCGTTCCTGAGGCATCGCTCATTATACCCAATAACTCAATCCGCAACGGGTCGGATGCCATTGCGCTCTACACCGGTGCATTGGCTGATTTTCCCAATGGAGCAGGGGTTACCACTGATAACCTCATTGATGCCCTTGTTTACGCCACCAACGACCCGCCTGCTCCCGGCCTGATGCCTCTTTTGCTCGATGGTGAGCCCATGGTGAACGAAAGCGCCAACGGAAACCCATCCAATGAAAGCATGTCGCGTGTGCCCGATGGCGGCGCACAACGCGTTACCTCAACCTATGTCACTCAGGCGCCTACACCGGGCACCTTCAACATTGTGAACTGCGACGGTGGGGCCCTCAGCCTCGCCCCGGAAATCCCTACTCCGGCCATCGCTTGTACTGATATTCCCGATCAACCGATCAACTTCTTGGTAAACGGAAGTGAACCCACAGGCAACTACCTTTTGCTGGTGACCAACTTGGTGAACCAAATCATCGCTGTTGAAGAATCTCCAGCCATCGACTTCTTCGGGTACACAAACGCTCAAGTGCGCGTTTGGGGTCTTGCGTACACCGGCACCCTCATGCCCTCGACCCTTACACCAGGCTTGCCAATTACAGGCATACAAAGCGATGACTGCGCAGTACTTTCGACCTCGTTCGTTGCGGTTGACTTGGTTACCTGTATTCCGCCCGAGTGTTTGGGCGGCAACATAACAGTAAATGGTGCCACCAATACCCAAGTCGTTTGCTGGAACGGTGAATCGCCCGTGCTTGAATTCGCTACCGACAGCGAATACGCAGCCACCTATGTTTGGGCGCTAACGAGCTTGAACGGCAGCATACTTGCCACCAGCGAGGTACCCAGCTTTGACCTTAGTACCTACGGAAGTGGTTTCATGCGCGTGTATGGAATCTCGTACACAGGAACCCTCGATGCCAGCAGCTTTCAGCCCGGTTTCCCAATCGCCGCTGTTAACAGCGATGACTGCTTCTCGGTTTCTTCAAACAATGTGCAAATCAACAGCTTGTTTTGCGCGATCACCGAAGGCTGCACCGATTTGTTCATCTCCGAATACCTCGAAGGCACAGGAAACAACAAAGCGCTCGAGATCTACAATCCCACCCAAGAACCCATCAACCTTGGGCCGTACCGCCTCGAATGCTACAACGATGGCTCACTGACCCCGGTGAACTCGTTGAACCTCCAAGGTATTATTCAACCCGGACAGGCCTACGTCATCGGCAACAGCAATGGAAATGCCGCAATCATCGCGGCAAGCGATGTGCTGAGCAATGTGACGTTCTTCAACGGTAATGACCCCATTGTGCTGCGCAAAAACGGCGCCATCATCGACATCATGGGCATCATCGGCCCTGAAGCCGACCCGGTTGAGCCCAATGGCTTCATTGTTGCCGATGGGGCCGGCAACATGAAAGACCACACCCTCGTGCGCAAGGCCAATATCAACCAAGGTTCATTGAACTGGCTTACCGGTCAAGCAGAATGGGATGTTTACCCCAACAACACCACTTCGTTCCTCGGTAGCCATACCACAACCGGATGCAGCCTGCCTGATAGCCCAACCATGACATTTACCAATGCTACGATTACCGTGGTACAAGGACAAACCGCTTTGATTGGAGTGGGGCTCGACTTGCCGGTAGACGTGAATGCATGTGAAGTGGTTTTGGTTGGTGGAACGGCCATTCCCGGAGTGAATTTCGATAACCTCTTCCCGGTGACCATCAACTTCCCGGAAGATGAATTTGACCCGCAATTGTTGTCAATGGCGACCTTCGTGGCTCCTGCGCTTGACGCCCCGGTTACCGTTCAACTCCAGATCGTTCCAACCACCGATGCCGCTACCTTCATCGAGTTTTTGACCATCACCATCCTTCCCCTACAAGACCCGCCGAGCGCGCCGATTTTGCCTATCATTGATGTACATGGCGAGTCAGAGCCTGAGTTTTTAGCCGTTTCAGAAGGTTTGTTGTGCGAACTGCGCGGGGTTGTGCATGGGGTGAACCTCACACAAGGCGGCCTGCTGTTTACGCTTATCGACCCAACGGGCGGCATCGCCGTGTACCATCCTGATCAAAATTTCGGGTACACCGTTCAAGAGGGCGACAGCCTTCACGTGATTGGTGTGATTGACCAATTTCAGGGGCTAACACGCATTGTACCGGTGTTCATTACCGAGGTTTCACAAAACAACGACCTTATGATGCCCGAGCTCACCGCCACCTTGGGTGAGCACACCGAGTCGCTTGTGTGGGAGTTCAAGTGCGTTGAATTGCTTGACCCGTCTCAGTGGGTCAATATTGGTGATTTCTTCGACGTTGACATCGCCCTTGGTTTGGGCATCGTGAAAATGCGCATTTACGCAACCACCGACATTTTTGGCACACCTGCACCGCAAGGCGTGTTTACCTTCCAAGCCATCGGTAGCCAAGCCGACCCGGAGGCGCCATTTGACGACAATTACTTTGTGGTGCCCCAGTACCTCAATACCTTCACGGAGGGTGTCTCTGCCGGTTTTGAGGTGGATGGAGGCCTTCAGCAGGGCATTTCGTTTTCGCCTGACAACACTACGTTGGGCGGCTCGAGCTTCCAATGGAATTTTGGCGACGGTACGGTATTGAATGTTGAAAACCCCGAGCACACATACCAGGCCCCCGGTGAGTACACCATCAGCCTCACTGCGTTTGATGCAACCGGAGCGTGTTCAGACCAGTTCAGCATTACTGTGCAAGTAGATCCTGTAGGCGTGACGGAAGTGGCAGAAATGAAACTGAACCTTTACCCTAACCCTGCCAACGAGCAAGTGACCATTGAGGCACCCCGCGCACTGGATACCATTCGCATCTACGACCTTACAGGAAGGACGGTGTTAGTTGCTGAGAGCATTGGTTCTCCGCGCACAACCATCAATGTTGCTGCCTTTACGGCCGGGGTTTACTTCGTAGAAGCCGACGGCGTACGGGTTCGAATGGTGGTAAACTAACCGCGTTTATGCAGTGATTTCGGTGTAGCGCTTTGCGACTTCGTCCCAATTGATGAGGCCGCTAAATGCGCTGATGTAGTCAGCTCGGCGGTTTTGGTAGTTGAGGTAGTAAGCGTGTTCCCAAACGTCAATACCGAGAACTGGCAAGCCGGGTTCTTCAACCACCTTGTACATGTGTGGATTGTCTTGGTTGGGTGTAGAACTTACAAAAAGCTTGCCCTCTTTGTTGACGCTTAGCCACGCCCACCCAGAACCGAAGCGCTTCGTTGCAGCATCAGCAAACTGTTGCTTGAACACATCGTAGCTACCGAACGCCGATTGAATGGCGTCGGCCAATTTGCCCGAAGGTGCAGCCGCGCCTCCCGGGGCGATGACCTTCCAAAACAAGCTGTGGTTGTAATGGCCACCCCCGTTGTTGCGAACAGCCGTGTTGCCGGGCTCAATGCTCTCCATGAGTTGCGAAATGTCGAGTCCGTGCAAATCAGACTGCGTTTCAAGCGCAGCATTGAGCTTGCTCACGTAACCCGCGTGGTGCTTGCCGTGGTGAATTTCCATGGTCATGGCGTCGATGTTCGGCTCCAAATCAGCGAAGCCGAAGCCCAAGGCCGGAAGCTCGAACGGAACAAAACCCGGCTGAGTGGCAGGTGTTTCAGAAGCTGGCGCTCCACTGTCAGAGCACGACAGGAACGGACTTACCAATAGACCCGCTCCGGCCAAACCGGTCAGTTTTATGAATTCGCGCTTTTTCATGGTTTTTCAGGGATGGATGTCTACAAAGGTGATGAATTCGGCCACCAAATACAAAACTACGCCCTCGGCCCGTTGTTCAACAGACAACTGTTGGTGTTGCATCTGAAGGCGCAAAAAACCGCGCGCAGATTTTGGCCTACTTTATGCTGTCAATGAAAGGATGAGGAGAATCTTCAAAATCGTAGGCCGAAGTGCGATGGTCTTTCTAGTGCTGCTTGCTCTGTTGGTGGGGTGGGCCTATACCTTTGAAGACGAAATCAAAGCGCGGGCCTTGGCTGAACTTCAGGCCGGGCTCACTACCGATATGAAAGTGGGCAGTATCGAGTACAGCGTACTCCGCAGTTTCCCTTATGCCTCGTTGGAGTGCCGCCAAATTGTGCTCATGGGTGGTTTCGGTCAAAACGACACCCTGATTCGTGCAGATGTATTGAGCTTCGACATCGGCTTGATGGCCCTCCTAAAAGGCGACATCACCTTCCGATCAATCACCCTGTCAGACGGCGATTTGAACCTCCGACGCGATGCAAAAGGCTTAGGCAACTACCTCATTTGGAAACCTGATACCGCCGCAAGCGATGCAGAGTCGGCCTTTGATGTTGACCGCTTGGTGCTCGACAGGGTGAGCGTGCGCTACGATGACCGAATGAGCGACGTACTGGTCGTTGTAAGGCGTGCCGCGGCCAAGTTTGGCGGCGCATTGGATGGCGATGTCATTTCGTTTGCAGGTGAAATCGCTACGCCTTCGCTTTTCGTCGAAACCGGCGGAACAGTTTGGCTTGACAAGGCACCCCTATCGGGTAAGCTTGAGTCGGTGCTTGACACCGAAAGCGGCAAATACACCTTTGAGAACGTCGACTTTAATTTGGCCGGACTGCAGGTCGGCGGCAACCTTGCGGTGACATCCTCCCAAAAAACACACATATCAGCCAGCATTTCAGTGAATTCAACCGACCTGGATGCTGCTCGCGTGCTCATTCCCGCGCCTTACCGAGGAGTCATTGAGGGCTATGGACTTGACGGCGCGGCCACCGGACAGCTTGAGCTGGCAGGGTTCAGTGATGAATTGCTGTGGGACCTTCGCGCAACGCTCAACAACGCATCGCTTGAACACCTCGAAACCGGCGCAAACCTCGACCGAATCAACGGCGTTTACGCGCTTTCAGGAGGCGGCGAACGGCAAGGTTCGTTCAGCATTGAATCAACCGAGGCCCGCCTTGGCAGCGGCCGCATCGCCCTCAAGGGAAGCATCAACACCTTCAACGACCCCACCATGCAGTTCACCCTTGAAGGAGAGCTTCGCCTCAACGACCTGATGGAGCTTGCCGGCGTTACCGACCGCGTGCAAGCGGATGGCCGGTTGGCTGTTGAAATCGGCTTCGCCGGACGTTGGCCTGTGGTGAAAAACGACAGCACACGCACCATCGACCCAAATCTTTTGAGGCAAAGCCGCTACAACGGAATTGCCGAACTCACCGGCGTGTCGTTCATTACCCCCGACATGCCACGCGCCGTTGAACAACTTAACGGACGACTCAACTTCGAGGGCGACTACGCAAGCGTAAAAGAGCTGAGTCTTCGCATCGGCGATAGCGATTTGCAAGTCTCAGGAACCCTCTCAAACCTGCTTCCGTGGGTGCTCACCAACGACCAGGTGCTGGTGGTGAATGCGCGCAGCCAAAGCAAGCGCATTGACCTCAACGGCTTGCTCGCTGCTGAAGGCACCAGCGACGATGACAGCTACGTGTTTGTACTGCCCAATGACCTCGACCTCCGGCTCGAAACCAAGGTCGATGAACTTGTGTTCAGAAACTTTACCGCCACCGGCATCTCGGGCTCGCTTGAGCTCAACAAAAGCGGCCTGCGCGTGAATCCCATGCGGTTTAAGAGTTGCGATGGCAACGCAAACATCGAGCTGGCTGTAACGCCATCGAAGGGCGGATTTCGCGTCGCAGCCGCTGGGGTGATGTCGGCCATTGACATTCGAAAACTCTTTTTTGCCTTCGAAGAATTTGGTCAAGAAGTGGTGACTTCAGCCAACCTGAGAGGAAGGTGTGCTGTTGACGCCGTGTTCACCGCATCAATGAGTGAAAAACTTCAGCTTGACCCCAAGAGCATCGTCAGCAGCATCGATTTGACCATCGAGAACGGTGAGCTCATCGCCTTGCAAAGTCTTGCTGACATCGCCGCCTACATGCGCGAAAACAAACTCATATCGCCCTTCATTGAAGTCGATAGGCTCGAAGAGAAGATGCGCCACATTCGCTTCGCAACCCTTGAAAACCGCATCGAAATCAAAGACGAGCGCATTTATTTACCCATGATGGATGTGAAGTCATCGGCCATCGACATCAAGGCCAGCGGCTCACACTGGTTCGATGACCGCATCGATTATTCGGTAGGGCTGTACCTGCGCGACATCCTCGTGCGCAAAGACCGCACTGAATTTGGCGACATTGAAGACGACGGCTTGGGCAGCCGCTTTTTTCTGTCGATGAAAGGCACCGTTGACAATCCGCAGTTTGGCTACGACCGCGACGCAAAGAAAGAAATCCGCAAAGAAGAGCGACGGGCCGAGCGCGAAACCCTCAAGCAAATCTTGAAAGAAGACCTCAATCCATTCAAAAAGCGTGAGGCATCCAACAGCGACAACAGCAAAACCGGCGGAAGTTCGTCAACGATCTCCATTGATTGGGGCGATGGAAGTTCGCCTGCCCAACCCCCGTCGCCATCCATCCAAAACAAAGAAAAAGAAGCCACCGATAGCACCAAACGCCGCTGGCGCCTCGGCTCCGGAAACGACGACGAAAAGGTGGCGCCACCTGCCGACGACGACGACGATTTCTAATGCCCGACCACCCGCATACACCCCTTCCTGAAGCCTTTGTGGCCCGCATTTGGCGCGACTTTCCCGAGGCTGCTGCGACCCTTATTGAGGCCCTTGACGGCGACGTGCACAAGGCCGTCAACCTCAACCGCCGAAAATTGCGCACACGCACGGGCGATGAGCCCATTGCGTGGAACCGCTACGGACGCTTCGCCACGGGTGATTTTTATCCGGCCCATGATCCGCATTGGCATTCAGGCGCGTACTACGTTATGGAAGCCGCGTCGCAAGTGCTTGATACCGTTGTTTCAAGCATCGTTGATCGCGCGGCACTGACCACCGTACTCGATTTGAGCGCCGCACCGGGAGGCAAAACCAGCGTGCTGCTGAATGCGCTGAACGACGGTACCGTGCTGGTGTCAAACGAGATTCACCGAGGCCGAGCGCAAATTTTGTACGAAAATGCCGTGAAACAAGGTCGGCAAAACCACGTGGTGAGTGCGGCCGCCCCTGCCGCGTTCAATGCGCTGGGCGCGCAGTTTGACCTGGTTGTGGTTGACGCACCATGCAGCGGCGAGGGCATGTTCAGGAAAGACTACGGCGCCCGCACCGAGTGGTCTGAGGCCAATGTTGCCGCCTGTGCAGTGCGTCAAACCGAGATCCTCACCGAGATTGCCCCGTGCGTGCGCGAGGGCGGCTACCTGGTGTACTCCACATGCACCTTTGCTGCCCTTGAGAATGACGCGCAGATTGCAGGGCTTCTCGCCTCCGGCGGATGGGAGAGCGACACCCCCGACCTCACGTGCTTTGGCGCACGGGCCTGCCGCTACGGCATGCAGTTTATGCCGGGCTTTTCACCTACTGAAGGGCTTTACATCGCCGTACTTCGCAAAACCGGCAGCGCAGATACCCTGCAGCGCAAGCTTAAACCGGTATTTGCCTCGGTGAAGGCCTTGCCCGATGCCTTACCGGCCGAGCTGCCCGACTCCGGAAACCTCGTGAATGAAGGTTTGCGCTACTGGTGCATGACCGATGAAGTGCTCGAAATGGCGAACCGTTTGCGCAACCACCGCATTCCGCTGCTCAAGGCCGGCATTGCGATTGGTGAATTGAAGGGAAAGCAGCTCGTGCCCGACCACGAAGCCGCACTCTATGCCGATGCCGTGTGCCATGCCCACTGTGATTTTGACTTGGATGGAGCCCTCAACTACCTCCGTGGAGAAGGCGGCCGCGGAAGTGTGCCAAAAGGATGGCTCGCCGCACGCTACGAAGGTGCCGTTCTCGGATGGATGAAAGGCCTTGGCGACCGATGGAACAACGCCTATCCGAAAACATGGCGCCTGCGCCATTGACAGTTGTAAAATTCAGTCCAACAGCTGTAAAGTTCACGGTGAACCACCGGTCGAAACCCCTTCGCGTGCACCTAGTTTTGGCATCAAGACGGCCAAACGTGGTCGCAAACGGGTTATTCAACAGAGGAGGAAGGCGACGGCTGCGTGCAGCTTGTCGCCTTTTCTTTACCAACCAATCGGTTTAGTGGCGTCTTGCTCGTTGGGCTTTGGTACTACGCCCCGGATGCGCGTATCTTGGCAGCGAATGACGACAAACCTGCATATTGCATTCACCCTCTTGATTGTGCTGTGCGCTGAGCTTGTTTGTGCTCAAGCGCCACAAAAACTGCAGTTTTATGGCGTTTCTGAAGGCTTGTCGTCACCCATTGCCACCTGCCTCGCTGAAGACAGCACAGGGTTTATTTGGGTAGGCACCAAAGAAGGTTTGAATCGGTTTGATGGGGTAAACTTTGTCAGCTACCGAACCGACACCATAACAGGCATGCGCTCAGATGAGGTCATAGGGGTTCATCACCTCCAGAACGACCGCTTGCTTGTGGGTTTGGTGAATTCGGGCATCGCGTTGTTCGATCCCAAAAACGAAAGGGTTACCTACTTCGATACCGTTTACAACACAGATAAACAACCGTTTTTGCTCCCCTATTTCTTCATGACCGAGAGCGACAGCACGGCCATTGTGGGCTTCCGCAGAACCCCGAGGCATGCGGGAGGCTTGGTAAGGGCCAACTACCGGAGCTTTACTCAAGAGGTCTTGGTTGAAGACTTTGATGGTTTTGATCGCCTCATCGTTGATTCGGTAACAGGTGATGTGTGGGCGGTTGGAGACCACCTGCGACGCGCACTAGACCCTTCACTTCGCCATTGGGAAGAGATTGAATCGCCCTTCGTGAAATCCATTACTTCGCCGTACTACAGCGATATTGTGTTCTTGGGAGACACCGTTGCAATTGGTTCGCGGGGCGACGGCATACACCTTTATTCAAAGCGGCGGCAAGCCTTTCTGAGAAATGACTTGTGGGTGGTGGAAAATAGACGCATCGCCCAGAACATTGTTCACCGTATGCTGCCTGCTGAAAACGGCGGGTTGTGGGTTGCTACCGGAGATGCAGGTTTGGCGTTTTGGCGTCGTTCTGACGGACGGTTTGACTTTACTCCGGCAGATGTCGGCCGCCAGCATCACATGGAAGACCTCGACTTTTTTGGATTGTTGAACGACTCTTACGGCAATTTCTGGGCCGCAACCGGGAGCGGCCTGGTGCAGTGGAGAAGCCGTGATGAAGGCCTGTATTACCGAACCATTGACCCACCTGAATTCCCGAAGTTCACGAGTTATTACGTGCGTACCGCCGCGCAAGGAAATACCCTTGTAACGCTTACTGCTCGCCACATGAACGGTTACATCCTCGATGGCGAGTCAATGGAAGTCTTGGGCCGGTTTCCAATTGATTCTACGATGAACGGTCACCGCCACTTTCTCAATGCCGACTACATTTTCACGGCAAAGAACGGCTTGATCTACTGCCTCGGAAACAACCACATCAACAGAAAATTTAAAGACGACAAAAGCTTCAGGCCTTGGGTTGATTTGAAGCCTATTGTGCAAAGCGAGTACAATCAAATGTCGACCATGACTCTTGACCACGAAGGTGAGATTTGGGTTGGTACTACCGACAATTTGGTGCTGCGAGTCAATGAAGAAGGCGCCATTACCGGTCGATGGTGGTTGGTCGGCGACACCATAGCCAATTCACCTCTGAACACGGCGGTGGTTGATCGCAAAGGCCGAAACCTGGTTGCAGCCATCGCCAGTGATGGCTTGGGAGGTGTACTGGTCGCCAGCTACTTTGGCGTTTTTCAAGTAAATGACCGTGGGGTTACCGGAATAGAACAGCTCTGCGCAAGCTGCGGACGGTTGAATAACAACGTGTTTTACAATGCTGCAAGCCATGGCCAAAGGGTTGCATTTCCGTCGCAACGATTGGGGGTTTTTGTTTACGACGGACTTAAAAAAGAGCTCCGTCATTATGATCGATCAAACGGGCTGCAAAGTACACGGGTTGATGATCTCGCATTTGACGCCGACGGCGGAATGTGGGGCATAGGTCCAAACGGTCTTTTTTCAATCCACGAAGGAGACCATGTGCGCATCGAAAACTACATTGACGAACCGGGTATGCCGTACAGCAACCTGAGCTGGCACCGCTTGTCGAGCGGCGCTGACGGAATGTTGTACATTGGAATGGCTGCCGGCCTATCACGCATCAACCCGAAGAAGTTGCAATCACAAGCAAAGCCCCGGCGTGTGGTTCTTCATAGCGTGCGCGTGGCCGAGCACATAGTTTACCGACAAATCAGCAAAGTATATGCCAACTTCGGAGAATCACTCGAAGTGCTTTTTGCTGCGCTGGGTTTTGATCGAGCAAGAACCTACCGCTATGCATGGCGAATTGAAGGCGACGAACACTGGCAAGAGATTGATCAGCCGCGTGTGACCTTTTCGGCATTGCAAGAAGGTGATTTTACCCTTGAATTCAAGGCGGGCAACCGAGACGGGGAGTGGGCCGATGAGGTGCTGCGTTTGGAGGTTGAAGTCAATACACCTTTTTTTCAGAGTGCAGCCTTTCGGTGGCTGCTGGCACTTGCCTTTGTTTTGCTCGTGTTCATGGTGTTTCAAATCACAGTGCGCAGAAACCGCGAACGTGAACGGAGTGCCCAAGCATTTAGTCGGCGCATTACTGAGCTTGAGCTGCAAGCGCTCCGTGCCCAAATGAATCCACATTTTCTCTTCAATACCCTGAACAGCATCAAGTTTTTCATTATCCGCAACGAGCCCGATACCGCGGCTGACTACCTCACCAAATTCAGCCGCCTCATTCGCTTTATTTTGTCGAATAGCAAGTCAGAACGCATTGCGCTCAGCACTGAGTTGGAAGCCTTGCGTCTTTACGTTGAATTGGAGCGCCTGCGGTTTGGGAAGCAGTTTGATTTTGTACTTTCCGTTGATGACAGTGTAGAGCCCGATTACGTTCAGGTGCCACCGCTCATCGTTCAGCCGTATGTGGAGAACGCCATCTGGCACGGCCTCATGCACAAAGACACCGAAGGCCGATTGGAGGTAAGGCTTTCCCTTGATGGCGAGAACCTCGTGGTAGAAGTTGACGACAACGGCATCGGGAGAGCGGCCGCGGCATCCATCCGATCGAAAACAGCCACCAAGGAAAAAAGCATGGGCATGGACATTACCCGCAACCGGCTTCGCATTTCTTCGGATGGTCGAGAAGGCCGCGTTGAAATCGTTGATTACCTGTCTGAAACTCACGGTAGAAGTGGAACACTCGTTAAAATAACCATCCCTGTTGAACTGTAATAGAAACGATGAAAGCAATCATAATTGACGACGAGGCTCACTGCTCAGCAACACTGCGCTATGAGTTAGAAAAAATGGGCGATAAGGTTGATATCATCGGCGAATACAACGACCCAAAGAAGGCATTAACTGAGTTCAACTCAGATCTCGTTGAGCTGATATTTTTAGACATTGAAATGCCCCGAATGAATGGCTTTGAGTTGCTCAAGCAGATTCCGGCCGGAAATTGGAGCGTGGTCTTCACCACTGCCTACGACGAGTTCGCATTGAAGGCCTTTCAGTACAGCGCCATTGATTACCTTCTAAAGCCGGTTAGTGGTGAAGAGCTTGAGCGCGCCATCGAACGGTTTCATCAGCGACAGGTAAAAGGCGTTCGAAACGAACAACTCGAACTCTTGTTCAGTCGCATTGAAGGCAAAAGCATCAACCGCATTGCACTTCCTTCGGCTGAAGGACTCGACTTTGTTGTGCCTACAGACATTGTGCGCTGCGAGTCACAGTCAAACTACACCATGGTGCACTTTGCCAACAAGCGCAAAGTACTGGTGTCGCGCACGCTCAAAGAAATTGAAGAAATGCTCGTGGGTCACGGTTTTTTTCGCGTACACCATTCGCACCTCATCAACCTCAACAACATGGTGCGCTATGTGAAGGGAAGCGGCGGGTATTTGGTGATGGACGACGGCATCGAGGTGCCGGTCTCGCGCAGCCGAAAAGAAAGCCTTCTCGCGCTTTTCACCCGCTAACCAACCAATCGGCCAGGCGGCAGTTCGCTCAGTCAATGTGCTGATGACTCATTCAGGCGCAAGCTGTAGGCAGCAGACACTACCTTTGTGCCAAACAGTTGAATTATGAAAAGCTTCTCTCTCGTGAAGGCACAGTGCGTGAAATCGCTGCTCTTGGCCGTTCTTATTGCCGCATCTTCGTTGGGGATGGATGCGCAAATTGTTGACCGCACGACTGATCGCGCCGTAGACAAAACCAATAACCGCCTTGACCAGCGCATTGATCAAGGCATTGATAAAGGACTCGACTCCATCGAAGGCATCTTCAAGAAGAAAGACAAGTCATCGAAAGACAGCAAAGGGTCGAATGAGAAAAAAGCTGCCTCCCAGAGTGAACAACCCGCTGAATCTCCGTCAAGCGATGCTGAAGCAGAAGCAGCCACCATGCGCGCTATTCAAGGCATGTTCGGCGGAAGCTCGGTTCCTCTGCCTGACAGCTATACCTTTGACCACAATGTTGATATGAGCGTTGAAAGCTTTGACAAAAAGGGCAAATCAGAGGGTGCGCAAGCCATGAAAATGTTGTTTAGCGATGCGCAAGCCATTGTGGGTGTGCAAGTAACGGTCGAGGGCATGCAATCGGTCAACGTGATTGATGTTGAGAAGAAAATTATGGTGATGTTGATGGACATGGGCACGAGCAAAATGGCCATGACCCTTGACCTCGACCAAAAATGGGCCGATGTTGAAACCGATGATACCGCTTACGAGAATCCATCCTTCAAAAAAACTGGAAGAACAAAAACCATCCTCGGCTACAAGTGCGATGAATACGTGATGGAAGAAGATGGCGATCGCAATGAATTTTGGGTGACCCGTGACGAGTTTCTTGACGTGTACAAGGCCTTTGGAATGATGAACGCGTCATCCCCGAAGGGCCAAAGCGTAGTCGACCACCCGGGAGGAATGGTGATGGAGATGATTGGCATTGCCAAGAACGGAGAGCGCACAGAAATGCGCGTCACCGCTGTAAATAAGAATCAAAGCAGAAGCATTTCAACCAAGGGCTACACCCCAATGGGAGGAATGTAAGCGTACGAGGCGGGGGCCAAGTGCTGAGAAGAACAAGTCAAGCGGAAGACGCACCTGATGCACAGGGGTCTTCCGCTTCACT
>DAITMF010000064.1:0-15324 GCA_036835325.1 Flavobacteriales bacterium
GGTTCGTTTTCCTTGGATAACAACATCCACAATGTACCAGCCCATTTCAAGTTCCGAGAGGTCTATTTGACATTGCTGTGCGTTGACTGCAATGTGCTTCACAAGGCGGCCATCCATCCCAAAAACGTCCATCCCTGTGATGGGGTAGTCTGCTGTGAAGGTGACCAAACCATTGGTAGGATTCGGATACATCTTCACAGATGGCAATTCGGTGTTGAGCACTGAAGTTGGTCCGTTCGATGCCCCGGGGGTAGGTACACTGAATTCAATCCACTGTGCATTGCCGTCGCCATTTCTACCAAACGATACATCGGTGGTAGACGGGCCGAAAGTGAATGAGTCGACAATTGTTGTGCCATCTGGAGCAGTTAGAACGATAGACTCGCCTGCTGCACTGAGACCAAAATTGGTGTGCAAATCGCCTTGCTCAGGCTGACTGTCGCACCAAAAGAGCAAGAAACCGTTGGCGGGTACAATGGCAATCGAACTCCCAGTAGGAATTTGGTACTTGGTGAGGTCGTTTTCGGTGTCACTGAGGTAGAAGCCTGCGAGGTTCACTTCAAACGGGTTTGGGTTGTAGATTTCAACCCAGTCATCGAACTCACCGAATTCATCAGCAATGGTCGACGAGTTCGAGGCCATAAGTTCGTTGATGAAAACCACAGGCACTTCGCTAAAGCTTTCGGCCGCAACCCCTGAAAGAGCAACTGTGGTTTGCGCGGTTTCATTCTCGATGCTTACGCTTCCGTTGAAATTGCCCAATGCTGACGAGTTGAGTCTAACAAAAACGGCTTGATTTTGCAGTGCATTGTCAATGAGTTCCAACACCAAGGAAGGCGAAAAAACACCTTCTGCTTCAAGTGCGATTTCAAAGGGCGCTGTGCAGGTTAATTCGATTTCGCCGCTCAAATTGGCAGCGTTCACGACAAACTGCTGCGCTTCACTCGGTGCTCCAATCACCTGCTGAAAACCGTTCAAGGCAACCGGCGTGGCGTTCAAGAAAGGAACACTTGACGTGTTCGAGGCATTGGGTGTGGGAACAGGGAATTGAATCCACTCCGCTGCACCGTCAGAAATTCGTCCTTCAGACACATTCTCCACAGCTGCACCGAAGGTATACGAATCGAGGATGGTTAGTCCATCAATGCCAACCAATGCAATTGATTCTCCGGCCGCACTTAGCGCGAAGTTGGTATGCAACGGGCCTTGAGCTGATTGGTCATCGGCCCAGCACAACATGAAGCCTTCCGCTGAAATCAAGGTTTGACCGGTGCCTTCGGGAATAGCGTATTTATTCAATTCATTGAGGTCGTCGGTAAAGTAATACCCACCGATTTCCATAGGGAACGTAGAAGGGTTGTAAATTTCAAACCAGTCATCATACTCCCCTGACTCATCGGCAATGATGGATGTATTTTGGGCCATCAACTCGTTGATGTACAGCTTTGGCGAAGCAACACCGTAGAGAAACACCTCCGCACCCCCTGCACCCGGCGAGTTGATTTCGATGACTTCCGAAGCAATGCCGGGGAAGCTGTCAAACAAACGCACATAAATGATCTCATCGACGCTTCCTTGGCTGGGTGCAACAACGATGCCGGAAGTGAAGTTTGATCCATCCAACGAAATTTCAAAAGGAGCCGGTACATTCAAGCTAACATCGTTCGTGAGGTTGTTGCCGGTAAGATTGAAGCTTTGTGCGATGGGAGTTTCGCCCAACAAGTGGTGGAGCGCGAAAAAGTCGTTGTCAACGGTTACAAATGGTACGGTGATGGCCCCAGGTGTGAACGAAAATCCGTACATGATGAACTCGTCACGTTCACCTGCACCGGTGACGTCTTCAAACACCCAACGCAAGAAAATGAAGCCATTTTGGGGTATGCTAATACCCGTTATTTCGGTTTGGATAAATGTATTAACAGGAGCCGCTCCAGGCTGGGCGGTACCCGGAGAAACCAACTCTGCATCGGGCACGAGCACGTACGACGATTGCGCATTGTTGGTAGAGTAGTAGAGGTTTACCGAGTTGCTCCGGTCGCGGTCGTTCAATACCGCAATGTTGTAGGCAACGTCAAGCGCGTTTATAGCTTGGCCGGTCAGATTTTGTATGCGCAAGGTCATTGACCCCGATGTGAAATTGCTTCCTGATGGGTGGAATCCAAGGGCACGTTGACCATTGAAATTTGTAGCGTGCAACCCAACAGAAGGTAGGGGGGGGAATTGATTAAAGCCCTGACCAGCCATCAAGATCGAAGGAAACGTAGCCGGACTGTTAATCGCATCGGTGCTGCTGCCGTCGTTCAAGAAGTGCCAAGCATCTGCATCAAGGTCGCCGTTGGCCGGATTGGCTGAACCAATCGAGACTTCATCGGCTACAAACGGACCGTTCACAACTCCGGGTTGATTCGCAGAAAGGTCAATCGTTGCCGCTTGCCCTATTTGGTTAAGGATAAGCTGTGCTTTTGCACTAAACGAACTGCCTAGCCCAAAGATCAAGAATGCAAATACGGCGATTCGTTGAACTGACAACGAGAGGGTTGATTGAGGTTTCATGGGAGTGAGAGTTGTTATCGGAATGTATGCTGAACACCGAAGCGTATTTGCTCGGTCCACCTGAGCTCGTCAATGAGTACCTCTTCGTTGAATACGTCGAAGTACTGAACTTTTATCATGGTGTCGTAGCCCCTTATTTGATAAGCGATGGCCACCGATAAGCGTTGCAGTTCACCGTCGGCCAAATCATTGATGTTAAATGACTCGTAGCGCGCAGAGAAAATGCTGTTCCATTTTCGTGAGAAGTAGTTGAGTTGACCGTAGTAACCACCTGACCGAACAAATCCTTGATGCAATTCTGGGCTGGTACCCAAAAAGAGAGCGTTGTTTGGCGAGCTAGGTCGTAAGATGAACTGATGGAGTTCAAATTGAGCTGAAAATCCCATGTACTGGGCACTCACGTCAAACCCGTAGCCGGTTTTTTCGCCGTCGATAATGCGCACGCCATACTCACCCAACGAACCGGGAATCAGGGTCTGGCCAGCCGGCATAGTGCGGTCGGTGTACCGCGCATTCATGCCAAGATTGAACATTGGCACCGGAGAAACGCGGTCGTCAATGTCGCGGTAACGGTACCGCGATGGCCATGCAATGTCAACTCTGCCAATGAATTCGGGCTGACCGCTTGCATCGTTATCACCTCGAAGCGAAAGCTCGCCAATGCCATTGTAAGCCCCTGCTTGAATCATGATGCGCTGCTTCCAAAAGCTACTAATGAGGGTGACCCCAACATCACGACGAGGGAATAAGTCACCTCGAACCATCTCAACACGCTGCCAGTAAGGGGTATAAATAAAGGGTACCAAAGAACTTCTGCTGTAAGGCGTTTTGCCATAGCCCACCTGAACATCAAGCGCCTCGAACACTTTGAACTTAACGTAGGCATCCATCAAGCCCGGGTTCTCGCCGTCTACCGGTCCGTTGGCAGATCCTGCCAGGTCTGCAAAGTCAACCTGGAATTCGTATTCGATGCTGCGTTTGTACCGCCCTTCAATTTGCAATTGGGCGTCACGCAAACGGTGTCTATTTTTATTCAACCGCGTTTCATCGGGTTTCATGAAACGGTGGTTGTAATAGGCTGATATCCCACCGGTAAGTTCCATGCTGTGAACACCATTGTTCCAGCTAATTTGTGCAAAGCCCAATTGCGATAAGCTCACCATTAAGGTGACTACCATGACCAAATTCAATGCTGATTTCTTCATGGTGTAAAGTTTGAAGCACTGAAGAAATAGAGTTTCTCCCGGTCGTCAGAACAAACGTAGAGATTCCCTGAGCCGTCAAATGCCATTCCTTCGGGATTGATAATTGGAAGACGGTACGAAGCCTTCAACTCCAATCGGGGCCAAGTGCACCTAAGCACCGTGCGATCTTCATCGCTAAGAATCCATAAATCTCCTTTGTGCCAAGTAATGGCAGAAACGTCGCGAAGCTTAAGACTGAATTCGAATTCATCAATCACCCGAAACTCAGTATCGAAGTGGTACACCCAAATGGGTGACTTTTCGGTAAACGCGAGCACCGAACCGTCAGGTAAAGTGGTCATTGCTTCAAACGACCTGTTTCGGCCGCCTGAGTAGGGAACAGTAAAACTGCGAATTCTGTTGAAATCAGATTCCAATAAAGTGAAGCGCCTTGTCATTTCATCCACAACAAGTATACCGCCTGAGGTTAATGTGAGTCCTTCAAGGTCGTATCCGAGCTGAGGCGACCTGCGAATCAAGGTCCCATCTAGATTTACCTCGGCCAAATAGCCATTGTCGCTAACCGCCAACAAGCGATTCGAACTGCTCAACCACACAAGGTCTGATGGCTCATTCACTTCCATATTGAACGATGCGTCAGGCTTAATTGAAATGATGTCACTTGATTTCTGCGCAAATGCACATAATGTGACCAATTGAAGCAGCAGTGGCCCTATAAGTCGTGTACTTTTCATTGGTTACTTTGGCCAGGTGTCGGCTCGTTGTAAAATTGCCATACGTCACCGCCGTCAGGATTGCGTCCTTCGCTTATTGCAGGTTCTTGGGCTCCGTATGCGTAGTCATCAACAACAATTCCTGTTTCAGAACCGTCGTCATAAAAGATCACCAAGTGCTCTCCTGCGCTGCTCAAGGCAAAGTTGGTGTGAATCTGCTGGTCAACCGTGTTCAGGTTATCACACCAAATCACCAGAAAACCTCGCGCCGGAAGAGTTAGTTCAGGGAGCAAATACTTGTTTGGTTCTTGTAAGCCACCGTCAGATACGTACCATCGACCGGCTGCCAATGTAATCGCTTGAAAGGCCGGGTTGAAAATCTCAATCCAATCTTCGGCATTGCCGTACTCATTCACGTTGACCGAGCCGCGTGCAACAAATTCGTTGATCATTAAGGTATGCCTCTCCACCACGGTGTCATCGGGAGAAGGCGCCGGTTGGTCAATTGGCTCTGGAAGGCGGTCTTTGGTGCACCCAACAAGGCTCGTGAAAACAACAACGGCAAAAAACGTGTTCATTGACATCTTTAGCAACATGGCGCGAAGATATTTTCACTAGAAGGCCTTACGGTTAAGCGGTGTTTAACGAAATGTTACGTATTGAACAGGAGTAGTGAAGTCGCATCTTTTTCGAAGTGCGAAGTAGGGTGTTCTCTAAACACCTTGTATAGAATGCATGACCGGAAGACGATGCACGTGTTGAAGCAATTGGCCTTTTCTTTTTCTTTCTTGTTGGGATGGATGGGGATGAACGCCCAAACAGCTCCTGATTTCACTGTAACCGATATTTACGGCATGGAGCACACGCTCTACGCTGATCATCTCGATCAAGGCGAAGCCGTTATTTTAGGATTTTTTTACGACGGCGCTCCGATGCTGAGCGAGCTCTTCCCGCTTTTGCAACAGTACTGTTATGAGAAATGGGCCGATGAAGTGCCGTTGAATGTGCTCCTTCTCTCACACGTTGATAGCAATCAGGCCTTGCTCCAATTCGCGCAAAATCACAACATCACCCTTCCAATGGCCGGTCCTGATGGAGGGGCGGTTAGCGCAATGGCTCCCTACATCGATGGAAGCTTTGGTGGTTTTTTTGGCTACCCCATGTTTGCCGTCATTGGGCCTTCAGGAGATGTGGTGTACGACCCATGGGCATCAACGCCCAGCGACATGATCGATGTTATCGATGACGCGGTCAGCTTCCTGCTTGGTACCATTTCAATTTCAGAAACACAGCCAAACGATGTGTTAATCTCCCTGGGAAATGGTCAGCTTTGGGTTGACCTAAGCCGCTCAACCGACGCGGTAGCACCGCAGTTTTCGCTGTACGACCTTCAAGGCCGCCTGCTTGTTTATGAACAACTGGCTCCGCGAAGCGTTCAAGCCTTTGATTTACCGGTAGGTGTACCCGTTGTGTACGCAGTACAAGGCACAACACGCTCCTGCGGTAAAGTGCTCATGCGCTAAGTGCCGGCTGTTGGTTATTCCTGAAAACTTCATTTTGTGGCACAGTATGTATGCCTTAATTTCGCGGCACAAATCAGCATACAACAGCCATGAGCGTACTCGTAAATAAAGATTCCCGCGTAATTGTACAGGGCTTCACCGGAAGCGAAGGTAGCTTCCACGCCGGTCAAATGATTGAATACGGAACCAACGTTGTTGGTGGCGTTACCCCCGGTAAAGGCGGCACCGAACACCTCGGAAAACCGGTGTTTAATACCGTATCTGATTCGGTGAAGGCTACAGGCGCTGATGTATCCATCATTTTCGTTCCGCCGGCATTTGCTGCCGATGCCATTCTCGAAGCTGCCGATGCCGGTATCAAAGTCATCGTTACCATCACCGAAGGCATTCCGGTAAACGATATGGTGCGTGTAAAGGCCCACATCGATCAGCTCGATTGCACGCTCATCGGTCCGAACTGCCCTGGTATTATTACCGCCGGCGAAGCCAAAATTGGCATCATGCCGGGCTTTATTTTCACTCCGGGTCGTGTGGGCATCGTGAGCAAATCAGGCACCCTCACCTACGAAGCTGTTGATCAAATTACCAAAGCAGGTCTTGGCCAGTCAACGGCCATTGGCATAGGTGGTGACCCAATCATCGGCACAACAACCCTCGAAGCTGTTCAACTCTTTATGAACGATCCCGATACCGACGGCATCATCATGATTGGTGAAATCGGCGGTGACCTCGAAGTACGCGCTGCCCGCTGGATCAAAGAACACAGCACCAAGCCCGTTGTAGGTTTCATCGCAGGTGAAACAGCTCCGAAAGGACGTACCATGGGCCACGCCGGCGCCATCGTGAGCGGTGAAGAAGAATCGGCTGCCGCCAAGAAAGCCATCATGCGCGAATGCGGCATCCACGTAGTGGATTCACCGGCACAAATCGGCGCGAAAATGGCCGAACTGCTGGCTTAATCAGCCATCCACGGTTTTTGATTTCCTGAATCCCATGTGCCCGATGTGAAGTCGGGTATGGGGGTGGGGGCACTGTCCATCGCTACCGAAGCCTCGGTCAGCGGGGTAATGGCACTCCACAGTATGCCGTCGTATACATTCAAGTCAAGCGCTTTGCCTTTGTTGAGGCAGTCAATCAAGCGCCACATCATGATGAAATCCATGCCTCCATGCCCGGCACTTTTTGCCAGGGCCTCGGCCTGCATGGCTTTCCAGAAAGGATGCTGATGCGCTGCGCGGTAAAGTGAGTAAGTTGTTTCATCCGTCCAACGGTGCCAGTCCCATGTCGGTCCGTGATCGATGTAGAGTTTCGACGGGTAGCCTTGGTGAACCGCTTTGGTGCCGCACAAGGTGTTGATGCGGCTGTAAGGTCGGCCCGTATGGGTGTCGAACTGAAGCATCACCGAGCGACCTTCATAAGTCTTGAGCAGGGTGGTGTTCATGTCTCCGCATTTGAATTGCTGAGGCAATCGGGCCTTGCCTTGAGTCGCAGCCGAAAGAGCCGCTTCTTTTGAGCTCATCGACACCAAATAGCGGTAATAATCACCTCGGCCAATGTCAAAGTACATGCTTACTGGCCCTAAGCCATGGGTGGTGTACAAATTGCCGTCGCGGTCAATGTGGTGCTTGAGCCGCCATTGATCGGTATAGTAGGTTTCATCCATCATCAATTGACGCAAGTCATGGATGTAGGCGCACTCGGCATGCGTCAAATCGCCGAAAATACCGGCTTGCGCCATGTTCAGTAGCCAGAGTTCTTCATCGTTGTAGCAGCAGTTTTCAAGCATGATGTGGTGACGACCGGTACGTTCAACCGTTTCAATCACGCGCCAGCAATCGTTAAGGGTGTAAGCCGCAGGCACCTCAACAGCTACGTGCTTGCCGTTCTCCATAGCGGCAATGGCCATTTCAGCATGCAGCTCCCAAGGTGTGCACACCACCACAAGGTCGATATCGTCTCTACGAATAACATCCATCCAAGCATCCTTACTGCCCGATACGAGGTCAACAGCGCCCGATTGAATGGCCATTACCTGTTCTTTGCAATGTTCGGTTTTGGTGGCGTCAATGTCGCACAATACGGCAATGTGGGCCATTTTCTCCCGAATCATGTACTCGAACATGTCAATCAGCGAGCTGCCGCGGTTTCCCATACCGATGATCGCAATGCGGACCGTTTGAATGGGCGCGGCGGTCAAATTCGCTGCTGAACCTGTACCCTTCGTTTCGCGCAGGCGTTCGATGAGTTGGGCATGTTCAGTTTTTTGGACGGATGGAAGTGCGAAAAAGGCCGCCATCGAGGCCGATAGGCGAATGAACTCTGTGCGTTTCATGGGCTAAGATTCTCAACCCGAAACATACAAAAGAATGTTGGCTTAGGCCTTAACCCGATGCATACCCGGTTTGTACGGCGCACTGATGAGGTCATTCATGCGTTCAAAATCATCAGGGTTGTTTACAAAGTCAATCGCCGAGGTATCGATGATCACCGTGCGCATTTTCTTGTGCTGCTTCATAAAGGTGAAGTAGCTCTTTTCAATGTTGCGCAGGTAGCTAACTTGAATGTCTTGCTCGTAACTGCGCCCGCGCTTTTTGATGTTGGCCAGCAATTGGTCTTCGGGCAAATAGAGGTAGACCAAAAGCTCGGGCTTGGGCAAATTGGCTTCCACAATCTTGAAAAGCTGCATGAACAAGTCAAACTCGTCTTTGCCAAGGTTCGCTCTGGCGAAAATGAACGACTTATTAATAAAGTAGTCTGACATGACCACGCTCTGGAAGAGGTTGCGGCTGGTGAGTTCTTCTTTGAGCTGGCTGAAGCGCTCAGCCAAGAAGCTCAACTCAACCGGAAAGGCATAGCGCTCGGGCTGCTTGTAAAAATGCTCAAGGAAGGGGTTCTCGGCGAACTCCTCCAATACCAAACGCGCTCCGTGGCGCTCGGCCAAGCGGGTGGCCAACGAGGTTTTGCCTGCGCCTATGTTGCCTTCTATGCTGATGTAACCGTAGGGGATTCCCATATTCTCACTTCACTTTTGTCAAGACTCTGTGCACGCAGGTCGGCCAGTGTTTTTCCCCGTGTTGGGTGAACAAACATCGGAATTAAATCGCACAAGGGCTCGAGCACAAATCGGCGATCGGCTATGCCCGGATGCGGGATGTCAAGCTCAGGCAACGCAACCACAGCAGCGCCGTAAAGCAGCACATCCAAATCAATGGTGCGGCTGGCATAACCAAGGCGTTGGTCGCGCCGGCGTCCGAGTTGGCGTTCTACAGAAAGGCACAGCGCAAGAACCTGCTCAGGCGATAACCACGTTTCAAACTCAACTGCCAAATTGATGAAATCGGGCGCGTCTTCCATTTTCCACGGAGCCGTTTCGTACCACCGGCTCGTGCGCGTTACCTTGCCGCCACTGCTTAACCCGCGAATGGCAGCTTCAATAAAGCGCTCGCGCCGACCAAGGTTGCCGCCAATTCCTATGTAGGCTTTTTCCATCGGCGGCAAAGATACTCTGAACGACTTTCCGCTCACACGAATGAATTGTCCGTTCATGGAAAGCGGTGCTGAAATCACATCATGTCACTGTATTTTCGTTCCCAAATTGAATCAACATGAATTTTGGAAAATCTGTATTGGCCTCAGCATTAGGAAGCGCACTGTCGTTCTTCCTTGTAGGCATCGTGCTGGTGCTCATCCTCGTAGGACTCATCACTTCTGCCGTAGTGGGTGCATTCGGCGGCAAAGACGGTCCTGTAAAGGTGAAAGACAATAGCATCTTGCACATCCGTTTTGATGGTCCTGTGCAAGAGCGGGCCAACGATAAAGGCGGACAAATCGACTTCACGACCTTTCAAACGGTGAACGGAATTGGCCTCAATCACTTCATCGACGACATTCAAAAGGCGAAAGACGATGACCGCATCAAGGGCATCTTCCTTGAACCTAGCGGTGTGATGGCATCGCCATCTACCATGCAAGACCTGCGCGAAGCCTTGGTTGATTTCCGCGAAAGCGGGAAATGGATTGTGGCCTTCGCCGAAGGATACGGGCAAGGTGCCTACTACCTCGCTTCGGCTGCCGATCAAGTGTACCTCTACCCCGAAGGTTCAGTAGATTTCTATGGCCTTTCAACCGAATTGATGTTCTTCAAGCGCATGCTTGATAAGCTCGGCGTTGATGTGCAGGTCATTCGCGGTCCGAATAACAAGTACAAAAGCGCCGTTGAAGGCTTCATTCGTGAAGACATGTCGCCCGAGAACCGCGAGCAAATCGAAACCTTCCTCAACGACATTTGGGGTATAATGTTGAACGATATGGCGCAAGCCCGCAATGTGACCACTGACCACCTCAACGGCATCGCCGATAACCTGCTCATCCGCTTGCCTGAGCATGCCGTTGAGTACAAACTGGTTGATGGTTTAATGTACCGCGACCAGGTGATGGATCTCCTCCTCGAGCGCAGTGGCCTCGAAGCAGATGAAGATGCCGAAGCCGAAAAGGCCTCCGAAGAAGATGCATCCGCCGAAGGCGAAAACGACCAGAACGACCAAAATGCCAACAATCCGGCACGTAAGAACGCTGAAGATAAACTCCGTTTCGTGGAACTGAGCAAGTACCACAAAGCCAAATTGAACAAAGACGACGACAGCGACGACGACGACAAGCGTACCAAAGATAAAATCGCCGTGGTGTACGCCGTTGGTGCAATTGAGTCAGGACGTGGTGACGACCAAACCATCGGCTCTGAACGCATCGCCGAAGCTTTGCGCGAAGCGCGTACCGATAAAAACGTGAAGGCCGTTGTTTTGCGCGTCAACTCACCCGGCGGCAGTGCGCTCGCCAGCGACGTTATTTGGCGTGAAACCCAATTGATCAAAGAAGCCGGGAAACCCTTCGTAGTATCAATGGGCGACCTCGCTGCATCGGGCGGCTACTACATTGCCGCAGGTGCCGATAAAATCTACGCCAACGCCACCACCATCACAGGGTCAATCGGTGTCTTTGGCATGATTCCCAACATGGAAAGCATGCTTGAAGATAAAATCGGCTTCACCTTTGACCGCGCAAAAACCAACGAACATGGCAGCTACATGACGGTTACACGTCCGCTTGATGAAGCTGAGCTGGCCGCCATCAATGAATCGGTTACCGACATTTACACCACCTTCATTTCGCTTGTTGCGGAAGGACGAGGAATGTCGATCGCCGAAGTTGACAGCATCGCTCAAGGGCGCGTTTGGACCGGCGTTCGTGCCAAAGAAATTGGCCTCGTTGATGAGTTGGGCGACCTCGAAGCAGCCATTGACGCTGCTGCCGAACTCGCAGGCCTGGAAGATTACAAACTGCGCGAACTTCCGAAAATGGTTGACCCTTTTGAAGAGTTCATGAAAGGATTGTCAGGCGATGAAGCAACAGCACGCATATTGGAAGCTGCCGGTCTCGATGCCCGCTACACCCAAGCCTTCCTTGATGCCCGAAAAATGGTGCAAAGCAAAGAGCGTGTTTATGCACGTCTGCCCTACCACATCGTGTTTGAATGAGCAGTTAACGATTCGGTTTAACTTTGCATCCCCGAGGCTTTTCCTCGGGGATGCTTGTTTATGGCCAGAAAGCTTTCCGTTACCGAATTGAACCGCTTAGCCCCTGATGAACTTGCGCAACGCCCGCGCGTGCCGTTGCGCATTTTGCTCGATAACATACGCAGTGGCAACAATGTGGGCTCAGTGATGCGCACAGCCGATGGTTTTCGCTTTGACCATGTGTTGATGAGCGGCATTTCGGTAGCACCGCCGCACCGCGACATCTTAAAAACCTCGTTGGGCGCTGAGCGCACTGTGCCGTGGAGTTATTACGCTTCGCCAATTGAAGCCATTGAACGCTGCCGGCAAGAAGGCTACAAAGTTGCCATCGTAGAACAAACCACCGAGGCCCTTGCCCTGCAAGAATGGAACCCACAGCCCGGAGAAAAATGGCTGTTGGTGCTCGGCAATGAAGTTTCAGGCGTGTCAAACGAGGTGCTGCCTTTGGCAGATGTGTACCTCGAAGTACCCCAATTCGGCAACAAGCACTCGTTCAACGTGGCAGTGTGCGGCGGAATGGTCGCGTGGCATTTTATGAACGTTTCCGGGCTATCTTTTCTGAATGCTTGTGAACTAAGTTAAATCGCTTATTTTTGAGGCGATTGGAAGCCAAGAACTACATAATCGCTCTACTCTTTTTGTTGGTGAGTCAGCTTGCCTCGGGTCAATTTTTTGACCGCGAGAAGTGGCGTGATCAACGGCACCAAATTGTTGTAGGCCTTGGTGCCAGTAACTTCCTGGGTGATTTGGGAGGGAAAGATGACATCGGAACCAATGACTTCCGAGACCTTGAGTTGGGTGAAACGCGTTTCGCCGCGTTCCTTGGATACAAGTATACACTGTACAAGAAGCTCTACCTCCGAACCGATCTAACTTGGGGTCAAGTGTCAGGCAATGACAACTTAACCCAAGAAATCTTCCGAAACAACCGAAACCTGAGCTTCAGGTCAAACCTGTTTGAGGCGGCTGCCATGCTGGAGTTTGAAATTCCGATCCGCCGACGGCCTGGGCACATCTACAACATCAAAGGGGTGAAGGGATGGCGAAACCAAGGCGTTAGCCTTTTTGTGTTCGGTGGAATAGGAGGGGTGTACACAAATCCCAAAACCTACTTTCAGGGCCAGTGGATTCCACTTCGTCCGCTCCGCACTGAAGGCCAAGGCTTACCGGGCGGCCCAGATGAATACTCCCGTTTGGCATTGGCAATACCCGTCGGTCTGGCACTGTCGCAGCGCATTTCACACCAAGTAAGCATTGCGATTGAGGCTTCTTTCCGTTGGACGAATACCGACTACATCGACGATGTCAGCACGGTGTACTACGACCCTTCAGACATCGAACTCTACCTCGGCGGAAGCCAAGGTCAAGTGGCTTCTTACCTTTCGAATCCGGCGCGTGGACTTGAGAACGATGGCTTGTGGCAGCGCGTTACAGCCCCTGGGCAGCAGCGTGGAGATGAAACCGATGACGATGCGTACATGTTCCTCATGTTCCGCACCAACATCCTTCTGGAAGACCAGTACAAGTACCGAAAAGGCAAATTCAGCGCCCGAAACGGCAAGTACCGCTCAGTGCAGCGCCGTGGCAAGAAAACCAAGCGGATTGTGTTCTAAGAACCATCCATCCAGAAAAAATAAGACCAAAAAAAACCGCAGCACGAGCCGCGGTTTTTTTTTAGTCGGATGACCAATTAGATTCGGTTGTCAATGATGTTGACGCCCGGAAATTTCTTCGAGTCAAATTTGAATTGGGCGTCGGTGATGGCTTGGTTCGGCGTGAACTTGTCAAGCTTGTACACGATGTCGCTGCCCTCGCGTCCTTTCACAATGAACTTTACAACTTCCATTTTAGCCTTGTCAACGTAGAGCTGAATGGTGTGGTAGTTCTTCTCGCTCGGGTTGGTGGGGTAGAGGTTGATCCAAAACAAGGTTTGAGCACCTTCTTTTACTTCGCTTTTGAACTCGTGCTTGAAGCCCTCTTCCCAAATGGTGAACATCTTTGAAGGAGACAGTGCGCCGTCAGCCACGTCTTCGAGGTAGTCAATGTAGCAGTCGTTGGCGGCTTTTTCGTAGGTCCAAACGCTTTGACCATCGCTGATCATGGTGTAGTCACCGAGTTCAACGTAGTATTTTTCGCCCTTCACGTACACCTTTCCGCTTTGCTTCACGTCTACCGCATTCACCTTATCGATGAGTTGCGACGAGTATTCAGCGTAAACGGTGGTGTAGTTCTTGGCTTTGTTGCTGAGCTCGGTTAAGATTTTATCGCTGGTTTGAGCCTTAACCGCAAAGGATGAGGTTACGGTGAGTGCAACGATGGCGAGTGAAAATGCCTTATTCATAGCGTTTTGATTTGCTTTACTGACGACCTTGCAAGAACTGTTCCAAACTTACTTCGTCGGGAATTAAAACCTTGCGGGCCTTGCTTCCTTCGAACGGACCGATGATTCCTGCGGCTTCGAGCTGATCGATCAAACGACCTGCACGGTTGTAACCAAGCTTCAACTTGCGTTGCAGCAATGAAGTTGACCCTTGCTGGTGCATCACAATCATGCGCGCCGCTTCTTCAAACAGCTCGTCGCGATCTGCGTCGTCAAAAGTACCAAAATCTCCGTCTGACTCGTTTCTGAATTCAGGCAACTGGTAGGCCAACGGATAGCCTTGCTGCGATCCAATAAACTCGGTGATGTTTTCTACTTCGGGCGTATCAACGAAGCCACATTGAATGCGTATGAGGTCGTTGCCCGTTGAGAAGAGCATGTCGCCTCGACCAATCAACTGATCAGCACCTCCGGCGTCGAGAATGGTGCGCGAGTCGATTTTGCTCGTTACGCGGAAGGCAATCCGCGCCGGGAAGTTTGCCTTAATCGTACCGGTAATGATGTTCACCGATGGACGTTGTGTGGCGATGATCAAGTGAATGCCAATCGCACGGGCGAGCTGGGCAAGACGAGCGATGGGCGTTTCAACCTCCTTGCCGGCCGTCATGATGAGGTCAGCAAACTCGTCGACCACGAGCACAATATAAGGCAAGTAGCGGTGTCCGTTTTCCGGATTCAAGCGCCGCTGAACAAATTTCTTGTTGTACTCTTTGATGTTCCGGCAATGGGCAACCTTTAACAGCTCGTAGCGATCGTCCATCTCTACGCAAAGTGAGTTCAAAGTAGTGACCACTTTGCTCGTGTCGGTAATGATCGCTTCTTCCTCGCCCGGAAGCACCGCCAAAAAGTGGCGCTCAATTTTGTTGAACAAGGTGAGCTCAACCTTTTTCGGGTCAACGAGCACAAATTTCAATTGCGACGGGTGCTTCTTATACAGCAGCGAAACCAAGATCGCATTCAAACCCACCGACTTGCCCTGACCGGTAGCGCCCGCCATGAGCAAGTGCGGCATTTTGGCCAAGTCAAAGGTGAAGGTTTCGTTGGCAATGGTGCGGCCAATGGCGATGGGCAACTCCATGTCGTTGTTCTGGAACTTGTCGCTCGCGATCAACGAACGCATGGCCACTACGTTCGGGTTGGAGTTGGGCACCTCAATGCCAATGGTTCCTTTGCCGGGAATCGGTGCAATGATGCGAATGCCCAACGCAGCCAAGCTCAAAGCAATGTCGTCTTCAAGGTTCTTAATCTTCGATATGCGCACGCCCGGCGCGGGAATGATCTCATAAAGCGTGACCGTAGGACCTACTGTCGCCTTGATCTTACTGATCTCAATGTTGTAATTGTTGAGCGTTTCAACAATGCGGTTCTTGTTGACCT
>DAITMF010000065.1:0-14771 GCA_036835325.1 Flavobacteriales bacterium
TCCAGCTCCCCATAATTTGGCAGGTGAGAAAAGTGCCTTTGAGGTTGATGTCAACCACGGTGTCCCAGTTCTCATCAGTTACCTTCTCGAAGGGTTCGAAAATAAGGTGCGTTTTATTTTGATGGGCGTTTACGAGGCCATCAAGGCGGTTGAAGGTGCTTAAAATGCGGTCAAGAGCAGCATTTACACTTTCGCGTTTGCTCACATCGAGTTCAATGCCGAGCATACCACGGTTGTGCCGTGCTGTGAGCGCTTCGGCCTGCTCAGTGGGTTTTGCCGCTGCAATGTCGAGCAGTACCACGTGGGCTCCGAACTGGGCGGCTGCTTCGCAAAAAGCTCGGCCGACAAGACCGCATGCGCCGGTGATGGCGACGACTTTGCCTTCGAGTTCAAATTTTTTTCGGAAGTCAACCTCGTTGGGGTTGGTCGTCCGCAAGGGTTCGTTCATGATCAGTTGAATTGGCGGAATACAGGTTTAATCGAGGGGCCTACCAAGTGCTTGTGCACGCCGTCTTCAAGAGCGCGTTCAAATACTTCGCAACTCTCGTCGAAGGCTTGCAGCATGAAGTCGATGTCGTCGTTGGTGTGCGAGTAGCAGGGCGACAAGATGCCTTGGTAGAGAACGCCCCGTGCGATCATCTCTTGCATGAAGAGCGTGCGGTAGTCCATGCAAGGTTGCTTGGCTTGGTTCTTTACAATGAGGCCAACGCTCCAGTTGAACCCTGTAAGTTGAAAGTAATCGGTGAGGTTTCGGTTGTTCAAAATGGCTTTCACACCGTTGATGAACCGGTCGCCAATGGCATGGTTGTGTTCGATGACGGGTTCAGATTCGAACACGTCCATAGTAGCAAGCCCAGCGGCGATGGCATGGGTTTCGCCACCGTGGGTGGTCGATACCAAAAAGAGTTTTTTCTCACCATCGCGGTTGATGCCTCCAAGCTGCATCACTTCTTTTTTGCCGGTCAAGGCACAGAATGAGAAGCCGTTGGCGATGCCTTTGCCCCAGGTGGCCATATCGGGCTCGGCGTTGAGACGTTTGATGCTGCCTGGGTAGTCGGTTTTGAATCCGGTGATCATTTCGTCCATGATCCAAAGTGCGCCGTGCTTGTGGGCTATGGCGATCGCTTTTTGGTAGAAATCGGGTTCAACGACTTGCCATTTCTCCGGTTCACCGATGATGCAGGCGATTTGACCAGGGTATTGGTTGAACATGCGCTCGAGGTCATCGAGGTCGTTGTGCTTAAATAAAACGGTCATGCCTTTCACGGGGTCAGGTACGCCGAAATCGCAGGCGGTTGAGCCGATGAACCAGTCGTCGTAACTGTAAAACGGGTGCTCAGCGGTGCGTGCAACAAGTTGGCGACCGGTGTAGGCGCGTGCCAATTTGATGGCGGCAGTGGTGACCACCGAACCGTTTTTGGCGTATTTGATCATGTCATGCTGAGGCACAAGCGCGAGGAAGCGCTCAGCCATTTCGCGTTCGATGATGGATGGACGTGAAAAATTGGCCCCCTTAAGCAGCTCTTCGCGCACACGGACAAGCACCGGCTCGTAGGCATGGCCCAGTGAAACCGAGGTGAGCCCCATGAGGGTGTCAAGGTACTTGTTGCCGTCAAGGTCCCAGCAATAAGCTCCCTTACCATGCGAAATGGCTGCAGGAGAATTTACAGGAAACTGATCGTCGCCTTTGGAGTAGGTATGTGCCCCTCCGGGGATGAGGTCGTGGATGACCGATCGGTGCTCGTCGCTTTTAACGAAGTTGGAAATCTTTGTGAGAGTATTCGTCGTTTTCATGCAGCGCTTAAGAATTTGTAGGGCGTGTAATGCTAAGCAATGGCTTGTTTCCGCAGAAGCATCAATTGATCAAGATGATCGAGCGTGTACACATCGTGCTCAACAGGGAAGTATTTGGGGTTGTTGCAGCTGACCAGAACCTGGTCCATAGGTTCACCATTTACCAAGTAACGTCCGCGGATGATTCCCTCGATGATCCATCCACCTCGGCAATAGGCCTTGATGCTTCCGATGTTGTTTCGGTAAATTTGGCCATGCAATTTGCGAATACCATGCTCTTCAAAAGCGATTTGGTTACCCAAACGGATGGCTTCAACAGCAATGCCTTTGCCCCAGAAATCTTTGTCACCAATCACAACAGGTAAATCAGCGATGCGGTGCTTTTGATTGATTGGGCCAACCTTCACATTTCCAATGTGGGTGTTCGAATCGTTGGTGCAAATCGCGTACATGAAGTAATCTCCTGTGCTTGGCCCTGCTGTGATGTAGTCGCGAATGTCGTCAAGTGTGAGTTGATTTCCGTCAACTTCGAGAAAGGCTTTGACATCTCCATCCCGAAGCCAACTCAGGTAGCGGTCATTCACGTCGTCAACGGTAAGTTCTCGCAGATGAATGCGCTCTGAGGTATACGTCTTCATGGTCGATCGTGCTTTTCTTCTAATCGCCTCGCTCCGTCATTCATGGCATTTTCGTCTTTGGTTAGGTTGCTTGCGTGCATCCTGTACCGATACAAGGGTAGAATGATATTGTGCACTCTGTAGCGTTGAAGCCAACGTAAGCGTAGGTCTTCCTCTTCCCGAGCCCTGAATGACTCGTCATAAAGTCCTATGTGATAAAGATAATCCTTCCTGAACATGATTCCACATGCAATGGGTTGATCACCGGCATTCATGTGTTTGATGTGTGTGCCTTGTTCGTCAACTAGCCAATAGTCAGTGCTTACAGCGTCGATGGAATTGTTTTCCATCAAGAACAAGCGTTGAACGTTCAGGAGGTCACGGTGGATGTAGTCATCAGCATCCAAGAAAACAACAAACATTCCTTTGGCCTTCTTGATGCCGAAGTTTCGCGCAGCGGCCAATCCTACATTTTGCTCAAGGTTGAAAATCCGACAGTCTTCTTCATAGTTGGCCAGCACTTCTTTGGTGTTGTCGGTACTCGCGTCGTTGACAACGATGATTTCGAACCGCTCACGGGGCAGGCTTTGGTCTAGCGCGCTGCGAATGGCGCGTTCTACATAATGCCCGTAATTGTAAGTCGTTATGATGAGTGAGACCATAGTATACCTCTATTGTGCGAGGAGCTTGGCTGAGTGAATGGGGCTAGGCCATTGCGGTGTTATTTGCCTTTCTTCTTGGGGTCGTTTTCGGGGTTTTCTTCTTGACCATATCCATACCCGTAGCCATACCCGTAACCATATCCATACCCGTAGCCGTACTTGTAGGCATACTTACCGTAGTAGTACTTCCACTTCTTCTGTTTTACGTTGTTCAGAAGCACGGAAATGTTCGTAAGGTTGCTGTGCTCAAGGATTTCTTCCAAGTATTTGAGCCCGTTTTTGGTGGCTTTCTCGGTGTTCAGTACGAAAACCCCGGCATCAACCAGTTTCAAGAGTACCAAGGCATCTGAAATCAACATAAGCGGAGGCGTGTCAACCACAATGTAATCATACAGTTCCTTTACTTCATCAAGCAGTTCTTCTACGGCTTTGTGCAAAACCAACTCGGAAGCATTAGGTGGCACAGGTCCGGCAGTGATTACATCGAGGCTCTCGATTTGGGTAGGCAACGTGCAAGCGTCAAGTGTTGCCTTTTTAATCAGCAAACTCGAAACCCCGGTAATGTTCTCAAAACCAAAGGTTTTATGCACTTTCGGTTTGTGAAGGTCGAAGTCAATCAAGAGTACGCGCTTGCCTGCCTTGGCGAAAACTGCCGCAAGGTTCGAGGAGGTAAAGGTTTTTCCTTCCCCGGGTAAGAGCGATGTTACGAGAAGCACCTTCGGCCCTTCTTTTGAAAGAATGTACTGCATGTTCGTGCGAACCGCCCTGAATGCTTCCGCAACATTTGATCGTGAACTTCCGAGAATCGCAATAGGCTCGGCCAAAATGTCGGGGTAATGCGGAACCCCACCAAGCACGGGTAGCCGTGTTGCCGCCTTCAACTCCCGGGTGCTTTCTATCGTATCGAAGAACGCAATGCGTAAAATACCTATGACCGCCGCAACGAGCAACGCAAGACCAATGGCCATCGATACGATGCGCTTTTTGTCAGGTCCAACAACGCCCAGCACGCGCGCCTCTTCCACAAGACTCGCTTCAGGAAGAATGGCTGCTCTCGCGATAACGGTGCTCGCCTTTTTCTCCAAAAGAAACTCGTACAGCGTTGAATTCACAGTCAGTTTGCGCTCAAGGGCAAGAATGTCTTTCTGTGATTTTGGGATTTTACCGAGCTTTTGCTCGATATCTTTAATCTGGGCGGTAAGATTTCGAATGTGCTCGTTAATCGCTCGTCGTGTATCAATCGTGTACTTATAAATACCGAGTGAAACATTCTTTATCGTAGAATCGAGGCGTTGAACCTGCACATTCGAAGGGTCAAGCGAAAACAATTGGTCTTGACGCTGCAATCGAAGGCCATACAACTCGTCAAGTTGCTTGTTCAGCAAAGGGTCAGGCTCCAACATGAACATCGCAGGAGGTGTATCACCGAAGCTACGGTCTTGATTCAAATACTCCACCATGTCGTCAATGGCATCGAGACGAAGTTCAAACCCTCGGCGCTCAGCATCCAATTCAACCAATGCAGTAAAAAGTTGGTTTTGCTCCCGCGACAAATCCAAAATTCGGTTTCGGTCACGGAAATCTTGCAGCATCGTTTCCAATGAATCCATGATCGTCTCCAACTCCTCCAATTGAAAATCAATGTAGCGCTGAGTGTTCTCATTCACCTGAATACGGCTCTCTTGTGTGTAGTTGATGTACACGTATGAAAGCGTGTCGAGAAAACGTTTGGCACGGTCAGATACTTCATCTTCTACACGCAGGTCAAGTATGCTAGTGTAATCCAAATTGTTCACCGAGACCTTCGATTGGTATTGATTCACCAACCATTCGTGCCGCCTTACAATAATCATAAAGGTCTGCTCCTTAATGAGTTCAATGCGTGCCGGACTAATCAAACTCGTTTTTTCGATCGTCAGTAGGTAGTCAACTTCTTTAGCAACCTCGTCAAAAGCATGCGTGCGCAGAATGTCTTGCCCGTCTAACTCATAACTCAACTCATAGTGGTCGAGGTCAATGACCTTGATGAAAATAGGCCGGTTGTACATCCGTGCCGCAAAATGGTTGCGGTCAATATTTACGTCAAAGGCTTTAATTCGATCAACAGGGTCACTTTTCACACGGCCAACCAAATAGTACGAGACTCCAAAATCAAGCTTGTTGAGAGCCTTGCTGATGATATCGTACGATGTCATGATGCGCTTCTGGTTGGTTACATCCGACATCAATGAGTAGTACCCGAAATTTGAATAAATCTGTGACTGGTAATCGTAGGTTTCTTGCTGCTTGAGAAGTATCTCCGTTTTGGCTGAATATATGTCATTCAGCCGGTGGGTGTACAAGCTCGCTCCAACGTAAGCGATAACCGGAAAGAACAACAGTGTGAACCAGTTCTTTCCGAGAAATTTTATAACCGGCCTGAAATCGTCAGGGTCAAGGATGGATGTCTTTTTCTCGGCCATTCGGCTAATGCTACGGCGACAAAGGTAGCCAAATATACATATTAAGTATGCCTTGCCGCGACCTTGGCGGTTTTGTCGGGCAACATCGAACAGCCTCTGCCAAATTCTGCATATATTTGGCCAAACAAGATTGCAATGCGACGAATTCTTTTGTACCGCATCCTCGTTGTAGCTGTGTTCGCTTTGCCCGTATACGTGTTCGGGCAAGACGCACCTCTGCCCGACGAAAACCCTCCCTGTGGTCCGCCCTTCGGTCCTGTTTGCGTGCCCATCGACGGAGGTATCTCTCTGCTCATCGCCGCAGGTATGGCACTAGGAGGGAAGAAGGCCTACGATGCTTACCGTAACAACGACTGATGATAAAACTCCTGAAGAATCCGCTCGTGCGGTTTCTTGGTTTGGGATCGCTTTTGTACCTCACTTGGTACTCCCTCTACGAATTCTACATCCGTCCCCAAACCACCATAGATCTTTGGGTGATACACCGCATTGTTGACCACAGCCGCTGGTTGCTCCAGTTTGCGGGCTTCGTTTTGGAACCTGGAAACGACGTTGGAGGGGTGGTTGACGCCGTAGCCATACGAAATTCACCAGGAGTCACCGTTGGAGCTCCCTGCGATGGAATGGCGCTCTTCGGTTTGTTCTCCGTGTTCGTTTTAGCCTACCCAGGACGGGCAATCCATAAACTATGGTTCATTCCCGCAGGCATCGCCGTGGTGCATGCTGTCAACGTGGCTCGGGTTGCTGGTCTCGCAGTCATTATGGACCTTAACCCGAGTTGGCTCGCTTTCAACCACGATTACACCTTCACCCTCCTTGTGTACGGCGTCGTTTTCGGTTTGTGGTACATCTGGGTGCAGCGTTTTGGCCCCTCCCTCAAGACTCAAAAGCAGTGAATGCAGTCAAAATCGCCGTTGCAATCGTCTTTTTTGTCGCTCTTGGGTTTACCGCTGAGCGCGTAAAAGTAAGTTTGAACCATTACCTCGATTACGGTGCACAAATCAGTGGATTTGACCACATGTTACCCGCCGAGCGCGAAGAAGCGCTTGCACAATTGGTGCCGGTCATCCCCTACGACTACTACTACAACCACAAGAAAATTTCAGTCTATCACCGCTTTTCGATTCGGCAACTGGCAGCCTTCAAATGGGGTTTTGCGCTACTGCTCATTGGAATCTATCTGGTCGCTGGTCTGTTTTTTCTTGGATGGATGGACGTGGGGCAGGCTGCCAAGAACCACATATATATATATGTAGCAATCGCCTTCTTGGTCGCAGTGCTCTTTTTTGCGGTCAGCAGAATCCATCCAAACCCAACGCCCGGCTACGCAGTAGCACGCAAGGTATTGGGCTTTTTGCACAGTCCGCTGCCGCTTATTTTGGCAGTGTTCACCTCAAGGATGCGTGCCGCCTTTTCATAACTTAGGCGACATGATTTTACCTGACTTGCCCGATTCTTCACGTGCGTGGGTGTACACCGCAAACCGTGAATTGATGCCCGTTGAGCAATCCCTTGTGCTCAATGAAATGGCCGTGTTTACCAAAGAATGGAAAGCCCATGGAGCTGCACTGAGCGCCGGTGCAGCCATCATCCATAACCGTTACTTGATTGTTGCAGCCGATGAATCAGCCGCCCTAGCAAGCGGCTGCTCAATCGATGCCTCCGTGCGCATGCTGAAAACTATCGGAAGCGAAATCGGTGTCGACTTCTTTGCGCGCACGCTAGTGACCTATAGAGAAGCAGACCAGGCTTCAGTCACCGTCCCAATGCACGAGTTCTGGGCGCTGAGAAAGGCCCGGCGCATCACCGACCAAACAGAGGTATTCAATGCAACGGCTAAATCGTTGGGTGAGTTGCGCTCAATGGGCTGGCAACCGTTTGCCGAGAGCTGGCACGCTGAAATGTGGCGCTAGCTTCGACCATCTGGCTCTTTCCGTCGGTGAATAGTGGAATGACCGAGATAAAAGATATTTTCGTCGAAAAAAAAGAGAAGCTGCTTGTTCGGATGTGAAAGTTTCCTAAATTAGGAGTCCAAAATACAACCAACTAGCTGACTTAACCGAGGCTACTTGACTAACTATACGCACTCTCGCACAGCGATGAGTAATGGAGGGATGATACTACGAAACCGTACAAGAACGGTGGAAACCGCGATGAATGAGGCATTATCGTATACAGTGTATACGGGTGTTCCTCTTTTTTTGTTGCACATACGTTTGGATGAGTACCGGGAAACCGGTTTAACGAGCTCAGGCTCAAATAATTAGTTATTAACCAAAACCAAAAAAACGATGAAGAGTATCTTTATCCGATTCAAAACCGGCTTAGCCCTGACAGCAATGATGCTGCTCGGAGCAAGTACGGGCGCACTGGCACAGTGTGACAACTTCCCCAACGTGTTCCCGGCTGTTCCTGCGACACCCGGAGCTACCTATGCTCCGATTGATGCATGTAACTTTGCAGGGGAACTTGCAGTGGTAAACGTCGTCGCAGGTACTACCTACGACTTCTCAACCTGCGCGCAAGATGCATTCCCTGCAGCTTCGTACGACACACAGCTCACGTTGCGCGATGGTGCCGGGCTTATCGTTCTTGCCTATAACGACGATGCGTGTGGTCTTCAGTCGCAAATTACGTGGATTGCGACCTACACTGGGGTGGCTGAAATCCACTTGAACAACTTTGACTTCGTTCAAGACCCAGTCGCCGGTTGTGGAACAAACATCACTTGCACCACAATTCTTGCTCGTGCAACGGCACCTAGCGGTGGCCCAGTCAACGCGAACAACTGCGCCGATGCGGTTCCAGCCACTGAAGGTTTGAACACCTTCTTGCCACTATCAGGTACGGGTATCTCGTTCGCTTGTGCTACCACCGGTGGTACTTCTGCGGCTTGGTATACCTACACGCCGAACGAAGATGGTACACTCGACATTTACTCATGTGGTACCATTGACACGCGTGTAAGCGTGTTCAGCGGTGATTGTTCTGCGCTTGCGTGCGAGGGCACCAACGATGACGCATTCTTGGCGTACCCATGCCAAACTGGCAACTTCGCTGCCGGTTTGACCCTTGAGGTAACAGGCGGCGTAACCTACTACATTCAGTGGGATAACCGCTGGTCGTCAGCAGGTGCTGACTGGAACTTGGTGTTCTCCGTAGGTGTTCCCGGTTGTACGAACTCAGCTGCTGTGAACTTTAACCCTGCTGCTACCACAGACGATGGGTCTTGTCTCGTTCCATCTTGTGCTGACGCTCCATTGAATCAATCCCTCTGCTACGGCAACGGTAACAGCTTGTCGTTCTTCTACGAGCCTACCACTGCTGGTGAGCAAGTGGTGATTTTCTTCAACGCAGGTACAGTTGAATCAGCTACTTTTGACCAACTCGTGATTTACGACGGTGCAGACAACACTGCGCCCATCCTCTACGCGAACCCTGTAGGTATCTTAACCCAATTGAACGGCATTGGCGTGCAGTCAACCAATGGAAACGGTATCTTCATTACCCTAAACACTGACGCTTCTGTATCATGTGCTTCTAGCGCTACTTTCCTTCCATGGGATTACGACGTGTACTGTGCATCACTCCAAGTTCCTGGTTGTACTGATCCAGGCGCGCCAAACTTTGACCCTGCCGCTACCTTCGACGACGGCTCGTGTTTGCCTGCATGCCTTGAAAATGCTGTAAGCATCGAAATGGTTGACAGCTTCGGTGACGGCTGGAACGGTGCTACCTACTCAATCATTGACGTGGCTTCAGCCAGTGTTGTGGCTACAGGTACAATGCTTACCGGCTCTTCTCAGACTGACTTCTACTGCTTGCCTTCAGGCTGTTACACCCTCAGCGTAACAGGTGGCGGTTTCCCAGTTGAAGTGTCTTGGATACTCAATGGCGCCGATGCAGGCGTTCTTACAGGTGGTGCCCTTGCTGTGGTTGATTTTACCTTGGATACACCTGAAGCAAACTGTGCACTCATCGGTTGTACTGACCCAACTGCTACAAACTTCGATCCAACTGCTCTTATCGACAACGGCGCATGTGTGAACTGTGGTGGTAACCTCCTCCTCGAGATTTCAATGACTGACGCCGGTAACGGCGGCTGGACAGGTGCTTCTTACAACATCGTTAACGTAGACTTCGGCACTACCGTTGCTACAGGAAGCCTTGCGTCTACTGACAGCGGCAACCCATTGAACAACGGAACTGACTTTATCTGTCTTCCAGAAGGTTGCTACGTATTCAGCGTAACCGGTGGAATCAACCCTGCGAACATCGGTTGGGAAATCACTGACGTTATTGGTAACTTCTACGGATCAAACACCGGTAACGTAACCAACTTCCCATTGGCAGTAGCCCTTGGCAACCCAGCTTGTTCATTCTCAGGTTGTACCAACCCGGTTGCTTTGAACTTCGTTCCTTCTGCTTCTTCTGATGACGGTTCTTGTATTCTTCCTCCAGCTAACGACCAGTGTGTAAATGCTGAGGCTGTAACATGCGGTTTGACCGTTTCAGGTTCAACCATCAACGCTACCGATGATTCAGATCTTATCGGTACTACCTGCGGTGAGCCTGTAACTTCACCTGGTGTTTGGTACCAGTTCAACGCTTCTGCTGACCAGTTTGTTACCGCTTCTACGTGTGGTACTCCAACAGGTGGCGACACCAAGATTACCGTTTACACCGGTGACTGCAACAACCTCGTGTGTGTAGCAGGCAACGACGACGGTTGTGGTGTCGGTTTCCTTTCAAGCATTAGCTTCAACGCTGAAACCGGTAACGACTACTTCATCTATGTTTCTGGGTTCGGTGTAGGCACAGGTCTCAACTTCGATTTGAGCATTACTTGCGAAGATTGCAGTGCCGGCTTCCCAACCAACGATGATTGTGTTGATGCACTTCCATTGCTCGATGGTGTTGCAATCACCGGCAACACTTGCTGCAACGCCCCATCAAACGCACCTAACTTCATTGCCGGCTTTGGCACTGCATACGACCAGTGGTTCGTATTCAACTCAGGCAGCTTTGATACCTTCTCATTCTTGCTCCAAAGCTTGAACGGTGAAGTAGTAGGTTTGATGATCTACGACGGTGACTGTGCTAACCTCGACGACATCGCAGGTGCTCAGGCACTCACAGTTGGTGGCTCAGTTGAAGCATTCCTTACCCTCCAGCCAAATACAGATTACTACTTCGCAGTATTCACTTTGAACCCTGCTACATGTGGTGAGTTCTCATTCACAACAAATGGTATAATCCTCGGCTGTACTGACCCAACTGCGAACAACTTCGATCCACTTCTTGGAGCTAACCAAGACGACGGCTCATGTACGTACGACCCGGGAGCTCAACCAAACGAGCTTTGTGAAGACGCTATCGAAGTGTTCTGTGCTGACAACATCACCGGCTCTACCGGCGGAACCGTAGGCATTGAACTCCCTTCATGCGACGGCGCTGCTGTTGCAGGATGCTTGAACGCTGGTTTCGGTCAGTTCCCTGGCCTTGCATTCACTCCAACATGTGCAGGTGGTTTTGAAACAATCACGGCAGTTGCTTTCACCGATGAGTTCTCTGTGGTAAACCTCACTGCAGGTCAAGACTACACCTTCTCATCGTCTGATGCTTCGCACTTGGTTACCATTGCTGATGCCGCCGGAACAACTGTTCTTGCTGCTGGCAACGGTTCTGTAGTGTTCACGGCTGCAGCTGCAGGCCCTGTGCGTTTCTACACCCACTTGTCTGACGCTTGTGACGGTACTTTCATCCTCCACGTGCGTCAAGTTGCTTGTGGAGCTGTATCTACTCCTGGAGTATGGTACTCATTCACTGGTACAGGTGAGCTTGTTACCCTTGAGACGTGTGGTTCTGTTGTTGGAGCGAACTTAAACGTTTATGCTGCTGCTGACTGCGCTTCAACATTTACTTGTGTAACTGAGTACGATGATGCAATTGAGTGTGATTTCTTCAACGCTGACGATGCTTCATTTGCGTTCATCTCTGAAGTAGGCGTGAACTACTACATAGCAGTTACAAGCTCAACAGAAGGTGCATTCCTTATGAATGTTTCATGTGTGCCTGTAGTTGAAGGCTGTACCAACCCTGCTGCCTACAACTTCGAGGCTACTGCAAACGTAGAAAACGGTACGTGTGACTTCTTCTCAGAAACATGTACTGGTGCAGGAACTCCTGTGTTGTTCAACATGTTTGACAGCTTCGGTGACGGCTGGAACGGTGCTACCTACTCGATCGAAGATGGTCTTGGTGTGGTAGTTGCTTCAGGTGATCTTGATGGTGCTGACTTCTTCCTTGATGAAGACAACTTCATCGGTCCTGAGTCAGGTTTCGATTTTGTATGTCTCCAAGACGGATGTTACACCATCACTGTTGGTGGTGGTGCATTTGACTTCGAAGTAAGCTGGAACATCGAAGACGAGAATGGAAACATCCTCGCCGGTGGTGCTGCTGGTACCTTTGATCTCGGGCTTGGTGCAAGCACTGTGTGTGGCTGTACCAACAGCGGTGCATGTAACTTCGACCCAACTGCCACCTCTGAAGACGGCTCATGTGAGTTCGACTCATGTGCCGGCTGTACCGATCCTGCTGCGTGTAACTTCGATGCAACCGCACTCATTGACAACGGCACTTGCTGCTTTGACAACTGCGTAGCAACCGACTTGAGCCCAGTAGCTGGTTCAGGTTCGTTCCAAGTATTTACAATTGACGGTACTTTGGTAGCGTCTGTGTCGCCTACGGCATGCGTTACCTGCCCGGTAACCCCTCCTGCAGGTGTTGATGTAAACACTGCGTGTTACCAAGATTTAGTAGCTGTAGACCCATTCTGCTGCAACGTGGTTTGGGATGCGTTCTGTCAAGCGACCTATAACGCTTGTGCTGCCGGCTCGCCAGACGTATGTTCGGCTGCTGATCCAGCGCTCTGCTTGGCTGATGGTTGCTACTTTGTAGTTGCTTCAGGTGTGTCTTGGACCCTCTTCGGTGTGAACGGTGGATTCATCTCTGGCGGCGACGCTGAAGCTGAAGACTTCGTATCATTCTCAGTTGGTTCAATCACTTGCCAAGTCGGTTGTACCGAGCCTACCGCTTGTAACTTCGACCCAGCAGCTAACGTGCCTGATTGTACCCTCTGTGAGTACAACACATGCGTTGGATGTACATACCCTGATGCTGAGAACTTCAACCCAAGTGCAAGCATTGACGACCAAAGCTGTACCTTCGACCTCAGCTCTGATTGTCCTGCTGACCTTAACGGTGACGGTTTGATCAACGCGACCGACCTTTCTGTGTTCCTGTCACAGTTCGGTACGTTCTGCAACTAGTGTGAATTAACCAAAAGGTAGGCCCGGCTTTCGGGTCGGGTCTACCTCCTTTTTAACTATAATTCTAGTACTATGAAGCGTTTATTATTATTCTTTGCAGCACTCTGCATGGGCTACATTTCCCAGGCTCAGCTGAACCAAGTGGTTGTGGAGGTGTTCGATCCCGCCACGATTAACTCGTTGTATGTTCCACCTACGCCAGGCTCGGTGACTTACCGCGTCTATGCTGAATTGGCCACATCCATCGACAAGGTAGTCGAGATTGGTGGTGAGCTCGATTGCACCGCCGGTCCTTTGGCCTGTGTGGTTTGCAACCCGTCAATCATCAACACCACCACCACGTTCTACAACGATGCTGGAGGTGATGTTTTCGGCGGAAACATTAACCCTATTTTCTTCAACTTCGTACCAAGCGCTGCTGGTGACTCTTGGATGACCATCGGACGTCAAGATTCTTCTGTTCCTGGGTCGCAACAAGCTTCACCAGGTGACGCGCAAACTGCGGTTAACAACTCGTTCGGCATTGCCGGTACCGGAGGCAACTACTTGGTAAACGACGGTTCAATCTTTACCACGCCTGACCAACCAAACACCTTCGGTGTGGGGCCAAACAACCGTGTGTTGTTGGGTCAGTTCACTACAGATGGTGAGTTCTCATTTGCGCTGAACCTTTCGGTGCAGATTGGTGGTGTACTCGGTACTCCTTTCACCAAGTACGTTCACAACGATTGTGCTTACACAGCAGGTAACGAAGCCTTCGGTATCACTTTCGTGAACAACTTCTCAAGCTTGACCTTCCCTGCAGCTGTTGCAGTTGATGGGTGTACAGACGTGGACGCATGTAACTACGACGATACTGCCACCAATGACGATGGCTCATGTATCCTCCCAGGCGACCCTTGTGACGATGGTGATGTGACCACTTTGAACGACGTTATTCTAGCTGATTGTTCATGTGCGGGTGTTGCTGTACCAGGTTGCAACGATGGTACTGCATGTAACTTCGATCCTTCAGCGACTGTGGATGACGGTAGCTGCATCTTCCCAGGCAACGCTTGCGACGACGGTGATGCTACAACTGTTGGTGATATCATCTTGGCCGATTGCTCATGTGCAGGTGTTCAAGTGCCTGGTTGTACCAACTTGGCTGCATGTAACTACGACGCCTCTGCTACAATTGACAACGGCTCATGTATCCTCCCCGGAGATTCATGTGACGATGGTGACCCAACTACCGTTGGTGACCAAGTTCAAATCGATTGTTCTTGCGCAGGTGTTGCTGTACCAGGTTGTATCAACCCAGCCGCTTGTAACTTCGATGCCGCTGCTACAGTAGACAACGGTACCTGTATTCTCCCTGGAGATGCATGTGACGATGGCGATGCATTGACTGAAAACGATGTAATCCTCGGCGATTGTTCTTGTGCCGGTACTCCGGTTGCGATCGACTGTGAAGGCACTCCAAACGGTTCTGCTTTGCCAGGTACTCCATGTGACGACAACGATGCTACAACCGAAAACGATGTTTACCAAGCTGACTGCTCATGTGCAGGTACCTTGATCGTTGTTCCTGGTTGTACTGACCCTACCGCTTGTAACTTTAACCCAGCAGCAAACCAAAACGATGGTTCATGTGCTACACTCGACTGTAACGGTGAATGCGGTGGAACCGCGTTCGTTGACGGTTGTGGCGACTGTGTTGGTGGATCTACCGGCAACACCGCAGGTGTACCTGGATGTACTGACCCAACTGCTGAAAACTTCAACGCTTCAGCTACCTGTGATGACAGCTCATGTGTGTTCACAACCTTGAACGACATTCCTGCATTCGCATCTGTGCTTAGCGCTACTTTCATCGGTACTTGCTCTTCAGTAGCAGGAGACGTTAACCAAGCAACCGTT
>DAITMF010000066.1:0-13687 GCA_036835325.1 Flavobacteriales bacterium
CAGTTGTCAGCGGTTACCGGTGCAGTCAAGCTCAAAGTGGCAAAACATGAACCGGGGTTCGTGTTGGCGGTTACATTAGCGGCACATGAAATCGTTGGGACTTGGCTATCCACAACAGTGACGATGGCTGTGCAACTGGCCGAGTTTCCTGAAGCATCCGTTCCTGTGAGGGTAACGGTGTTGCTACCAAGGTGAGAACAGTTGAAGTTGGTTTGGCTAAGTTGCAAGTCAACGATTCCACAGTTGTCGGTAGAGCCATTGTCAACCATTGCAGTGGTCAAGGTGGCTTGACCTGATGCGTTAAGGGTAAGGGTTACGTTTTGGCAGGCCATTACCGGCGCGAGGTTGTCAACAACCGTAACATTGGCTGTGCAGCTAGAGGTATTGCCTGCAGCATCTTCTACGGTCAACACAACGGGCTGACCTACAGCGCCGAGAGGGACATTCACAAAACTGTTAGGGATGCCCGGACCCGAAATCTGCAGTGTAATGCTCAAGCACCCGAGGTCTTCAGGAGTGACAGTCGCACAGTTGTTCAATGATGACCAAGCGTTGGCTGTGTTAACAGTGCCCGACCCACCTCCGTTAGGAAGATTGAAGAAGTGGTTTGAAGACCCGCAACCTACAGTTCCTTGGAGGGTCCACAAACTTGCAGGAGCTCCTGCGCCGTTAATGGTAATGTCGTAGCCCACGGTTACGGTGTAGTTGTAACCCCATGCACAGCTCATCGATGATGGGTTGATTGACAAAATCTCCATGGCAATCTCAACATCGTAGCCATTGCTTGACGAAACCACTAAAGGAGCCGAAAGGTCGCTGCAATCAAAGTTGTTGGTATCAATGCTCATTGAGGTGATCCCGCAATTGTCGCTTGAACCGCCGTCAATGTCAGAGGCCGTGATGGTGGCTTCACCGTTTGCGTCAAGCGCTACGGTAATGTCTTGGCAAACTGCATTTGGTGCACTGTTATCGGTAACAGTAACCACTTGGCTGCAGCTTGAACTGTTGCCCGAAGCGCTGGTGAAGGTCCAGTTTACAGTCGTTGAACCGACTGGGTAATTGGCTGATGCATCAGCGGTTCCGGTGTAGTCGTTAACAATGGTTGTGCATTCGGTCACGAGGTCAGAAGCCACCCAAGCCGAACCACCCATTGTGGTCAAAGTGCCGTCGTTTCCAAACACCGAGAGGTCATGCGCGAGGGTACCAACACCTTCTTCAAAGTCGTAAGCAAGACGCAGATCACCCAACACGTTCTGAAGGTTACCGCACATCACTTGGTCGATTTGCGCTGGGGTCAAGCGAATGTTGTACACGCGGAAGTTGTCCATCAATCCGCCAAACGCCGCTTGGTTCGAGCCGTACGGCGCAGTGGCACGACCGATTCGGGGCGTGTTGAATGTGGTCGGTTTGCTATTTGTGGTGGTATTGCTCAATGCAACCTGAACACCATCAATGTAGAGGCGATGACCCCCAGCTGAATTGAAGCTGCCCACAGCAGCAACGTGGTACCAGCGGTCTTGGCTAAGGTCGTGGTTGGCCGTTGCTTGAACGTCTGCGTCATTGGCCGATTCAAACCAGAACCGTAGTTGATTTTGGTTTCCATCAATAAAGAAGTACTTCTGGTTGTCACCATTTGCTGGCACGTTTTCTGACATGTCATAGAGTACGCCTGACCAAACAGCACCTGAAGGTTTGAACCAAAACTCTACAGTGAAGTCGGTTGCACCGAAAGGATCGGCCAATGCCACAAAACCGTTCGGCGCAGTAAAGTTCAACGCGGTCTCGCTCAAGCAATCCAAGCTGAGCTCAGGCATTGGAACCGCTACGAAGGTTTCGCAATCGGCTCCGGTAGCTGATGCGGTAACAGTGGGCACACAATCGGCGTCAGGCGCTGCGCTACAGTTGCAATCAACTACATTCACAGTGATTGTGCGAATGGTAGTCTCAGGTGAACTGTGGTTGTCGGTTCCGCTGATGGTTACAGTATATGTTCCGAGTGCACTGCCGTTTAAATCAAGCGTAAGCTGTGCAGGATTCCCTGCTGTGTTTGAAACTACGTTCAACCCACTCCAGCCACCTCCGTCAACCGTGATGGTGACGTTTTGGTTGGTTTCCGGACCGGTAAAGCCTACCGAAATGGTCTCTGTAGCACCCAAGCAAACGTTCACAGCATTGCCTTGTGGGAAATTCTGCGCTACCGGAGGGAAGTTCGTCGCACTCGCCACATTGAACTCAAAACACTGATCGTCGAGCCAGTTTACGCCGTCGTTGTTGTTGCCCGGACCGTCGTACGATTCGCTATCCTCATTGAACAAGCCCAATAAGATGTAGTCAACACCGTTGCCTGCATTAATACCTACTGTGGCTGGTGCTCCGCCAAAGCCGTTGGCCCCGCCTGAGGCTTGGCCTGTCGTCCATCCCATGTCGCCGTAGAAGAAACCTACGTTGTTACCCGGCGCAAGCAAGGGGTCTGTGCCGTCAGTCATCACCAAGGTGAAGCTTGATTCAAGACCGTCCATAGCGGGGCTGAATGCGTTGAAAGGCCCTACATTCATCCAGGTAACAATAAACGCCGTTGGAGTTACTGTGTACCATACTTCACCTTGGTAGCCGTTTGGCCCCCAATCACGGGTGTCAACGTCGGCCCAGAATGGCGCAACCATTGGCGTGGTAATGGGGAAACCGGCCGAGGTGTACCATGCATAGGGGTTATCAAACGATACGTTTCCGTTGTTGTTCAAGAACACGCTGGTGTAAGTATCGCCGTACAGGTCAAACTCAAATGGCAGGTTGATCGGACCCACAGACCCGTCGTCGTTCGGCGGAAGTTCCGTCCATGTGAATGGGTTGAATCCAACCAAACAGTTGTCAGGTGAACCGCTGTAAATCAAGGTTACCGTTACTTCATCCACCAAACCGGCAGCAAAGCAGGTTCCGTTGTCACTCAAAAGGTACGTGAAGGTGTCAATGCCCGTAAAACCGGCATTCGGAGTATAAGTAAATGTGCCGTTGGCATTCAATACAGCAGTTCCGTTCTGTGGCGACGAAACAAGTACCGGTGAAATAAACAGCGCATCCCCGTCAGGGTCAACATCCACCCCAAAACCATTGTCAGCAAGCACATCGAAAGTAATTGCCGTGTTCTCTTGGTATAGGATGTGGTCAGGCTGACCAACAGGTGCCGCATTGTTTTGGTTGAAAGGCACAATCTCGTACAAGTGGTAGGGGTAATCAGCCGGCACAATAGGCTCATTGATCTGGTAACGCGGCTGGCCCTGAATGTTCGGATAGTCCGCACGCAAAATGTAAGTGTCAGCAAAGCCTTGCGGTAACCCAAAGTGAATGCGCGCAACGTCTTGCGTACCACGGCCATTGCCGCCGTTGATTTCGCGAATGCCCGAGATAACGGTACCGTCGCAATCAACCAAACGCAAAGTCGCACCCAAGGCGTCACGTTGAACTCCCGCAGGCATGTTCGCCACTGCACGGTTCTCACGGATGTCAACAAAGAGGTAGTTGTCGGTCGCCGCTCCGCTCAATTGGTTGATGAAAAGACGGTTCTGGTTGTTGTTGATGTTGACGTAAATGTCAAGGTCGCCGTCGTTGTCAATGTCAACCATCGCACATCCACGTCCTTGACCGTTGTAAAAGGTTTCGGCGGCTTGCACAAAGGTCATCGGCGCACCTGTGTTCGGCCCAAGAACCGGGTCGTTAAGTTGGTTGATGAAGAGCAAGCCGCTCTGACGACCGGCCAAGAAAATGTCGATGTCACCGTCGTTGTCGATGTCGCCGCAAACCAAGCCGTCAGGACGATTCCCGCCGAAACCGGTTGGAATTCCTGTAGCAGCACCGCGTGGCACAAATGTGCCATTGACGTTTTCAAAAATTTGGTTCAACCCTTCTTCTGTCCAGAAAAGGTCAAAATCACCGTCGTTGTCGAAGTCGGCAAAGCTAACTCCGCCTTTGTTGCCGTTCGATGCCTGTGCAACGTCTTGCCCCTCGGCAAACGTACCGCCTACGTTACGGAAGAAATCCGCCTGATTGCGCTTGCGGGCGATGTAATCAACCCAGCCGTCGTTGTCGTAGTCGGTCGTTGAGCTGTAGTCACCGTCGGTGGCGTTCTGCGCCAAGCCAATGGGCCAGGTGCTCGGGTCGTTGTTCTGGTAACCCGCTGGCATTACAGTCACCTGCTGAAAGAACCCGTTGCCGAGGTTCTGAAGCATGTCGATGCCGAAGTTATGGTTGTCAAATACCAAGTCAAGGTAGCCGTCGCCGTTGTAATCGAGGAAACCCATCCCCTCCGAGTTCATCCCGTTCTGGATCAAGAAGTTCCCCGCTCCGTTACCAGCGTACACCTGCGGCGCAGTACCTCCGGTGCCGTTGCCAAACACGCCGCTCGCGGGGTGCTGCAAGTACACTTCAATCCGGGCCGAACTGTTGCGCGCAAAATCGGGGTAACCGTCGTTGTTCAGGTCACCCCAAATGGCGGTGCGCTCCAACCCGTTGTTCATCAGTGCCGGTGCCAACGCAGCAGTCACGTCAGTAAAACTGCCGTTGCCGTTGTTGCGGTACAAAAACGATCGGTTGTTGCGGTTAATCAACAGGTCAAAATCGCCGTCGAGGTCGTAATCGCAAAAGGCCAAACCTCCGTCTTTCGCGCCGGTGAGGTTCAATCCGTAAGCGCCGGCTTGCTCGGTCCAGGTTGTTTGCGCTGCCAAAGGCGTGCAAGCAACCATGAGAAGTGCCGCGGCCAACATAACGGTCAGACAAGCTGTTGTTGTGCTGATAATCAGTGAGTTGTGCTCCTGATTGAGCGCAATGCGCCCTTTGAGTTGAGACAAGAAGTGACTGGTCATAACTTTTGGAGTTATGTGAATTTGGGTTTAGGGTGTATTTAAGGGGGGGGTATTGACCTACCGCCGGTGCGGTCTTCCTATGTCAGTACCTTCAGTTCGCATGGCATTCAATTCAACCAGTCAGGTTAGATAGTCGAATAAAAATTGATTTCGACTCCGTATACCGATGCTGACAAACGAAGGTTACATTTTCTGACACTTTTTGTAAGAATCGTCTGACAGCGCGTCCTACAAGACTTGTAAGACAGCCGCTTAGCTCAACGCCTGTTCATTCTTTTTTCTTGGGGATGGATGATCGCTGTGGGTTACAAAATCTTCACGCACTTGCCCAGCAACCCAGCGGCAATTCGTCAAAATGCAGTTTCTCTCTTTCGCCTCCGGCGGATGAGCCAACTACAGCACAATAAAATGCGGAAATCCCGAAAAGATCACTAGCGATCAAACGTTCTACTACATCGCTGCCAACAGCAAGTCAATGCGCTTGTAGGGCAAGCCAAAGGCCTCACCAATGATTTCATTCACCAGTGTTCCTTTGAACATGTACACGCCATCACGTAGGCCTTCTTGACGCGCTATGGCATTGCCCCAGCCGCCTTCTGAGCCAACCGATACCAAAATGGGCGCAAAAATGTTGCTCAACGCGTAGCTGGCCGTGCGCGCAACGCGCGAAGCGACGTTCGGCACGCAGTAATGAATCACGCCGTACTCTTTGAATGTGGGCTTGTCGTGCGTGGTGATGCGCGAAGTTTCAAAACAACCGCCTTGGTCAATGCTGATGTCAACAATCACGGCGCCGTACTTCATGTTGCTCACCATCTCTTGGGTCACCACACACGGGGTGCGACCAAAGGGTGCGCGCAAAGCGCCAATCACAACATCGGCCTGAATGAGCGCGTCTTCCAACACACTCGGCTGCACAGTAGACGTCCACAAGCGCTGGCCCAAATCGTTCTGCAAGCGGCGCAGTTTGTAAATCGAATTGTCAAACAGCTTTACACTGGAGCCCAAGCCAAGCGCTGCACGTGCAGCAAATTCGCCCACCGTGCCTGCACCCAAAATCACCACTTCTGTGGGCTTCACGCCGCTAATGCCACCGAGCATCAAACCTTGCCCGTTGTTGGCGTTACTGAGGTACTCAGCGGCGATCAAGATGCTGGTGTTGCCGGCAATCTCTCCCATGGCACGCACAACCGGGAAAATCCCTGTCTCATCGCGGATGTAATCCCACGCAACGGCAGTGATTTTCTTGGTCATCATCATCCGCAGGCAATCGACCGATTGAACGGTGAGTTGCAAGGCCGATAGCAAGGTCTGACGTCCGGGCATCAAATCAAGCTCTTCCAAACTGGGCGGGGCAACCTTTAAAATGATGTTGGCCTCGAACACTTCTTTCGCACTGTAGGCAATGCGGGCTCCGGCTTCGCTGTAATCGCGGTCTTGGATGCTGGCTTCTTTTCCGGCATCGGTCTCAACCACCACGTCATGGCCGTGGGCCACAAGCATGGCAACTGCTTCGGGGACAAGCGCCACGCGCTTTTCCTGAAACGACGTTTCTCTCGGAATACCGATCACCAGTCGTTCGTGCTTCTTGCTCACTTCGAGCATTTCTTCCTGCGTGAGGAGGGCGGCTTCTTGCGCGAGCGCGCGAATGGCTTGTTTCTTGGCATCCATAGCAGTGACGCGTTTTCGGGTAGGTGAAGGTACGAAAAAGCGGCTTAGCGCGCGAGGCTTATTGTGCGCAATCCGCTATGGTCTTCGATGCGAAGAACATAGGCTTCATGCGGCCGCAACCACCCGAGGCGCTCAGGCCACTCCACCAACGAAAGGGCATCGGCGTCAAAGTACTCTTCGATGCCTATGGCGAGCGCTTCTTCGGGGTCGTCAAGCCGGTACAGGTCAAAATGGTACACGGTGCCGCCCGTGGCGGTGCGGTACTCGTTCACCAAGGCGTAGGTCGGACTGCTCACGTCGTCATCCACACCCCATACAGCGCACAGTGCGCGAATGAGGGTGGTTTTTCCGGCGCCCATTTCGCCCTCAAGCAAAACCGTTCCGCGCGCTGGAAGCTGTTCTGCAACACGGCGGGCGACATCCGGCAAAGCTGATAAATCAATCCTATCCAACCGCAAAAGCTCGGTCATTTCTTCACCAATGAAATAAACGGTATCAGCACCTCTTCCATCGACACGCCGCCGTGCTGGAAGGTGCTCTTGTAGTAGTTCATAAAGTGGTTGTAATTGTTGGGGTACACGAAAAAGTCGCGCCCGGTGGCGAATACGTACTTCGTGCTCACGTTCATGCGCGGCAAAAACGCATCTGACGGGTCGTTGATTTCAAACACCTCCCTAGGGTTGTAGTCGAGGTTGCGCCCGGCTTTGTAACGCAAATTGGTGTTGGTGTTGCGGTCACCCACAATTTTGACGGGCTCGTCAACGCGCACGGTGCCGTGGTCAGTGGTGATGAGTATGCGCGCGTCCATGTCAACCGCTTTGCGAATCATGTCGACCAGCGAGCTGTGGTCAAACCACGACTGCGTGAGCGATCGGTACGCGGCTTCGTCGTCGGCCAGCTCTTTGATCACCTCCATCTCGGTGCGGGCGTGCGACAGCATGTCAACGAAGTTGTACACCACCACGTTGAGTTTGTTGTCGCGCAAGGTGTGCATGCTGTCAAGCAGTCGGCGTCCGGCGTTGAGGTTGGTGATTTTGGTGTAGCTCCAGCGAATGTCAAGGCCGAGGCGCTTGAGATGGGCCTCCAGCAGCTTGTCTTCGTACTGGTTCATGCCGCCTTCATCGCCTTCGTTCTTCCAATACTGCGGATGGAGTTTCTCTATCTGCGACGGCATCAATCCGGCAAACAGGGCGTTGCGCGCATAGTGCGTGGCCGTTGGCAAGATGCTGTACACGATGCTCTCTTCTTCAATGCGCAAAAACTCATTCAAAGTAGGCTGAATGGTTTTCCACTGATCGTAACGCAGGTTGTCAATGACGAACAAAAACACGGGCTTGTCGCTGCCTTCAATGACGGGCTTTACCTTGTCGCGAATGAGGGTATGGCTCATCACCGGCGCTGCTTGCCTTCCCTTAAGCCAATCAATGTAGTTGTCGCCAATGAACCGCGAAAACTGGTTGTTGGCGTCGTTGTGCTGCATGCGAAACACTTCGGCCATGCCTTGGTCGGTTGAGTCTTCGAGCTCGAGGTCCCAATACACGAGCTTGCGGTACAGCTCGGCCCATGCGGCGAAATCCATCCGATCCATCAGCTGCATGCCAATCTCCCTGAACTGCCGTTGGTAACCGCTGGTGGTTTTCTCGCTGACCAAGCGTGACTTGTCGAGGTTTTTCTTTATGGCGAGCAAAATCTGGTTCGGATTCACCGGCTTAATCAGGTAGTCACTGATTTTACTGCCAATGGCCTCTTCCATGATGTGCTCTTCTTCGCTCTTCGTAATCATGATTACGGGCAGTGAACCGTCGCGCTCTTTGATCTTTTGAAGGGTTTCCAAACCGCTCAAACCGGGCATGTTCTCATCCAAAAAAACAATGTCGAAAAACCGGGCTTCCACCAGTTCTACTGCCTCGGCACCGTTGTTGACGGTGGTAACTTGGTACCCTTTTTGCTGTAAAAAAAGTACATGCGGCTTGAGGAGGTCAATTTCGTCATCCGCCCATAAGATCTGTGCTTCTGCCATAGGTGAAACGCGTTCGGTGTCGCTATCTTTGCGGCCATTAGCGGCCTGTTGCAAAGAAACGCATTCAAAGCCACAATCGTATCTTCGGGCCGCAAAGCATACGGGCATGAGCAAGCGAAAAATTCTTAACGACCCGGTTCACGGTTTCATCACCCTGCGCGGTCAACTCGTGCTGGATGTGATTGATCACCCTTGGTTTCAGCGCCTGCGGCGGATTTCGCAGCTTGGCCTTTCACACCTCGTGTACCCGGGTGCAACGCACAACCGCTTCCATCACGCCATCGGAGCCATGCACCTCATGCAAGGCGCCATCGATGAACTTCGGATGAAGGGCCACCCCATCACCGATGAGGAAGCCGAAGGCGCCGCGATGGCCATCCTCTTGCACGACATTGGTCACGGGCCATTCAGCCACGCCCTTGAACACACCCTCGCCAGCGGCATTAAACACGAAGAACTCTCGCTCCTCATCATGGAACGCCTCAACGAGCAGTTCAACGGCAAACTCACCACGGCCATCACTATCTTTAAGGGCATCCATCCAAAAAACTTTCTCCATGAACTGGTGTCCAGCCAGTTGGATATGGACCGGATGGATTACCTCCAACGCGACAGCTTTTACTCGGGTGTTACCGAAGGCAAGGTGGGCGCTTCGCGCATCATCAAAATGCTCGATGTGCACAACGACCGCCTCGTAGTAGAAGAAAAAGGCATCTACTCCATTGAAAAATTCATCGTGGCGCGCCGCCTGATGTACTGGCAAGTATACCTACACAAAACGGTACTTTCAGCGGAGTTCATGCTGGTCAATGTGCTGCTCAGGGCGCGGCAATTGTACCGGTCAGGCACCAAACTCTTCGCATCTCCGGCCCTTAACCGCTTTCTCGACGGCGACTTCAGCCATGCTGATTTCGTTGCTGACCCCACCCTGCTCGAAGACTTTTGTAGGCTCGATGACTACGACATTCTCAGTGCAATTAAAGTGTGGCAAGAGGCCGATGACCGCGTCTTGGCCGACCTTTGCCGCCGTTTGGTAAAGCGCGAGCTGTTCAAAATTGAGTTGCGCAAGGCACCCTTCAGCACCGAAGAAGTGAACCACTTGGTTGCCGGTGTTGCCGCTGCATTTGGGTTGAAATTGGATGAAGCCAAGCTGTACGTCATTGCCGAGCGCATCGACAACCGCGCGTACAATACGACTGCGCACAGCATTGGCATCAAGTTCAAAGACGGCAGCATACAAGACGTGGCTGAAGCCAGTGATCACCTGAACCTGTCAGCACTCGCCAACACCGTAGAGAAACACTTCTTGTGCTACCCACGGGAAGTGCGCCACCTTAGAGGATAATCTCTTCGCCGGCTTCGTCGTAAATGTGGTATTCAAGGAATTGCACCGATGAGTTCGCCTCAAGGTGAATCTTCATCTTGAACTGCTTGCGCCATTTGGCCAAGATGGTTTTCCACCACCAGCCTTTTGTGATGTAGGCCTCCACCAAGGGGTGTACGAGCAATGATACTTGCTTGTGCTTGCCTTCATCAGCTATGTAGCGCAGGTTGTTTTCAAGGGTATCAGAGAACAAAATCGGCGCTTCGACCGTGCCCGTGCCATCGCAGCTCGGACACTTCTCAGCCGTTTTGATGTTGGTCACCTCGCGCACACGTTGACGGGTGATTTCAACTACCCCAAACTTGCTTGGAGGAAGGATGTTGTGCTTGGCCTTGTCATCGGCCATCGCCTCTTTCAACGCATCGTGCAACTTCTTTTGGTTGGCCTTATCGTGCATGTCGATAAAGTCGATGCAGATGATGCCGCCCATGTCGCGCAAGCGCAGAATACGTGCAATTTCTTGGGCACATTCGAGGTTGGTTGCCAAGGCGTTCTCTTCTTGGTTCTTCACACCGCCTTTGCGACCGCCACTGTTCACGTCGATTACGTGCATGGCTTCGGTGTGCTCGATGATCAGGTACGCACCGCTTTTGAGGTTCACCTGCTTCCCGAAGATCGATTTGATCTGCTTGTGAATCTGGAAGCTGTCAAAGAGGTCTTTCGACTTGACGAGTTTCACAATCGCCTCTTTGTCAGGGGCGATGTTGCGGAGGAAGTCTTTCACCTCCCGCATGATGTCTTCGTCGTTGACGTAAATGGCCGAGAAATTCGGCGTCAGAATGTCGCGCAGCACCGCGTTTGTACGGGCGATTTCGCCCATAACGCGTGACGGTACGGTGCGGCACGATTTTAGGTTGGCATACAGCTCTTCCCAACGCGCCACTTGTTCGCTCAAGTCGGCGTGAAGCTCGGCAGCGCCTTTGCTTTCTGCCACCGTGCGCACGATGACGCCGAAGTTGGGAGGTTTAATTGATTGCATCAAACGACGCAGGCGCGTTCGTTCCTCCTCGCTGGTGATTCGCTGCGAAAGCGAAATCTTGTTCGAGAAAGGTACGAGCACGATGTAGCGACCGGGTAAAGTGACCTCCGCCGTGAGGCGTGGACCCTTCGCCGAGATGGGTTCCTTGGCAATCTGAACAAGGATTTGCTGGCTGCTGGCTATCTGATCCTTGATTTTACCCGACTTTTCAATGTCAGGGAAATTTTGGAAGTCTGACAGGCTCGAGGAAACCTGTTTGCCTGTCATGACTTTCTTCACATAGTGCTTCAGCGAAGCAAACTGCGGCCCCAAGTCAAGGTAGTGCAAGAACGCATCGCGTTCGTACCCTACGTCAACAAAGGCAGCATTGAGACTGGGCAAGACCTTCCTAACCCGGCCGACGTACAAGTCGCCGACCGCGTAATCTTGACTGCCCTGTTCCCTGTGCAGCTCTACAAGTACCCGATCATGGAGCACTGCAATTTCAGTGCCTTCCTTGGTGGAATTTATGACCAGTTCTACATTCACATGCAGCGCATTACGTCGGTTACAATCAACTGTGGCAACGAATTAAAGAAACGGAGGAGGCCTTCGGCCCCAGTCTCCATTACTTCTTCTTCTTGTGCCGGTTCTTGCGCAGACGCTTTTTACGCTTGTGCGTCGCCATCTTATGGCGCTTACGTTTTTTACCGCTTGGCATATCGTTATTTTTTATTCAATTCAATCATCATCATAAAGTCCTTCACCCGTTGCTCCACAACAGTGTCTGGGGCATAAGGCAAGTACTTTTCGTAAAGGTCCATCGCCTCGTTCGGCTGACCAATTTCTTCGTAGCAACGCGCTGCGAAGAAAAGACCATTCACATACGCTGAATCCAATTCAACGCTGCGAAGAAGGTTCGGAATGGCGGCCGTGTAATCTTTCTCGTCAATGTCCATCATCGCCAACTGCCAATAAGGTTCCGGATTCGACGGATTCAAACGAATCACCGTTTGAAAACGCTCCTCTGCCTTATCGCGCTGGCCTGACTGCAAACTGAACGAGCCGAGCCAAAGGTGGGCGTCTTCGAATGTCGAATCGGCTTCTACCAAGGACCTGATCTTCATGATGCCTTCCATCGGGTTTTGGCCCGATTGCACCATTTGCACTGCCGCTTCCAGCTCTCGCTCGGCCTCACTCAGCGGTGTGGCAACCACCTTCTCGCGCACACTCGAAGGCGTGCGCGGAAAAACCATTACCACGACCACCAAACCGATGGCCACTACCACTGCTGCGATCCGAAGAGCCGGGCTGCGCATTCTTATTTTACCTTAACCTTCTTCTTCACCCCGTCAACGAAAACTTTCGCTGGCTTAAACGAAGGAATGTTGTGCGCTGGAATCACGATCGTCGTGTTCTTCAGGATGTTACGTCCGGTCTTCTGGGCGCGCTTCTTCACCACAAACGACCCAAATCCGCGCAGGTACACGTTTTGGCCTTTCTCCAGTGAGGTCTTGATGCTTTTCATAAAAGCTTCAACAGCCTGCTGCACATCTGCCTTCTCAATGCCGGTCTTCTCGACAATCTCGTTCACAATATCAGCCTTCGTCATAACTATAAAGTGCGTTTCACAAGGGTTTAAAAATGGGAGCGCAAAGGTAAGTCTATTCATCTGAATATTAAAGCGCTCTCCCCGTATTTTTAACATTTCCCTTCCTTTGCTGTTCTTTGCGCATGCACCCAATCGCCGAAATACTCCTGTCTTGGTACGCCGAAAACAAACGTGAACTGCCGTGGCGCACGCATCCATCCCCCTATTCAACGTGGCTCTCCGAAATCATGCTGCAACAAACACGCGTCGATCAGGGCACCGGGTACTTCATCCGCTTTAGCGAAAAATTTCCCACCGTAAATGCACTGGCCAACGCCTCCGAAGAAGAGGTGTTGAAGCTGTGGCAAGGCCTTGGGTACTACAGCCGTGCGCGCAACCTGCATGCAGCTGCAAAGCAAGTGCTAAACGAGCACGGCGGACATTTCCCAGAGACGGCCCAGCAACTGCGGCAATTGAAGGGTGTTGGTCCGTACACGGCGGCGGCCATTGCATCGATTGCCTTTAACGAGCCGGTGCCTGTGGTCGACGGCAACGTGCACCGCGTGATGAGCCGCTTGTTCGACATTGACGCGCCTGTAAACCGTCCTGAAGGACACCGCTCGGTCGAGCAGGCCATGGCCGAGTTGCTTCCCCACAACCGTGCGGGCGATTTCAACCAGGCGGTGATGGAGTTCGGCGCCTTGCATTGCACCCCTAAACGCTTCGATTGCGGCCGCTGCGTGCTGCGCGACCATTGCCGCTCGCATGCCAACAAAACCAGCGATGACCGGCCAGTCAAAGCAGCCAAAACGGCCGTTAAGGCAGTGTGGTTCGATTACCTTGTGGTTGAGCGCAACGGCGCAGTGCTGATGCGTCAGCGGGGTACCTCTGGTATTTGGGCGCGGCTGAACGATTTTCCGTCGATTGAGTGGATGCATGACGCATCACCGGCCGACATTCAATCGGCACTGGTCGAATCAGGCGTGCAAAATCCGCGATTGACGGTACTTGGCAGCCCAATGACCCACCTCCTTTCTCACCGTAAGATCACCGCCCGTTTCTTTCGTTTGGAGGCTGATTTTGTTCCGGATGGATGGATGGACGCCCGCTGGGTGCCGCGCGAAGAAATCCATACCCTCCCCATTCCACGACTCATTGACCGCTTCTTGGAAGGGGGAGGGATGGATGAGGGGGTGGTTTAGGGGAG
>DAITMF010000067.1:0-12192 GCA_036835325.1 Flavobacteriales bacterium
TGCTTGGGCGAATCGAGGTTGAAGGTTTCACCGGCGAGCTCGTAAATGCGCTTCTCGAGCACGTCGAGGTCGTCGCCCAAGCGCACCGAGAGGTCGTTCAGGGTGTCGGTCGCAAGCTGCACGCCTTCAATTTCCATGTCGGCCAAAACACGTAGCAGCGGCAATTCCACGTCGTAGAAGAGCGACTTGAGGTGGGGTTGGTCCATCTCTGCCTTGAACCGTTCGTACAGCCGAAAGGTGACGTCGGCATCTTCACAGGCGTAATCCACCACATCGGCCGGATCAAGGTCGGCCATGCTGCCTTGGTTCTTTCCTTTCTTGCCGATGAGCTCAGTAATCGATATCGCCTTGTAATTGAGGTAGTTGGCCGCAAGCTGATCCATCCCATGGCCCGAATCGGCATCCATGAGGTAATGCGCAATCATGGTATCGAACAAGCGGTTCTTGAGGGCCACTCCGTAGCGGCGAAGCATCTTGTAGTCGTACTTGATGTTTTGGCCGACGAGGGTTTTGTTTCCATCCCCAAAAACACCTGAAAAACGCTCGAGCAAGGCGGCGCAGGCGTTCTCGTCGCTCGGTGCGGGCAGGTACCACGCTTCACCGGGCGCAATGGCAAACGACATGCCTACGAGGTCGGCGTCCATCACGTCGAGCGCCGAGGTCTCGGTGTCAAAGCAGTACACCGGCGCGGCCTTCAGGCGCTCAATCAACGCGTCGATGGCGGCATCGTCATTCACGAGGTGGTAGCTGTGCGGCCAATCGGCGAGGGTGTGGTGTTGGGGGGTGTTTTCTTGCGCTCCTTCGTCGCGGATGGCCGGCTCAACACTGTCATCGCCAAAAAGCGACATCTGCTCCGATTCGGGTTTGGCGACCGCTGCTTGCGGCTGGTCACCGAGGACGCGGGCCGCCAGGGTGCGGAACTCAAGGTCGTTGAAAACTGCACGGAGTTGGTCAGCGTTGAGCGGACTCATCTCCATGTCTTCAAGGTCGATGGGATGGTCGATGTCGGTCACGATGGTGGCCAACTGCTTCGACAGCAAGGCCTGTTCGCGGAAGTTCTCGACGTTTTCTTTCTGCTTGCCCTTGAGCTTGTCGGTGTTGGCGAGCAGGTTCTCAACGGTGCCGAATTCGCCCACGAGCTTGATCGCCGTTTTCTCGCCAATGCCCGGAATTCCGGGGATGTTGTCAACGCTGTCGCCCATCATCCCAAGGATGTCAATCACCTGCTCCGGACGTTCCAAGCCGTACCGTTCGCACACTTCGGCGATGCCCCATACCTCGGCCGGATTGCCACCGCGACCGGGTTTGAAGACAAAGATGTTCTCCGACACGAGCTGTCCCATGTCTTTGTCGCTGGTCATCATGTACACCGTATAGCCCGCCTTTTCGGCAAATTTAGCCACGGTGCCAATCATGTCATCGGCCTCAAATCCCGGTACCTCCAGCACGGGAATACCGAAGCCCGCCATGATTTCTTTGATGAAGGGCACCGATAGCTTGATGTCTTCGGGCGTTTCTTCGCGGTTGGCCTTGTACTCGGCAAACTGCTCGCTGCGGAAGGTCTCGGTGGGCGGATCAAACACCACGGCGATGTGCGAGGGTTTCTCGTTCTTCAGTACGTCGAGCACCACGTTCGTAAAACCGAAAATGGCGCTGGTGTTCATGCCCTTCGAATTGATGCGCGGATTCTTGATGAATGCGTAGTAGGCCCTGAAGATGAGCGCGTAGGCATCAAGCAAAAAGAGCTTTTTGTCGGTGTCTTTGGTCAGCATGGCTGTAAATCTGCGTGCAAGATACAAAACACGCTGCCCTGCGGTGGGCTAAACCGCCGCGTTGCGGTGCGCTTCGTACACGTTGATGCGTTGGCGCTCGTCGGTGCTGCCATCGGTGCGCCACACGCGGTCAAACACTGCTGTGACTTCTTCGTTGGGCTCGTCGCTGATGATCATGCCGTAGAAGCGGGTATTGCGGTTGATGCGCCTAAACTCCATGCGGCGCTGCAGCTCGGCGTCGAGTTTGTACATGACAAAGTCAGAGATGACCAAGACGTCGGCATCGCGGAAGTCATCCGTTTCAAGCTTGCGCAGCGAGGCGTCAAGCGCGAGCGAGAGGTCAGTGCCTCCGTGAAACGATTGCTGCAAGAAGCGCGCCAATTCGCCAATGCTGTCGGCGATGTGCAAGAGGTCGAGCGTTTTAATGCCCGTTGAAAAATTGATGAGGTAGGCCTTTCGGTTCTCTCGGGCGGCCATTTTCATGATGCCGAAGCACAGCACTTTGGCCACGCGTTCGGGCAGGCCCTCCATCGAGCCGGAGGTGTCAACGCACACGATGAACGGACCCTTCTCTTTGCGCCGTGAGACGGTTTCGGTGATGGTGCGCAGGCCTTCGCTTTCGTCGAGGTAGCGGTTTTCGAACTCGAAGCTTTGCAGCTCTTTCGAGGCGAAGCGTTTCAAAAACACGCTTTCGGTGTCGCCATCGGCCAACAGTGCGGCTTCAGAGGGCAGCAGGCGGTTGAGGTCGTCACTGGCATACACGCCAATGAGTTCGTGGCGTTGGTGGGGGTCGCGTTTCCACGAGCGGTAAACGACGCGTTCGCTGTGGGCCACTTCTTCGGTGATGAGTTCGGCTTCGCGCATCTGGCCGAGTAGGTCAGCGAGTGCCTTGAGTTCGTCTTCCCGGTCGAGAAGTTCGCGGTAGGCTTTGATGACGTCAAATCCTTGGTCTGACCACAGGTCGCGGCTCAAATCCCAATAGCGGCCGGCGTAGTCGGCGAAGGGCTCGATGAGGGTTTCGAGCTGCTGGTATTCACGGGCTTTGCCGTGCAGGTTTTCAGCGAGGGCATCGATGTGGGGTGCAATCTTCCGCAGGTGGAAGTCGAGAATACGGGCCTGCAATCGGCTGTCCCACTGGGCGAGGAGGTCGTCGAAGAGGCGGCCTACTTCGAGCCGATCGGCCTCGTTGAGGGCGGGCCATCCATCCGTCCCTTCCCGCAAAGCGAGCACGCGGCTGCTGTGGTAGCCCGGATCAACCTCATCGCGGGTGCAGTAATCACCGATGAGCTTTACAAAGTACTCCCAACGTTCGAAGACGTGCGGCATGGGCCTAACGGTCCATCCTTCCAGATTTGATGCCTCATCTTCAAAGGGGTGGCCGGTGAGCACTTCACCAAAGCTGCGCCGAAACCACCCGAGCAGGTCGATGGCAATCCGCGCAGCGAGTGGTGGGTGCCTGCGGGTAACGTCGGTGAACACCTCATCGGCGAGCACATCGTCGAGGACGGTGCTGAAGTGTTTGAAGTAGCCGGGCTGCAAACCGTCAAGATCGGCCAAGCCGGGCAGCAAGCGGTCGATGAGCCACGCGGCCACGTACCTGCGTGTGCTGCTGTCAAGCACTCCGCCGTAGGCGATAAAACGCTCAACGGCTTCATCGAGCTCGCGCCGCTGTTCGGTATCAAGCTTCGCCGTGCTCATAGCCGTAGCGCAGTTTTTGCAGACGAAGTTCAAGTTTCTCGAGCCGCGCGGTCACTTCTTCGTGGTTGGCTTTCACGAAAGGCGCCAGGCGTTTGTTGGTGAAGAGGTGCTGCTCGAAGGCGTCCCAATGGCCGGGTTTGCTCGTGCGCAGGTCGTGCAAGGCCTTGGCGACATCGCCGTGCAGGGCGTCGTAGCGGGTATTCCAGTGCTTCACCACGATCTCGTGCGCCTTACGACGGATGCGCTTGCGCCGTTCGCGCTTATGGGTAAGCAGTCGGTAGCTGTAGTTTCGGCTGTTGTGCTCAACGGTGACGCTGAAGGCATCGCGGCTTTTGGTGCTGCTCAAGCGGTTGACGAGCTTGCCTTGGAGGTCATAAAGGTTGAGCACCTGCGCCTCGTCAACGGTGAGGCGGTTGAAATCGGCCACCCGCAGGTACACGCCTTCAAATTGGGTATCGGTTTTCACGAGCTGGTACCAAGTATCATCGATGACGGTGATGACCTCTTCGTCATCGACCTGTTCAACGGTGGTTTCGTTCTCGACTTCGCGCTCAAAGGCTTCGGCTTCGCGTTCGAGCATGCCGAGCGGCAGCGCCAACGAGTAGCCGTGCTCGCGGATGGTGCGCACCACGATCTCGCGCAGGGCTTCAATTTGCGTTGGCACATCCCACAAACAGTGGAGAATGAGAAAGAGGTCCATCAAATCAACGGCTGAGCGTCCGTTCAAAAAAGCGCTGGTGCGCAGCAGGCGGACGATCTTCTTCCACCTTCGGTCGTACACGTTTACCGCTTGCGCGGGATGTTTTTCGTTGTGCCGTTCGATGCGTTGGCGCACCATCGAGAGGGCGGCGATGACCTCTTCGGGCACCTGCACGGTGTCGATGGCGGTGTTCCACCGTTCCCATTCTTCGTCGCTGATTTTGAGGGATGGATGGACGGGGTCGCTGTACAAATCGCCATTTTCGGTGATCATGCGCGTGAAATTGCGCTCATCGCGGATGCCTTCTACTTCGTAACGGATGAGGAGGCGGTCCCACAGCGGGGCGTGGCTTTCGCCTTGCGGCGGAAGTTCGTTTGATGCCGTGATCAGCGCCCGAATGGCGACGGGCAGCTCTTGCTGTCCGTTCCGAAACACCTTCTCGTTCAAAATGGTGAGCAGGGCATTTTGGATGGAGCTCCCGGCCTTCCAAATCTCATCCAAGAAAACCACCGAGGCATCGGGCATGTAGCGCTCGGTGAGACGTTCGTAGCGGTCTTCGTCTTTCAGCTTGCGGATGGAGACGGGCCCAAACACTTCGTCGGGCGTTGAGAAGCGGGTCATGAGGTACTCAAACGAGCGCGCATCGCGGAAGGCGAACTTCAGACGGCGGGCGATGAGGCTCTTCCCCACTCCGGGCGGACCGAGCAAAAACACGCTTTCACCGGCCACAGCGGCGAGCAGACACAAGCGCATCACTTCATCGCGCTCAAACAAACCTGAACTGAGCTGTTCAGCCAGTTGGCGCATGCGTTCTGCGAGCTGTAGCCGTTCTTCGGCCGAAATCAAGGTGTGGGGTTCTTGGGTCATACCTGCACGTTGTACGGGTATAACAGCCGCGCGGCGCTATCGTTCGGATTCAGACCTTACAACGATCTGTTTTTCGCGTTCAATGCGCATGGTGGGCGTACCGCCAAGGTCCATGATGTCGGCCTTCACGCACACTTCGAGGCCTTTCAACGCCTTCTCGGGGTCGTAGCTAAAATTCACCAAGTGTTCTTTTTTGATGTACACCGAAAACACCTGGTTGGGGTACTGGCGGTCGAAATTGAGCCACACGTTTCCGCTGCGCGAGGTGCGCGTACCCACAACGGTGCCGCACACAATGACTTCCTTCCCTTTGCCTGAGTGGTAGGCCGCTTGGGTGGTGTTGAAATGTCCGCGGGGCAGACTGGTGGGGTCTAAAGGTTCTACATCACCGAGCATCTCATCGCTGAACCATGCGCTTAAATCGAGCGAAGCCTCAAGCAACGACTGTGTTTTCTCATCCATCCCTGAAAAAAAATCAAAACCCGATAAGCGCTCGGCCTCGTCAACGGTGGTGGCGTAGTCTTTCAATGGCTTGGTAAGCGGTGCATGCGGCGCCACGAACGCAATGCCGCGCTGCGCGATGGGGTCGCAAACCACTTTAATAAAGGTATCGGGAATGCTCACGCCGTTCACGCTGCGCTCGATTTTCGGCAGGCCTTCGCGCAGCAGCGGCAGGGTCACCACGACGAGTGAATTCTTCGGGTTGCGGTACACGTACCCGCGGATGGCATCTTCAAGCGATGCCCACCCCTCGCGGTTGAACTCGGGCAGCTGCGGCGCCATGTTTGAGTAGAAGTACGACTCTGAGAGCGCCGTACGCGACCAGCGGAAGTCGGCCGACGGCGCGAGGTGTCCGCGGTCGTAACCAAAACCGTCGTACTCGAAACTGCCGTCGGGCTTCTTCGTCTTCAAAAAGTAGTCTTCTTCAACGGCCGAGCCGGTGCTTACCTTGGGGTCAGGACGAAAATCGTTGGTGCGGCTCACGCTTCCTTCGATGATGAGCGGAAGGATAACGTGCATCACCCAGCGCGCTTGTTCGTGGGTTTCATCGTAGCTCAGGGCCATTGCGCTGTGCTCAATGACCTCTCCTTGCGGGTAGCCGATGGCGCGCATCGTCGTGCGCAGCTCGTCCAGCCGTTCGTTTTCAATAAGTACGAGCAGACTGTCTTCGCGGGTTTGGAGCTTCTGCAATTCGGCTTGGAGTACCGTGAGACGGCCTTGCGCGAACACAGGGCTGCTCATCCATCCAAGAAGAAAAATGACAGTAAAAAGCCGGGAGAATGCGCGCATCATGGGTGAAAACTTAACGGTTATAAAAAAGAGGCCAACGACCGTAAAGTTACAACACCTCGGGGTATTGACAGGCATGGAAATACTGCTGACCTTCCGGCCGGCAGGCATGGAAGGCGGGGGAGGGAGGGCCCCGGGAGGGGTGGCTTAAAACTCAACCAAGGTGCCCACCTCATGGCCTTGCATCACGCGCATGAGGTTGCCGGGTTTGTTCATGTCGAACACGATGATGGGCAGCTTGTTCTCGTTGCACAGGGTAAACGCGGTCATGTCCATCACCTTCAAGCCTTTGGAAAACACTTCGTCAAAGGTGACTTTGCTGTAGCGTGTGGCGGTGGGGTCTTTCTCAGGGTCAGCCGTGTAAATGCCGTCAACGCGGGTGCCTTTCAGAATCACGTCGGCTTCGATTTCGATGGCGCGCAGCGATGCGGCGCTGTCGGTGGTGAAGTAGGGATTGCCCGTTCCTGCACCGAAAATGACCACGCGGCCCTTCTCGAGGTGACGCATCGCCCTGCGGCGGATGAACGGCTCGGCGATTTGCTTCATTTCTATGGCCGACTGCAACCGCGTGTCAACTTCTACTTGCTCTAGAGCTGCTTGCAAGGCCATGGCGTTGATTACCGTGGCCAACATGCCCATGTAATCGCCTTGGGTGCGCTCCATGCCGCCTTCTTGCGCCTGAACGCCGCGGAAAATGTTGCCCCCGCCAATAACAATGGCGGTTTCAACGCCGGCTTCAACAATCGCCTTAATTTCAAGGGCGTACTGGTGCAAACGGTTGTGGTCAATGCCAAACTGTTGGTCGCCCATCAGCGCTTCGCCACTGAGCTTGAGGAGGATACGTTTATACTTCATGAATCGGGCTTCTGTGCAAATATCGCAAATCTGCCGATACACCCAAGATTACGGTATCTTCGCGGCTGCAAATCACGCACATGGCAGAACTGCGGCATACTCCCATCGAAGTGGTGAGTCCTGAAAGCTTCTCAGACTACGAGCTCATCGACTGTGGCGACTTCGAAAAACTTGAGCGCTTCGGCAACGTGGTGACCATTCGTCCGGAGTCGCAGGCGATCTGGAACCGGTCGCTGCCCGAATCGGAGTGGCGCCGCCGCGCGAACGTCCGCTACGAAAGCACGGGCACCTACTCGGGCAACTGGGAGCACATCGCCCGCACGCCGCATCGCTGGCCGTTTCAGTACAAGCGCAACGGCTTGCAGCTGACCCTAAACCTTGAGCTGACGAAGTTCAAGCACGTGGGTGTGTTCCCTGAACAGGCGGTGAATTGGGACTTTATTTATGATCGCCTTCGGCGGATGAGGACGCCACAGCCGCGTTTCCTCAATCTGTTTGCCTACACCGGTGGCGCGTCGCTTGCGGCCCGCGCCGCAGGTGCGGATGTCGTGCACGTGGATGCCATCAAACAAGTCATCTCGTGGTCGCGCACCAACATGGAATCGTCGAATCTTGAAGGCATCCGATGGGTGGTGGAAGACGCGCTGAAGTTCGCCCGCCGCGAACAAAAACGCGGCAACACCTACAACGGCATCATCCTTGATCCGCCCGCCTTTGGACACGGACCCAACGGCGAAGTGTGGAAGCTTGAGAAGCAGATTGGCGAGCTCGTGCGCGCCGTGTTTTCGATTCTCGACCGCGACGAGTCGTTTCTCATCATGAACACCTATTCGTTGGGCTTTTCATCGCAACTAATCGGCAACCTCACCCGACAGGTGACCGAAGAGCAGAAGCTCGACGGCACGCACTGGCTGGGCGAACTTGGCTTGAAAGCCGGGACGGGACACCTTCTTCCTTTGGGTGTGCTCTATCGCTTTACCCGAAACCTTGATTAAGGGAACACACGTTTCCTCATCCACCCAAAAAACATTCCAAAAAAGCGTGCATACCTCGGATTATGCCATGCTGAAGTTTCTCCATTTCGATTGACCGGACGAAGTGTACAATCGACACTTTTTCGACGAAAAAACATTTTCTTTCGACGAGTGGGATTGAACGGTAGATTTAATCCCTTGTTAACTAAACGATAACTTATTAAATTTGTTAGCTGTCTGAGAACCGACAGACCAAATTGCTTGCCATGAAAACTGCTTTTTCACTGCGACTTAGCCTCGTTGTCGCGCTTGTTTCGATAGCGTTTAGCCTCCAGGCCGATTGGGGGATTTTTCAAACCTACGCGTTAGTCAATACAGGTGATGGAAACATTTTCCGCGCCGGAGGAGCAAATGCTGATAACAACCGAAGTGTGATCGGTCACGATTTTGGCACTTTCCGTTCAACCGACACCTTCGTTTTGAACGGCGCCGAATTCAAAACTTGGAAGAACGGCAGCAGCAATGTCTGCGGTGGTCAAATCTTCTACCGAATCTATCCTACCGGGTCACCCTCAGGTTCGTTCGCCTCTGTATCGGTGAGCTATGTGGGAGAACTCGGCGGAAATGACCAGCTCTGGCAAAACACCTCGGCCAATGTCAACCTGCTCTCAAGCTTGGCAGATGGAAGCTACGTTCTAGAATTCTATTGGGAAGCCTCAGGCAGCAACTTCGACCCTATGGGGTGCGGGGATTCCCGGTTTGACAGCAACTCAGGAAACAACTGGCAGTCGTCGTTCCGCGTCGACAACTCACCGGCACGGGCATTCAAAATGGACGGTGTCGGCGAAACCAAAACCGCCTTCGCTCCAGGCACCGTGACCCTCTCAGGCATTTCGTGGCTGTTGAGTGAGGCACTGCTCGGCGACCTCTCGCCTGCTGACAAGCTCAACGGCGCGCGCTCAATCCGCATCCGCCGCAGCGGAACCACCGAAGGCCTCGCAGAAATGCAAGAAGACCTTACCACAGGCGTGGGCAAAATCGGATTCAACTACGCACGCTACGGCTCTGAAACCGGCCAGCCCGACCTCTTTGTCGAATACAGCGTAAACGGCGGCGCGTGGACCCAAGCCGGAAGCACAATCACTTCATACAACGACCAGCTCACCTACTGGGAGGCAACCATCAACGAAGAAGGCAACGTGCGCATCCGCTTCCGCACGGGAATCAACGGCACCAACGAAGACCGCATCAACATCGACGACATCTTCATCACCGAAAACATCTGCACCAGCGAAAGCTTTGCCAACGTACCAACGGCATCGCCGAATAGCTACCAGACCCGCTCATGGACAGGCGATAACGGCGGTAGCTGGGGGGCGACGCGAGTGCGCACCAGCGAGGCGCTGAATGGCCTTGCCATCACATTCCAAAATTCAGGCACACCCACTCTGACCGCACCAACAACCACCGGTGGTATTGGCGTGATTCGCTTCAGTGCACGCCGTGCCTTCACCAACACCGACGCACGAAACCTCTCGGTCTTTGTAAACGGCGAGCAAATCGGTTCAAATCTGGTCGTTGACCCCAACTCCGATGATCCCCAGAGCTTTGAACTCGTCGCCAACGTGAGCGGTACAGCGCAACTGACCATCGTGAACAACGGTTCACATGTGACGATAGACGATCTGTCATGGACCTGCTACCGCGCGCCCATCGAGACGGGCGCGGTATCAGCTGCTGAGTTCATCCTCAGCGATTGCAACACCACCGCTACCGGAACCGTGGCCTTCACCACCAACACCGCATTCGGCGGCGGCAACACCTTCGCGGCTGAACTAAGCGACGCTAACGGCGACTTCCTTGAGCCGCTCACCATCGGCACCGGCACCGCATCGCCCATCAGCATCACCATCCCTGAAAACCTACCCACCGGAAGCGGCTACCGCATCCGCGTGGTGAGCAGCAACCCGACCTACACGGGAACGCTCTCAACGGCGTTCACCATCACCCAAAACGGGACTGAATGTCCGACCCTTGGCGACTTCCGCTCACGTCAAAGCGGCTCGTGGACCAACGAAAACAGCTGGCAGCAATACAGCTATGACGGCAGCACCCAAACCTGGTCGTGGATTGACACCACCGAAGACCCGAATGATGTCGCGGTTAATGTCACCATCCGCAACGGCCATACCATTGCCCTGTCAATCAGCGGCGCAGTTGACGTAAACAACCTCATCGTCGAAAACGGTGCAACACTGGTCCGTAACAGCACAAGCTGCTCAGCCGTGCGCTACATCAACCTCGCCGGCGACATCATCAACAACGGTATCATTGGCAACGGTGCAACTCCCGATGCATTGGGCTTCCAAATCCTCGCCGGTGACCACACCATCACAGGTAGCGGCAGTTTCGATGCTTACCGCATTCGCTTGGCCGGTTCAGGTGCATCATCAACCGGTACCTTGGGCTCTGCTACCCTCACCATCGACCAAGACCTTACCCTGCGTTGGTACGAAACCGCTTGCAGCGGTGGCTTCAACGCCATCTACAACAACCGTGGCGCAACGTCAACCTTCGACATCACCATCACAGCAGGCAATACGCTCACCCTCACAGGCGCTGACGCAACCCTCGGCATGGATGCTGCCAACACAGGAGGCGGCAACTTTGCGGCCTCGCAACAAGGTGGCGGTTACACCGTTGCAGGTAGCATCGTAGCAGCAGGTGGATACGTCGCCGGCTCGAACAACACGGGCGCTCAACAGGTGTACCTCGATGTGCAAAACGGCGGTTCAGCCAGCTTCCGCTACATTGAAGTGGGCAACAACAACGGAACCGACGGCGGCGCCATCACCCTGGCCGACGGAGCTTCACTGAACATCACCGGTGTGGCCACCGGAACCACCACGTGGGCAAACCCCACTGTGGGTTCTCTGGTCTTCACCATTGATCCAAACAGCACAGTAACCTTTAGCGGTGCCGCAGCCCAAGACATTCCGGCAATCACGGCTTACGGTAACTTGGCCCTCAGCGGTGCAGGCAGTAAGAGCTTTACCGATGCCGAAACCACCATCCAAGGCGATTTCAGCTTTGCCACCGGTCTCACCGTTGACGCGACCGACCTCGGGTTTGTCCTCAACGTAGGCGGCGACTGGAACAACAACGGAGGCACATTCAATCCCGCCAACGGTACCGTCGTCTTCAACGGCAGCGCCGCACAAACCATCGGCGGGTCGGCCACCACGCGCTTCGAGAACATCAGCCTCAACAGCGGCAACGACCTCCTCCTCGGCGTCAACACCGAAGTACACGGCGTGCTTGACCCCGTTAGCGGCGACTTCAACGGACAAACATTCGACCTCCGCCTGATCTCAGACATTGACGGCACAGGCAGCATCGGCGAAATCACCGCCAACGCGTCGTTTACCGGAAACACCATCATCGAACGCTTCATCCCCACCGGCGTGCAGTTCTGGACGCAGCTTGCCGCGCCCATCGCCGGCAATACTATCGCCGATTGGGATAGCACAATAATAACAACAGGCTTTCCGGGTAGCGACTTTCAATCGAACTCCTTCAACAATATCCGCCAATACGATGAAACCAACCCAGGTCTCTTGAATGATGGATTTGTAGGCGTGACGGCTGACACCGACGTCCTCGACCACGTCCGCGGTTACTTCGTCTTCATGCAAGGTGGCAGCCAGTTTGTTGAGCTCGAAGGCGACATCCAACAAGGTCCGCTCACCACACCGCTCAACTACACCTCAACCGGTGTACCTGCCAACGACGGCTGGGAGCTCGTTGCCAACCGCTACCCCAGCGAGATCGACTTCGACCTCCTCCACGCCAACTCAACCGGCATCGCTGACCACTACTACATCTACGACGCCGATGCCGGTTCGTACGCCTTCTACACCGTTGGGTTCGGCCCAACCGGAGACGCCACCGGAAACATCGCCTCAAGCCAAGCCTTCTGGGTGCAGACCATCGCGTCAAACGCCGAACTGCTCTTCACCGAAGACATCAAATCGGC
>DAITMF010000068.1:0-11885 GCA_036835325.1 Flavobacteriales bacterium
ATTCACGTACTTTGCACCGAACGAACCGCATGGAAACCCCGAACGAACCGATTGACTTACCGCCCCGCAACTCTAATCCGCGGCGCGACCCGCTGTTTTGGATGCGCCTTGTAGGCACGGCTTTACTTGTGGTGGGCTTGCTCTTCCGCATTCAGGGCTGGCCCATGGGCAGCACCGTATTGCTTGCGGGTTTGGTGGTGTGGTCGCTCTGGAACGTGCTTTTTCTCTTCTCGGTCAACGGGTTGCGGCTGTGGGAAGTGCTTTACACCGTTGGCCGTTTGCTGCTCGCTCTGGCACTCTTTTTGCAGCTCTACCTAATGAGTTACGTCAGCTTGTACGTTTTTGGGGCCGCTGCCTTGGTGTTCCTTGGCGGTGTGGTGGCCTCGTACTTCGACAAACAGTCGTAAAGTTTAGGCCTGCGTTGGTGAATTTTTTGGGGGGATGGATGGCCGTCTGCCCTAGATTCACCGCATGATCAAGAACCTCATTCATTTGTTCTACCCCGATTTGTGCGTCGCCTGTGGGATGGAGGTGGCCCCGGAAGGGTCGCCCATCTGCCTGCGCTGCGAGGTCGATTTGCCGCTTGCGCTCATGCCCACCGGCGGACAGTTTGTGGAGCGTGTATTTTGGGGCCGCTTGCCGCTCACTGCCGCATGGGCCTGGTTGCGCTTTCGCAAAGACAACCGAGCACGTGAGCTCATGCACGCCTTGAAGTACGGGGGCAATCCGAAACTGGTGCGGGCCGTTGGGCGGCGCTTTGGCCGCGACTTGCAACGGCTCCCGGGCGTGCAACTGCCCGAGGTGCTCGTCCCCATTCCCCTCCATCCGCGAAAGATGCGGCAGCGCGGCTACAACCAGGCCGAAATGATCGCCTTGGGCATGAGCGACGTGCTCCAGATACCCGTTGAGCCGCGCATGCTCGTGCGGGTGGTGCACCGCAGCTCGCTGACGCGGCTCAGCAGGGTTGACCGCTACGAGCAAATCAGAACCGGGTATGGTGTGCGGCCGTCTTCGCCCCACTTGCGCGCGCACGTGTGCTTGGTCGACGACGTGATCACCACCGGAGCCACCATTGAAGTGTGCGGCAGTTTGCTGCTTGAAACCGGCGTTCCCTACCTCTCGGTGGCCTCATTGGCCTATGCCGAGAAGATGTTCTGAGCAGGAAGCGTGTATCTTTGCGCCATGCACAGTGAACTCCATGTTGATCAGGGCCTTGACCGCGAAGCGCGGTACGCAACCCTACTGCCACAAGTAAAGGCGCTCCTCGATGGTGAAACGAACACCGTGGCCAACATGGCCAACCTGTCGGCGGCCGTGTTGGCCACCTTCGGCTTTCATTGGGTGGGCTTTTATTTGGTGGATGGTGAGACACTCGTCCTCGGGCCGTTTCAAGGACCCATTGCTTGCACACGGCTCTTCCGTGGCAAAGGCGTGTGCGCTGCCGCCTGGGCATCGGGCAAAACCCTCATTGTTGACGATGTGGATGCCTTTCCGGGCCATGTGGCGTGCAGCAGCTTGTCGCGCTCAGAAATTGTGGTGCCGGTAAAGAATGCCTCCGGTGAGGTCGTGGCCGTGTTCGACATCGACAGCGTTGAACCCGCCGATTTTAGCGATGTGGATCGGGCCGGATTGGAAGCCCTCGTGGCGGTCTTGGAGGATCAACTATGACTTCACGACTGCTTCTTGCGTTGGCCGTTTTTTTGGCGGCCTGCGCGAAGATCGTACCGCCCGATGGCGGCGACCGCGACACAACGCCGCCACAGGTACTGAGCATTGAACCGCCCGACGGCACAGTGAACTTCGCCGCCGCACAAATCGTGTTCACCTTCGATGAGTACGTGCAGTTGTCTGATTTGAACAGCCAACTCATTGTGTCGCCTCCGCTGAATGAACAACCCACCACTCGGCTCAAAGGCAAGCAGTTGATTTTGAGTTTCAACGAAGAACTGCTTCCGAACGTCACCTACACGCTCAACTTTGGCGAAGGTGTAAAAGACTACACCGAGGGCAATCCGGCGGCGTTGACCTACGTATTTAGCACGGGCAGTTTTCTCGACAGCCTGACCTTCACCGGCACGGTCACCGATGCCTTCACCGGAGCGCCCGTGAAGGGTGCCCGTGTCATGCTCTACCGCGATACTGTAGCCACGGCGCCGCTAAAGCAGAAGCCCTACTACTTTGCCCGCACCGACGAAGCCGGCAATTACCGCCTCAACTACCTCTCTGAAGGTGTATACCGCTTGGTGGCCCTCGACGAGACCAACATGAACTACCTCTACGACGATCCTGCTGAGCGTTTTGCGTATTCCGACAGTTTGGTGGCTCCTGCGGCGCCATCCGACTCGTTGGTATGGCCGTTGATGCGCATGAGCCAAGCGGTTGACACGAATTTGTACGCGAAGTCGTTTGCATCCGATTCGTCGGGATACATCCGCGTACAGCTCAATCGCGCTGACCCTGATCGGGAGCTAGGGTTGGCTGCTTTGGACAGCAGTTTGGCGATCACTACCTGGTTTGAGCTTCCCGATTCGTTGTTTGGATGGATGGATGCACCCGCCGAGGCCTTGATCAACATCCGTGTGGCGTCGCCCACCTCGGTCGACACCTTCGAGGTTGAATCGTTCCGGGTAGCGCCGAGAAGTTTGGGCGTGCGCAGCAAGCCAGCTGCGCAGATGCGTGCCGGCGACACCCTTGAACTGCGGTTTACGCGGCCCATCGCCCGGCTCGATACCGCTTTGATGGAGATGAAACGCGACAGCACGGCGATGGAGCTGCGTGTTGAAACGGGAAAAGATCCGTTTGGCGTGCAGCTGTTCGCATCCGTCGAAGACGAAAAAAAATACAGCATCACCCTGCTTCCGGGAGCCGTAACAAGTGTGGAAGGCTTCACCAACGACACCCTTAAGCTGAGCTTTACCACCTTTGCGACCGACCATTTCGGCAACCTGAAACTGAAGATTGGCGAGCCCGAGCTTGAAGGCAACGCCCTGATGCAGCTGTACCAGGAGGGCAAGAACGAGGGCGGCATTGTGCGCGAATGGGTGGCTGCGCCCGGCTCGGTGATTGAGCTCAAACGCTTGATGCCCGGCAGCTACAAATTGCGAATGATCGACGACCGCAACCGCAACGGCCGCTTTGATCCGGTCGATTACCGGTCGGGTAAACAGCCCGAGCGTGTGTATAACCTACAAGGTGAAATTAACGTACGATCAAATTGGGACCTCGATTTGGAGTGGGATTTTGACTGAGCGCGGTACAACCTACTTTGCATCGAAAGCGTCTGTATACCAATGACTAAACACTGTGTGCTGAAGAAGATGATGTTCTTTGGCCTGCTCGCTGCGCTTTCGGGTGCGGTGCAGGCCCAGCCCGCCGTGTCAACAAAAGGACGGGAGTTTTGGCTCGGGTTCATGCAGAATTTCATCCCGAATGCCGCCGGCAATGAGCAACTGCGCGTGTTTGTCACGGCCGATCAAGCCACCAGCGGCAGCATTGAAGTTCCCGGTCAGGGCTGGTCGCAAAGCTTTACTGTGGCGGCCAACCAAACCACCACCATTGACCTGCCCAACAGTGTGGCCGAGCACTTGAGCAGCAATGTTGTTGAAGGCCGTGGCGTGTTCATCGAAACGGTCGATACCGTATCAGTTTTCGCCATCAACTTCGAAGATTTCACCGCCGACGGAACGCGCATTTTGCCCGTACAAACCCTCGGCACGCGCTACCGCATCGTTAGCTTCAACGCATCGCAGATCATGCTCCAAAGCCGCTCTGAGCTGCTCATCGTGGCCACCGAAGACGGCACCGAAATTGAAATCACCCCTACGGTCGCCACACAATCGCCGCACCCGGCCGGTGTGCCGTTTGTGGTATCGCTCAACCGCGGCGAGAGTTACCAACTCAAGGCGCAAACGCCGCTGCTTGACCTCACCGGAACGCTCATCCAATCGCTTGAAGAAAGCGGCACGTGCCGTCCCTTCGCCGTGTTTGCCGGCAACACCTGCGCTGTGGTGCCCAACAACTGCCAAGCCTGCGATCACCTCTACGAGCAACTCTTGCCGGTAGAGTATTGGGGCACCGAGTTCATCGCGGTGCCGTTTGCCTTCACAACGCAGTACACCTTGCGCGTGATTGCGCACACCGATGGCACGAACGTCACCGTAAACGGCAATACCACTTCGCTCGACGGCGGAGAGTTTTTATCGTTGAGCGGATTGACCGCCCCGTCGTGCATCAGCGCCGACCAACCCGTTTGCGCAGTGCAGTTTATGGAGGGCGAGACCTGCGCCGCCGGTGGTGACCCCACCATGATTGTGCTGTCATCGAACCAGCAGCGCATCTCCGATGTCACCTTTGCCACGGTTGAGTCGTCGGTGATTACCCAACACGGGTTGACGGCCATCATCCCCGGCTCCGATGTGGGTGCGTTGCAGCTCGATGGGGTGCCGGTTGATGCCGATGATTTTTTTCCCCTGCCGGGATGTGCGGGTTTCGTTTACGCACACCTGAGCATCGCTGAAGGCACCCACCGACTCACGGCGCCCAACGGCACCAATGCCTACATCTACGGCACCGGTGCAGCCGAAAGTTACGGCTACTCGGCCGGGTCGTTTATGCCGCCTCCGCCACCTGAAAACACCGTGTGCGCCGATGGAGATACCCAACTCAGCATCGACGATGACCTGCTCAATCCGGCATGGTATTTGGATGAAGATCTGCAAACCGTACTCGGTAACGGACACGATTTCACCGTGCCCCAACCCCTCGTGCCCGGCATTTACGTGGGTGAAGGCCTGCATCCGGTGAGCAATTGCGCCGTGAAAACCTACTTCGAGGTCGAGCTCGCCGAGAGCTTCACGCTCACCATCGAATCCGATGACACCTCCATTTGCTCAGGACAAAGCACGGTGTTGACGGGCGTGCCGAGCGGTAGCCTCGACTATGAATGGCAGTGGTCGCCCGCCTCGGGGGCCTCATCGCTTGATGAGCAGAGCATCACGGTGCAACCCACCCAAACTACAACCTACACCCTGGAAGCGACAGCTCCGGGTGCTTGCGCCACGGCCAACGCTTCGGTCACGGTCACGGTGACCGCGAGCGGTGTAACCGGTTTTGCAGCGACTGCAAGCGATGATTTTGTGTGTGTGGGCGATGAGGTGCAGCTCGGTGTTGACCTTGAATCGGTGGTGTTTGAAGACAATTTTGATCCGGGCGTTTCGTGGGGCTTGTGGTCGGGTGTCTCCGGAGCCGCTGCTTCGCAAGCCTGTGGTTCGGTCAACGGCAATGCCTTGCTGTTCTCCACGGGTGCCTTTCGATCGGCGACTACTGCGCCCCTAGATGCCAGTCAAGGCGGTACCGTGCGCTTCAGCTTGCACTTCGGTGACGGCAGCGGCGCACCCTGCGATGCCCCCGAAGCCAATGAAGGCGTTGTGCTCGAGTACGCTACCAGCGCCGCGGGCGGTCCGTTCACCGTGCTGGCCTCCTACACCCCCGATGACGATGACGACGATGACGACGGAGATGGTTTTTTAAGCGTTGAGTTGCCCATCCCGCCAGGGGCGCAAACCCCCAGCACCTGGTTCCGCTGGAGGCAATTGGGCGCTCCGGCGAACGGACAAGACGTTTGGGCGCTCGACAACGTCGAAATCGGCGTGTTGAATGTTGACGACCCTGCGGTTGCGTGGACGCCCTCAGCGGGCATCAGCGACCCCACGGCCATGCAAACGACACTCACCGCCGAAAGCAGCCACTGGTACACCGTTACCCTCGTCACCAACGCCGGCAACTGCGTGTACACCGATTCGGTGTGGGTTGAGGTGGCGCCGCCCATAGTGTTTCAGCTTACGCCCGACACGACCGTGTGTGAAGGCACTGAGCTCTTGCTGAGCGCGCTTCCGGCAGACAACGGCGACTACACCTTTGCGTGGAGCGGTCCCAACCTCAGTGCCAACAACCTCGCCACTGTGCTTGCATCGCCCGTGGTGAGCGCCGAATATGCCGTTACCCTCACCCGCGACGGCTGTACGGCCAACGGCACGGTCAACGTCACGGCGAGCGGCGTTTCAGGGGTCAGCGTCAACGCTGCCGATGCCGTTCTCTGCGAAGGCGAGAGCACGCAGCTCCTGGCCGAGGTCACTGCGACCGGCAATTACGACATCGCTTGGAGCGGCGGAAGTACCGTTTTCGACGACGGCCTTGCACAGAATGTAACTCCTACCGGCACCACGGCCTACGAAGTCAGTGTGTTGGATGCTGAAAGCGGCTGCTTGTACAGTGACGACATCCTCATCACCGTTTCGCCCGCGTTCACTGTTGATGCAGGTGACGACCTCGTGTTGTGCGAAGTAGAGGGGCATCCCCTTGCCGCCACCAGCGATGCCTCGCAAGTCCTCACATGGTCGTGGGACAATGCCGCGGCGTTGAGCGATCCATCCATCCCCAATCCAATCATCACCACCAACGGCTCGTTCACGTTCACGGTCACGGCCACCGACGCGTTCGGCTGCGCCGCGAACGACAGCGTTGAGATCGCTTTTGAGTTGTTGGATTTCGGCCTCGGGCCGGATGAGGAGCTTTGTGCAGGCGAAACGGCGGTTGTCGCATCAGGCGTGGATGCCGCGTGGCAGCACACCTGGAGCACCGGATCGGATGAAACCTCGATATCCGTCACCGAGAGCGGCACCTATGCCTTGGAGGTTGTTTCTCCTGAAGGATGCGAAGCGACCGACACCATCGTGATCACCTTCAACGCAGCGCCCGAGATTGCCTTTGACGAAGTGGATGGCTTGTGCACAGGCGATGTGGTTGTGCTCGACCCGAACACCGAAGGCGATGCCGTGTGGAGCGATGGCAGCACCGCGCCAACCCTTACCGTTACGCAGAGCGGCAGCTACGGCGTTACGGTCACCAATGCTGCCGGATGCTCGGCAGCCGCAGAGCTTGTGGTTGACTTTGCGCCGCTTCCGGTAATCGGTTTACCAACAGAACTTCTAGCGTGCGAAGGGGATGCCGTGGTGCTCGATGCCGGTGGCGATGGCGTTGACTACCAATGGAGTACAGGCGAAACATCTGTTTCGATTCTTGTTGACAGCGAGGGCAGCTACAGTGTTACCGTTACCGCAGCTGAAGGCTGCGCGCTCAGTGCCACCAGCGAGGTGAGTTTTGTGCCTGAACCGCTGGTAGAGCTCGGCGCTGATCGATTCGCGTGCGACGGTGAAACGGTGGTGCTCGACGCCGGCAACCAAGGCCTTGCGGTGAACTGGTCAACGGGCAGCACGTCCAACGCCTTGAACGTCACCGCGAGCGGCACCTATTCGGTAACGGTTGACAACGGCGCATGTCAGGTTTTTGACGAAGTGAACGTGAGTTTTGCACCGCTGCCGATCGCACCCGACTTCAGTGTTGAAGCCCTGTGCACCGGCGACGAAGCGGTGCTCGACGCCGGCAATGATGGCGCGCAGTTCGTGTGGAGCGACGGCCAAACCGCGCAGGCGATTTCCATCCGCATGCCGGGCGAGTACAGCGTTACGGTGATCACGCCCGAGGGCTGTTCGTCGACCTTTGTGCACACTGTGGCTGACGCCTGCGGCGGATTTACCCTGTACATCCCCAACGCCTTTACGCCCGACAACGACGGCACGAACGATGTTTTCAGGCCTGTGGGCACGCACATCGACAGCTTTTCGATGGTGATTTACAACAGGTGGGGCGTGGTCGTAGCCGAGTTGAACGGCCTCGACGCTTTTTGGGATGGAAGTTTCCGCGGAGGCAGCCACTATGTGGAAGCGGGTGCGTATCCGTGGCGGGCAACTTACCGAGCGGTTGATCCGCTTACCGGCCGCTTGCTCGACGAGGCGGTGCTGGAAGGCAGCGTGGTGGTGGTGCGGTGAGGCCCTCTTGCTCAATACTCTTGCTCGAAACTGTTCTTGGGTCGGCTTCGCCGCCGATTATTGGGATTATGGGGATTTCTGGGATTTTTCTTATTGGGACTTACCTACCGATTGTTTTTCGTTGGGGATTCATTGCAGATCATCCCTGCGGGATGGGGGAGCTGGACGTGGCTCGCTTCGCTCGGTTTTTTTGATGACGGTAGAGAGGCCGGATGAGCAAGATCGCCACCACCAAATAACCCATTGCGGCAATGAGGGCAGCCACCTTGACCGGCAATGAGGTGAACGCCAACACCACGTTGTGCCGTTCAGCCGCCGGTAGGTCAATGCCCATTACGGTTGCGTACACCGGCTGAATGGAGGCAGGGACGCCGTTTACCTCGGTGCGCCAGTTGCGGTGGAAATTCTGGTTGACAATCAGCTTCAACGGGCGCTGCTGCGGATTGTCGATGCGCACCGAAAAGCCGTTGCGTAGGATCTCAGACGCGGTGATGTGCGCCGTTGAGTCGTCGAGCCAAAACAGGGGTTTCGAGAGGATGAGGGAGTCGCGACCCGCATCGATCAAGGCGTCAAAGGCAGCGAAGCGAAGCGGATTGCAGCCGTTCCAAGCGGGTCGTTTGTGGTACACCGATAGGTTGCGCCACAGGCCGTGGGTGTACGCCATGCCTTCGTTCTCGGTAAGTTGGCCCATGGGTACACGGTTGAAGGCAGGGTCAGGCTGCTCGGGCAAAGTTTCAAAAAACGCGGCAATGCTGCTTCGCTCAATGCGGTTGTACACGGTGGTGGGGGCAATGAGGTAGGCGGTGCCGGCCATTTCAATCACGACCACAGCGGCAAAAAACACCAATGGCTTTCGATGAACCACCAGCGTGCCTGCAAAAAGTGCAAGCGAGAGCGCTGCGAGTATGCAGCCATTGACGATGGCCAAGGTGGCGGCACCTCCGGCCGGGAACTCGGTGAAATGGAGCATGCCCACGAAGGTTTCGCTGAGCTGAGGCAGACCGTCAGAGCTGAGGCCCCAAGCGATGCACCAAACACCTGCCGTGCTCAACAGCAGCGCGAGTGCACGAATTGCCTGGGGCAACAAGCCACGGCGAAACAGTTCGTTGAGTGTTAACGCGGCGAGCACCGTGCCTGTGAATACGAGGTAGCTTTTGTAGATGGATGGATGGCGGATGACCCCAATGCCGGGGAGTTTCATGAGCCATCCGTACAGGTCGGTTTGGGCTCCGGCCGCAAACACCAGCACGGCGGCTGAGCCAAGCAGCACCGGAACCCACTTGGTTTTGGCGAGAAAGAAGGGTGCGGCGAGCATCCCCATCCATCCCCAAAAACCAAAAAAAGCATTGCGCAGCGTCAAATCTCCGGGTCCGAAGTCAAAATCTGCGGCCAGCGACAGCAGCGGCGCCACAAAGCTCAGGTAGTGCCGAGGCGTGAACGGATTGATGAGGTAGCTGGCATCGGGCTCGGCCGCCAAGCGGTTGAAGTAGGGCGAGAACTCAGCGAAGGCGACGAGGTAGGGGAGGCACAACACGGCAGCCACTGCCACGCTGAGTGCGGCAAACCGAAGTTGCGGGGTCGATGGCAGCGCACGCCTGTGCACGGCGAAGTACCACACCAGGAAGGCCGTCAGGAAGTACACCAGCAGGATGGTGAAGGCCGGACTTGCCGATACCGTGTGCAGGGCGGTCACAAGGCCGAGTTTGAGGGCAGTTTGGGTGTGGGGCTGGGCGAGCAGTTTGAGTAAATAGTGCACAATCAGGGGCAGCCAGGCCATGCCGATGAGGAAGACCATGAGGTGGGCGCTGCCCGTCATGGGTCCGCTCAAAGCGTAAGTGGCTCCTGCGGCGAAGGCGATTTCGGGCGATTGGGTGAGGCGATTTACGAGGGTGTACATGCCCAAGCCCGCAATGATGAAGCAGAGCAGGAGCTCGGTGGTGAGCGCTCCAATGCCGTAGTCGCCAAAAGCGCTGGCGATCCATACGAAGGGCGACCATGCTCCGCTTTGCAAATCGGCATAGGTGGGGTTGCCGAGGTGGGTGAAGGGGTGCCAGAAGGGCAGTTCACCGTGGCGCAGGAAGTCGCTGACCACGTAGCGGTAGGGCAGGTAGCCGTCGAGCGAATCCCATTTGGGAATGCAGGTGCCCGTTACCAGCGGCCAAAACACCACCAGTGGCAGGAGGGTAAGGGCGATGGGGTAGCGGTTGCTGACAGCCAACGAGCGAAGCGTGTTCATTCAAGGCGTGAAGATAGGGAATGCGGCGTGGCGGGGGGCACACCGGCAATGTGCAACGCTCGACCCGTTTCCGTAAACGTTTTTCGGTGTAGACTTAGATATTTACCGGCGTCTCGATCGAATCGGCATAAAGCACGGTTTGGTTATGACTCTTACTGAATCAGGTTGAGTCGTCCTTAGTATGAATTTCTCAGGGTGTTCGTAGTAAACTTCGGCAGAGCTGTAGGTCCGCTCTGGGTCGTCAAAATGGAGCCACCTCAAATCACCGTTTTCTGTAGCGATCATCCGCCACTTACCACTGAATGCGTGAATTCTTGACTGCGGTATGAAAAGAATCTCTTTATGTTCTAAAATTCGTTCTCGCAGATGTTCCTTGTCCCATGACTTGTAACGCGATTTAGGATATGCTTCGTAATAACCCCATACTTCCAATGCAGCCAAGTCCTCACCGGCATGATCATACACTACGCAATAACAAGTATAGAACCCATCTGCATTCTGCGATAGCCTCAAGTTCTTTTTCAGGATGTTTTCATCCATTGCTATGCGAACCAAGTCCAATGTATCGAATGTCAGTCTAAAGGCACAGAGTATCGTGTCGATCTCCAGTCCGTTTGAGTATTTGCTGCGTTCCCAAGTTCCATATACTTTATCGATGGTTCTCTGGAACACTTCAGCATCATAGTTTTGAATGGGGATGGGCATTTGTGCAAACAGGGTAGTTTGTGCAACAAATGAGCAAATTGTTAAAGTATGTGTCAGATAGTTCTTCATCTCAAGAATTCCATCATGTAATATGTAACACCATCCCACTGGAGACCCTGGAATATGCCAAATGCAGGGTTCATTACCTGAAAACGGTATGAGTGAGTGGTTTTGGAGGAAGCAAAGTTGAAAACTTTCTGAGTGGACTTTTTAAGGACTAAAGCATGCCCTTGAATTGTTCTATCTGGCAGCAAGTCTTTTCTTGTAAGTACAACTTGAGACCCATCTTTCATAGCGCTATGAAGACTTGATCTATCGAAATCTCCTGGTCCTAATATCGTCCAGTTGCCTTTCGTTTGATTTCCATACCATGCAGCAAAGTCACTATCATCTATTGGGTCTAGGTGTGGACTACCACCCAGACCATTTCGTATCTGCTCCTGTGGTAAGTCTATTCCACTAGCCTTTGCCATCGCTTCTCCCGCGGTTGGCAAACAGTTCTGATCTCCGTTCTGCTTCAATCGTTGAACATCATTTTTTATAACGGTCGTCTTTACTGTACCGCTCTCAAAGAATCCACCGCCATTCTGTGCGCTTTGGATTCCACCCATAATTCCGCCTAGAGCCGCGCCGCTTAAGCCCTGCTTCAATGCTTGATTCATTCCATTCCCAAAAAGAGCAACGCCAAACGATTGACCTCCCAACATCGCATTTCCAGTGCCTTGTATTAAGCCATTTGTAATTCCTGCCATGGCTCCAGTTGTGGCTCCGGCAGCGAAACGGGTACTTCCGAGTGTCGCAGATCCAACAAATCCTGCGGCAAATCCTCCGCCAGCGGCTGCATTGCCTGCGATTGCCGCCCCAACGCCAGCGCCAACGCCTGCAGCAAGTCCACCTGCTAAGGCGCCAACCCCAAAATAGCCAAGGCCTTGTGCATTAAATTGAGCGCCATTAAAAGCCCAATTCAAAGTGCCGCCAACGGCAGCACCAATAACGATATGCGCCCACTCTCCATCTGGATCAATATAACTCACAGGGTTATTCCCCATTGCCAAATA
>DAITMF010000069.1:0-3468 GCA_036835325.1 Flavobacteriales bacterium
TATTGCTGATGATCATGGTGCGCTTGGATGCCGAGCGGTTCAGTGTGTTTCGGTAGTGGTTTTTTTGGCTAACCATGGAGCGGAGGCCATCCATCCCCATCCATCCAAAATATGAAACGACGAACGTCTTACCGAATCGACCGTTAGAAAATGGCGCACAGTGAACGTAGGATGATTGCTTTGCGTATTTTTGCGCCCGTGAAAATTGACATTCATATCGGTCAACTGCGTGCAGTGGTGTTGAACATCAAGGCCATGGCCGTTGCGCGCGCCTGTTTTCCCATTCGCATTTGAGCCGGGGCTCGGTTCTTCGACATTTCTTAACGGTCGCATGACCGCGTTTTTACATCATTCTTTGTTAATTGAGCCCCAATCATGAAAGTTCAGTATTCAGACCTCATTGAGCAAACCTTCGACTGGCCACAGGAAGAGTTTGGTTTTGACGGGCGTGGTTGCCTCACGTTCCACGGTATCAGCTTGATTGAGCTGATTGAAGAGCATGGCACACCGCTCAAGTTCAACTACTTGCCCAAAATCGGCGACAACATTCGCAAGGCGCGCAAATGGTTCTCCGATGCCATGGAGAAGCACAACTACAAAGCCGATTACCACTACTGCTATGTGACCAAGAGTTCGCATTTCAGCTACGTGCTTGAAGAGGCTGTGAAGGCAGGTGCGCACATTGAAACCTCTTCGCCTTACGACCTCGACATTGTAAAGGCGCTTTTCGAAGCCGGTAAAATCGATGGCGATAAAAAGGTCATCTGCAACGGCTTCAAAAAAGAAGAGTACATCGAGAAGATCAACGCGTTGGTGAGTGCCGGTATGGGCAACATTACGCCGATTCTCGACAACGAGTTCGAAGCGAAGCTGTTCAAGAAGTACATTGAGCACCCCATGGAAGTGGGCATCCGCATCGCCTCGGAAGAAGAGCCGAAGTTTGAGTTCTACACCTCGCGCTTGGGCATCGGTTACCGTCGTGTGGTGCCGTTTTACAACGAACTGAAAGAGCAGAATCCGAACCTCACGCTCAAGATGCTGCACTTCTTCGTGAACACCGGTATTCGTGATACGGCGTACTACTGGAACGAATTGCTGAAGACCTTGAAGCTGTACTGCGACCTCCGCCGGGTTTGTCCGACCCTTGACTCGCTCAACATCGGCGGCGGCTTCCCCATCAAGAATTCACTGGCCTTCAGCTACGACTACGAGTACATCATCGACGCCATCATCGAACAAGTGAAGTCGGTGTGCGAAGAAGAAGAAGTGCCTCTGCCCCACATTTACACCGAGTTTGGCTCGTTCACCGTAGGTGAAAGCGGCGGTATGCTGTACAAGGTGTTGTACCAAAAGCAGCAAAACGACCGTGAAAAGTGGAACATGATTGACTCGTCGTTCATGACCACCCTGCCCGACAGCTGGGCCATTAACCGCCGCTTCATTATGTTGCCGGTGAACGGTTGGGACAAAGAATACGAGCGCGTGTTCTTGGGCGGATTGACCTGCGATAGCGACGACTACTACAACTCAGAGCAGCACATCAACGCCATTTACTTGCCCAAGTTCAGCCGTTTGAAAGAGCAGTTTATCGGGTTTTTCAATACCGGCGCTTACCAAGACAGCATTGGCGGCTATGGCGGCGTGCACCACTGCTTGATTCCGGGGCCGAAGCACATCCTCATCGACCGCGATGAGAACGGCGAGCTCACAACCCGCGTTTTCAACGAAGAACAGAAGTCAGAAGATATGCTCAAACTGTTGGGCTATCACAAGAAATAGGAACAGCGCCTACAAAAAAGCGCTTTAGATTTTTGTAGTTTACCGCGATGGTGTTCTTTTGCAGGGCGCAATCGCATCAAGATTTATTCAATGGGAGCCATCCGCAATTTCATTACCGACAATTATTTGCACTTCAACGCCGCCGTTGTGAAAGACGCCGCCGTTGGGTACGAAACCCACCTTGCCGAAGGCGGTAAGATGCTTGTTTCGCTTGCAGGTGCCATGAGCACTGCTGAGTTGGGCAAAACCTTGGCCGAGATGATTCGCCAAGACAAGGTGCACATCATTTCGTGCACAGGTGCCAACTTGGAGGAGGATGTAATGAACCTTGTGGCGCACAGCCACTACGCACGCGTGCCCAATTACCGCGACCTCACGCCCGAGCAAGAGCACGAGTTGCTCGATCGCGGCATGAACCGCGTAACCGATACCTGCATCCCTGAGGAGGAGGCCTTCCGCCGCTTGGAGCAGCACATGGTTGACCTGTGGCAAGGGGCTGAGGCGAAGGGCGAGCGCTACTTCCCGCACCAGTTTTTCTACCAAGCCATCAACAGTGGCGTGCTGGAGCAGTACTACGAGATTGACCCCAAGAACAGTTGGATGGTCGCCGCGGCCGAGAAAAACCTGCCCATTATTTGTCCGGGCTGGGAAGACAGCACCCTTGGCAACATTTTTGCTGCACATTGTTTGATGGGCGACACCAAGCCGTCAACGGTGAAGTCGGGCATCGAGTACATGATGTGGTTGGCCGATTGGTACACCGAGCAGGCCACGGGTAAAGGCATTGGCTTTTTCCAGATTGGTGGCGGCATTGCGGGCGACTTTCCGATTTGCGTAGTGCCGATGCTGCACCAAGACATGGGCCGCGACACGGTTCCGTTGTGGTCGTACTTTTGCCAGATTTCAGACAGCACCACCAGCTTTGGGTCGTATTCGGGCGCTGTGCCCAACGAAAAGATCACTTGGGGCAAATTGGGCATTGAAACTCCGAAATACATCATTGAATCTGATGCTACTATTGTAGCGCCTCTTATATTTGCCTGGTTGCTCAACCTGTAAAAAACCGCCCGTGAAACGCGTTATTAAAGATTACAAGTCCATTACGCCGCAGCAACTCGACATGATTGCGCAGGAATATCCGGAAGGATTCACCATCGACGATTTGATTACCTTCAAAAAGCCTGACGGAGATACCTTCCGCGGATTGGAGGTTAAAACTGAAGACACCATTTACCTCTTCAAGATTGACACCCGGATGCTGGAGGTGATCGACGAGCATACCGACGATGATTTCGTCCTCGACACCTTCTCAGAATCGAAAGATTACGAATTTGACAACAGCTCATCAGACGACGACGACGACGATGGCGATGCCGACGAACCGGCAGATGACAGCGGCGACGACGACGACGACGAATGATTATTTCGGGCAATTAGCTCAGCTGGTTTAGAGCACTACCTCGACAAGGTAGGGGTCACTGGTTCGAACCCAGTATTGCCCACAGGAAAGCCATGGCTCGGAGAGCCGTGGCTTTTGTGCTTTTCAGGATCAGGCTTGCCTGAAATCCTGAAAAGCACAAAAGCCACTAGGCCGCCCGCAGGGCGGCATGGCTTTCATGGGTACGTAGGCCCCTGATCTGGCTCATGAAATAACCCAGCCGTGCTTTCAAACGAACCGTAGCTTACGGC
>DAITMF010000069.1:3568-11809 GCA_036835325.1 Flavobacteriales bacterium
TCTGGCTCATGCACCAATCCCGAACCTACTTCTTGAACGATAACGCAGGCAAGGGGCAAGACAAACTCACACCCCCGCAATCATCCCCTTCAGCGCGTCGGGCGACACCGGCTTGCGCAGGTAATCATCGACCAACGGGTAACTCAAAGCCCTCTCCATGTCTTCAGGCTCGTGCGAGCTGCTCATCACATACACGTGCGGAGGTTTTTCAACCGTCACCGTTTTCAGTGCCTCGAGAAAATCCCATCCATCCCAAACGGGCATATTGACATCGAGTAAAATAATATCGGGCAATTGTTCACCAGCGTTTATACGCTCCATGACGGCGTCAAAGGCCTCTTTTCCGTGCCTGTAGGTGCACACTTCACCCGATAAGCCAATCGACCGCAAGGCCCGGTTTAAGATGAAGATGTCGACTTCGCTGTCGTCAACGATAAAACAGATTTTCATTGCGTCGGTTTTTTGAACCCAACAGTGAAAACACTGCCTTCGTCGTGAATACTCTCAACGGTGATGAAGCCCCCCATGGCCTCCATCTGGTTTTTGGAGATGAACAGCCCGATTCCCTGGGCATCAGGGTGCTCGTGAAATGTGCGGTACATGCCAAAAAGCTTGGCGCCGTGCCGCGCAAGGTCAATGCCTTGACCATTGTCGGTAATCGATATCTGGTAAAATCGGTCGCTCTCCCTGGCCGTTACCTGCAAGTGCAAACGGCGATTGGGGTGCCTGTACTTAACGGCGTTGGTGATGAGGTTCAACAACACGCTCTCCACATACGAACTGACCCCTTCGGCGGCCCATTCGCCAGGGACATTGACGGTGAATTCTGCTTCAATGAGCTTCAGATCTGCCGATACCACGCTAAGCGCATGTTCAACTTTTTCAAGAAGGTTTACGTGCTCATTGGCTGTTTCGTTCGATGAAGTCATGCGCGCCACTGTTGACAAGTTGACCACTGTTTCGGCCAGTCGTTCAGCCGACTGTGTAAGCAAACCAAATCCGTGCTCGTCGTTGATCGAAGGGTGATCATTGGCCAGCATTTTCAGCAATGCGCCTATGTTGTTGGTGTGCGAGCGCAGGTTGTGCGACACAATGTGCGCAAAGCTGCGCAAACGTTCGTTTTGGCCCAAGGTGAGCTCCAAGAGTTCTTGCCGGTGAAGTTCATTGGTGCGCACATCGGTGATGTCTGAGATAAACGCATCCACACCGTCGGGTGAGGGGTGCAGTTCAATGCGGAACCAACGTTTAAAATCTTTTGAGCGCACATTCACCGATCGGTGCGCCATGCCGGAAGAAACCTTGTCGATTTCGCTTTCAAGAAGAGTGGCATGCATTGGGTGAATGAACAGGTCCAAGCTGCCCTGCATAAGCTGCTCGCTCGTGCATTCCAAGAGCACCTCGGTGGCCTTGTTCACGTGGGTGATGCGGCGGGCTCCATCCAGATAAACAAAACCCTCGGGCATTTCTTGAAGCACGGCTGACAGCTTCTGGTGGAAGGCCACAAGCCGCCGCGCATTGGCTTCCGTTTCAGTCAGGTCCTGCCCAATACACAACACACCGGCGGTGAGTCCGTCAGGGTGCATGAGCACCGAAAACTCCCAATCGGAGATGGCATACGACCCTTCAATTTCAGGCTTGCGCAGGATGACCCGTACCGGATTGGCCGGTTGACGAAAGCACTGCTCAACCGCCTCAGCGCATTTTTGGTGATCGTCGGGATGGATGGTCTCCAGCACATCCTTCCCCACAAAATCAACCCCCAAAAATGAAAAACGCTGCCTAAACACCTCATTGGTGTAGGTGTACTTCCCGGTGGTATCGGTGATAATGACCGATAAACTCGTGCTACGCCGTAGCACATCCGGTATGAGCGACTCGTATTCTTCGAGAGAGAGCATTGGGATGAGAGCTTAGTTGAGAGCTTAGTTGAGCACAATGTAAGGGTTTTCAATGGCTTCTTTGTAAATGCAGTCTGATAGTGACGGTTTTTACTCGGATTTCTCTCGTTATCTTTGCCAACAGCACAACAAAATCGCCCACAAACGCGCCACCATGTACGGAAAACTCCAACACTTCCTCCAAGACGAACTCGCCGCCATCGAATCAGCCGGACTCTTCAAACGCGAACGCATCATCACCTCACCCCAAGACGCGGTGATCAAAATATCGACCGGACAAGAAGTGCTCAACTTCTGCGCCAACAACTACCTCGGCCTGTCGTCGCATCCGAAGGTGATGCAAGCAGCCAAAGACGCCATCGATACCCACGGCTTCGGCATGTCGTCTGTGCGCTTCATCTGCGGCACGCAAGACATCCACAAAACCCTCGAACACAAAATCGCCGAGTTCCTCGGTACCGAAGACACCATTCTCTACGCAGCGGCGTTCGACGCCAATGGGGGGGTGTTTGAACCCCTCCTTGGTGCCGAAGACGCCATCATCAGCGACTCGCTCAACCACGCGTCAATCATCGATGGGGTGCGCCTCTGCAAGGCCGCCCGCTACCGCTACGAAAACAACAACATGGCCGACCTCGAGGCGCAGCTGCAAGCAGCCTCGGGTGCGCGCTTCAAGCTCATCGTGACCGATGGCGTGTTCTCGATGGACGGCTACGTGGCCCAGCTCGATAAAATTTGCGACCTGGCCGACAAATACGATGCCCTCGTGATGGTCGACGAATGCCATGCCACGGGCTTCATCGGCAAAACCGGCCGCGGCTCGATCGAACTGCGCAACGTCATCGGCCGGGTCGACATCATCACCGGAACCCTCGGCAAAGCCCTCGGAGGTGCCATGGGCGGCTTCACCACCGGCCGCAAAGAGATCATCGAGATGCTGCGCCAGCGGTCTCGTCCGTACCTCTTCTCGAACTCCCTCGCACCGAGCATCGTAGGGGCGTCGATCGCCGTGTTCGACATCCTCAACGAAACCACCGACCTGCGCGACCAACTCGAGTGGAACACCAGCTATTTCAAAGAAGGCCTGCGCAAAATCGGCCTCGACTTCAAAGACGGTGAATCGGCCATCGTACCCGTGATGCTGTACGACGCCAAACTCTCGCAGGTCATGGCCGACAAGCTCCTCGCCGAAGGCATCTACGTCATCGGCTTCTTTTACCCCGTTGTACCGAAAGACCAGGCCCGCATCCGCGTCCAAATCAGCGCCGCGCATACCAAAGCACACCTCGACCAGGCCTTGGCCGCCTTCGAAAAGGTAGGCCGCGAACTGGGCGTGGTCAAGTAAGCAATGCCGCGGTTTTTAATCGTCGGACAAGGCCTTGCCGGCTCGGTGCTGGCCCTCGAACTGCTGTCTCGCGGAGCCGACATCACCGTGATGGAGGCCGGCTTACCCGGTCGCGCCACGCCCGTCGCCGCCGGCATGTTCAACCCCATGAGCTTTCGCCGCATCCTGCCCGTGTGGCGGGCCGATGAAGTCATGTCTGCGATGGAGCGCTTCTACACCGCCGCTGAAACCGCGCTCGGCGCGCGCTTCTTTCACCGCGTGCCGCTGGTGAAGCTCTTCCCGAACGCCGACTACGCCGCGCTTTGGCAGCAGCGCATCGACGAAGGCCTGCCGTGGATTTCACAGGCAAGCGAGCTGCCCAAGGGCGCTGTTGCCCCGTACGGAGGGGGCCTTGTGGCCTCTGCCGGGTACGTAGATTTGCCTGTTTTTGTTGGTGCGGTTTCTTCTCGCCTATCGGCGGATGGTCGCCGTGTCGAGCGAATGTTCAACGAAGATGGCGTGCACCTTTCAAGCAGTGGAGTGACCTATGTTGATCTGTCGGATGGCTTTCGGTTTGAAGGCGACGGCGTGATTTTGGCCACGGGCACTTTTGCGCGCGGCTCCCGCCGGATGGCTGCCTTGCCCCTGCAAACCAACAAAGGAGAGGTGTTAACGGTCTCAACGGCCGACTTCGCGTCGTCGGTGACTTTGAACAACGGCAAGTGGTTGTTGCCGGTGGGGGATGGACGATTCCGTTTGGGGGCGAGTTATTTGCCCGGCGCCACAGATGACCTGCCGACCGATGCCGTTTGCCATCAATTGCTCGAGAAGGCCGTGGCCATGGTTGATGCCGACTTCACCGTTATTGAGCACCGCGCCGGCCTGCGACCGACCGTCACCGACCACCGCGCCCTTCTTGGCGCCGTTAACAACGAACCCGTTTACCACTTCAACGGCCTCGGCACCCGTGGTGTACTGAATGTGCCCCTGCTCGCCCGCTGGATGGCCGATTATCTCCTCAACAGCCAAGCTCTGCCTGAAGAGGTGGGGGCGGGGAGGTTTGGTTGAGAAGTGGTCAAAGTGTGTTGTTTTGATTTATATTTAGACATTGTCCTCAATTGAACAGGGACGTGACGTTTGAATCAATCACATTTCAGTGAACCATGAAGATGAATGCGGAACTCGGCATCGCGCTCTTGCTAATTCTGCTCAATTCTGTGAGTATAGGGCAGAGTGCATTTTCATTGCGGCTTGATACCTTAAGATTTTCAAAGCGAACGAGCTGAATTTAGGTCAGCCTGAGTTGTCAAGGATGGGGTCAGGTGATGGTCGGCTCTTATGGCCAACCAAGGATGAAAATGGCGACCAAGTGCTTGTTGCGTTTGATTGCACCGAGCTCTCGTTTGGTAGTGTCCGTGTGCCCAAAAATAACTGTCTGGATCGTGAATACACCGTGCGCGGTGTCGCTTGCAGAGACTCACTGTTCTTCGCCTGGTCTGACCGCGGTTTGATTTTTGACGCCGATGGTAAGATTTACGATTGCATTAAGATCGACGACATTTCGTCGGGTCATTTCAGTGCCGATGGGTACATAGCATTCAGCAATTACTTCAGCGATCGAACTGCAAAACCCTATGTGACGCTGCCGGTGACAAATGGATTACGTCGTGTTGATCTTCCGGGCGATCATTTTGAATTGTCGCGTTTCACTCCCAATACCGTTATGGCAGTGTCGGATGCAATCATTGCCAGGCTTTCAATCTCTGAGCCGAAACTCTATACCTACAGCAGTTCTTTGGAGCCAATCGACAGTGCTGCGTTCTCGGACGAAGGTTGGCTTACCATGAAAACCGGATTTAGCGAGGGTGAGCTCAATGAATTGCGATCAAGCACACCGGGCTTTTTTGATTTTTACTTTGAATTGTTCGACCGCGGCCTTTCGAAAAGTACAAATTTGCAATTCGTCAACGATACCACCCTCTTTGTAGGCTACATTCAAGGGGTAAAGAACCATTACTATCAAATCGTACGACTCAGAAAGGATGGAACAATTAAGCATATCAGTGAGCCTGTTAAATCAGGTAGTGGTCAATGCTATCAGGAGGGTGTACACCGGCTCGATCTCGATCGTTTTGAGCAAGCAGATCTTCCGGCTCGAGCTATTGCTGTTGACGGCTTTCTGTACTACGTCACTTTTGGGGCACAGAGAATACCTTGGGGAGAGTCGTGTGAAGTGCACGAGGAGATTCAGAACAGACCAAACCCTAACCGCGACCGTTGGTTGCATGTGTTCAAATACGAAATAGTAGAGTTATGATGTGCCTTGCAGTTCTTTTGTCACTTCTGCGGATTTTGCCTTTTGTTGATTTACTGGAAGATGAGAATGGCGTACCGTTTGAGGCCCCTTCGACCGCTGCCTATGTGGTGCTGGATGGTCAAAGCTGTGGGCTGTGTACTCCGGGTGTTTTGGATTTTATAACTACAGAATTGAAGGGTGTTATGGTTTATACTGTCATTGATTCGAACCAGCCGCGATCTACACGCTACATCGATTTAGACAGGCATAAAGTATTTCTCGAAGAGAGCAACTCCGCCGTACTTTTTCCGAGGCCGAAGAGCCCACAGATCAAATCATACGTTGAAGATAACCTCGCTAGAACACCTTTCATCATTGTTATGTCAAACGAAGAGCACCTCGTCATTGACTTAGACTGCATAACAGTAAAGTCATTGGAATCGGAAGTGTGCAGAGCCCGATTGCAGGGCTTTTTGGGGAAGTAATTGTTGACCTCACTCCCCATCCGGCCAGGGCAGCGTTTTGGGTCGATTAAGCTCGGCGCGGAGCTCAGAGTTGATGTTCTCAGGCGTTAATCCTGCGATTGATAAGGTCGCCCACAGTTCGTTTTCAGAGGCAAGGAGTGCCAGCAAACCGCTGTTGCCCTTCATGCGCAGCGTCCGCTCCATGATCAACGCACCAATGGTATAGGGTATGGGTGTCTCCTCCTCGAAATAAAGCCGTTCGTAAGGGTCGAAATGTCCCGACACATCAAAGTCGCTGTTTTCGTCAAGAAACCGTTGTAGCTTATCGCGGTGCCATGTGTAACTCTGCTGCCCGCTGCCGCCAATGTAGGTGGCGATGCCTTCGTCGAGAAACCGGTGGAGGTTCGGAAACAGGTTGAGGGTGTATATGTGCACCACTTCGTGCGTGTACACCTCGCTGTTGCTACCCGAGAAAATGAGGTTGCCGTAGTCAGCCAATCCGCCGGTGTCGCTGATGTACATCATGGGGTGGTAGTCAAACCCCTTGATTTCAAACACTTCCTTGGCATTGGCGCAGGAGTAATAGGTGATGGGCAGTGGCGTGCAGTCGAAGAATGTGCAAATTCGTTCGATATCATGCTGCTGCTTGGCGGCCTCGGCTGCGTTAAACGTCTTGCCGGGTGAGATTTTGTAGGTGACGTCGGCGGTGGTGTGCGTTGGCCATGTTTGGGTGGCATAATCAAGGTAGCGGCTGAAATAGATCTTTCCGTTGGCGTTGTTTGCCAGCAGGTTGTAAATCGCTTTAAGTCTGTTCTCGTGCGATTTAGGGTCGTGTCCGATGAAGGCGAGTTTTACAATCGTTTGGTTGGAATTCGCGGTGTGCAAGAGCTCCATCAATGAGGCTGAGTAGACGCCATCGCCACCGTCGCTGTGTTCAATGTGAACGATGTCGAGGTAAGGATAGGTGTAGCTTTCAAAGTCGGCGGGTAGCCAATGCGCGTTCTCAGCTGCAGACGCGTTTTTAGTGGCCAAGAAATCGGTCAATGCCGCTACAATGGCTTGGTTGGTAGCGTCGCTGGTATCAATCCGTGGTGAGAGGGTTAGTACAGATTTGGGTGGTTCAGGTTGCACCTCGCATCCAAGAATCAGAAGGGCAATGCAGATGGCGGCGAGGTGGTTCATGGGGTGTTGGTGGGTAGATCAAAGTTAGGTTTTGTTGCTTGCTTGGTGGGGCTTTTTCTATGGAGTCAGGAGATAGCTAACGTCTCGCGGCTACTCGAAGGGCGGGACTTTTACCACAAAACTTGATTTGAAAAACCAATGTTTGATTAATCACAAAACTGTCTTTGGAACACTAAATCCCGCCTTTTGGGTAGGAGCTGTTGAACCGAAACCCCTTCGGGGAACCCATCCGAGCGTATGTCGTACTTTCACGGTTCATCAATACCTCAATAGTATGAAAAAAAACGCATGCAAGCTCCATCGCTGAGCTTGAAAAAGTGACCAAAACCATGGTCATGGGTGGGTACTCAACCAAATCTATTCAAAGCTACCTCAGAGAACTTAGGTTCATCGCCGAGTACTACCCCGAATTGCCGCTGCACGACCTCACTGCTGAGGCCATCACCCAGTACATGTTCTACCTCAACAAAACCCTCGGGTGCGGGCGCGACAAGTGCCGAATGGCGGCATCAGCCCTGGGCTTCTACTTCAAGAACATCCTCCGAAAACCCTACGAACTTCCCTCAAAGCTCTACCCCAAGCAGCAGTTCAAACTACCGGTCATCATGACCACCGACGAGGTGCAACAGCTCTTCGACTCGGCCCTCTCGCTCAAACAACGCGCCATCTGCGAACTGCTCTACTCAACCGGGGTGCGGCTCGAAGAATGCACCAACCTCAAAGTGGCCGACATCGACAGCAAACGCATGTGCATCCACCTCAAGCAAGGCAAGGGGAACCGCGACCGCAAGCTGTTGCTCTCGCCCAGGTGCCTCACTACTCTGCGCGACTACTACCGCGAACACCGACCAAAGGTGTACATCTTTGAAGGCACCACCCCGGCCAAGAAAATGCATAACCGTTCGCTCGGACATGCCGTTACCATGTCGCTAAAAGCCGGTGGTCTTGATGGAAAGGGCTACAGCGCCCATTCCTTCCGACATTCCTTCGCCACACACATGCTCGATGCCGGGGTCGATCTCCACACCATCAAAGAACTGCTCGGTCACTCCAAGATCGAAACCACCATGGTGTACC
>DAITMF010000070.1:0-11464 GCA_036835325.1 Flavobacteriales bacterium
GTGCAGTCTTCTTTGGATGGTACTCCGGACAATGCCTTGACAGTGGTGTCTCCTCAGTATGTTGGAGGGTCGGGCTTTGTGTCTACACTCTTGGCGGACTACTTGCGTACAGGATATAGTCGAAGTCCAGTACAGTAAAGAGCTGTTTCATTTGAACAGTTGTGTTTGATTCGTTACGTAAAAATACAACAAATTGGCGTTTAGACGGCCTTTTTTGACTCGGAGTTTAAGGGGTTACAAGAGTTAAGGGAGTTTCCTCTTGCGCAATGCGCAAAACTGTATGCTGTTTTGGGTCGGCTTCGGTTGCATGGGCGTTGGGTATTGCGTCTTTTCGGGTTGGAAGTGACGCGAGGAGTTGCTGTTCGTTGAAGCGCTTCAAAACAATGAAGTACTTGGGTTTCGCAACATTCCCGTTCTTGAAGTAGAAGGGGTCGAAGTACACGATAGTGGCTTCTTGAAACATGATTAATGCTGCTCTTTGAATCCAATGTAAAGGGCAAGCTTGCGCGGATCATGTACAACGAGCTGCGACATGTCGATGGCGAATTCAGTATTGTTGATTTGTTCAGACTCCAGCAAATGCAGCACGTTTTGGGCTTTGGCTTGTGTGTGCCACGGAGAATTCTCTCTGTGGGTGTATGCAACGAGATCTGTGGCTGTTTTTTGACCAAAGCGTTCAACTACATCGTCCATCAACGCAATGTCGTTCTCGGAGAATTCTGCATCGTCAAAATCCGCCAGCGGTTTCAGGTAAGTGTCTCCGTCTTGGATATCTTTTGCAAGGTATCCGGCCAAAAGCTTCAGATCGGAAGAGAGGTCGATGAACAGTTCTTCTGAGACCGGACCGAATTTCCAGACTTTGTAGGTCAGATTGAGAAACGGAATGCCACTTTTCTTAATCGCCAGTTCATCGAGGATGTAGAACAGCTTCAGCAATTTTGTCTGGAAAGCGGGCCCAGACGTTGGGTGAGGTACACAGCAGCATTTCCCACTTTAATGAGTTGTTCGTCGGAGAAGGTGATGTACGGTTGTGCACTCATTGTAGCTACAAATGTACGACTTCGGGGCGGGTTTTGCAATCCCGCGGTGGTGGTTTGTGGATACGTTTTCATCGATGATTAATGGGAATTTTACTGGGTGTCTTACCGGGTCATCTTTACGGCGTGTTTCTTCTTGCTCACTACTCAAATTGTATGCTGCTTTGGGGTGGCTTTGCCACCGATTATGGGGATTATGGGGATTTTTCTTTCGCTCGCTGCACTCGCTGTTCTTTTTTGATACAGAGTTTTAGTAGTTGTGGGAGTTGCAGGAGTTTTCTTTTGCTCGCTGCTCAAACTGTATGCTGTTTTGGGGTGGCTTTGCCACCGATTATGGGGATTATGGGGATTTTTCTTTTGCTCGCTGCGCTCGCGGGTTCTTTATAGACACAGAGTTTTAGGAGTTTTAGGAGTTGGAGGAGTTTTCTTTTTGGGATGGATGCTGGATGCAGCCAGGCATTGGAGAAACTCCAATGAACTCTGTGTCCTCCTAAAACTCTTTGGTGAAAAAACCAGCATCCACGGGATGCAAACGGCGCAAGAAGCACCCAACACTTTTTTATGGGATAAATTTTTTGTTGGGTGGTATTCATTTCAATCCCGATGAAATGTAAGTCACCCGTTGGCACTGCTCGAAAATGCTCGGTCACAGGCACGACTTCTGTACCTATTGATGCATTAAGTACGCATTGCGTTTTGAAGGAAGTTCAAGAGGGAGGCTGCCGCGGGATGGTAGCTGTTGAACCTATTCTGATACACTAAAAATAATGGAAAACGCCCATCAGTTGGCGTTTCTAAATTCGGAGGGACTAACACCCACTTTTTTCTTGAACAGGCTGCTGAAGTAGTGCGGATACTCAAAGCCCAACGAATGGGCGATTTCTTTGACCGATTGGTTGCTACCCAGTAATCGGTCTTTGGCCTCTTCAAGTACCCAGAAATGGATGTGTTCTTGGGTGGTTTTACCTGTTTCTTTGCGCAACAAATCGCTCAGATAATTCGGGGAAAGGTTCACGTGTTGGGCACATTCCAGGGCTGTTGGAAGGCCTATTTCGTGTGAATCGACGTTTTTTAGACGTTGGTTGAGGAATGCATTGACCAACTCAAGGACCGATTTGTTGCGGTTCTCGCGCGTTATGAACTGCCGGTCGTAATACCGATTGCAGTGGTTCAGTAGCAACTCAATGGCCGATACGTATACGTCTTTTGTGTGTTTGTCAATGGGGCGCTGAAGCTCGGTGCGGATAGAATTCACAATCGCCGTTAGGCTTTCTTGTTCGTCATCAGACAGATGCAACGCTTCATTGACGGTGTACCTGAAAAACGAACACTCAGAAAGTTTACCGGCGAGTGGTGTGCCATGAACCAAATCGGCATGGAAGAAGAGTCCCCAACTGTAACGGTGTTCGTCAAATACCGGATTCTCGAGCACCCCCACTTGGTCGGGATAGGAGAAAAACAAGCTTCCCTCTTGAAAGTCAATTTGCCTTCGGCCGTATGCCAGGCTGCCTGCCTTGAGGTGTTTTAAGGTAATCGCGTAAAACGATGAAATCACTTTTACCCCACCGGTTTGCGCATCGGAGCCAAACGGTTTAAGCTTCGAAAGATCAATGACAGTGATCAATGGGTGCTTTGGAGGTGGCTGCTGAAGTATGCTGTGCAGCGCACTGATGCTTTCGATGCGAAGGGTGTCAAGCATTTACCGGCTTTTTGAAAGGTGTTGGAAATAGGTGTTGATCGACGGTTTTGAGATGCGCTCGATAAGCGTGTTACCGGAGACAAAAACCACCAATGCGAGCAGTATTCCGCTGATGAACCGGTTTGTGACGAGCCACATTGCTGCAATTAAAAGGGCTGCCACCGCGATAAAAATCGTTTGAATGCGGTTATTTCCGGAAACCACTTTGAGCATACGTTGGTATTCTGCGTTAACCCATGCCGAAGCGTTTTCTGAGTAGGCGATTTCAGCTTTTCGGCGCAATCGGTTGTTGTTGAAAGCGTATCCCAATCCACCAAAAACCGAGAACATCCCGACGCCTAACAGTCCGTTGCGCAGACCTGCGTAAAACTCACTTGCCCCATACACATGGAGCGCGGCTGAAGACATCAACAGCACAGCGCCAAACCCAACCATGAGTACGGCGATGCGCTGTTGCGCTTGGATATAGTCTATCAAATGATTGATCATTCGGTGCGTTGTGCTTTCGGATAGCGGCGTTCAACCTCTTTCTTCAAAGATCGATTAAACATCGGATAAACATTCATCTGAGTGTTCACTGCAATCTTTCCGAGCAGCCAGGTCATTCCTCCCAATGCTTGATCGGATTGAATGAAGCGTGTTTGGCCTTTTCCAAGCGGTTCGACACGGAAACAGTGTCGGTCTTTGATACCGAGGGCTTGTACCTGGCTCCAGTAAAATTCTACGCCTTCTTCGACAAAGAGGTGGTTATGGAACAGCTGAGGCTTGGCTTTTGGTCCTGCTTTGAACAGCACATCAACCGTGCCTTTGTCGATGATTTTTCCGTCGATTTTCAGGATAATATCGTTCCACTTCGAATAGCTGGCCGTATCGGTCAACACACTCCACACCTGCTCAGGCAATGCGTCAATGATGATTTCAGTGTGGGAGATCCAGTGGCGGCCGGTCTTTTTTTGGAAGCCCACTTTTTCAATGGGTGAAATTGATTTTAGTTCCATGATAGATCTGTTGTAAGTTCATTAAGCTTTAAAGGCGCGCCGTACGGCGTCAACCATGAGGTTATTGGCGGTTTGAGAAACTTGCGCGTTGGGAGCCATTCGTTCGCCTCCATGCGATACACCGGGTGCGACATAAAGCTCTGTAGGTACATCGGCTTGTAACAACTTTTGTGCGTAAGCGATGACTTCGTCACGAAACAGTTCATTGCTGCCTACATATAAATAGGTGCGTGGTAAACCGCTGAGATCGGTGGCTCTGGCCGGACTTTGAAGGGCAGTGGCTGATTTTCCGAGATCACCTCCGAGGTAGGCATTCCATGCCCAAAGTGAAGACTCACGGTCCCACCCAAGGTAACCGGATTGCTTTCCGGATGGCGTATCGTGGGTGTTATCGAGCATCGGACATTTCAAGAGTTGAAGCCCGATCGGCACTCCGTTGCGTTCTATGTTCAGCAGAACAGTTCGAGCGGCCATTCCTCCACCGGCGCTCTCACCACACACGGCAATTTTATTTACGTCGATTGAGAGCTCATCGGCATGGTCGAAGGTCCAAAGTAAGCCTGCATAGCAATCTTCCATTCCTTCCGGATGGCGGTGTTCGGGTGCCAGTTTGTAATCAACTGAAACCACTGTGCAGTTGAGGCCTTCGACAAAGAGTGTGGCCATGTCGTCTTCACGTGCTGTTCCTACGACATTTCCTCCACCGTGAATCCAATACACGCAAATTCCCGAGTGTTTTTGCATGTCACTTGGCTTGTAAATGAAAAAGCGCAAATCTCTTCCCGCAGAAACAACGTGCTTTTCTTCGAGGGTCATTGAGATGCTTTGAAAAGGAGCGCTTTCCATGCCCTTGATGAGTTCGCGCATCGCGAGGTACGATTGGTCGATGGGGCCGCCTTGAGTAAGTTCGGATGGAAGGAGCTTCATGCCTTCAAGAATCTCAAGATCCATGAGCTCCAAAATGCGTTGTGACATAGATTTTTTTTTTGTGGATTGGATACCGCACGTTAGCGTTCCAAAACTCATGAAGTCTTTGAACTGAGGTGTTACGCAAATCTCCGATTGACTTTCACTATTCTCGGATGCCGATGGTAAGCTGAATGCGTTATGCTTCACCGGCGGTGGGAATCTGGCTCATGGATGCTCATCCGCGCAGCGAAAAAAAACAGAGCCAACTGTAACGTTTTTCAATTGTGGGTTAATAATGGTATGACCACATTCAAACCGCAAAAGGAAAGCACATGCCCATCACACACCGCCAATGGTTCTTTAAACAACTCCTCGGAGTCGTTGTACTCTGCTTCTTCAACACCATCGGCTTCGCTGCGCCATGGGGTGTCAACCACGCTGATCGAAGCGGCTTCTTCGAGAACACCGATGCAGGAGGCGCTGTCAACGAAGCAGCTCCGTACTTTTTTATGAGCGACGGCATGCGTGTGTACTTTGGCCGAAACGGTTTTGCCTATGAGGTTACGGTTGGCATTAAGCACAAACTTGATGCCGAACACCGCAACGGTCAAGAGGCCTACGAACACCACCACCGTGAAACGCTGCACCACCGCACCGAGGTGCGATTTGTGAACCCGCAGAACACTGTCAATGTATCGGCCTCCGAAGTGCTGCCGGGCTACCTCATTAGCCATGGCTCGGCCAAGCAACAGCGCTTCGCTCGCGTGACCATGGAGAACGTATGGAACAACATCGATTTGGTGCTTACCCTCGATGATCGAGGTGGATTTAAGTACAACGTGATCTTGCACCCGGGTGCCAACCTTGCCGATGTACAATTCGATTACGCCGATGCCGATCATGTTATTTTGACCGATGGCGGCTTGGTGGTGCATACCCAAATGGGGTCATGGATGGAAGCGCTGCCAATTTCTTTCGCTGCCGACGCTGCGCCCGTTGGCTCTTCGTACCGATTGGATGGCAATGTGCTCGGGTTTGTCATTGACGACTACAACCCCGGAGCAGCGTACACGATTGATCCTTGGGTGACCTTTTACCCGGCATACGACAGCTACGAGCAGTTGCCGGCTCCAATGGATTCAGTTTGGTTTGGCTTGGGCGGAGAACTCATAAGTACCGGTATCAACAATGTGTTTAACCGTGTGCAAATGGACTGTGACGCAGTTGGAAACACCTACATCGTGCGTACACCCGCACTGTTTTTTACATCTGAATTTAGTGTGGATGGATATTACCCCTCCGGCCGTTTCGTAGAAAAATACGATGCAGATGGCAACCTCGTGTTCATCTTTGACAACGGCTACGAGGAAGGATACTTCTCTGACATCACAGTGAACAAATTGACCCAGCAAATTTACTTTACTGCCTTCGCGTCAACCATTAAGTTCCTCGGCAGTGATGGCACATTGATCAATGAGGTGAATGTTTCTGACTTGCCATTCGATGTGACCGAGGTGTGTTCTGTTGAATTTGATCATTGCACCGAACGTTTGGTCTTGGGCTTGGGTGGCGATTTTGCAGCCAGTCCGAGTTTTTATGGAATCACCGACGCCGATAACAGCGGCACTGTCGAAATTTTTGACGGATTCGACGTTTCTGAAAGTCTTTCAAACTATTTGCCTTACAACGACAACATCGATTTGACCATCGACCCGCTGACGGGGGAGTATTTTTTCCTTTTTCTTCTTCGCAATGATTTCGCTTTCTCTGACCGCGCTTTGCTCAAAGTTGACCCCGCCAACATGGAGCCCATGGTGCAAAACTCAGGTGATTTTCTCAGCTTCACCGAGCTTGCTATGCACTCTGCCGGCCAGCTTACCTTCTTTCGCAACCACTTCAATGCGCTCAAATGCGGAAGGGAAGCCATTTATGGCAGCAACGGGGCAGAGCTTGTCCGCTGGAACAAAACAACCAACGAGCTGCTCAATTCAGTGAGTCTGCCCGGATTTCTTCAGGCACGTGCCGAAGGCGTTGATCTCGACATGAATGAACGTTTGTATGTAGGTGCGAACAACCAATTGCGGGTGTATACACCTGAGCTGAGTTCGATTTCGAACATCCCCTTGCAGGGCATGCCGCAAGATGTGGTGATTTTCGGTAATACTGCTTTTGTAGCCACTGACTTTGCCCTGCAAAAACTCAATCTCGACACCACAGCGCCTTGGACGCTCAGCCAAGTCGCTGACTCGTGCGGTGCGTGTGTTGGTGAAGCAACGATTGCCTTCACCAACGGCGCGGTTCCCGCAGGCGTTAGCATTGAATGGTTGAGCACAGGTTCAACCGAGTTAACGCAAACTGACCTTTGCGAAGGCTGGCATACGGTTGTCATCCGCGAAGAGCGCAACTGCGTTCTGTACCAATACACCGACTCGGTATTCGTTGAAACCAATGAAGATGCCATTTGCCAGTTCCAGGTCATTTTGCAAGATGCGTCGGTGTGCGAAGGCGAGTGCATTACCCTTGTGCCTCAGGTGAGCGGCGAAGACGGTGCGGTGACCTACACATGGAGTACCGGACTCGTAACCACCGAACCTGAATTGGAACTCTGTTTGGAACTGACCACCGCCTACCAGCTCATCGCTACCGACGCTTCAGGTGCCAGCGACACTGCGGCGTTCACGTTAACCGTGGTGCCGTTTCCGATTGTTTCACTCGGCAATGACACAACCCTCTGTCAGGGTGAAACACTGCTTTTGAACGCCGAGAATCAAGGAGCCTTGTACCAGTGGCAAGACGGCTCAACCGGACAAAGCTATGAGGTGTTCTCTCCGGGCAGTTACACGGTTTCGGTAACCCAGTCGGGGTGCACGAGCTCTGATGCCATTCAAGTAGATTACAATGAACTTTCGATCGATTTAGGGCCCGATACGGCAGTGTGTTCATTGGATGGAATCGTCTTAAACTCCGGCCAAGCACTTTTCTCAAACCTATGGCAAGACGGCAGCACAGCGGCAACACTTGCTCCCGAAGCATTGGGCGTGTATTGGGTAGAGGTATTTGATGGAATCTGCTCCTACCGCGATTCGCTTGTTATCTCGGCGATTGAATTGAATGTCTCGCTTGGGCCTGATGTTGTTCTTTGCGAAGGCGATGAAGTCACGCTCTCAAGCGGGTTGAACTTCGGTCAACACGCGTGGTCGAACCAAGAGACGTCATTTGACATTGTTGTGACTGAGCCGGGCACGTATTGGGTAAATGTCACCGACGACCTGTGTTTTGCCACCGACACGGTTGAAGTGACCGGAAGCGCGGTATTGGCCGATTTTGAGTTCGTTCAAGACGAACAATGCACACCGTCGGAGCTGGCCTTTTTGAGCACCTCCGTTTCGAATCCCGGTGAGCTGGTTTCGTGGACGTGGGATTTTGGCGATGGATCGACCTCAGCCCAAGAAGCACCCACGCATGTGTACACCACAGCCGGTATCTACAGCATTGCTTTGTCGGTTGCGAATGCGGATGGATGCACCGATGCACTGCTGCGCGAAGACCTCGTTACCGTGTACCTTTCGCCCAACGCCGCATTCACGCTTGAACCCAACCTGCCTTCGGCCAACGAAGTTGCCCAGTTTACCGACCTCTCGTCAAATGCATTGAATTGGATGTGGGATTTTGGCGACGGAGGGACGTCAACCGACCAAAATCCTGAATACACCTTCGAAAGCTCGGGCACATTTACCGTTACCTTGGTTGTCGAAAATGATTTCTGCAGCGATGCGACCAGCAGAACACTGGCCGTTGAAGAAGAACTGTTGGTGTATGTCCCCAATTCATTTACACCGAACAACGACGGGTTGAACGACGTGTTCAGACCAAGTTTGTTCGGAACCGCAATTGGGCAGTATTCGCTACAGGTTTTCAACCGCTGGGGCGATGTGGTGTTTGAAACAGAAGATCCGGATGATGGGTGGCTTGGCAATGTTGACAATGCCGAAACCTCGGGTGAGTTTTACGTCCAAAACGGTGTGTATGCATGGCGCTTGGTCGTGAGCGAAGCCAACTCTGTTGAAACGAAATTATTAACCGGACATGTAATGGTAATCCGATGAGAACACAGTACAGGAACCAAATCGCGCTTCGATGGCTGCTTGGCCTCAGCTTGGCGCTGCCGTTCGTTCAAGGCTGCAAGAAGAACGAAGATTTTATTGTCGAGGATGCCATTCCACTCAACGTGGGTATCAGGCTCAGCGTGGATGAAGGCGACTTTGAATACGACGCCATCGGTAGGTTTTGTGAAGAAGACGGTGATGTGTTCATCGTGGTGGCCAACAATGAAGCGCTACTGACCTTCGACGTCGCCATCGACGAACTCGCAACAGGTGATTTCGTGGTGTTCCGCACCGGAACCGAATCACCTGACTACGCTGTGTTGTACGTGCACGAAGTGGTCGAAAACGAAGTGACAACTGTGTACATTCTCATCGGGGAACCTGACTTCATTGGGAATGTTCTTGTTGAGGATGACTTGATTCAGGGTGAAATGAGCGGCGTGTTTACCTCCACCGATGGGGAGTTCGAAGTGCCGTTTAACCTTTCATTTACCAGCCAACTCGTGGAAGACACAACCCTTTGCGATTGATTCGCCTGCAATGACCGTTTTGGAGACCGATATCGACCTTATTAAGCGCTGTATAAACGGGAAGCAAGAGGCCTACGAAGCCCTGTACAATCGGTACAAGGGCTACGTGTACACGATGTGCTACCGATACGGTATCCAGGAATATGAAATCAAAGACGCCATGCAAGTGATTTTCACAGAGGTGTTTCAAGGATTGGATAAATTCGACAGCAAGCGTGCTTCGTTCAAAACGTGGCTTTCGCGCATTGCGATTCACCAGCTGTTGAACATCCTTCGAAAGAAGAACATCAACTTCAGTGCTGTTTCAGACGACGAGCAGTTGGTGGTGCGTGATTTCAGCAGCCATGCTTCGTCTGAGTTTGACATGAAGTTCATCAATAAGGTACTGGCCAACATGCCCGAGGCCTACCGTTTGGTCTTTAATCTGTTTGTTGTGGAGGGCTTTTCGCACCAAGAGATTGCCGAAGAGTTGGGCATTTCGGTGAGTCAGTCACGCATTTCACTGCACCGTGGCCGGGAGTGGGCCAAGGCACGTTTGCAGCATTCATTTAACGATTACCAAGCCGAGCAACGCAGCTAATTCTGCGGAAGAGTTATGGAAAACAAGGAATTCGACAAATTCATTCGAGAGGCTGCCAAGGAAGCGCACGAGGTGCCTGCTTTTTTGGATTGGGGCAACATGAATATCCCTATCAAGAAGAAACGGCGGGGCGTGCCATTTTGGTTCTTCGTGGTCTTCATCGGGCTGATGGGAGCGGCTTCGGTGTGGTGGGCTGTTGGCTACGGAGATAAAACGTCGTCGGTCGGGCTTAAGAAATCTCCCGCCGCCGAGCAAGAGGATGCCAGCGCCGAAGGTATTGGTCGTGGGAAGACCACCGTTCCGAAGCACATGCGACGCGCCTTCTACGGTTGGCTCAACGGCGATTGCATCGATGCACCAAAATCGGTGGCAGAAGGTGAAACGGCTGTCGCTTCAACCCCTGTTCAAGACATGGCCGCCGATCAAGGCAGCACAATTTCTACTACCTCTGCACCTTCAACGAGCGGATCAATAACTTCAAGTCAAGTCGCTGCGAATCAGTCAGAAAAGGTTACTGGGGCCTCAAGTGCGCATCCGCCGGTAGGCGAGAAAAATCCAAGCAAGAGCAAGGTTGACGCCGCCAAATCTACCGATGTGCCGGTAACAGCTCAGAATGCCGGACGAACACCTGCGGTGATGACAGCTTCAGGACAAATGAATACCGGTGAAGTGTTGCAAACTATTCAGGATGAGAAGGAAAGGAGTTTACCCCATGAAAACCTCGCGTTGCTCGTAGCACGTTCATGGACCACACCTCCGCCGCAACCGATTGAGCTGATGGGACAAGTTGTGCCATTGCCGTCGCTCTCTCCGGGCTCACTGCGCAGCTTGTACATCAGTGCAGGCGTGAACACCTACCGAAACCGGGGTTCAGCCACTGAATTTTCAAGCGATGCATTTGGGTTGGCTTCGATGGGTCAATCGTTTTCATTTGGGTGGATTCAGCCCGCAAAGCGGATGTTCAACGTGAGCTTGGGCCTTAGCTACAGCGGATTGAACCATTACTACGAAGGCATGCAAGACCTTGGGTTTGAAAACGATTTTGCGGCCGGGCAGCGCATTCGGCGGCAGCGTGTGGTGCGGCACAACAACCGCATTCACCTGCTTCAGCTCGATGCGGGAGCGCATACTGCATTTCGGTTGGGTGCGCGATGGGATGCGTTTGTTTGGGTTCGGCTATCGCCGGGATGGAAGCTGCGAAGCAGCGGCCGCTTGCTGTTGGATAACCTCGATGACGTGGTGGTGCTTGAAGATGCTGTTGCGCCGCGCGACTTGGTTGTATCGGCATCGGTATCGGCCGGGGTGAATTACTGGCTTACTGAGCGCTCAGCGTTGATTATTCGTCAGTCATACACGCGCTACCTCACGGCGTTTGGGTTGTCGAATACCATTGACGCTGCCATTCTGCCGGAAGTTATTGACCTCAGCGTTGGTGTGCAGTACCGTTTGTCACGATGAGCAGAGACGCCCGAGTTGGGCGTCGTTAAGGTTGGGGTGGCTGAGCCACCGATTATGGGGATTATGGGGAGTTTTCTTTCGTTCGCTGCGCTCGCGGGTTCTTTTTTAGACACAGAGTTTTCGGAGTTATAGGAGTTGCAGGAGTTT
>DAITMF010000071.1:0-11349 GCA_036835325.1 Flavobacteriales bacterium
CCACAGGCGGCATTGCCATTGGCGTTGCATTGATGATTTTGTCGGTGGCCATCGTGACCGGTTTTCAACAAGAAATCCGAGAGAAAGTCATCGGTTTTGGTGCCCACTACCAGGTCGTCGCCAGCCACCAGCAGTATTCCAAAGAGAGCGCCCGCGTTGAGCGGAAGCAAGATTTTTACGCAGCGCTCAATGCCGAGCCGGGCATTCGCCACGTGCAGGTGTTTGCCACCAAGCCGGGCATCATTGAAACCGAAGACAACATCCAAGGTTGTGTGATCAAGGGCCTCGGCAGCGATTTCGACTGGAGTTTCTTTGCCGATAAAATCGTGGCGGGTGCGCCGCTCGCCATCAACGATACGGCCGAAGCTTCCGAGTCAATCATGCTGTCGGTGTGGACTGCCAGCCGTTTGAAACTTCAACTCGGCGATAAAGTCACCTTGTACTTCGTGCTGAACGACGGCGACATCCGTCCGCGAAACTTTACCGTAACCACCCTCTACAGCACCGGACTGAAAGAGTTCGACGAGGAGTTTGTATTCGTTGACATTGCGCACATCCAGCGCATCAACCAATGGGGCATTGAAGCGCAGTTGACCGTCTCCGATTCGTGCTTCAATGGTACGATTGGCTTCGAAGCCTTCGGCTTCGGCGGTCAGCGCGACCTGACTTACCGGTGGCCGGGCACCGAATGGCGTGGGAGAGGTCCGCACTGGGCCGAGGTCACCGGCGACACCACCTTCATGGTCGTGGTTGAAGACGAAAGCCGCAGCTTGCCCGATACCGCATGGGCGCACATTCGCTTCGCCCACCCTGACAGCATTCCCTGCGCCTACACGGCCGTGGTGACCACATCAGGCGGAAGCTGGCGCAGGTACGTCGGCGGATTCGAGATCCTCATCGACCGCTACGAAGACCTCACGGCGATGGACGAACCCATCTTTTACCACGTGCCGTACCAGTTTGAAATACAGAACGTCGTTGACCGCAATCCCGAGATTTTTTCGTGGCTTGAAATGCTCGATCTGAATGTTGATTTGATCATTTACATGATGGTGCTCATTGCGGTGGTCAACATGACCTCAGCGCTGCTCATCATCATTTTGGAGCGTACCAACATGATTGGTTTGTTGAAGGCTTTTGGCATGCGCGACCGCGACATCATGGGGGTTTTTGTGCGGCACGCCGCGCGCATCATCGGCATTGGGATGCTTTTGGGCAACCTTGTGGGCTTTGGCTTGGCCTGGCTGCAGCAGCAGTTTTCGTTCATCCGGCTCAATCCCGAAAGTTACTATGTCGATGCCGTGCCCATTCGCTTCAATCTGCCGTACCTGCTGCAAATTGAGCTCATCACCTTTGTCATTTGCGTGTTTTTCATGCTAATACCGGCCTTGTACACCGCACGCATTCGTCCGGTGAAGGCCATCCGCTTCGACTAACAAACCTTTATCTTTGCCGCCATGAGCAATCGCGTTTACAACTCCATCCTTGAATCCATCGGAAATACCCCGATGATTCGCATGAATTCAATCGCCGCCGACATTCCCGGCAAGGTTTTCGCAAAAGTTGAATACTTCAATCCGGGCAACTCGGTGAAAGACCGTATGGCGCTCAAGATGATTGAAGATGCGGAGAAGAGCGGACGCTTGCAGCCGGGCGGTACGGTGATCGAGTGCACCTCCGGAAACACCGGCATGGGCTTGGCGTTGGCGTGCATTGTGAAGGGCTACAAGCTCATTTGCACCTCGAACGACAAGCAGTCGAAAGAGAAGTTTGACGTGTTGCGGGCCATGGGCGCGCAGGTGATTGTGTGTCCGACCAACGTCGCGCCCACGCACCCTGACAGCTACTACTCGGTGGCCGAGCGCATGCACAAGGAAACGCCCAACAGCATTTGGTGCAACCAATACGACAACCTCTCGAACCGCCAGGCGCACTACGAAAGCACCGGCCCCGAGATTTGGGAGCAAACCGAAGGCAAAATCACCCACTTTGTGGTGGGTGTGGGTACCGGAGGCACTATTTCGGGCGTGGCCAAGTACCTGAAAGAACGTAATCCGAACATCAAGATTTGGGGCATCGACACCTACGGATCGGTGTTCAAGAAATACCACGAAACCGGAGAGTTCGACGAAAAGGAGATTTACCCGTACATCACCGAAGGCATTGGTGAAGACATTTTGCCGAAGAACGTCGACTTCTCGTTGATTGACAAGTTTGAAAAGGTGACCGACAAAGACGGCGCCTTGGCCACACGCGAATTGGCCCGCAAAGAAGGTCTGTTCTTGGGCTACTCGTGCGGTAGTGCCTTCCAAGGCTTGCGCCAGTTGAAGCATGAGCTGAACGACGATTCGGTGGTGGTTGTGCTCTTCCACGACCACGGTTCGCGCTACGTAGGCAAGGTTTACAACGACGACTGGATGCGCGACCGCGGATTCTTGCAGCCCGAGGTAAAAACGGCGCGCGACCTTGTGAGTGCGCACCGCAACCTGCCTTTGGTGAGTTGCTACTCGGGCGAGCCGGTAGAAACGGTTATTCGCAAGATTCGCCAGTTCAACATCAGCCAGTTGCCGGTGATGGCCGAAGGCGAAATCGTTGGCAGCGTTGACGATCGCACACTGTTCGAATTGTTGTGCGACGACCGCAGCATCATGACGCGGCCCATCTCCGATTTCATGGCGGCGCCTTTCCCAGAGGTGAGCGAAACGACCATGCTTGACCAGCTATCGAAGCTTGTGAGCAAAGAAGTGCCCGCTGTGTTGGTGAAGCTCGACGGTGGAGGCCACCACATCATTACGCGCCACGACCTGATCGCGGCGATTTCCTGAACGGCACGGTTTTCGCAGTAATTTCGTGGTATGAAGTACCGCGCTGTTTTTGCTGCCCTGTTTTTCTTTTCTTTTTTTGGATGGATGGATGGCCTCAAGGGGCAGTCTGACTTTCGCTTGAGCATTCCTGCACATTTGAGTGTTGGGGTGAACTTTGCAGGCGTGGAAGAGGATGCAGGAAGTTTGTGGTTTCAAGCACCAGGAGCTGCGGTGTTGTTCAGTTCCGGCATAGGAGTTCGCTACAAAGAGAGCCTCACCTTCAATGCTGAGTTAGGTTACATCATTGACCTGTATGATTTCCGAAGCAATTACGCCAGCTACGACGTTTCACATGTTGTACCTGAGGCGCGGTTCAATTTGAGCGGACTCATCACTGTAGGAGGAGACCGCATGAAGGCCATCCACATTGGGGGTGAATACGGATGGCGCTTTACCCGTGATGCGTTTCGACTGGCTTCGGAACCGGGGTTCATTGCCCGGACGGATGCATTTGGTCCGTTCGATCCTTTCGTATCGCCCGAAATTGGCCTTGCCCGCCGCGGCCCGAAAGGACAGTTCAGTTTGCTCGCGGCGTACGTGTACCACCTTGACCGCACCGACATGCTGCGTTTCCGCATCACTGAGCCCAACGGCGCGCAGTACATTGCCACCTCGCGCGGCGACTACTTGGCCGTACGCATGCGGGCGAACTTCGATGTAGCCGGCCATAAAAAGCCTGTGCAGGAGTACCCTGAGGCTCCGGCGCCCGCCATTGCAGGCGAGCTCACTTCGCGCGACACGCGCACCCGCGACGAGCTTGACAGCCGCCGACAAGTCATTTACATGACCTTGCGCGATAACGCCGACATCGACGGCGATAGCGTGGCCGTGAGCTTGAACGGACGATTCATCGTGACCGACGCCGCGCTGACCAAAGAGAAAACGCGCGTGCGCATCGTGCTCGAACCCGGCGATAACATCATCGTGGTGCATGCCCTCAATGAGGGCATGGTGCCACCGAACACGGCAGAGTGCTACGTGAAAACGGGCCTCTTTAAACGCAAAAAGCTGGTGATTTCCACCAGCTTAAAGCGCAACGAAGCGATTGTCGTTCGGTATTAACTGTCTTTCAGCAAGTCGTCGATGGAGTTCACCGCTACTGAGTGGTAGCCGTCGCGGGCCTTGGCGTAGATTGATTCGGCGAGTTTATCTTGTCCGGTTGTGACCAATGCGCGGTACAAGGGGTAGTTGAACTTGCGGCGGCCTACCGACACCAAGAAGTCTTCGAGTTCATCGTACGCCATGGTGTAGCGGTTTTTGATGGCTTGTTCGAGCCATGCGAAGAGCACCTCGTTGTTGCCGGTTTCGGTGATGTTGAAGGCCTCATCGAGCTCGGCCAAACGCGCTGCGCCGATGTCATCGGGCAGGTTGGTCAAGAAGCGGTAGCGCTCTTGGTAGGCCCATTCGTTCCAAGGAAGGGCCGCGGTTTGCACGCTGCCATCGACCCATTGGGTGAGCAAATTGTCAACGCGTTCGATGGGTTCCGAACGCAAAACAGGCATATTGTCAGGAATTCCCGGACCGTACACCCACGCATCGATGTTGATGGCGGCGGCCTCTTCGGGCGTTACGAGTTCGGCTTTGAGGTAATCGAGGAAGCGCTCGGTATCCATCACCGAAAAGGCGTGGCTGGTGAAGTAATTCTTCAGGAAGGCATCGAAGCGTTCGCGACCGGTGGTTTCTTCAATCAAGCGGAGGAAGAAGTAGCCCTTGTCGTAAGCGATGGCCGACATGCCATCGTCGGGGTCGCGGCCTTCCAAGTGCAGTTTGAGGTGGGTATCGTTGGGGTTGCGGTCTATGATTTCGGCCACTTCATCGCGCAGGCCTTGGTAGCTGAGCAGGGCAAGCATTTCAGAGGTTTCACGTCCGTAAACCGCTTCCATGATGCGCTGTTCGAAGTACACGGTGAAGCCCTCGTTGAGCCAGAAGTCATCCCATGTGGCGTTGGTCACGAGGTTTCCTGACCACGAGTGGGCGAGTTCGTGGGCCACAAGGGCCGTGAGCGAACGGTCGCCTGCAATGATGGTGGGTGTAGCGAAGGTCAGGCGCGGGTTCTCCATCCCCCCGAAGGGGAAAGCCGCAGGCAAAATCAAGAGGTCATAGCGGCCCCAGGCGTATTCGCCGTAGAGTTTTTCGGCCTCAGTGAGCATCGACTCCATATCGGCGAACTCCCAAGCTGCAGCGTCAACGAGGCCGAGCGTGGCGTAGACTGCAGTGCGCGGACCGACCTCTTTGTATTCGATGTTGCCCGCAGCGAGGGCCATCAGGTACGCCGGAATGGGCTTTTCTTGGTCGAAGGTGTAGTTGCCATCGGCGCTTTTCTCGGTGGGGTTGGTCGCGCTCATGAGGGCGAGCATGCCTTGCGGCACGGTCACGTTGGCGTGGTAGGTGAAGCGAATGCCCGGACTGTCTTGCACGGGCAGCCAGGTGCGTGCAAGAATCGCCTGCGATTGGGTGAAGAGGAAGGGGTCTTCGCCTTCGACCCAGAGCAGGGCGCCTGCGTTGCTGCTGGTGGTGTATTCAATGACCACCTTTTCGGTTTGTGGCGTGATGGGCACTGTGAGCGGTTGTCCGAGGAAGGGCTGTTCGGGTCCGAGCACAAACGGCACGTTGTCGGCTTCATTGGTGTGCACTGCGTGGATGGTGAGCTCGCGGGCATCGAATACGATTTCAGTGGCGCTATCGGCCACTTCGATTTGGTACGACGCCGTGCCATTGATGGTGCGTTGGTCGAAGTTGACGGCGGCTGTCCAGTTGAGGTGGGTGATGCGGGCCTCGTTCGGGCGTGCAAACGAGTGGTTGTCTTTGACCAATTTCATGGAAGCAATTTTTTCAGCGCTTTTGTCGGTGCGCTCAGCGGGCGCCGAGTTGTCGGAACACGCCACGAGTGCACAGGCGGCCAAGCAAACGAAGAGGGTTTTTTTCATGGTAGGGAGGGATGCCTTATGGACATCCGATTGTGCAAAGTTACCGTTTCGTGGGTATTTGTGAGTGAACGGGAAAGCCCCTACTTTTGTCAGCAAATCTGAGAGGGGTGAGAACCTCCGGGTGTAACTAAAATTCAGCGAATTGGACATTTTTGAACGTATCCGCAACAACCGTGGTCCGCTGGGGCAACACGCCCGTGAATCGCACGGTTATTTCACATTTCCAAAGTTGGAGGGGCCGATTGCCAACCGCATGACCTTCCGCGGGAAGGAGATGTTGGTATGGAGCATCAACAACTACCTCGGTTTGGCCAACCATCCGGAAATCCGCAAAGCGGATGCCGATGCAGCTGCCGAGTGGGGCATGGGTTACCCCATGGGCGCCCGTATGATGTCGGGCCAAACCAAGTACCACGAGCAACTCGAGGCGCAGTTGGCCGATTTCATGCAAAAGGAAGACGCGTTCTTGCTGAACTACGGCTACCAAGGCTGCCAGTCGGCCATCGAAGCCCTCGTTGACCGTCACGACGTGATCGTGTACGACTCCGAGTCGCATGCCTGTATGGTTGACGGTGTGCGTTTGCACCACGGCAAGCGCTTTGTATTCCAGCACAACGACATGGAGAGCTTCGTGAAGCAGCTGACCCGCGCCCGCAACATCACCGATACCACCGGCGGTGGCATCCTCGTGGTGACCGAAGGCGTGTTCGGCATGGCCGGTGACCAAGGCAAGCTGAAAGAGATCGTGAGCTACAAGAAAGAATTCGGCTTCCGTTTGTTCGTTGACGACGCGCACGGCTTCGGTACCATCGGTGAGATGGGCCGCGGTGCGGGCGACGCGCAAGGCGTTCAGGCTGAAATCGACGTGTACTTCGGCACCTTCGCCAAGGCGATGGCCACCATTGGCGCCTTCGTGGTAGCCGACGAGCACGTGATTGACTACCTCCGCTACAACATGCGTTCGCAAACCTTCGCCAAGTCGCTCCCGATGCCGATCGTGATCGGTGCAATGAAGCGCTTGGAAATGATGCGTACCCGTCCGGAGTTCAAAGACAACCTTTGGAAGATCGCCAACGCCTTGCAGAAAGGTTTGAAAGATGCCGGCTTCAACATCGGTTACACCAACTCGGCGGTAACCCCTGTGTTCTTGAGTGGCGGCTTGGGCGAAGCGACAAATCTTACGCTTGACTTGCGTGAGAACTACGGCATTTTCTGCTCGATTGTGGTGTACCCTGTGGTACCGCGCGACGTGATTATGCTGCGCTTGATTCCAACAGCGGTGCACACCCTTGAAGACGTTGAATACACCATTGAAACCTTCAAAAAGGTTCAAGATAAATTGAAGTCGGGCGCTTACGTAAGCGAAGGTATTGCCAGCTGGAGCTGATGCCGCGTTACTTCATTCATCTCGCATTTAACGGTGGGGGCTTTCACGGTTGGCAAATCCAACCTGAGGCCCCCACTGTTCAATCGGCCCTTGACGGAGCGCTGGCCGTTTTGTTGCGCACGCCGGTTGAGACTGTTGGCTGTGGGCGCACCGATACCGGCGTTCACGCGTCTTCGTTTTACGCGCATTTTGATTCGGATGGAAGCATTGATACAACATGGTTGTGCACCAAGCTGAACGCCCTGCTGCCCAAGTCGATTGCTGTTTTTAAGGTCTTCGAGGTAGATGCTTCACTGCATGCCCGCTTTAGCGCCACACAGCGCACCTACACCTACAGGCTGCACACCCGAAAAGATCCGTTTTTGGAGCACCTCTCGGTGGAGACGCATTATACACTTGACCTTGCGCTGATGAACCAGGCCGGCGAATTTTTGCGCACGGTCAATGACTTTGGCGCCTTTTGCAAGGTCGGAAGCGACAACAAAACCACCCTGTGCCGATTGGACGAATGCCACTGGGAAGCCGCTGAACACCGCATCAAGCTGACCATCTCGGCCGACCGCTTTTTGCGCAACATGGTGCGTTCGGTGGTGGGCACGAGCATCGACCTTGGCCGTGGAAAAATCACCCTCGTCGAATTCAAGGCCATTGTTGCATCGGGAAACCGATCGGAGGCCGGAACATCAGCCCCTGCGCATGGGTTGTATTTATCGGATGTGGCCTATCCGTTTTCGTAGCTTTGTGGCCCAATCTACCGCATGAGCCAATCCAACACCGGAAGCATCTTTGACTTAGGTTTGATGAAGCGCGTTTTCGCGCTCGTGGGGCCGTACAACGGAATGTTCCGCCTAACGGGCCTGCTCGTTGTGCTGCTGTCGCTCATCATCTGGATTCGTCCGGCCATCATCGGCTTCGCCATCGACGCCTACATCGCCGGTATTCCCGCGGAGGCCATGAAAGGTACCAAAGCGTGGTTTTCGAAACTTTTTGACGGTTACGCCGATACTGCATTTGACGGCTTGGTGACCATGCTGATTGTGGTGGTTGTGCTTCTGGTGATTGAAGCCTTCTTGCAATTTTACCAAACCTACCTTGCCAATTGGGTAGCGCAGAGTGTCACCCTCGACCTGCGCTCGCGGCTTTACAGGCACGTCCTCAACTTCAAACTCAAGTACTTCGACAAGACCCCAGTGGGCGCTTTCGTGACCCGTTTGGTGTCGGACATCGACGGCATCGCGCAGATTTTTTCGGACGGATTCCTCAACATCTTTGGTGACCTTTTGAAGCTCGCCGTAGTGTTGGTGATCATGTTTTACAACGACTGGAAGTTGACACTGATCGTGTTGGCGCCAATACCGGTGCTGATTTGGGCCACGCGTATCTTCCAGAAATCCATCCGCAAAGCGTTTACTGACGTCCGCAACGAAGTCAACCGACTGAACGTGTTTGTGCAAGAGCACATCACCGGCATGAGCATTGTGCAAGCGTTTGACCGCGAGGAGCGTGAGCAGGAGCGATTCGACACCATCAACAAAAGCCACCGCGACGCCAACATCCGTTCAATTTGGGCGTTCAGCATTTTCTTTCCCGTGGTTGAATTGCTCTCGGCTGCAAGCGTTGCGTTATTGTTGTGGTGGGGAATGGGCGAGGCCATTGGTGGGGCCGTGACCTTGGGAACACTGCTTGAATTCATTTTGTACACCTTCATGCTGTACAGACCGATTCGGATGCTCGCCGACCGCTTCAACGTGCTGCAGATGGGCGTGGTGAATGCCCAGCGCGTGTTTGATGTGTTGGATACCGACGAACGCATTGCAGACACCGGCAAGGTCACACAAGAGCGTGTCACCGGCAGCATCGCGTTTCGCGACGTTTGGTTTGCCTACAACGACGAAGACTGGGTGCTGAAGGGCGTTGATTTGGACGTTAAGCCCGGTGAGACCGTGGCGTTTGTTGGTGCCACCGGGGCAGGCAAGTCGTCGGTTGTGAACCTGATCGGACGTTTTTACGAGTTCCAGAAAGGGGTGGTGTCGATTGACGGCGTTGACATCCGCGACTTAACGGTCGACAGCATTCGCGCGCATGTTTCGATCGTGCTGCAAGACGTCTTTTTGTTCAGCGACAGCATCCACAACAACGTGACCTTGCTAAATCCGTCGATCAGTCGCGAGCAGGTGATTGAGGCGGCGAAGGCCATTGGCGCGCACGACTTCATCATGAAGCTACCGGGCGATTACGATTACAACGTCAGGGAGCGCGGCGCCACCTTGAGCTCGGGCCAGCGGCAGTTGCTGGCCTTTATGCGCGCATACGTGTACAATCCATCCATCCTGATCCTCGACGAAGCCACCTCGAGTGTGGATACGGAGAGCGAGGAGCTGATTCAGCACGCCATTGAGAAGATTACGAAAGGCCGCACTTCGGTGGTGATTGCGCACCGTTTGAGCACGATTCAGAAGGCCGATCAGATTGTGGTGATGGAGAAGGGCAGGGTGGTTCAGAAGGGCAATCACCAGTCGCTGCTGCAGGAGGAGGGGCCGTACAAGCGGTTGTATGAGCTGCAGTTTGCTTGATGCTAGACTTTAGATTTTAGATTTTAGACTTTAGACTTTAGACTTTAGACTTGGGATGATTGGGCTCGCTACGCTCGCGGTTTTTTGACACGGAGTTTTTGGGTGTTTTTTTGATCGCGATGCTCGCGGTTTTTTTTTGACACAGAGTTTTGGTGCTTCTTTTGCTCGCTACGCTCGCCGGATCTTTTTTGACACAGAGTTTTGGGAGTTTTAGGAGTTGGAGGAGTTTTCATTTCTGGACGGATGCGGGATGCATCCCGAATGAATGAGAACTCCAATCAACTCTGTGTCCTCCAAAAACTCTGTTGTGAAAAAACCGGCATTCAAGGGATGCAAAAGAAGATACACTCTGTGTTTCAAACACCACCCAACAAAATTTTTAGCGACGAAAAAAGTGTTGGCTGTGTGCGGTAATTTTCGTGTCCAGCGCAGTTGGATGGCTTACTCCTCGTAATAATACGAGTAGTCGATGCCTTTCATGTACAGCTCGCGGTCGTTGATTTTATCGGTAAGAGCGGGTTTTAAGAGCTGAGCCAAGACGCTAGGGTCAACCGTGCTGATGACCATGGCATTTATGTAATCGTCTTTACGGATCAAACTCCAGTCGACGCAGTGTTTGAGCGATGCCTTGAAGATGACATCCAGCCAAATGCGGGTGCTTCGTCCATTTCCTTCCATGAAGGGGTGGGCCTTGTTCATGGCCGCGTATTTCTCAATGATCTCTTCGAAGTGAGTGTGGGGCATCGCGTCGATTGCTCGCGTGGCTCGCTCCAGGAGTGATGCATAGATAAATTGGTAGCCACCTTTGGCGATGTTTTTCGAGCGGATTTGTCCGGCGAAATCGTAAAGCCCTCCAAAGAGAAACGCATGAATCTGTTGCAAACCTTTCGTTGTGCCGATTTCGAATTCTTCGATCAAATTGCTTTCGAAGAGGGTGTACGCTTTTTTCTTGCTCTGACCGTCAAGGCTCGTATCGCTGTAAACGAACCAATCGAGGAAATTTAGTCCGTTCTTGTTCGGGAAAACCTTGGCCAATTCCATCACGCCTGCGCTGTTGAAGGCATCGGCTTTGTAGTGTTTGCCATCGGCCGCAGGAAACTTCAGTTGGTTAGTGCCACTAACCAACTCAGGATGTTCTTTCTGGAGTTTGCCTTTGAGGTATTTCCAATAGTTGCGCACCTTGTTGTGATCGCTTTCATCGTTGATTGCAGCGACAACGTCGAGTGCACTGAACCACCACAGGTTGTTGTCATCGTCCCACACCGCGCGCACTTCGCGGTCATTGAAGAAACGGATTGACAATTTGGTTCGGTTGGTGTTCATGGTTTATTCGACGTTCGATAGGTCGAGTTCTGCTTCTCGCTCGATAGTGCAGCAAGGCACGGCAAACGGTTGTGCTTTACTGCGAAGAACGGAACTTTTCGGGTTGGATTGGCGAAGGGGTCTTTTGCTCGCTACGCTCGCGGGTTCTTTTTTGACACAGAGTTTTGGTGCTTCTTTTGCTCGCGATGCTGGCGGTTTTTTTTGACACAGAGTTTTGGGAGTTGTAGGAGTTGGAGGAGTTTTCTTTTCTGGATGGATGCTGGACGTAGCTCGCT
>DAITMF010000072.1:0-11051 GCA_036835325.1 Flavobacteriales bacterium
AACACAGACACTTCAAGGGGTCAACGCCTGTGCGCTCGAAGTAGGTGATGTGCCAAGGGGTGCGAACGTGTTCAGTGTCGGGCGTTTTAGAGGCGCCCATTGGAAACCTGCCCAACAAAGAACATTTCTGGGATGAACCGAGCAGGTGGCAGGTTCAATCAGACCGCTGAAAAATGAATTGTCCTGATTAAATTGGTTCAACCCTAACTATCTTCACAGCGAAAATGAACATAAAGAGCCCCCGAAGAATCGGGGCAGGCTGTGTGAAGGGAACTCAGCGAAGCGATCTCACGACCGCAGGGAGTAGACTTTCACAGCTTGTGCCGAGCATCGGGATACGGTTCTGTGGGAACGCAGGGGTGAACCGAAGCTCATGAGCAACAATTAAAATGACACAAGCGCGAATCGATTCCCCTGCGTGACCCGATTAGCGGTAAGGCTAAAGGACGATATAGCACGAAATATTGGGCATTGTATATTTAAAAAATAACTCTGGAGAGTCGAGAGTTAAATACGTTGTCAACGACAGAAATATGGAAACAAGAGTTAAAGTAACAACAACCTATAATTGTGCATTGGAACGAGCTTTTAAGACACCTATTCTATGCGATATTTCAAAGGTACACACGGGTTATGGTATTATGCCAAAAGTGACACATTGCACAGATGACGAAAATTGGGGTCGATCTGGGTACACTAAAAAAGTATACGTGGGAAAATCTTTGACACAAAAGGGAGGTTTTGCTTCCATTGACAAAGTCGTTGATAGAATTGAAAATAAGTATTGGAAAATAGAGGTAAGTGACTTTCAATACTGGGTTTTAGGGTTTTCAAAATTTACAGGCGAATGGCAGACAACTGAAATTGGAAAAAATAATATCGTAGTAGAATACACTTATACTTTGCATTCTGACATTGCGTTGCTTTACCCGTTAAATTGGTTTTTTGCAAAGACTTTTTGGAAAGCATATATGACGCGAGTATTAGAAAATGTAAGACAAATGGCTTATCACAAAGAACCTTACAAGTATGAATAAGAAATCCCGAACCGCTAACATTCAGCCGAGTAACTGAAAAGCCCTCAGCAAAAAGCCCCCGAAGTTCTGATGATCTTCGGGGGCTTTTTGGTTTACTCGGGTGGCCTGTCCCGACGCGTCGGGATTGACCGAAAGGATTGGCCGGCACGTAGGGTAGAAAGAAGGCACTATTCAGGGTTTACGGCAACGTTTCTGACCTTCTGAAATTCTAAAGGGCCCGCACGCTCAGGATACCGGTTTGCGCTCTTAGGCCACTCCGTCCAGGATAATTCACAATGCACTGCAATCGTGCAGACGTACATGTAGTGTTTTTATGCACTACTATGGCAACAGCATTGACGAATTGAACTGCTGGAGAACCCAACAACATTCTCGCATGAAAAACATCTTCTGGCTTCTGTTTTCTATACTGTTGACAAGCAGCCTTGCAGTTGCTCAAGTGCCGTAATGGGTTGCGAATCAATCATTAAGTCTTCTGCAGCCGATGAATTGGAGAATTTTGAAATGGTCGACAGTTACGAAGACGATCACGACTATTGGGTGTACTACCGCATCTCAAAAGAAGCCCACGCCAAAAACCGGCAATTCAGAGAGCGGGAGCGGGAATACCTAGCGTTCTTCGAAACGGTTTTCGATGGACAGGATGACATCATTGGGGTTTTAGCCGTCACCGGAAATGTGATCGAGGGCGCTGATATGTTTGCGTCGAACAGACTGTTTCGGTAAGAATACCGAAAGCTCATCTATGCCTACCTTGATGACGCCATTACTTACGGAGCGCCTGTTGCCATCGACCGAGGTACAATTGACGACTACCTCAACCAATTGCTGCATCCTCAATTGCAGCAACGGTTTGTTGAGGAAAAAGGACAGGCCTTCCGCAAGGGGATGCAGGTCATTCACATCGCTGTGTATTAAAGGCATCTCGGTGAGGATGGGGTTGCGGAAGCGTCCCTCAAGTGAGCAACATTTCTAAACGATATGGCTTTCGGTCAATCGTGGCTTCTTCCTACTGCTCGAAAATCAGTACTTTTCACTTTAGCTAATTTTAGGAAGGTTTCACTATGAAATGTTCGGTTTGCTCCAAAGAAATCAAGGGGAAGTACTGTTCGAGTTGCGGACAATATTTCAAAGGCCAACGGGTCAATATGGCTGCCTTGTTAGCCGATTTGTTCAATGGGGTGTTTTCGGTAGAAAAGTCATTGTTCCAAAACATTCGTGTCGGCTTAACGAGGCCCGAAGCCCTGGTTTTGAACTACTGGAACGGTTTTCGTGGTTATTACTACAGTCCCGGTCGTTTTCTGGCGCTGGCTGCCCTCTTTCTCGTTGTGCACTATGCAGTCGCCAATGATTTTTTGGGTATTGTTGTAACAAGCACGATCTCTTCACAGTTCGTGATTCTTTTCACGAACATTGCGCTCTTGTCATTTTCAAGTTACTGGGCCTACATCGCATACAAGCGAAGTTACTTGGAGCACCTCATGCTCAACATGTACACTGCGAGTCTCTGGGTTATCGTTTTTTTTCCGGTGTCGGCTTTGTTGAGCCTTGCAGTGAACGACAATACGATTGAGCAGTATTTCTATGTTTTGTACCACGTATTGGTGGCCATTTGGAATTCGCGGGTGTTCGATTTGTCACCGCTCAAGCGCTTTTTACTGGTTGGTTTGAACTTGCTCTTGTTGTATGCGTTGTTGGTATTCATAGTGTACAAAACGGGTGAGTTCTAGATCGGAGTGAAACACAGCACGGCATGGTCCACCTCCCTTAGAACAGCTTTCTATCGAAGAAATCTTGTTTACGGTATTGAATGAGAGGGGAGCGAGGAATAATCCTTCTGATGTGCAGGCAACCCGAAGGGCGGTGGTTTCTGGGAGCGTGTTGTCGTTAAAATTTCTTACCAAAGGCAACATACACAGCCAATGCTGTACCTTTCTGCGTGAGTTTTGTTATGAATCTAAGCACCCTGAACAATGAAGCAGTTAACCTCGAGATTTTTAATTCTCACGACCGTGTCGGTGGCCTTGTGGTCATGCGGAAACATCAGCGATGAAGTCGAATGCAAACTTCAGCAATTGGAGAACAAAACCAAGTCGTTGGATTCACTGGTGAACACTGAAATCAACAAGGTTCAGTCGCTTGACTCGCTCATCGAGCAAGAAAGTGCCAAGGTGAAGCAGCTTGATACCTTGTTGAACAAGGCATCGACCCAGCTCGATTCCCTTTCAAAAAAAGGTGGCAAATTGTTCGAGAACATAACCAAGTAATGCGTCATTTATGAAATGTCCCAATTGCAACGTGAATTTGGTCATGACCGACCGCTGCGGTGTTGAAATCGACTACTGTCCGGAGTGCCGTGGAGTATGGCTTGATCGTGGTGAACTCGATAAAATCATCGAACGGTCAGCATTGCATCTTAAAGGCTCACAATCAGAGAGCTACGCCGATAAACAGAAGTATTCGAGCGACAAAGCGTATCCCTACAAAAAGAAAAAGGCTTGCTCGGAGACCTATTCGATTTCTAGGTAAATGATTCCTGCAATAAACTAAAACGGTGTTTAAAGTCTGAATCGGTTTAAGTTCACCATCTTCGTGCAACCGCAAACCGATTCAACCTTGTGCCGTTCGCTCACCTCGTCATTGCAACATTCATGATCGTCTTCGTCGCTTGCCGAGCGGGCGAACCGGCTCACTTAAAAACCGAACAGCCATCCGCCGCAGGCGATACCGTTGAAACACTCAGCGCCAGCGCCATGGTTGTTTACCACGATCTGCAGAACAACCACTGGTTCGGCAGTTGGGATTCGGGCGTGTACCGCTACGACGGCACAACCCTCATCAATTATTCCACTGCGCACGGTCTGCCCAACAACCGCATCGATGAAATCAAAGGCGATGTGAGCGGCAATGTGTACTTCACAAGCTGCCATCCAACACCGTCTGTGGTGAAATTCGATGGCAAAGCATTCACCACCTTCACGGCCGTACCCAGCGATGCGTGGGAACTCAATTCAAGCGACCTCTGGTTCAGGCACGCCTTCGGCCAAGAAAAGGTGCTGCGTTTTGACGGTACAACCCTGCACGAGCTTTCATTGTCTAAACCGCCCGGGTTGACCAATCCGTACGAGATCTACAGCATTTACCGCGACCGCATGGGGAATGTATGGTTCGGAACCAATCCCGTTGGCGTGTGCCGTTACAACGGCTCGTCGCTTGATTGGATTACCGAAGAAGACGTGACCGAATTCCGCGACGAAGGCGCCAACGGCGTACGCAGCATGCTGGAAGATGCCAACGGCGATTTCTGGTTCAACACCGAGTACCGGTACAGCGTGTACGACAGCGCCACCTTGCAAAGCGGGGCGTTCTACACCCGGCACAAAAGCATCGGCGGATTGGACGGCAGAGAAGACCGCGACCTCGACGAGTACCTTTCGTGCGTGCGCGACAACGATGACAACCTTTGGTTCGTGACCTACCTCGACGGCGTTTGGAAGTACGACGGCGCCCGCATAACCCACTACCCGTTCACCGAAAACGGTGCGAACGTCTCTACCTACAGCATCTGCAAAGACCGGCAGGGAGTTCTCTGGGTTGGCACGCACGAACACGGTGCGTGGCGCTTTAATGGCAACGCCTTCGAAAGGTATTTCAACAAGTGAATTTAATCGTTACCACAGAGTGACAAACGCGAGCTGAGTCAAAAAAGAAGGTTATAACCTGCCTAAAGATGCAAATATGTAAATGTAAAACCTTACATTTACATTCAATATGTCAGGTTAAAACCTTCCAAAATGGAGAAGAAAAGGCTTCAAATAGCACAGTTAGAAACGAAATTGAACGTTTTTGGTGCCGTTCAGAGCACTGTCGTGCCTCCTATGGGCTGGATTCGGACAATCCGAATGTCGCTGGGTATATCGTTGCAACAGCTCGCAGATAAGCTTGGTCGCTCACGGCAGAGTGTCCGCGAAATTGAGATTCGCGAGAAAGAAGGTGCAATTACCTTGAAGGCGCTTCGTCAAGTTGCCGACGTGCTTGACATGGAGTTGGTCTATGGCTTCGTACCAAAAGATGGCAGTCTCGATGAATTAATCGAACGCAAGGCGCGAGAACTAGCCACACGAATTGTGATGCGCACGTCGAATACCATGCAGCTAGAAGATCAAGGAGTCTCGTACGCGCGGCTTCAAAAAGCCATTGATGAACGAACAGCATTGATCAAACATGAATTGCCCAAAGCACTATGGGACTGAAGCTCGACTACATTGACGGGCAAACACCCATCGATGACGAAGAAAGGGAGGGTTTACTTATTGAAACGATTTCCACACGGAGCGAGCTAGACGAGGTTGCACAGCAGACTCATGGCTGATATAATTGTTGAGAAACTCTATGGGTTTCAACCCTTCTCATGGGGTTTTGAAAACCTAACGATAGGAGGTGCAGCGCGTGCTGGATACCTTCAGGCAGTGAAGGCTGCAGATCGGGGAGATCTTTTGCCACTGATCACCTTTGCGCAATCGTAGCTCATCTTCAAGCGGTGTCAGTAGCACCCCGCCCTCACTGTGCTTGCCCTTTTTTCTCACCTTTGCGGCATGACCGGCACCGTGATCAAAACCACAGGCAAATTCTGCGAAGTGCTCGCCGACGACGGCAGCACGGTGTCGTGCCAGGTCAAAGGCAAATTCCGCATCCAAGGGCTGCGCACCACCAATCCGCTTGCGGTGGGCGACCGCGTGCGCTTCGAATCGCTCGCCGATGGCACAGGCGTGGTGAATGAAATCGAAGAACGCCGCAACTACATCATCCGCAAGAGCGTGAACCTGAGCCACGAGGCGCACATCGTGGCCTGCAACATCGACAGGGCCTTCCTTGTAGTGACCCTCGGCGATCCGCCCACTTCAACGGGCTTCATTGACCGCTTCCTCGTTACGGCCGAGGCCTACGGTGTGCCCACCACGCTGGTCTTCAACAAAATTGATACCTACACACCCGAAGGCTTCGAGTTGCTCGCCTACTACGAACAGCTGTACCAAAGCTGCGGGTACGCCACCCTCCGTATTTCGGCGCGCACCGGCGAGGGGGTCGATGTCCTCACCGAAGCCATGCACGGCAGCATCAACCTTGTCTCAGGCCATTCGGGAGTGGGCAAAAGCACGCTCATCAACCGCATCGTGCCCGGACTCAACATCAAAACCGCGGCCACCAGCGACTACCACCGGAAGGGCCGCCACACGACCACCTTTGCCGAGATGCACCGCATCCCGCAAGGCGGTTTCATCATCGATACGCCGGGCATAAAAGGCTTCGGACTGGTTGACATTCCGAAAGACGAGCTCAACCACCACTTCCCCGAGATGTTCCGCATCCTTCCCGAATGCAAGTTCCACAACTGCCTCCACCTCAACGAACCGGGCTGCGCTGTGCGCCAAGCCGTTGAAAACGGCGACATCCCCGAAGAGCGCTACGTGAACTACCTCTCCATGTACCACGACGACGGGAGCAATTACAGGGTTTAGCTTCTGTCATTTTGGAAATTTCGTAATTTTAAAGCGTGGGCTTCATGATTAATTGTGGCTCACGATGCACATTGAATTACCAAAAAATTGGACCATCGAACGATTGGCTCAAAAGCATCCATCCAAACCATTTAATCCTGATATCGCAAATGTTTTCTTCAGGGCGGGCTACATTGAGTCTTGGGGCCGAGGTACCCTTCGAATCATCAATGCCTGCCGCGAACATCGAATTGCACCTCCGGTTTTCAAAGCCAATGGATCAGACTTTGAAGTACGTCTCATGCGGCTTTCTGACACTTCTCTTTCCGACGATGGCATGATTAAGCCACTGAGACAGATAGTACTACATGTCCAGGAATTCGGACAAATAACCAACTCAGAGGTTCAGCAAATCTGTGGGGTCAGCAAAGCGACTGCTTCCAGGTATTTGGCTGAACTGGAAGCTAATTACATTCAGAAGATTGGATTGACAGGGAAGGGTACCCATTATGTTTTAAAGGGCTCACTATGGGCTCAAAAATGAAGACATTGGAGCGATCAGGTTCACTCTGAGCTATGGAATGGCACCAGTTTGTTTTGGTTATTTAACACATTATCAACCACATAGCATAGGGGATGTTTTCGTTCTTCCTATGCTGAAACGCTTTTTCAAAGGGCTCAATTCAGTTTTACCAACATCGGTTGATATTGCCCGTACCTACCCATTAAAACCAAACCCGCCTTACCTTTGTAGTATCCTGCAAAAGCTCAGCGCCATGAACACCCCCAGCTCGTTTCACGACCTCAACGCCAACGCCCTCAACGGCAAACCCGTTGCGATGGATCACTACGCCGGCAAGGTCGTGCTCGTTGTCAACACGGCCAGCAAATGCGGCCTCACACCGCAGTACGAAGGCCTCGAGGCCCTCTACCGCAAGTACAAAGACCGCGGCGTGGTGGTGCTCGGCTTCCCCTGCAACCAGTTCGGCAACCAAGAGCCCGGCAACGCCAACGACATCAGCGAATTCTGCCAGGTCAACTACGGCGTGAGCTTTCCGATGTTCGAGAAAGTCGATGTGAATGGCAGCAACACCCATCCGGTGTTCAAGTACCTCAAAGGCAAGCTGGGCGGACTCTTCGGCAGCCGTGTGAAGTGGAATTTCACCAAGTTTCTCGTCGACCAGAACGGCAAACCGGTGAGGCGGTTCAGTCCGATCACCAAGCCGCACGAAATCGAGGCGACCATTGAGAAGTTGCTGGGCAACGGCTGAAAGGCCCTTAGGCGGCCTTTTGTACCTTTGTGCGCTCGGCAAATTGCGGGCCCAACCCTATGGATACCGGCAGCAGAGGTAAACAGCGTGTTGTACTGGTAGCGCCTGCGCTCAATGGGTCCATTCAAAAAGACCTCGATACCTTGGCGCTCCATTACAGGGTCACGGTGAACGTGTACAATTGGCGGCGCAAAGCGTTGGTTCCCTTCTATGTGCTGCATCAGCTCTTGATTTTGGCACTGCCCATCGCGTCGGCACGTGCGGTGATCATTGAATTTGGGGGATATTGGGCCTTGGTTCCGTCGTTTCTAGGACGGCTCCTGCGAAAACCTGTCTTCATTGTTCTTCGCGGTACCGATTCAGCCGCTATGAACAATCCTCCTTACGGTAGCTTGCGTACCAACCCGCTGAGAACAGTGTGCCGCTGGTCGTACAACCACGCAACGGCGCTTGTACCGGTGAGCGCTTCACTCGAATGGTCAGCGCAAGCCTATGCGGGCAGTCCGCAAGGGGTGAAGTTTCATTTCCCCGAGCTTCAAACGCCTTTTCGCGTCATTCCCAACGGTTTTGACGCTCTTTTTTGGGGGATGGATGAGAGCGCCGGTCGCCCAGAACGCCAATCGCATACGGTCATTGCAGCTTTTGACAACACACAATTTGACCTGAAAGGCGGACCATTAATCGTTGCCGCGGCCCAAAGCATGCCGGAGGTCGATTTTGTTGTCGTTGGTGCGGATGCATCCTGTGCCGGTAGCATTCCTGCAAACCTTCGCTTCGTCGGACGGTGCAGCCGGGAACAGATGCGCACGCACTTTCAACAAGCTGTTGTCCACCTGCAATTGTCGTACTTCGAAGCCTTTGGCAATGCCTTGGCTGAGGCGATGCTCTGCGGCTGCATTCCGATTGTTTCTGACGTCAACAACCTGCCTGAAATCAGCGGGGGCTTGGGGTATGTCTTAAGCAAACCCGATGCCGATGAATTGGTCAGATTGCTCACGCTGGCGATGGTAAATGCCACAGACGAACAACGCCGAGCCTGCAAAAACCACATCTCCGAGTACTACCCGCTATCGCGAAGAGCAACAGAATTGATCAGACTTATCGAAAAGGGGTAAGCTACTCCGCCACAAACGGAGGCACCAGCAGCGGTGCTGTGCGGTAGTCAATCACTTCGCCGGTTTCAACCAATAGCAAGCGCTTGCCCGATGCGCCAATGAGCGCTTCGCCCGCGGCAATGTCCCAAATCATGCAGGGCGAAAAACGCGGGTACAAATCGGCTTTCCCTTCAGCCATGCGGCAAAATTTTATGGCAGAACCGGCACGTACGACCTCCATGTCGGGATGTTCAGCACGAAGGTTTTCAATGTACTCGGTGGTGGCTTCGCGCAGGTGCGAACGGCTCACCACAGCGGTTAAACTGTCGGTGCTGTGGTCGGGCAAGGCTACGTAGGTATCGGATGCACCGAAACGCTTGAGATCGGTTTCAGAAGCCCGCACCGGACCAATCCGCGGGTGGGTCATGTAGCACATGTGCGCTTCAGGAATGCCGATGATGCCGAGCGACGGCCGTCCGTTTTCAATCAACGCAATGTTTACGGTGTATTCGCCATTGCCCGAAACGTATTCTTTGGTGCCGTCAAGCGGGTCAACCAGCCAAAAGCGGTTCCAACCGGCACGGTCTTTGTCGGTAAAGCGGTGCTCGGTTTCTTCGGTCAATACCGGTATGCCCGTTGTGCTTAAGTGTTTGGTAATCACCGCGTCGGCCGCAAGGTCAGCACTGGTCACAAGCGAAGCATCGGCCTTTTCAAGGGTTGTAAACCCTTCTTTTCGGTGTTTGCGCAGTACCTCAGCCGCCTCAATGGCCGCATGAATGGCTACGTTCAAATACAGGTGTAAAATGCCGGCTTCTTCTCTTCGCATGCTGTAAAGATAGCGACCGCCGATAGGAATCGGCTGACCCGAACGCGCTTTTTTCGCCCGAATTCGGATAATTTTGGGGCGGATGAGAAACAGCTTTACCCACAACGGCTTTACACTTGAATACGCGCGCTTTGGCACAGCCAAAGAAGTTGCCATCGCTTTTCATGGGTTCGGACGTGAAGCCGCTGATTTCAAGGGTTTTGATGCCGCCTTCGGCGGGATGAGCAGCGTTGTGGCCGTGAACCTGTTTGCACATGGAAACAGCCGTTTGCCGCGCTTCCGCGCAGTCACCGAGAGCCTCACACCCGATGAGTGGACGGATGTTTTTGCGGCCTTCCTCGATCATCTTGGCGTTCAACGCGCAGTCTTGATGGGCTACAGCATGGGCGGTCGTGTAGCCCTCTGCACCTTCGATTGGATGCCCGACCGTGTGAGCGGTGTGCTGCTCATGGCTCCCGACGGTATGAAAACCAACCGCTTGGCCGATTTCTCTACAGGAACCTGGGCGGGCCGCCGTCTGCAACAGTCGATCATGCGCTGGCCGCGATTGCTCCTTGGAACGGCCGATGCTGCCCACCGCTTTAAACTCATCGACCGCAAGCTGCACCGTTTTGTGCACGTGCACATGGGCACTGAAGCATCGCGCATGCAAGTGTATTCGGTGTGGCACATCTACCGGTTTTTCAGACCGAATCGCCAGCGCATTGCACGGCGCATCCAAGCGTCTCAGTTGCCTTTTTTGATGCTTTTCGGACGAACCGATAGTGTGATTCCTGCCGCGTTAGGACAACGCTTCGCCAGCCGCTTGGGCAACGACAATGGCTTGGTGGTACTCGATATCGGCCACCAATTGATGGAAGAAGCGCTGCGATACTTAAAAACGAGCGAACGGGTGAAGAGGTGGTAAAAAATAAACCGACCCTGAATGTACGTCCCCCACTTTTGGTTCGTCCAATCAGAATCGGTTTTTGTCCGGATTATCCCTCGTTGTATTTACCCGTTGTTAGTTGAGAGAGGCAAACACATCTTCCGGTTTTCAATGTGTGAGCGGCAGAGTTACCGTTGTTCCTTTGCCCACTCGCGGAGAATACGACGTTGCCGTCGCCTGAGTAATTTTCAATTCTGTATGCCTTAGGCATGTGCAACACCGTTTGTGATTGCTCTGCAAAGTAAGCGATGATGAACGTGAACATCTGGGTGTTTCTAGTGAATCACCCGTTTGACTCATTCAATCGGCGGTGTTGGCAAGTGAAGCCGTCATCGATTCGGTTTTTTTTGTCTGGATGGATGAGCAATTGGCGTTCAAAAACCGCCTGATAGTCGCA
>DAITMF010000073.1:0-10951 GCA_036835325.1 Flavobacteriales bacterium
AATCCCCATAATCGGCGGCGAAGCCGACCCAATTGCAGTTTCGAGCAAGAGTATTGAGCAAGAGCGAGCGAAGCGAGCCCTACACAAACGCCTTACCGATCGGCAGCACGTCAACCTGCTTGTTGCCCAAGGTGAAGCGGTCGCCGTTGGCCAAGATGTGCACCGTGAGGTTGCTCAACGACATCGGGGTGCCCATCTTCAACAAGGCGTGCGTGTTGTGCGTCAAAGCCGACGGATCCATCACCATCACCAAGCCCGAACCAATCACCGTGAAACTGCCGCCGTCGCGGATAATCACGCCGGTGTCTTCGGCTATGCCAATCCCCAAACGGTCAGGATGCGCCGCTACGGCCTCGGCTAAACGTCCGAAGCGGCCGCGGCGGACAAAATGCGTGTCGACAATCAACTCGGGAATCAAACCCATGCCGCCCTTCAACTTCACCGCGCCCTTCACCAGCGACTCGCTGCTGCTGCCGCCCGCAATCATGTGCTCGGCCATGCACATCGCACCGGCACTCGTGCCCGCAATCACCAAACCGTCGTTGCGGTAGCGCTCAACCATCAAACGGTGCAAGCTGCTGCCGCCAATTTTTTGGGGGATGCGGATCTGGTTGCCGCCCGTTAAAAACACAATGTCGGCCTCGGCAGCGGCTGCCAGTATGCCTTTGTCTTCGCTTTGCCGCTTATCGCGGATGTTCAGCACCTCCACGTTTGTGCAACCCAACAGGCCAAAGCCTTTGATGTAGTTTTCACCGACCTCTTCGGGGATGCGGGATGCCGTAGGAATCACCACCACCTTGCTGGCGTTGCCCTTCGCTTCGTCGAGCACGTGACGCAAAACACCTTTTTCAAGGAAACGACGAAGGGTTTTTTGATTTTCTCCCTTATCTTCACTTCCGCCGATGGGAATCAGCGTGCCCGAAATCGCAGAATCAACAGCCATGGATGCACCTCATTTAGAAACGTCGGCAAAGTTTCCAATAAAAATCGAACCTCCGAAGTTCACACACAAAGAAACCTTAACCTCCTCTCTTTGAGCACATGAAAATTATCGAAATCAATGCCATGCGCGGTCCGAACTACTGGTCGGTCAACCGCCATAAACTCATTGTCATGGTCCTCGACCTCGAAGACCTCGAAGAACGGCCTACCAACACCATCGTGGGCTTTGGCGATCGCCTCAAAGCGCTGTTTCCCGGCATGTACGCGCACCGCTGCTCGGTGGGCGCCCCCGGCGGCTTCTTCCAACGCGTTGAAGAAGGCACCTGGATGGGCCACGTGATCGAACACATCGCCCTCGAAATCCAAAGTCTGGCCGGCATGAACGTGGGCTTCGGCCGCACGCGCACCTACGGCCAGCACGGGGTGTACAACGTGGTCTTCGACTACATGGAAGAAAAAGTGGGCCGCTACGCCGCCCGGGCATCCGTGCGCATCGCCGAAGCCCTCATCGACGGACGCGACTACAACCTCGACGACGACATCCAGGAGATGCGCGAAATCCGCGAAAGCGATCGACTCGGGCCATCGACCGGCTCCATCATCGAAGAAGCCGAAGCGCGCGGCATCCCGTGGATCCGTTTGAACAAGTACTCGCTCTGCCAACTCGGCTACGGCCGCAACCAGCAGCGCATCCAAGCCACCGTTACAAGCAAAACGAGCAGCATCGGCGTTGAGCTCGCCTGCGACAAGGAAGACACCAAAGACCTCTTGGAACAGTTCGAGATTCCCATCCCCAAAGGGGAGATCGTCCGCTCCGAAGAAGGTCTGCGCGATGCCCTGCGCAGCGTCGGTTTCCCCTGCGTGTTGAAGCCCGTAAGCGGCAATCACGGACGCGGCATCACGACCAACATCCAAACCGAAGAAGATGCCCTGATTGCCTTCGGTCCGGCACAAGCGGTGAGCCACAAGGTCATCGTTGAGCGCTACATCACGGGCGACGACTACCGTTTGCTCGTCATCGACTACAAACTCGTCGCGGCCGCGAAGCGCACCCCCGCGCACGTTATCGGCGACGGCAAGTCGACCGTCCGCGGCCTCGTCGATGAGGTCAACAAAGACCCCCGCCGCGGATACGGCCACGAGAAGGTGTTGACCCAAATCACCCTGAACGACCTCACGCTCGGCATTTTGGCAGAGCAGGGATTGACGCCTGAGTCGGTCATCCCCGCAGGGAAATTTCTCAAACTCAAAGACACCGCCAACCTCAGCACCGGCGGTACGGCCACCGACGTCACCGACATCGTGCACCCGTACAACATTTTTATGGCCGAGCGCATCGCGCGCATCGTGGGGCTCGACATTTGCGGCATCGACATCATGACGCACGACATCAGCCAGCCCCTGCCCGACACGGGAGGCGCCGTGCTTGAAGTAAACGCGGGTCCGGGTTTCCGCATGCACCTCGCCCCGTCAGAGGGTTTGCCGCGCAACGTCGCCGCCAACGTGGTCGACATGCTTTTCCCGCCCGGAAGCACCGCGCGCATCCCCATCGTGGCGGTGACCGGCACCAACGGCAAAACCACCACCACGCGCCTGATCGCTCACATGATGCGTTTGCGCGGGTACAAAGTGGGCTACACGACCACCGACGGCGTGTACATCCAAAACCGCTTGCTGATGACGGGCGATTGCACCGGTCCGGCCAGTGCGGAGTTCGTCCTCAAAGACCCTACCGTTGACTTTGCCGTGCTCGAATCGGCCCGCGGCGGATTGCTGCGCGCCGGGCTCGGCTTCAAGCGCTGCGACGTGGGCATCGTCACCAACGTTGCGCCCGACCACTTGGGCTTGAAGGGCATTCACACCCTCGAGCAGCTGGCGCGCGTGAAGGGCGTGATTCCCGAAACCGTGCTGCCCGATGGCTACGCCATTTTGAATGCCGACGACGACCGCGTGTACGAAATGCGCAACAACGTCAAGTGCAATGTTGCTTTGTTTTCGATGGATGAGGACAATCCGCGGGTCAAAGACCACATGCGCAAGGGCGGCCTCTCGGCCCTCTATGAAAACGGCTACATCACCCTCGCGAAAGGCGAGTGGAAGATGCGCGTTACCAAAGCCGTGAACGTGCCGCTGACCATCGACGGCAAGGCGGCCTTCATGATTCAAAACGTGCTACCGGCGGTGATCACCGGCTACGTGCGCGGATTGAGCATTGAAGACATCAAGGTGGCGCTCGAATCGTTCATCCCCTCGCCGTCGCAAACACCCGGTCGCCTCAACATCTTCGAATTCAAGCACTTCAAGATCATGTTGGACTACGCCCACAATCCTGCCGGATTGCGCGCCTTGGCCAAGTTGGTTGAGAAGATGGAGGGCGCGCCGAAGGTGGGCATTGTGGCCGGCATCGGCGATCGCCGCGACGAAGACAACCGCGAGTTGGGCGCCATTGCCGCCGAGATGTTTGACCACGTCATCATCCGCCAAGACCGCAATTTGCGCGGACAAACCGAAGAAGCGTTGATTGCGCTCGTCCTCGAAGGCGTGCACAGCGTTGACCCCAACAAGCACGTCACCATCATCCCGAAAGAGGCCGATGCCATCACGCACGCCATCAACAGCGCGACTGAAGGATCGCTGATTGTGGTGAGCAGCGACGTGGTGCCCGACGCGCTCAACCTCGTGATGAAGTTCAAAGAAGATGAAACCAACCGCTTGTACGGCATCACGCGCGAAGACATCCCCAACCTCACCGCGTGAGTGCAATCGTTTGAGATCAATTTGCCTAAAGGCCGCGAAATGACTACTTTCGCGGCCTTATTTTTTTCCATCTCCAGCACCACCAAAATGAGCGAGCGCAAGCAGATTCAATCGGCCCTGATCTCTGTTTTTTACAAAGACGGCCTCGAGCCCATCGTTGAACACCTGATGCGCCTCGGCGTTACGATTTACAGCACAGGCGGCACCCAAACGGCCCTTGAGGCCATGGGCGCGGAGGTGGTGCCTGTGGAAGACATTACCGATTATCCTTCTATTTTGGGAGGACGTGTAAAGACACTTCACCCCAAGGTGTTTGGTGGCATTTTGTCGCGCCGCGACCACGCCTCCGACGAGCGCGACGTAGCCGAGTATGAAATCCCTGCGATTGACTTAGTGGTGGTTGATCTGTATCCTTTCGAGGAAACGGTCGCCGGCGGCGCTTCGGATGCCGACGTCATCGAGAAAATCGACATCGGTGGTATTTCCCTCATCCGCGCAGCGGCCAAAAACCACAACGACGTGGTGATCGTGCCCTCACGCGACCACTACCCACGCTTGTTGAGCATTTTGAGCGAGCGCGACGGCGTGACCGAAATGGCAGAGCGCCGTGCCTTGGCGGCCGAGGCCTTTGCCCTGAGCTCGCATTACGACACCCAGATTTTCCGCTACTTCGACGGCGGTGAACGTCCGGTATTGAAAGAAAGCGTATTGACCGGCCAGGCCCTGCGTTACGGCGAGAATCCGCACCAAGCGGGCCACTTCTTCGGCGATTTCGACGCCATGTTCGACAAGTTGCACGGCAAAGAGCTGTCTTACAACAATCTGCTCGACGTTGATGCCGCCGTGCAACTCATGGCCGAGTTCGAAGGCGATGCGCCAACCTTTGCCATTTTGAAGCACAACAACGCCTGCGGATGCGCCACGCGCAGCACCCTGAGTGCGGCCTATGAAGCAGCGCTGGCCAGCGACCCCGTGTCGGCCTTCGGGGGCATTTTGATTGCGAACACAACAGTTGACGAAGCCACCGCAACGCTGATTAACGACCTGTTTTGCGAAGTGATCATTGCGCCGGCCTACGATGCAGCCGCCTTGGCGCTCTTGCAGAGCAAGAAAAACCGCATTGTGCTCGTCCAAAAACCCGTTGAGCTGTCGTCAAAAACCGTGCGCACGGCCTTGAACGGCTTTTTGGTGCAGGGCCGCGATGCCCACACCGAAACGCGCGCCGACCTGCGCTTGGTGACGAAGGCTGCGGCTTCGGAGCGCGAGATCGACGACCTCTTGTTTGCCAACAAGCTGGTGAAGCACACCAAGTCGAACACCATCGTGTTTGTGAAGAACGGACAGTTGCTCGCCAGCGGTACCGGACAAACCTCGCGCGTTGACGCACTGCGTCAGGCCGCCGATAAGGCACGCGCCTTTGGCTTCGACATGAACGGCGCCGTGATGGCTTCGGATGCCTTCTTCCCATTTCCCGATTGCGTTGAGCTCGCGTTCAACGAAGGCGTGAAGGCGGTCATTCAGCCCGGAGGCTCGGTGAAAGACCAGTTGAGCATCGAGTATTGCGACGCAAACGGCATGGCGATGTACTTCACCGGATACCGCCATTTCAAGCACTAACAATCGAAAGTTATTTACGTATCGAGGTATTTAGGTCGTTAGCGATGGTCAATACCTATATTTGCCTGAATTCTTCATTACTGAGCCTTTTAGAAACGAGCGCGCATGGGTCTGTTTAACTTCTTCATGCAGGAGATCGCCATCGACCTCGGAACTGCAAACACGATTATCTACTACAACGACAAGGTTGTGGTGGATGAGCCGTCGATTGTGGCCAAAGACCGCACGACCAACAAAACCGTGGCCATCGGCCGTCAGGCCCAGCAGATGCACGGTAAAACCCACGAAAACATCAAAACGATTCGTCCGCTCAAAGACGGTGTCATCGCTGACTTCCAGTCGGCCGAAGACATGATCAAGGGCATGATCAAGATGATCAACAAGGGGCGTTCGTGGTTTACACCGTCGTTGCGGATGGTGATTTGCATCCCTTCGGGGATAACCGAGGTGGAGAAACGTGCTGTTAAAGACAGTGCAGAACACGCGGGTGCCAAAGAGGTGTACCTCATTCACGAGCCGATGGCAGCTGCCATTGGTATCGGCATCGACGTGGAAGAGCCGATGGGCAACATGATCATCGACATCGGTGGTGGTACCAGCGAGATTGCGGTGATTGCCCTGGGCGGTATTGTGACCGACAAGAACATCCGTGTAGCGGGTGACGAGTTTACCCAAGACATTGAAGAGTACATGCGCCGTCAGCACAACATTCTCATTGGTGAGCGCACGGCCGAGCAAATCAAAATCGAGGTGGGCGCCGCACTGCCCGAGCTCGACAATCCGCCCGAAGATTACGCCGTCCGCGGACGCGACTTGATGACCGGTATTCCGAAAGAGATTCACGTGTCGTACACCGAGATTGCGCACGCCCTTGACAAGAGCATATCGAAGATTGAGGAAGCCATTTTGAGCTGCCTCGAGAACACACCGCCCGAGCTTTCGGCCGACATTTACCGCACGGGCATTTACTTGGCCGGTGGTGGTGCCTTGCTTCGCGGACTCGACAAGCGGATTTCACAAAAAACCCGTCTGCCCGTTCACGTGGCCGACGAACCCCTCCGTGCGGTGGCGAAAGGAACGGCCATCGCGTTGAAAAACATTGACCGCTTCCAGTTCCTCATGCGCGAATAACGCTGAACCGATGTATCCTCCATGCGGAGCCTCTGGCAACTGATTTTCAGGTACCACGTATTTCTCCTCTTTCTCGCATTGCAGGGGGTTGCCATCACCCTGCTTGTTCGCAGCAACAGCTTTCACCACCATACCTGGCTGTCGTCGTCGAACCGCGTTACCGGTGCGCTCTATGCGCGTCGCGCCGTGGTGTCGGAGTACCTGCGTTTGCAATCGGTCAACGAAGAGCTCGCCCGTGAGAACGCCTTGCTGAAGAGTGAGCGTCCGGCGGCGTTCTTGAAACTCAGCGACAACATGTACCTGCACAACGATACCGTGCACCTGCGCCGCTACGAGTACACCACCGGCAAAGTCATCAACAACTCCATCAACCGGCCAAAGAACTACCTCACCATTGACCGCGGCAGCCGCAACGGCATCGACGTGGGCATGGGCGTGGTGAACAACGGCGCCGTGGTGGGCATTGTGAAAGACGTCAGCGAGCACTTCGCCGTGGTAATGCCGCTCATCAATACCGGCTTCCGGCTTTCCGTGAAACTCAAGCGCACCAATGCCTTCGGCAGTTTGGAGTGGGATGGAGGAGACCCCACGCTCATCCGCATGAACGACGTTCCCCGCTACGCCAATCCGCTGAAAGGCGATACCGTGGTCACTACAGGGTACTCCGCGTACTATCCCGAAGGGATGTTGGTGGGAACGGTCGATAGCTACCGCATCCCCGAAGGGGAAAACTTTTACGAAATCGACATCCGACTGGCTACCGAATACTACCGTCTGAGTTATGTGGATGTGATCAGGAACCTCTTGGCTGAGGAACAGGTCGAACTTGAAAACGCAGTCGCCAACGACGATGATTGAGGGGTTGCGCCATATCGGACGAATCGTGTTTTTCGTCACCGTGCAAGGACTCATCTTGAACAGGATGGACCTTTGGCAGGGCTACATTTTGCCTGCGCTGTACATTTACGGCATTCTGATGTTGCCCATTACCACCCCACGTGTGGTGCTCTTGTTGGCCGGTTTTGGCACCGGCATGCTGATGGACATGTTCACCAACACCGGAGGTTTGCACACTTCGGCATGCCTTTTGCTTGCTTTTTTTCAGCCCCTTGTGCTGCGCGTGCTTTCGCCACGTGAAGGTTATGAATCGGGGCAGCGCCAAACCGTTATGGACCTTGGCTGGGGCTGGTTTTTTGCCTATGCCGGCTCGCTCACTTTCGTGCACCATTTCTGGCTGTTTTTCATGGAGCAGTTGCGCTTTACCCCCTTCTTTAGCACGGTGGGCAAAGTGCTTTTGAGTGCATTGACTACCGTTGTACTCATGATCATAAGTCAGTACCTTGGGTACTCGGGCAAAGACCGACGCAACACATGAACCTTTCGAACCGGCGTTACATCGTTTCGGCCATCTTTCTCTTTTTCGGGGTGGTGTTTGTGGTGCGTTTGTTTACCCTTCAAATCAGCAGCGACCGCTGGCGCGCCAAGGCGGCTGAACTTACTGAAGACAAAATCAGGGTGTACCCCAGCCGCGGCTCGATTTACGACCGCAACGGTACACTGCTCGTTGCAAACCGTGCCATTTATGACCTCATGGTGGTGCCCCGCTTCGTTGATGCCTTTGATACTTCGGCGTTTTGCGCACTCACCGGCATGAGCAAAGAGCAGCTTATCAGCCAACTCGATAAAGCCCGCAATTACAGCCGCTACAAAGCCTCGGTGCTGCTCAAGCAAATTGACCCTGAGTGGTACGCCAGCATCAACGAACGCTTGCACGAGTTTCCGGGCTTTTATGGTCAGCCGCGCACCGTGCGCAGCTACCAAAAGGGCATCGGTGCGCATGTGCTGGGTGATTATGCCGAAGCCTCACCGGCCGACATTGAAGCCGATAAGTATTATGTTCCCGGAGATTACGTCGGCAAAAGCGGAGTGGAGCGGATTTATGAGAAAGAGTTGCGCGGACGCAAAGGCGCGCGGTATGTGCTCGTCGATGTGCGAAACAACATTCAGGAGCGTTTGGCTGAAGGCCGCTACGACACTGCGGCTGTGCAAGGGGCTGACCTTACCCTCACCCTTGATGCCGAACTGCAAGCCTACGCCGAGCGGCTTATGCTGAATAAGATGGGCAGTGTGGTGGCCATTGAGCCGGCCACCGGTGAAATCTTGGCATTGGTGAGTGCTCCTGCGTACAATCCGAACCTGTTGGTGGGCTCTGCGCGCGGCAAGAACTACGCCGCCTTGCAGGCCGATTCGCTCAAGCCGCTGTACAACAGGGCGATACAAGGGCAGTACCGACCTGGGTCGATTTGGAAAATGATTCAAAGCCTTGTCGCCTTGGAGATGGGTAAAATTACCCCACAAACCCGCATCGCGTGCAACCGCAGCATCATTGGCTGCCACGGTTCGCACAGTTACGACGATTTGGAAGGCGCCATCATTCACTCCTGCAACCCTTATTTTAGAGATGTGATGCGCCGCATGGTGGAGCAAGGCAAACGCAACAGCCGTTTCGAAGACGCTGCCTTGGGCCTCGCCGAATGGCGAGAATACATTTTGCGTTTCGGATTTGGCTCAGACCTTGGTACCGACATCCCAAACATCAAAACGGGCAATGTGCCGAGTGTCGAAGACTACAACAAGCGGTACAAGGGTCCGCTCACTTGGGCGTTTTCAACCATTTACTCAATTTCAATTGGCGAAGGCGAGCTGGAGGTCACCCCCTTGCAAATGGCCAATTTGGCCGCCATCATTGCCAACCGCGGCAAGTGGTACCGACCCCACGTTATCAAGTCAATTGGCACTGAGGGCAAGCCTGCCAAGTACACCGAGCTGGTTGATACACGCATTCAGCCTGAGCACTTCGAAACCGTTGTTTCAGCCATGGAGAAGGTGGTGAGCCAGCCCGGAGGTACGGCCTCGCGCGCTCGCATCGAAGGCATCGAAGTGTGCGGCAAAACGGGTACAGTGCAAAACGACCCCTTGCCTGACCACAGCGTTTTCATGGCCTTCGCACCGAAAGACAATCCGAAGATTGCCATCAGCGTGTACGTAGAGTCAGCAGGCTTTGGCGGTCAGTGGGCAGCGCCAATTGCCAGTTTGCTCATTGAGCAGTACCTAAATGACTCGATCAGCGATCAGAAGAAAGAACAGCGCATCTTGGATGCCGTATTCCCCGAACCATGAGCGCCCGCAACCAACGCAACGTATTTCGCAACTTCGACTGGCTCACCATTGGTTTGTACGGCGTTTTGGTGGTGTTGGGCCTGCTAAACATCTACAGCACCAATTACGATCCCGAAGCAAAAACTTGGCTGAGCTTCGCTACAGACCCCGGCCGTCAGCTCATTTGGATGGGCATTTGCGCCGTGCTCTGCGTGGTGATTTTGAACATTGAAGGGGAGTTTTTCATACGCTTTTCGGTGATTACCTACCTCAGTGTTCTTCTCTTGCTGGTGCTCGTGCTGTTGGTGGGCTCTGAGCGCAACGGTGCCAAGGCCTGGTTCGGCATCGGCTCGTTTGGTATTCAGCCCAGTGAGTTTGCGAAAACCTCCATTGCGCTGCTGCTGGCGTGGTTTTTGAGTCGGCCGGGGACGAAGTTCAAATCGCTCGGCACGCGTTTGGGTGCCGTAGCCATCATCGCTTTGCCCGCCGCGTTGATCATGCTGCAGCCCGACGTCGGCACCATTTTGGTGTTCATCGCGTTCGTCTTCGCACTCTACCGTGAAGGCCTGTCGGGTAACATCCTCATTATCGGTTTCGGAACCGTGATTTTGGCCATTGTATCGATTCTCGCCGGTGCGGCAGATGTCAACTATCCCTGGTTCGGCGAACAAAGCGGGATATACGTCCTTCTCCTTGTTTTATTTGGATTGGGGATTTTGGGGATGGTCGGTGTAAGCAATTTTGTTCTGCCCCGCTACCGTCGGGTCAACTACCGTACCGTCGTTTTGAGCACACTCGGCGCCATTCTCTTGTCGCTGGCTGTGAAAACCGTGGTGGAGGATGTCATGAAGGGATACCAGCGTGAGCGGATTTACGTGTTGTTTGGGATGGACGTGACCAATCCGGATGCCGATTACAACATTCGCCACGCAAAAGCCGCCATCGGTTCAGGAGGTTTAACGGGCAAAGGCTACTTGAACGGCCCGATGACCCGCTACAGTTTCGTCCCCGAGCAGCAAACCGACTTCATCTTCTGCACCGTGGGTGAGGAGTGGGGCTTTATTGGCGGCACCTTGATCATTGCGCTGTTCTTGACATTGATTTTGCGCATCATAGCGTTGGCTGAGCGGCAGCGTTCGCAGTTTTCACGCATCTACGGGTACTGCGTGGCCAGCATTTTGTTTATGCACGTGCTGATTAACGTGGGCATGGTGTTGGGCGTGGCCCCGGTGATTGGCATTCCGCTGCCGTTTTTCAGCTACGGCGGCTCATCCCTCCTCGGATTTACCGTATTGCTGATGATCATGGTGCGCTTGGATGCCGAGCGGTTCAGTGTGTTTCGGTA
>DAITMF010000074.1:0-10940 GCA_036835325.1 Flavobacteriales bacterium
TCTCGGCCTCCATGGGGTCAGAGACCACTTTCAAACTGCTCAAAATGGGCTGGGGTGTGAGGGCAATGGTTTCGTTGTCGCCACGTGACAGGGTCACCTGCTTCGTTGCGGGGGTATGCGAGGCCTTGCGCACTTCAACGCGGTACACACCCGGGGCCACACGCTCGGTGTAGCGACCGCTGCCCTTGCGACTGTCGTTGACATACACCTCTTCATCGATTTGCGCCGCGACAGTGAGCTGTGCAAAGTTGGGCTGCATCGCTACTCGCAGCTTCTGGGCTTGACCGGCCACCACATTCACAGTTTGCGTGGTGGTCTCGTACCATTCGTGAGTCAAGGTAAGGGTTTGCTCGCCGCTCGGTACTTCTTCAAGGGTGGCCGGGGTGGTTTTGCCCAGCTTAAAGCCGTTTACAGCAATGGCGGCGCCTGCTTCGGGCTCTGAAACCACTTCAACACTGCCAAAATTGGGCTTAAGCTTCAAGTCCAACTTCTGCTTGCTGCCGGCTTTGAGCTCAAACACGCCCGCCTCGGGCAAATACAAATCACGCACTACGCGCCATTCGTACCGTCCTTCAGGCTTCTCCGATTGAAACGGGGTCTTGCCCACCGGTTCGTCGTTCAGGTACACATCGGCGCCCGGCGGCTCGCTGGAGATGATGACAAACTCGCTTAAAATCTCCGCCTCTTTCACAACGGTCTCCACCGTGCCGTGCACCAATTGCAGGGCGTACACGTTTCCGGCCTGTATGGGCAAGGGGTAGGCATAATTGCGCAGCATCCCCAATTGGGGGTGGGCAATGGTTAAGGCCCTTGCCCCAGCTGGCACGTACACCCAGTACTCTGCCGGCTTGGACACCACCTTCACAATGCCCAAACTGCCTCCGTCAAAGCTGAAACCGGTGGCGGTGGTCTCTACCTTGATCAAGGCCGTCAATTCGCCATTGGCATCCCGCTCAGGATTGAGTGAACGTGCAGTCATATCGTTGGCCAGCAACTGAAAGCCCGAAACAGCAAGTCCGCTTTGTGCGGTCACCATCCCCGCAAGGGAAAGAAAAATCAAAAGGGTGAAAAACCGTTGCATTTGGTAAATGTACACCCGCGAAATTGAAAACAGAAATCAAATCGCGCCGCCCTAACGCAGCTCAAACAGCACGTCGCTGATCGGCACATTCACCTCAATTCGCGTGTAGCTGTACTCTATACTGCTCGCAGCACTGTCCATCCGAATGCGCGATGGAAACTTCAATCCGTCAACCTCGATATACGCATCGATGCGCGAAACAAATTCACTGCTCTGGCCGTCTGCTTGCGCAAGCGTCGTCAACACGTCGATCAAATGGGTTTGACGATTGAAGTAGTACGAAATGCGGGTGCCATTGTCGTCTGTTGCCTCAATGCAGTCGTAGTTGATGCCATCAAAACTGCGCGTGCCGACAAAGAGCAGCTTCTCCGTTTCTTCGATGTAATCGGTCAATTGGTCAAAGCGCAGCTGCTGCTGGAGGCTCTTAAGCATCTCGGGCTCTAACGGTGTTCTGGTACCATCCATCACCGTTGCCCCTGCGCTGCCATTGAGCACCTGAAGCATGTTCATCCCACTGAAATTGGTTTGAATACGCAACTTATCAGGAAACTTCATTTCCTTGGTGTACTCCATGGTCACGCCGGCTGAAGCCATCTCCAAGGTGGCCTCTTCACGGTAGGTTTTGATTGCACGAAACTTCTCCAATCCGCCAAGGGCGGTGTAGTAGTTTGATACGATGCGCTCAATTTCGGTTTGTTCTGACGTAACAGACTGTATGGGCGCTTGGGTATCTCCGGCCGGAGCACGATCGGTTTCAAACACATCTGCAGCTGTTGTCGCTTCGTCTTCAGGAGTCAGCGGAATGCTCACGTCAACCGTGGTCTCCTCCTGAACCGTCAGGTTGGTGGTTTCAGTTATATAGCCATTCAAACTAACCACCACGCTGTGCTTCCCTACCAGCAAATCGCGCACTGTAAACGGCGTTTCACCAACGTACACGCCATCAACCTCAATGCGGGCACCAAAGGGCTGACTCTGAATGCGCAACTTGCCGTAAAGTGGATTCGGGACAAGTTCAGGCGTTTGCCGCTTGCCGCGCTCAATCACCACTTGTGCCCGTGCATTGCCATGACCTGCCTTGCGCGCTTCAACCGTGTAAACGCCGGGGGCAAGTCGCTGCACTTCGGCACCGGCTTGCTTCTCATTCACGTAATATTCAACGCTTTCGCGCGGAAGTAAAGCGAGTTCACCAAAGGTGGGCTGCATGACCACATCGACCTTCTGAACGTCACCGGCAGCAACCGATACATTCTGTGATGTGGTCTCAAACCACGCGTGTGAAAGGGTGACAGTATACGACCCCACCGGCAACTCGTCAAGCACACACGGCGTTTGCTTGCCAATGTCAATGCCGTTCAGCAAAACCTTCGCTCCAGCGTCCGGCGTGCTACTCAGCTCAATGCGTCCGAAATTCGGTTTCAAGGCCAAGTCGAGTGCGACACGATTGCCCGCCTTAAGTTCGGCAATGCCTGCTTCCGATTGGTATAAATTGCGCTCAACGCGCCAGTTGTAGCGCCCCTCAGGCAACTCAGCGCTGAACGGCGTTTTGCCTACGGCTTGGTCGTCAAGGTACACATCGGCACCTGCTGGAGTGCTCGATACCACAAACCACTCGGTGACGATTTCACGTGGCTTCACCACGACTTCAACCGTACCATGGCTCAACTTCATCTCGTACACGTTGCCCGATTGAATCGGCACCGAATAGGCGTAATTCCGCAACACGCCGAGCTTTCCGTGGCGTATCGTCACGCTGCGTGCGCGGTCAGGCACATAGACCCAAATTTCGCCGGGCTGTTGCAGCACCTTCACAATTCCCAATGAACCGCCATCAAAATCGAAGCCCTGCTCAGTAGTGACAACTTTAATAAGGGCAGTCAGCTCGCCATTTGCATCGCGCACGGGTTGCAACGAACGCGCGGTCATATCGTTTGGTAACAACGAAAATGACTCCACCGCAAGCTCTTGGCCGTGCACCGCAAATGCCGCCAAAGCCATCGCAAGCAGGGCAATCAGCCTCCTCACGTGATAAATAAGATGCGTATACGTCGTCGAATTGACCATTCAGCTGCCTGTCGTTTTTCTTTGGTTTTGCGCTGCGCGGATGTGCACTGCGGCCTCCCATCCACGCGAAGCGTTACAACTGGAACCCAAGTCCGAATTGATGCACCAATCCTCCCGATAACGCAATGCCGTACTTCAACACGAAGGTATTGCCCGGACTCAGCATCACCCCTGCTTCGGGTGCAAAGGATGACTGTGTGCGATCAACGCGTTCGTACCATTCAGTACCGTAATTCGTGCCCGTTGAACCGTACTCTTCGTATTCAACCAAGTAACGTTCGTAGAACCATCCTCCCCCAACAAATCCCCAAATGGGGTAGGCCAAGCGGAAAGTCAATCCGGTCGAGATGCGTACCGAACCGTCAGCAATTTCGCCCGTAGGCACCAAATTCCACGGCGAGTCGCTATTTCCGGCTGCGTCAATTTCGTACAAACTGTAGTAAAAAACAGGCACATTCATAGAGGCATTGATGTACGCCCCTACCGTTTTAATGTTCAATGAACCAAAGCTGATGCCCAGCCCTCGTCCCGTCTCGTACGGATATAGCATAAACCCACAGTCATAGCGTGAAGCCAAACGGGTAGCCTTGTTAGGAGCAAGGTTAACCGTAACCGTTTTGCTCTCCCCTTGGGCAATGTACACGCGTTTGAGTTGCGAATTGTAGCCGTCTTTTTTAAACTCGAGCACATGACCTTGTGCATCAAGACCTTTGATCAAAAGCGGCGTTTGACCTTTGTAAGTGCCTTCCAAATATACCGCAGCGGCTGACGGGGTTGAGTAGAGCGCTATGCTGCCGCGAAGGATTTCCATTTTCGCTGAAACGGTTTTCACGTCGCCCGCATCTACGCTTACGCGCTGTTCGAAGTTCTCATAGCCGCTCTTCCTGCACGTGATGGTGTAGCTGCCCGGCTCAAGATCAAGCAATTCAAGTGGGACAATGCCTTTGTAATTGCTGTTGATGTAGACTTCTGCGCCTTCTTGATCGGCTGAAACTTTAATGCGGCCCATTGAACTGAGGGTTTCAGTGATTTCAACGGTTTGGCCCTCTTTCACCTCAACCACGGTACGCCGTGACCCAAAACCGGGCAAGCGGAGTTCAAGTTCATAGGTCCCCACCAGCAGGTCGCGCACGATTTGCGGTGTTGTTCCGTAAGCTTGACCGTTCAAAAACACCTCGGCTCCCATGGGATCAGACTGCAGCTTCAATGAACTCAAAATCGGCGTTGGCTTCAGCGATACGGTCTCTTTGTCGCCTGACTTGAGCGCCAGTTGCTTTGTGGCCGACTTATGCGAGGTTTTGCGCACCTCAAGGTTGTACACCCCGGGCGCCAAACGGGTGCTGTAATTGCCTTTGCCTTTTGATGAACCGTTGATGAAGACTTCCTCGTCGTTTGCAGCCTGCACATTTACCTCAGCAAAGGTGGGCTTCATGGTTACACTGACGTCGCGAAGGGCACCGGCTTCAACGGTGACCTGCTGTGAGGTGGTTTCGTACCATTGATGAGAAAGGGTTAGGGTATGCTGACCGGTAGGCAATTCTTCAAGGGTGGCAGGGGTTGAACGGCTCATCTTCATGCCGTTGAGCAAAATATCGGCACCTGACTCGGGCACTGAAGAAACGCGCAATGACCCAAAATTAGGCGTAAGTGTGATGTTCAACTCCACCTTTTCTCCGGCCTTCAAGTCAAAAACACCGGCGGTTGGCAAGTACAAGCTGTGCTCGAGTCGCCACTCGTAACGCCCTTCGGGTTTTTCTGAGGCAAAAGGCGTTTTGCCCACCGGTTCGTCGTTCAAGTACAAGTCAGCACCGGGCGGATCGCTGGTTACTACAACGAACTCACTGAGCATCTCCTTGGGTTTAATGATCGTTTCAACCACGCCATGCTCCAACTTCAACTCGTACACATTGCCCGATGCGATAGACACGGGGTAAGCATAGTTGCGAAGCACACCCAAGCGCGGGTGACGAATGGTAATCGTGCGCGCTCCTCCGGGTATGTAGACCCACCATTCACCTGCCTTTTGATCGGCTTTCACAATGCCCAATGAGCCGCCTTCGAACACGAAGCCCGACTCCACCGTCACCACCTTTATCAAGGCAGTCAGCTCTCCGTTGGCATCCCGAACAGGCTCCAAAGAGCGAGCAGTCATGTCATTGGGAAGCGCCTGAAAACCGGCTACGGCCAACTCCTGCCCCTCCATCCGTCCGAACAAACACAAAAAGGCAAGCGCAGCGCCCACCTTGAGTAAATCAAAAATCTTCCAGTCCATAAATGCGCCCGTCAGGGTCTTTTTCAGGTTGCCAAGTGCGGACGTGTATGGTGGGTTCTTCACGCACAGTAAAATCAATCAGGAGGAAGAGATAGCCCTGATCGCTATAGTTGGTCGATGAGTAGTTTTGCTTGATTTGGATGCCAAATAGGTTCGGATTGGCATTGCTTTTGCGCAAGGTGTTGTCTTCAAACTCAAGGTTGATGAACTCTTTGCTCGCAAAAACGTGTTCTAAGCGTTGCATGTACTCGCGCTTGGTGTAACGGTTATACTCAACAATTTGGTTATCAGCAAATAAATTCGTGACCGGACGTCCGTCGATCTCTTGCTTCTTCTTCAAGACCGTGCCGGTAATGATTACGGCATTGTCATCGAATACAGCTTGGAGATAATCCAACCGTTTCAAGGCGAAAGCCGTTTTGTATTGCTCCAGGAAATCAACGAGCACATACTTCTCTTCTTCGCTCCACGCACGGTGGTTGTAAATATCGTTTGCCGCTACTTCGCCCAAACCAAAGGCAACGGTAGTGACCTTCTGCTCCGCATTCAAGTGGAACACGACCTCTTCAACAAATGATTTGCGACCGTTTTGGAAATCAAAAGCCATGTACATTCCGCGCGCAACATAGTCGTCGTTGTGGCGGTAGACTTCGAACGCTGAGTCGTCGACCACACGGGCTTTGCCATACATCAGTAGCTTTTCATACACGGCGAAGCCCTCTGGCGTGAAATTTGCCTTCACCGCATCTGCGCTGCCTGAACGCGCTGCCGCAGCAAGCTGGTCAACCAATGGCTTAAAGTCGACCGGTTCAAGCTTATCAAGTTTGTGCTTCACAACAACCGGCTCCTGCTTTGCAGAGCTCGGCGCTTTGAAGGCCGTTGCCGCCTTTGTTGGTGCGTCACCGAACTTCACCTCGCGAGCCGCCTTGGTGAAAAATGGCGCATCCATCATGCGGTAAATCTCTTCAAGTTCTTTGTCACCAAAGAGCTGATCGATGTAGGCGTATTCAACCTTTACGTTGGTCTTTTCCCACGAAGTGGCATTGTCGCCATAAAAATCAATCAAGGTGCGACCGTCTTTCACTGAATGCAAGCGCGACCAATCGGTTCCAAACCAAAATGAAAAATCCAGATTTGCCACCGGTTGTTCACTCATGGTGCAAGCAAGCACCACTTCACGGTGTCCTTTTTCGTCGCGTGCTTCGATGAACGCGAAGTTCAGTCCATCCAAGAGCGCGTTCACACGTTCGGTAATGTAGGCTTGCATAAAGGCGCTTCCGGTGGTGCGCTCTGAGCGAATGCTCTTTGCGTCAGGATGGCTTCGTAAAAGGGCCAATGCCCAGTTGTAGTAGCGCAAAGCATCACCAACCCGCAGGTTTTCTTCGTGCCTTTCAGCTACCCCCACATAGTCAAACACTTTGGCTTTGCGTTCGGCAAATACCTTACTTACATCGGCTTTCTTAATAAACCGTAGCACACGTGCATCGGGCTCTTGGCTAATCACAATGCGCTCGGTATTGGTTAACGCCGATTGCGAATAGGTACTGATGATGCCCTTGACGGTTTGCTGAAACTCGGCATCAGTTGAACCGGCAGTTTTGACCGTGGTTTCACTGACCTCATTTTCAAAACTGCTCGACACCACCACAGAAATTTGGCTAATCAAATCGGCCAACGCTTCATCGTCGGCGCGTTTCAGCGAGGTACCGGTGCCTTCACCCCACAAATAGGTTTGACGATCGGCTTTGATTTGATCAACCGACTGCGACCACAAAGCTGTCGTTTGTGCAACACCCGTCCACACCGCCAAAGCAGCTAACAAACTCCTGAAAAACGACATCGTAGTGCTGGTTAGGTATCTGAAATACAAAGTTACAATTTTCAACGGAGACGCCTAATTTCAAACCAATTGACCTCAGCGGGTCAAAACCGATACCCCACCTGTACCGTGAAGTTTCGAATCGGTTCGGGTCGGCTTGGCCGCATGGCATACAATCGGTTGCCCACATTTCGGGCAATTAGGTTAATGTTCAAGCGGTCATCAACGGCATACCCTACACGGGCATCAAACACCCAATCGCCTTCCAAGCGTTCGTCTCCATAATCTTCCAAGGTGTAGCCGTCTTCTGAAACGAAGTTGACCAAATCTTCAAACTCGGGCTGAAAAGATTCAGGCAAGCTGCCGTAGTACACGCTGGTGCCCACCGACCACTTGCGTATATCTACCTGCACATCGCCATTCACCAAATGGCGCGAACGCATGTAGAGCAAGTAATCGGCCGCTAAACTGTCAACACGGCTGCCCATCCCCCCAAAAAATTCCCCTACAAAATCATCGCCCGATGCTTCAAATCGGTCAAGGTTCACCGGCAAAGTGTAGGTGTAGCCGATTTGCGGGGTAATGACCCATTCGCCGAGTCTGCCCGAGCCTTGCCAAACCACTTCATAGCCTGCAATCAAGGCGCGATCGACGTTAATGGGGTAAAACCCGATGAAGAAATTACTGCCCTCGAAAAGCTCAGGATTGGTAATGTTCGACACGGCGTTGAATTCAACAAAATTCGAATACTGCTGCCTGAAAACGGTCACGTCAACGAAGCTGGTCCAGTCGCCAATGCGAATACCCTGCGTAATACCTGTTTCGGCGCTCCAGCCGCGCTCGGCCACCAAATCGGCATTTGGTAAGATGGCCAACCCGAGCAAATCAGCCCGTATAAAACGCTCTGCCACTGTGGGTACGCGGTACGATTGGCCGTACGACGCTTTCAGGTAAGTCGCGCGCGCAATTTGGAGGTTCACACCCGAACGAAACACAGGGATGTCGGTTTCAACCAGGTCGTCAACGCCGTTCACTTCGTACCGCACGCCGCCGTCAATGGAGAGCGTGCGTTTGTCGTTTTCACCGGCCATCCAATCAAGCTGGTACTCACCTTGCACAAACACTCCGGCATAGTAATTCTGATGGCGCCCCACAAACAGATTGCTCACCGATGTGCCGTAATTGCTTTGAATGCCGGGCGTTAAAATAAAACGTCGCTCGGTGAACCGTGAATCAGCGATGGGTCGCGTCCATTGCTTCTGGTACAGGTAATTGACAGTGGCCTGGTTTGAAATGGCATCGGCCGTGGTTTCGCTGCCGTAGCGCTTCAAATACAACCAACGCGTATCAAGTTGGTGGCGGTTTCCGGCCGAGTCGGTGTAGTGCAAAAACGGATCAACCGTGGCCCTCAGGTAGCGATCACGCCCAACACTGATGGCCCGCAAGGCGTTGGTGTTCAGTCCGCGTGCGAAGAAAAAGCGTTGTCCGCGTTCGTACTGAACGTTGCCGTTGACACCGTAGCGCAGTCCTTCGCGTTTCTTGCTCCGGTAGCGTGTTTTCACATGGGCACGCATGCGCCAGGTATCGTTCGATTCGAGGTAGCTGTTGTGCGCATATGCGTTTCCGCCTGCCACAAGGTCAACATTGCCGAGCCGTTGACTGTAGTTGCCGCTCACGCCGTTGGCTCCGCGGGGTGAGTAATCGTCCCACCAGCGCTGGCCTTCTACCGGCGGCATGTCATAGCGCATCGAAAAGGTTGTAATGCGAATATCGGGCCGTTCAGAGACAGGCCAGCGGGTAATTGCATTCACCACGCCGTTCAGGGCTGAACTGCCATAAACCACGCTGCTCGACCCTTTGATGACCTCCAATTGCTGAAGGTTCTCAAGCGGGATGAGCGACATTTGCACCTCGCCGAGGTCAGGACTCACAATGCTCAATCCGTCAACGAGCACAGCCGTGCGCGAACCCACACCGTACGAATACGAGTTGCCACCTCGAATGCTGACTTGCGAATCTTGAACCACCACACCTGGGACACGTTTCACGGCTTCGCCAACGTCTTGCGCATTGGTTTTGCTGACAAATTCTTCTCCCACCACGGCCATCGAAACGGTTTCGGTTTGCAGTTGCCGCTCAAATTGACTTGCCGAGACCACGGCGACTGAGAGGGTATTTACGTCGGGTTTCAGGGTGAATTGGATTTCCGCTTCGCGGGATGCCCCCAAACGCACTTCGCGGGTAATCGGTAAGTAACCGATGAACGAGCATTTCAAAGTAACCTTTTGCTCTTCAGCAAGGAGCAGTTCAAACCGACCATCGGCACCGCTCACCGCTCCTTTTTCTCCGGCGAGGATGCTGGCACCCGGAAGGGGCTCACGGGTTTCGAAATCAACCACACTTCCGGTGATTCGGATGCTTTGCGCGAACGCCGCAGTGCCGGCAAGCAAGCTGATCGCCAACATCCATCCGGCCCAAAAGCCCATCCAACGCGTCAAATTCATCATAGTGGTGCTCCCAAACGAATGTAGAAAAGTCTAACGACTAATTCACAGCATTTGCGACTAGTTCGGTTGATATTGTTATGAAACTGCACCTTGAAAAGTTTTACCCCGAAAAACAGAATAATGAACCTGTATAAACACACCCGCAACGCCCTTCCTGATGAAAGCATGAATCAATCCGAGGTCGAACCACAGATGAATTGCTCGCGAAGCCTCTGATAACCTGACAGAAACCTAATCTAAGAGAAGTTAATTCAACAAATCTCTCTTCATCGGTTAGCACAGAAGCACTGCGGCAACGTGCACGTTCGGCATTGATCGCAGTCAACAAAAACCTTGAACGCTTTGTCAATCTTTCCCATAACGACCTGAAACAAAAAAAGGCCCGCAATGGGGCCTTTGAACAAAAGTCGAAAGCTCTTTGAGGAGATTATAACCCTCTCATGAGCATTGCTCCGCCGCCAGCAATCAGCGCAATTACAGCCAAGCCTCCAATGACCCAAAAGAGCACAGCGAAGACCTTCAACAACTTAGAAAGCAATGCAATACCTTCGTATTTTGGCTTACTGTTCCCGTCGTCTTTTCTTGTATTATGGGCAATTTCACGTAGAATGAGTGGCAATTCTGCACTGGCCCAATAGACGAGGCCGATAACAAAGAAAATAGTGCCGTACAGTACAGCAATGATGACGCTTAAAGCAGTTCCCATAGAATTAAGGTTTACTGATAAATATGCTCATGCATCATTGAATATTACTTCATGAAACATGTTGAGAGTTAATCAAATGTCTTGAAACTACCGAAAAAAAACAAGAAAATTCCATTTTATTTCCCGCAGCTGTCATTCGAGATTTGCTTCAATCGATACGTGGCCTGTCAACCACTCGAAACATCCGCAACAAATTGAGCAGCCTCAGAATTCTTTAGTTGACAAGAAATGCGCAACAATTGAAGGCCGTTTTCTGCGACAATCATTTGGTTACCGTTGTGGTCGCCAAGCTCTTTGCTTTGGAGCTAACAAGCATCGAAACATCGACCTTGTACAAACTTCATTTTTCATTGCACTTGACTCAACGATACCTGTGTGCTGCGCAATTCAGTAGAAAAAAGAAAAAAAAACGCTGACTTAGTAAAGTCAGCGCTAAGTAGCCCGTAGGGGAATCGAACCCCTGCTACCAGGATGAAAACCTGGCGTCCTAA
>DAITMF010000075.1:0-10671 GCA_036835325.1 Flavobacteriales bacterium
CGCTTAAATCGGCTCTCCCTACGGCGATGTCGCGTTCGTTCATGTGCCGAACGATGAGGTATACGATTAAGGTAAGCAGCAAAATCACAACGATGCTCAACACCACGGTTGAAACTTGGTTGAAGTTTCGGTCAAACCATGTGGGACCGAGGTCTTCCTCAATTTCGCCGGGTGGTTCAGCGTTTTCTTCTTCTTCAGGCTCCGGAACTTTTTCGTCGCTGTAATCGTGGTCAGCGGCCAGACTTTCCCACTCGGTACGATCGAACATCGGAGGGGCATCGTCACTCATCCCCCGAAGGGGAAAAAGCATAAAAAGCAGGCCGACGCACAGCCGCAGGTAGAGGAGGCGTTCAGCTGTCTTTTTCAAGTCCGTAGGCTTTGGTTTTCAACTGGATGCGCTCGATTTCGCTGATGAGTTCGCGGGCATCGGTGATTTCTGCGGCGGAGCCTTGGGCTCCGAAAACGGTGTGAATGAGCACTTGAACAAACGCGCCGACAGCAGCGTGAAAGATGAAGATGTAAACGATTGTGGGGTATGCAAATGCCCACTCGTGCTCAGTTGAAATGTTGTTGCCGATAATGTCATAGAGCAAATACAGCAATGGAGCGCTAACAATTGACATGCCGGCCATGAGTACGAGCAACTGAGCGTAGAAGGCACCGAAGATGAGCAAGCCTCCTTTGCGAAAAAGTGCGAAGCTACGCGTGGTGGCCGTGATGAAGATGTGGCCTTCGAGCTGAGCCGTTGCGAATTGCAGCAAAAAGAAGGGCCAAGCAAGGCTGCAAACCAAGGCCGTGAGGACGATGCTATCGTCGTCGCCGGTGTTGATGAGGAGCGGAATCAGCAGAAAGAATGCCGCCGCGAAGCTGTTGGCCAAAAGGCGCCGCTTGCGACCGGCATGGGGTTTGAAGTTGGGCCTTCGGTGGCGCAGGTAGGCCTTTGTCGACCACCAAAGGAGGAAGCTGAACACGATGTAAAGCGGAGGGAGTATGAGGAGATCCTGACCTGCCCTAAAAAAGGGTTCAGCTTCGTCCCAAAACCAAAAGCCGTCGAAGAAGCTTGAGATGAGGTCACCGCCGTAGTAGTTTGGCGCATAGCGGCTGGCGAACAGTTCGATGGGCGTTGTTGCTACGTAGAAGGCGGTGATGAATGCGGCGCCGAGTACACTCATGACGACGTGCCGATTGGCAGCCGGTAGGTAGCTTCTCCAGCCGTTGTTGACGATTTCACCGGTTGGCCTGATTCCGGCGGCCTCGCCTTCGTCTTCGGAATCCGCAAAGGTTTCTTCTTCGGTGGGGTCACTTGTTAAACCGCGTTTGTAACGGCGGTATGGATAAACCACGAAGTACCCCACTACGAGCCCGGCCGACAGCAGAACCACTAAGCCTCGGATGAAGTTTGGGGCATTGGTAAACCGTGTGGCGAAGCCTTCAATGAACCCGGCGACGACCAAAAAGGCGCTTACACCAAGCATGATGCGGATGCCGTGCCGTGCAGAAATGAGCAGGGCCTGCAAACGGCTGTAGCTTCCGGGGTGCACAAGGCCGCGACCGAGCGTCATGCCGGCAGCTCCGGCAAGTACGATCATGCTCAATTCGAGGGTGCCATGCAGCATCACTGCATAGAACATTTCTCCGAACAGTTTGCGTTCAATGAAGAACCAAAAGAAGGCGCCAACCATCACGGCGTTTGATAGCACAATGAAGATTGAACCTGCTTGAAACAACAGCCCGAGCAAGAAGCAAAGCACACCGACGCGAATGTTGTTCCAGGTGATTTCAAGGAAGGTTTCAAGCATGCCTCCTTGGCCGTACACGCCCATGGGGTTGCCATTGGCGATGTTTTGCTCGGTCATCTCCACATACCCTTCGCCCAAGATGAGGCTTACAAAGCCGGGGTCATGTGCTGAAGAGAGCATTCCGATGCCCATTCCGAGGAGAAAAATCAGGAACGATGCGAGCAGCGTTTTGCGGGCATGCCAAATGGCATCGGGCAGGTCGGCTTTCCAAAAGTTCGTGAAAGCGCCTTTTTCGCGTCGTCGGTTGCGGTAGACTTTGTGGTAAACGTACTGCGCAATACCGTTGATGTACACCCTCACCGAACGGTTCGGATAGTACGTTCGGGCAAACGACAGGTCATCGGTGGTTTCAACGAACAGCCGGCTTAATCGTTCGGCGTCGGCTGAGCCACTGTTCAGCACGCGTTCGAAATCAGCCCACTTTTCTTTATTTTGACCGATAAAATCGGTTTCGCGCATGCGGCAGGTTACCTTTGTTGGAGAATTGAGCTAAAGATAAGAAACAAGAATCGGATGAAATCCATCGAACTGCAAACAACGCAAAATGTTCGCATCAACTATGAGCTTGCTGCGGCACGCGAAAGGGTGGTGGCATTCGTGATTGACGTGGCTGCACTGGCGATTAGTTTGTTCATTATCACGTTTTTGGGTGTGATGTTGTTTGCCCAAGGTGCAAATGAGATCATGGTCATGCTGTACTTTCTGGGCTTAGGCCTCGTGGTGACTTTTTATTCGTTGGTGTTTGAAGTATACAACAACGGACAAACACTCGGCAAGATGGTGATGAAGATTCAGGTGATGCGGATGGATGGACGTCAGCTGGTGTTTACCGATTACCTTCTGCGTTGGATTTTCAGGTTGATTGACATTTGGTTTTCGCTGGGTGCAATAGCGGTGGTTATGGTGAGCAGCTCGTCGAAGGCGCAGCGCTTGGGTGATTTGGTTTCAAACACGGTAGTTGTGCGCACACGGCCCCGGATGCCTGTAACCCTCAAAGATGTGCTGCGCATTGAAACCGCTTCGGTGCATACCCCCAGTTACCCGGCTGTACGCCAGTTCAAAGAGCGTGACATGATGGTGCTCAAGCAAACCGTTGACCGTGCAGCCCGTTACCGCAATCCTGCGCACTCAAAGGCGCTCAACCTTGCCGCGCAACGCGCTGCAGAGCTGATTGGGCTTGATAAGGTTCCGGGCGATCCGGAGCAGTTTTTGCGGACATTAATTAAAGACTACATTGTTCTTACCCGCTAAACGGGTTTTTTCGGATGACTTTGGTACGGCTGATGCTGTCGTGACCGGCGCGTCTTTGGTGGTCAAACACCACCATCACGGCTTCTCCGGGGATGAGTCTGCACAATGTACGTAGTGCGATTTGACCCGGTTTTGCGGGTTGTCCATTGCTGTCAACAATCACCGTCCCGCTTACGATTTTGCCAATGCTCTGACCGCCGGTGAGCAACTCCATCCCTCCAACCAAAATCAAATACACAAGAACGGGGATGAGGTTGGCAATGGCTCCTTCAAACAACCACACGGGCACCGAAGAGCTTTGTTGGTAAAGGTAGTACACGGCAGAGAGGAGCATGTAGTAGGCAATGGCTGTAGCGACCACATCTGCGAAAAAGCCCATAAATCGCCGTGCCGGCTCAGGGTAATCAAATTCGGTGTCTCCGGCTTTGACCAGCGGGTCGTCCCACAAGTTTTCGTCGTCGTTGTTTACAGGTTGGGTATTCATCGGGCGTGGTATTCAAACACTTCACAATTGGCCAAGCGGTCGTGCCAGCGAAGGCCAATAAAAAACAACAGAGGGTACAAGGGAATCAGGCGCAAGCTCGTTCGCAATACAATCGCAGCTGTGCTGGGTTTGGTACCATTCGCGCTGCGCACCACCGTTGAGCTCAGCCACTTACCGAGTGTTCGGCCGCCGCTTGCCTCGGCCGAAAAGTAGTACAGCCATTGCACAACCAGAAAGAGAAGTGGAAGGGTAAAGCTGCCCCGACCAAAAATTCGCAACCCTGAATTTATCTGAACCATGAACCAAAGGCCGAGGTAGGTCAATAGGCCAATGGCCAGAAGATCGACAATGCCGTTGGCCATGCGTTTGGCAAATGGTGCAGGCACAGAGTACCGATGTTCATCAGGCACAAGTGCGTCGTCGAGCAGTGTCATCGTGCAGCGATGTTGGTGAGTGCTTCGTTGAATTCGTCGAAACTCACGTGGCAGTCGGTCACCGCTGCCCCGATGCGGTCAAGCAGCACAAAAAGCACATTTCCGGAGTCATTTTTTTTGTCGTGTTGCACAATGGCCCAAAGCTGTTCAGCGCTGTAAGCTTGAAAATACGGCATGACTTCGAAGTGAGCCAAAAGGTGTGACGTGCAAGCGGTCGCTGTTGCGCTATCGAACTTTCGCAACTTACTTGAAAGCTCAATGGCAACGCACATACCCGCAGCGACTGCTTCACCATGCAGCAGCGGTTGGTTGCTTAAGAGGCTGAGTGCTTCGAAGGCATGCCCTGCCGTATGTCCAAAATTCAAGATTTTTCGCTCGCCCTTTTCGTGCGGGTCGCGGGCCACGATGGAGTTTTTAATTTCGGCTGACGCCGGGATGAGCGTGTAGAGTGCTTCGCGTCCGATATCTACCGCAGTTTCAAGAGCAGTCAGGTGCTGCGGGTCAGCAATTAGAGCATGTTTGTACATTTCGGCATAGCCCGCCATGAATTCGCGATTGGGCAGGGTATCAAGCCATGCGGTGCTGAAGTACAGAGCGTCGGGCCATGAGAAGCTGCCTATTTGGTTTTTGGCTGTATCGAGGTTAATGCCGGTTTTTCCACCGATGGATGCATCGACGAGGGCAAGGAGCGAGGTTGGGACATATATATAAGGTATACCTCGCTTGAAGGTCGAGGCCACGAAGCCGCCCAAATCGGTCACCATGCCACCACCGAGGCAGATGAGGCAGCTGTTTCGGTCGGTACCGAGTTCAAGCAGCGATTGCCAAATACCGGCTGCGACTTCGAGCGATTTCGACCCTTCTCCCGGTTCAACCTCAATCACTTCGGCTTCGCTCAGCGGTTCGCATGACAAGGTGAGTGCGTGAAGGCAGTGTTCGGTGGTGTTGCTGTCGGTTAAGATGATGCAGCGGCTGTACCCGCGTTCGTTGATGAACGCGGTGAGGTCTTCGGTGCTGCGCAGCAATGTGGGGTATGACGGCATAAGACGAAGAAACAAAAAAACCGGATGCGCTAACATCCGGTTTTTGTGGTACCACCTGGATTCGAACCAGGGACACAAGGATTTTCAGTCCTTTGCTCTACCAACTGAGCTATGGTACCAACTCAGGGCTGCAAAGGTAACAAATACATTGAATCGACAAAGCCCTGTGGTAAAAAAATCATTGGCGTTTGACGTTAACCTCTCCAAACGAGTTGGTTATGGTAAGGCGATTTTGCGATTGTTGTCCGATCTCAGCGTCAATGGAGCGTGATGTAAAGGCCTCCTTGTCGCTAATGATGCGGGCGTCACGTGGCAGGTCAACATCGCCAAAACCGCTTTGTGCCTCTACCAAAAACGATGCGTTAGCTGCCAACGTGAGCTTTGTTTCGCCAAATTCGTTGTTCACGTGAAGGGTGGCTACAGTGGCGTTCACCAAGTCAACGGTTAAGTTTCCGAAAGAGCAGCGCAGTTGGGCATTTCCGTTGAGTGCTCCGATGCGCAACTCGCCGAATTCAGATTGGTAGTTGCCTGATGCTGCGGTATTGATTTGTGTTTTGCCGTAGCTGCTTTTTACAGTGTTGTCGTTGCCGGTAAGTTTCCCAACGGTCATGCTGCCAAAGCCTGAATTCAGTTTTGCTGTTCCGCTAAAGTCTCCAATGGTGGCGCTTCCAAATTGGTGATCGACATCGAGTTGGTTGCCCGCAGGGGCTTTCACCGTGACAATGATTTTGAAGTTTTCCCCTTTGTTGTTCCATTCTGAGCCGGTGTCGGTGGTAACCGAGACTTCGTTGCGTGAGCCTTTGATGGTTACTTTTAAGCGGTCGAGCAGTTTTTGGGCTTTGTCAGCGTTTGATGCATCGACTTCAACGCGCACTTCTATGGTGACGGTGTTTCCCGGTACCGATTGCACGTTAAGTTCACTGAACGAAGACCGCACATTCACAACGGCGTTTGATTGCACTTCGTAGCGTTCGAAGTAGGTGCGGTCAAAGCGCTGTTTTTTGGCGAGCCCGGCGAAGGGTAGGCATAAGCAAAGAAGGAGGAATGGAATGCGGTAGATCGTGTTCATGGTGTTTCTGTTTTATTGGGGATGGATGAAGGCGTTTGACGTTGAGCGGTCATGCGTGCGATTGTGCGTGAACGCTCAACGAGCCGTAATTGTTGATCGTAATTCGTTAGGATGGCGTTTTCAACGGATGAGTGTCCTGTTTGTAACCAAAGTCGGTAGAGTCGACCTTCTTCGGCTTCCAAGCGCAAGAGGACCGAATCGAGTTCAGGTACCGACTCAGTAATTAGCAGGGGGTCAGCCTTGGCACTGTCAAGTTTGCCCAAAACAATTTCAGACCCGCGGACAAAGTGCAGGGAGTGGATGGGCGCGATGCCCGATTCGCCGGGTTGGTCAAAAGGCAGCATCCAGATAAAAATCACCACGGCTGCCGCAGCCGCTGCGGCTACTGTATAGACCAGCCGGAAGCGGCTTTTGGGTTTTGATGGCCCGAGGCGTTGTTCAAACCGCTCGAAGTGCCCTTCCGGCAAAGATTCGTTTTGCTCGCTGAGTGCCTTCTTGATTCGGTTGTCAAATGCGCTGTTCATGGTGTTCGATGAGTCGTTTGCGAAGTTTTTGGCGGCCACGTAGGTACTGTGATCGACTGGTAGCCGGACTAATCCCCAGTTCAGTGGCTATTTCTTCATGTGTCAGGTCTTCAAGTAAGTGCAGGGTGATAATGATTCGGTAGCCTTCGGGCAGTTGGTTCAATTCTCGAAGGATGTCGTCGGTTGAAAACTGAAGGTGGTCAGCATCGGTGGGGTTGTCATCCGTCCAGTCATCCTCAATCAACGAATCGGTGAGTTCAAAACGGCTCCGTGACTTGAGGTGAGCAAGGGCGAAGTTGCGGGCGATGGTTTTGATCCATCCATCCGGAGCATCGGTGTTTCGCAGCTGATGAAGGTGTTTCAGTGCGTGAAGAATAGTGTCGTGACAAAGATCTTCGGCTGCGGCAGCGTCATTGACCAAGCGGTACGCCGTATGGTAGGCGGCTTTGTGGTAGCGCTTGTAGAACTCTCGCCGAAGTTCTTCATTGCCTTGATTCAATTCCCGTATGAGTTCTGCTGCCGTCATTATTCAGGGGTCACACAATAAAGAGTGTGAGGGAGTTTAAACGTTGCATGCTGGATCATTTTTTTAGGGATGGATGTTGCCATTGTTGCAGATGAACGCGGCCATTCGGTTGCCATTCATCTTAGACCAAGGTCGTATTTTCATCGACTAATTCTTTCATTGTTTCGATTATTTTAACATTGGGTGTGGGAAGTTTGAAAACTTTTTATACTTTTGCGAGGCTTAGTGTACCTAATTTCAAAACGCTTATTTACTAACTGCTGTATTATGAGAAAACTCTTATTTACCCTTGCGACGCTTTTGGGCTTTGGCTTTGTGGCCTCTGCCCAGTTTCAGTGTCTTCCGGGGTACGGTGTAGAAGTGGAAGTTGTGGAAATCCACGACCACGCACCTGGTACCCCCCTCTCAACGTTAAATGGACTTGTCACCTACCGTGTTTATGCCACGACGGTTAATGCTACTGACCGCGTGTCAGCAGTAGCCGGTGGTGACCAAGCGGGTAACCCGATTTTGGTGGCAACCACAACTTCCTTTTACCAAGACGCTCTTGGCGGATTGATTGCGGGTAACATCAACCCTGCGATTTTTGCTCCATTTCCAACTGCGTTGTACGACTCATGGGTAACCATTGGTCGTGCTCCCGGAGATGCGGGTGGTGAGGTGTTTGCCGTTATTCCTCCGGTATTTGATTGGACTGCTCAGTTCAACGCTGGTGGAAACATCGACATCAACAGCACCAACTCGGCGAGCATCGGCGGTGGCTGGGCCAACACTGCGAGCACCAACTCTGCTTCTGAAGCAGGTGATGACCTTCGCGTGTTGCTTGGGCAGTTTACAACTGACGGCCAATTGAGCGGTTCATTGAACATCGCTGTGTTCCCGCAGGGTGTTCAAGACCCACAGTCAGTGTGCTTCTTTGAATTTGAAGCCATTTTGGGCTGCACCGATGCAACTGCAACCAATTTCGACCCTGCAGCCACCAATGACGATGGCAGCTGTGAGTTCGTAACATGTGATGTTGACGCAGGTTCGTTGCTGAGCACTGACGAAGTTTTCTGTTCTCAGAACAACCCTATGCTCGTTGCAACTGTAGATGTTGCGCCAACGGTTCCTGCCGGATACAGTGTAATCTACGTGTTGACCTCAGGCAATGGTTTGGTTATTCAAGCCGTATCTGATTCACCATCGTTCTCTGTGAGCGAGCCAGGTGCATACACCATTCACACGTTGGTTTATGACCCTGCTACGCTCGATTTGGGCATTGTTACTCCAGGCTCAACTACTGGGTTCGATGTCAATGGCTTGCTCATTCAAGGTGGTGGCGACATCTGTGCTGCTCTTGATGTAGCCGGTGCGGCATTCTTCGTTGAAGAGTGCCTTGAAGGTTGCACGAGCATGGATGCATGCAACTACGACGCAGCCGCAATCATCGATAACGGCTCATGTGAGTTTGTAATTGATACTGATTTGGCAGCCACTTCAGGTGTTGAGGTGTGTGACGGTGATGGATCTTCAACTGTTGTTGAGTTCTCTGCAGTATACGGAAGCGGTAACGCGCCTTCTGCCGGTGTGGTTGTAACCACTCCATCACTTGCAATCGTTCAAGTAAACGTCTTCGACGCGCTTGCTGCAGGTTCTACAGATGATTTCGAACTCGACTTCGCCGGCTTTGGTGCAGGTGAGTACTTGGTCTGGTATGTAACTTTCTGGTCAATCCAGAATGCTGGTACCGGTGTGAACGCCAACAACCTTACTGGCTGCTTCGAGCTTTCGAACCCTGTAAGCGTATTCGTAAGCGCTGCCGGTTGTACCGATCCTGCTGCTGCGAACTTTGATGCAGCTGCATGTGGCGACAATGGCACTTGCATTTTCGATCCCGTTTTCGGTTGTACCGATGCGAACGCATGCAACTTCGATAGCGCAGCCGATACCGATGACAGTTCATGTGAGTACCTTTCTTGCTGCGAGGCTGAAGCTGGTTCACTTTCACTTGTAAGCGCATCTTGTGTTAACGAAGGTGGAAACGCGACTGCTGCTCACTCCGTTGAACCAACCGTGCCAGTAGGCTACACTGTTGCCTACGTCCTCACTGAAGGCCCCGGTCTCGTCATCATTGGTTTGAACGAAGCGCCTTCATTCGGTGGATTGTGGATTGGTTCATACACCATCCATACGTTTGTATTCCCTACCGAGCTTGCTGCGACCATCACTGGTTTGGTTGAGTTCGGTGTTACTACCGGCTTCGATGTAAATGCATTGCTCGCACAAGGCGGCGGTACAATTTGTGCAGCGCTTGACGTTGCCGGTGCACCGTTCTCAATTGAAGCTTGTCAGGTCGTTACTGGTTGTACAGATATGAACGCTTGTAACTTCAGCGGTTCAGCAACTGAAGACGACGGTTCATGTGAATACCTCTCTTGCTGCGACGCAACCGCAGGTTCACTCGCGATTGACGGTGTTCTTTGTGTCGATGAAGGCGGCAGTGGTTCAGCAGTTGTTGTAACTGCCCCTGTTGTTCCGATGGGCTACACCGTGGCTTACGTGCTTACTGAAGGTCCCGGCCTTGTCATCATTGGTTTGAGTGATTCACCGTCTTTCTCAGGTTTGGCGGTTGGCTCATACACCATCCACACGTTCGTATTCCCAACCGAGCTTGCCGGAACCATTACCGGTTTGGTTGAATTCGGTGTAACCACAGGTTTCGATGTGAATGCCCTCCTTGCTCAGGGTGGTGGCACAATTTGTGCAGCCCTTGACGTTACCGGTGCTCCGTTCACCATCGAAGAGTGTCCTGTTGTTACCGGATGCATCGACGATGCAGCTTGTAACTTCAATCCTGATGCGGTTGAAGATGACGGTTCATGCGAGTACCTTTCTTGCTGTGACGCCGCTGCAGGTTCAATCGCAATCACCGAAGTGACTTGCGAAGGTCAAGGTGGTTCGGCTACCGCAGCATTCACTTCAGAGCCAAGCGTGCCTGAAGGTTACGGAGTTGCTTTCGTACTGACTGAAGGGCCTGAATTGGTAATCATCGGCCTGAGCGACGCACCATCATTTGGTGGTCTTGAAGTCGGCTCGTACACCATTCACACGTTGGTATTCCCATTGGAACTTGCCGGAGCTATTGAAGGTCTTGTAATTCCTGGTGTAACAACAGGTTTCCAAGTAAACGCTCTCCTTGCTCAAGGTGGTGGCACAATTTGTGCAGCCCTTGACGTTGCGGGCGCGCCATTTACCATCCAGCCGTGTGTGGAAGGATGCGAAATCGTTTGTCCTGAAAACGTAACTGTCGATTGTGCAGCTGACCTCAGCCCTTCAGCACTCGGTATGCCTTCAGTTGTTGGTTTGGATTGCCAAGGCGTTCAGATTTCATACAACGGTGAGCAAATCGGAGAAGGTGAGTGCATCTACACCATCACCCGTTCTTGGAGCATCGAGATTCCAGGTACATCACCACAGTTCTGTGAACAAGTAATCACTGTTACCGACTTCACCGGTCCTGAGTTCATTGGCTTGCCAGAGAGCTTCACTGTATCGTGTG
>DAITMF010000076.1:0-10664 GCA_036835325.1 Flavobacteriales bacterium
ACATTGAAAGCAGTGCGCTAAGCACGGCAACCACACACCATGCAGAAAGGCCTTCGGAAACGGAGGCCTTTTTTTGTGCAAAACGCCGCTCATCCATCCCATAAGAATCCATCCATGCAAAAAAAATAATGCGCACGTAATCCGGTTCTCTCTTACATTTGAGGTGCAAGGAAAACCACCATGAACAAACACCTTCTCGCTTTTATTTGCGCGGTGCTGGTACTTACTGCCACGTCGCAAGTGACCCGTATAGTGCCCATGCAGCCGCATTCAGGAATGCCATCATGGACGCAACTGATGTACACCGGTGGGCATCCGGATGAAGTGCGTGCCGCCTACGAAAGCCATTACGCCGCGCATCCGTTCGTCAAAAACAACGACACTCAATACTACAAGCGTTTTATGCGCAATTACATGCTCACGGGCGACCCCAGCGGAGAAACATCGTATGCGGAGGCCTTTCGTGACGGCGGCGCTGACCGTGACCGTTCATCGGGTGACTGGCGCGAGGCCGGTCCGTGGCATTACGACCCCGAAGTGGCCATGCAGTTCCAAGTGCAATCGCCCGGAGCGTTTCACGCGTACTGTGTGGAGCAAGCCGCATCGAATCCCAGCACCGTTTGGACCGGCGCAGCCACCGCAGGCGCTTGGAAGAGTACTGACAAAGGCTTGAACTGGGAGCTGATGACGAAAACACTTCCCATCACCAGCGTGTACAGCATTGCGATTGATCCGGCCGATGCCTACACCGTGCTGATCGGCGAAGAATCGGGCAGCATTTGGAAAACCACCGATGGAGGTGTCAATTGGTACACCACCGGCAGCGCCTCGTTCAACAACCAAAACCACTGGGTGCGCGACCTGCGCTTCGCTCCAGGAAGTTCGAATACACTCTTTGCTGCAACGAGCGTTGGCCTTTACCGCTCTGGCGACGCCGGCGAAACGTGGGACCTTCTTGTAAGCGGCAACCACATGGAAATTGAGTTCCACCCTACCAATCCTGACCGCATCTACGCCATTGGCCGTCAAGGGAATGGCACCGTATTTCGCCGCTCTGACGACGGCGGTTTTAGCTTCACCACACCTGCAACGGGCTGGCCTATGATGGCATCCGGCCACGAAAGCCAGCGCTGCGAGATGAGCGTTACTGCCGCCAGTCCGGATCGGATTTACGTCCTCGCCGCAGGCAGCATCAACAATGTTGGCGGCCTCTACGGCATATATGTAAGCAACGACGGCGGTGATTCGTTTGAATTTCAGTGCTGCGGAAATGGTCCGGGCGGACCCTACAACGCGTCAAACAATCCGAATACCCTTGGTTGGTCAGAAGACGGCAGCGAAGATGGCGGACAGGTCTATTACGATTTGGCGTTAGATGCCTCTCCAACCGACCCTGACCGTTTGTTTTCGGGAGGTATTATTGTGTGGCGCAGTGAAAACGCCGGCGAAGACTGGAGCATGAACGCCCACTGGGTAACCTGGGTTGGCGAGTTTACGGCTGAGCGGTACGTTCACGCCGACGTGCACGACATCAAGTTCTTCCAAACCGAAAACGGCGTTGACCTCTGGTTTGCGTGCGATGGCGGCATATACTACAGCGCCGATGAAGGCGATACCGTTGAACCGCGCATGTATGGCATTCACGGGACGGATTTTTGGGGTTGGCAAGCAGGATGGAGGAACGGTGAGACCATGGTTGGCGGTACCTACCACAACGGAACGATGATCAAAAATGGCTCGATCTACGCATGGGGCGGCGACGACCCGGAAGCCGGCGGATGGCTCGGTGAACTGGGCGGCGACAACTTTAGAGGGTTCGTTAACCCCGGTGATGGCCGCATCGGCTACCACGATGGAGGTTCGTTTCAGTTCAGCGACGATCGTTTCACCCGCATTACCGGTGCACCTTTTGACAACTCGAAACGACCGAACACCGGCTACTGGTACGGCGAATACGGCAACCTTGAGTGGGATCCACGCTGCTACAACCGCTTTTATTCTCCTGTAGGATCAGAATTGTGGCGCACCGACAACGGTGGAAAGGCCTGGACGCTCGTCTACGACTTCGAGGGCCAAGCTATTATTTCGCTAAAGGTGGCTCCACGCGACCCGAACCGGATTTACGTTAGCCACCGCCAGACCGGCTCGAACTGGCGCATTTGGCGCACCGCAGATGGAGGCAGTACTTGGGAAAACGTGAGCATTCCTGCTACTTTGGCGCCCAATGGCGACCCCATCTATTTGGAAGTTGACGGAGAAAATCCAGATCGCCTTTGGGCCATCCGCGTGAACGCCGGCTCAGGAAACCGCGTCTTCGAATCAACCAACGGTGGCGACACTTGGACGAACCTCACCACGCCCGCACTGAACGGAGATGCACCTATTTCAATTGCCCACCAGCGCGGAAGCAACGGTGGCATTTACCTCGGCACGCCGCGCCGCGTGCTCTACCGCGACGACAGCATGAGCGATTGGGAGGCATTTGACAACGGATTGCCGACGATTGCCCCGGCCGTGTTCATGCAGCCCAACTACTGCAATGGGCGGTTGCGGATTGCCGGTTCACGCGGCGTGTACGAAAGCGAGTTCCACACACCATCCACCGTACAAGCTGCGTTCATGGCCGACCGACTTGTGATCAATGCCGCGCTCGAATGCAATCCTGAGCCCGTGCGTTTCAGTGCGACTCCGGTGGCCTTGTGCGATAACGCCGATTATGAATGGAGTTTTCCCGGAGGGGATGTGGTCGATGTGACCGGACCCGAGGCTTTGGTGGCCTACAGCACCCCCGGTACCTATAGCGTGAGCCTGACCGTGACCGATGCCGATGGCAACAGCGGCAGCTTTACCTGGGAATCGATGATTTCGGTGACCAATGAACCCATGAGTTACCCGGTCGAGGAAGACTTCAACGCAGGGTTTGTCCCCGAAAATTGGAAGGTCAACTCATCGGGCAATGGCGGCTCTTGGGAGCAAGCATCGGAGATTGGCAACGCGGCGAACATAGTGGCTCAGTTCCCCAACTACTGGGTTGACACCCAAGGTGAAGACGACTGGCTGATCCTTCCAGGAGTTGATTTAAGTACACAGCCAGCAGCTGAACTGACTTTTGACGTCGCCCACCAGCAATTCAACGAGTACGTCGATGGCTTGGAGGTTCGTGTGCGTGCGGCGGGCTCAACGGAGTGGACTACGGTGTACAGCAAATTTGGCGCTGACCTTGCTGTTAACGGGTGCTACATGTGGTTTTGGTACGACAGCGGAGGCGAAGTGGTTTGGCGCAATGAGAACGTTGACCTCTCGGCATTTCTTGGCGAAAGTTGTGTTGAGATCGCCTTTGTGAATGTGGGGGGTTACGGTAACCACATTTGGGTTGACAACGTGAACGTTTTCAACCCCTCTGTGAGCGGTATTGCAGAAGTTGGCAACGGAGCTTTGCACGTGTATCCGAACCCTACCACCGATGATTTCAATGTGCGCGTTTCAGCCGAATGGTTGGGTTCGGAATACGTGCTTTACGACGCCACCGGTCGCCAAGTAGAGGCAGGACGGATTGCTTCAGGCTTGCGAATAAACGGTCAGCGACTTACAGCCGGTGTTTACGTGTTTGTAGTTCCGGGGTTGGGTCAGACGCGGGTGGTGAAGCGGTGAAAAATATACGTTTAAAGTGCCCTAAATCGAGCACTTTTTTGTTGGTTTTGACGTAGCTTACGCTACGTCAAACAGAAGCGGAACACCCGCACAGGTCTAAGCACCCACACCCCCACAACAAAAAAGCCCCGCGTTCGGGGCTTTTCTGCTTGTTTCGAAATAGGTAAACCAATAAACCTGTAATGTCTCTTGAGAAGACCTTAACCTAAATAATCATGAGAGAGAATACTGCGATTTTATCGCCTTATCTTCGACACAAAGGTAACTCGACCCCGCCGCTCCAATTGTTAACGACGGGTTAACGCTTGTTAAAAAAAGACAAGCCAAATCAGGGCGTTCCCAGCATCGGCTTAACTTTGAATACAGAATTACGCGGTGTGAAACGACGCTTCATCTACATATTGGTGGTTGTCATCAGTGCGGCCTTCGTCGGTCTCATCGCCATTCAGTACTACTGGATCAAAAACTCCATCGTCCTCAAAGAGCAGGAATTCGACGCTAACGTCCACTTCTCCCTCAGAACAGTCGCAGAAGTCATCCATTGGGAAGATTTCTACATCGACCGCGACGATGCCGAGACCAGCAGCAGCTTGCACGATGGAAGTAAACTCAGCTTCCGCAAGGGTGACCCGCTTAGCTACCGAAAAGAACACCTCGCACGATCAAAAGAAGTTACCCTAACCATGCTCGACTCGTTGCTCAAAAACGAGTTCAAGAGCAACGGCATAAAAGCCGCCTATGTTTATGGGGTATTCAACCGCTACCATCAACCCGAGTTGCTGGCTGTGGAAGCCGAACCCTACAGCGAAGACTTCTTCAGCAGAGGCTACCACGTGACGCTTTTTGAAGAACAAAAGGGCCACGACCTCTACTACCTGCGTGTGTTTTTCCCCCACCAACGCAGCTACGTCATAAAGGGAATGTCGCTCATGCTCATCGGGTCAGGACTCCTCATTGTGCTCATCTTGGCCGCGTTCGTTTACACCATCGTCACCATCGTCAAGCAGAAGAAGTTGGGTGAAATCAAAAACGATTTCATCAACAACATGACCCATGAGCTGAAAACGCCCATTTCAACCATTTCACTGGCGTGCGAAGCACTGGGCGATCCCGACATCCCCAAAACCGAAAAAATCTTACGTACATACATCGGCATGATCAACACCGAGAACAAACGACTCGGTGTGCTGGTTGAAAACGTTCTGCGGTCGGCCATCCTCGACAAAGGAGAGATGATTCTCCGTCGTGAACCGGTCAACTTGCACGAAGTGGTGAAAGGAGTCATTAAAAACATCGCCATCCAAGTGACGAAAGTAAACGGACGCATCCGCACAGAGCTTGAAGCCACAAATCCGGTCATCAAAGGAGACCCCGTTCACCTCACCAACGTGGTCTACAACCTTATCGATAATGCGCTCAAGTACTCGCCCGAAGAACCCTCCATCCTCATCCGATCAAACACCACCCCAAACGGAATTGAACTGTCGTTCGTCGACAACGGCATCGGCATCAGCAAAGAAAACCAGAAGAAAATTTTTGATAAACTGTACCGCGTTCCAACAGGAAACGTTCACAATGTAAAAGGGTTTGGCCTCGGCCTGAGCTATGTAAAAGCGGTGACCGAAAAACACGGCGGCCACATCCGCGTTGAAAGTGAACTCAAAAAAGGAAGCACATTTATCGTTTATTTACCCTCCGACCATGAAGAAAACACCTAGAATACTGCTCTGCGAAGACGACCAGAACCTCGGCATGCTCCTCTCCGAGTACTTGAATGCCAAAGGGTTTGACACGTCATTGGCCACCGATGGCGCCGAAGGCCTGAAGCTGTTTCGCCGCGAGAGCTTCGACTTCGTGATCCTCGACGTTATGATGCCCATCAAAGACGGCTTCACCGTGGCGCGCGAAATCCGCGAAACCGATCGGCACACGCCCATCCTCTTCCTCACCGCCAAAAGCATGAAGGAAGACACCCTCGAAGGGTTCCGCTCCGGCGCCGACGACTATATGACCAAGCCGTTCAGCATGGAAGAATTGCTCATGCGCGTCAACGCAATCTTGAAGCGGTCGGCAGCACTCCCGCAAGACGGCGAAGAAGTCACCGATTTCGAAATCGGCAAGTACAAGTTCGACTACAACCGCCAGCGCATCACCCTCGGCGACGACTTCGAAGAGCGCCTCACCACCAAAGAAAACGAGCTGCTCTACCTGCTCTGCAAAAACAAAAACGGCCTGCTCGAACGCAATTATGCGCTCAACGCCATTTGGGGCGACGACAACTACTTCAACGGCCGCAGCATGGACGTGTACATCGCCAAATTGCGCAAGCACCTCAAAGAAGACCCGTCGATCGAAATCATCAACGTGCACGGCAAAGGGTTCAAACTGCTCGCTCCCTAAATCGCGCCGTTCAGGCTGACGTCGTTTTGGTAAATTTGTCTTCCTATGATTCCAAAAGACGTCATTGACCGCGTGCTCGACATGGCCCTCATCGAAGAGGTCATCGGCGAGTTCGTGCAGTTAAAACGTTCGGGATCAAGCTACAAGGGCCTCAGCCCCTTTAACAACGAAAAAACACCTTCGTTTTACGTTATCCCGTCAAAAGGCATCTTCAAAGACTTCTCCTCCGGCAAGGGCGGTTCGGTGATCACCTTCTTGATGGAGCACGAAAAGATGAGCTACCCCGAGGCCATCCGCTGGTTGGCCCAACGGTACAACATCGAAATCGAAGAAGAAGAGCCCGATGCCAAAGCGCTCGAAGAGCGTTCAGAGCGCGAAAGCCTCTTGGCCGTGACCGAGTGGGCCGCGAAATTTTTTGAAGACCAACTCTGGAAAACCGACGAAGGCCAAACCATCGCGCATTCGTATTTCACTGAGCGCGGTTTCCGCGACGACACCATCAAGAAATTCCGCCTCGGCTACTGTCCGAAAGGCTTTGATACCATGACCCAGGCTGCGTTGGCGGCAGGGTACGAGCTCAAGTGGCTCATCGCGGCGGGTTTGACCCGTGAATCGTCAAACGGCCGTCCGTTCGATTTTTTCAATGAACGGGTGATGTTCCCGATTCGCGATGTAGCCGGAAGGGTGATCGCCTTCGGCGGACGAATACTGGGGTCGGAGAAAAAAACGGCGAAGTACTTCAACAGCCCTGAGAATGCCCTCTACAACAAGTCGCGTGTTCTCTACGGCATTGACCTCGCCAAGCAGGAAATCGTCAAGAGCGATCGCTGCTTTTTGGTGGAGGGCTACACCGATGTGGTGTCGCTCTACCAAGCCGGAGTTCACAATGTGGTGGCTTCGTCGGGCACGGCACTGACCGAAGAGCAGGTGCGCTTGATTCGTCGGTACAGCCAAAATGTAACGATTCTGTACGATGGCGACCCTGCCGGTATCCGCGCTAGCTTTCGCGGAATCAACCTGATTTTGTCGCAAGGCTTAAACGTTCGCGTGGTTCTTTTCCCTGACGGGGATGACCCGGATTCATTTGCCAAAAAGAGCAGCAGCTCTGAGTTGGAGGCCTACATCGACCAAGCTTCGCGCGATTTTATTTCGTTCAAAACGGATGTCCTCGCTGCCGATGCCGCCGGTGACCCTGTAAAACGTGCGGGCATGATTCGCGACGTGGTCGAATCGATTGCCTGCATACCCGATGCGATCAAACGCAGCGTGTACATCAACGAATGCAGCAGTCTGCTCGACATTGACGAGCAGGTTCTGCTGACCGAGACCAACAAGATTCTCCGTCAAAAGGGCAGCACTACCCCGGTCAAGCCGCAGACCGACGATGACGCACCCGACGCTGCGGTTGAAAATCCTGCAACGCCGCCCGTTGCGCGCGAAGTTGACCGCATGGCCGGACTCACGCACATTGAGCACGAACTTGCGCGCTTGCTCATTCGTTTTGGCACCTACCCGGTATCCATTCCCGAGTACGATGAAGAAACCCGCGAACATCAGCTTATCGAGCTTTCAGTGGCAGAGTATGTGATGAACGAGCTGGAAGACGATGCCCTCGAACTGCATTTTGATGTGCTCAACGAGATCATTTCAATCTACAAATCAGCCGTCCGCGAAGGAAGTTTCCCCGATGAAAAGGCGTTTTTAAACCACGCCAACGCCGAAGTGACGTCGTTCTACTGTGCGCAAATGGCCGACCGCTACACCTTGAGCGAGAATTGGACCGCGCGCCACCGCATCTACCCACAAACCGAAGACATGAACCTTGACACTGCGGTAAAATGGTGCTTGTTCAGGTTGAAGCAGCAACACGTGATGTTTATGGCGAGGGCCGTTGAAGAACGACTCAAAGTCTCCGAAAACCAAGATGAACAGATGCGTTTGCTCGAAGACAAAATGAAGTTTGACCGCATCCGCATTGAACTTACCCGCTTCTTCGGAAGCGCAATTTTATGAGTATGGATTTCTCGTGGCTTGAAAAAGGCCTCATCTTTTCGAAGTACCACCTTACGATTGCCGATTTGATTTACATCACGGTGGCCTACCTCGTGGTACGCGCGGTGCTGTACGCTTTTCGCATTGCGATTACCCGCGTGGGCAAGGCCCGCGCCATCGAAGCCGGCAAAATCTACACCATTCGCAAACTGGTGGCCTACGCGCTGTATACGTTTTGGGCGATTCTGTCGCTCGAACACATGGGCATCGACATTACCTTGTTTCTCGCCGGTTCGGCGGCCCTCTTGGTGGGCGTTGGCTTGGGCCTGCAAAGCGTATTTACCGATTTCGTTTCGGGCTTTGTTTTGCTCTTTGACGGAACCATTCGCGTTGGCGATGTGATTGAAGTGGATGGTTTGTTGGCGCGGGTGCAGCGCATCGATATTCGCACCTCAAAAGTGATTACCCGCACCGGCATTGTGATTGTACTGCCGAACTCAAAGATCACTTCGAACGCCGTAACGAACTGGAGCCTCGAAGAAACTGCCACCCGCTTCAACATCACCGTTGGTGTGAAGTACGGTTCTGATGTGCGTTTGGTAGAGCGTTTGCTGCTGCAAGCCGCATCTGAAAGCGAACGCGTCGACCAGCTGCGCAAACCCTTCGTGGTTTTTACCGACTTTGGCGACTCGGCCTTGATGTTTGACTTGCGTTTTTGGTCAGCGAGTTTATGGGAGATGGACATTGTGAAAAGTGATCTGCGTTTTCGCATCGATGAGCTCTTCAGGCTGAACAACATCACCATACCGTTCCCTCAACGCGATGTCAATCTATACCCTAAAGCATAAGTCAACCTGCATGCGTGCAACGTTTGCAGCGTCTTTGGCGTCTTAAATTGCCGGAGAGTTGTATCTTCGGGTCTTGTAAGCTTTTTAACACTTATTCTGTAGTCATGAAATTTGTTACCCGTCTTGGCTTTGCAGTCGCAGCACTTATGGTGCTCGTTCAATTGAGCGGTTGCCTCAATGAAGACAACCGCATACCGCCCAACTGCTACGATGGCGTACTCAACAACCTCGAAGAATTGGTTGATTGCGGCGGCCCAAACTGCGAGCCTTGCGACCCTTGCATCAACGGCATTTGGGAACCAGAATTGGGCGAACAATGGGTTGACTGTGGCGGCGAGTGCGAGCCTTGCGCAAGCAATTTCAACGGGCAACTTGACCCAGGCGAAGAGTGCATTGACTGCGGCGGAACCACCGGTGTAGCCTGCGGTGAACTCTGCAATGACGGCCTACCCAATGGCTGCGAAGTCGAACTCGATTGTGGCGGCCAATATTGCCCCGCTTGTCCAAACTGTAACGACAATATCCTCAACCAAGACGAAATCGGCATCGACTGCGGTGGCAGCGAGTGCGAAGAATGTCCTCCCGGTGTGAACTGCGTTAACGGCATCCTCGATGGCGATGAGCTGTACATCGACTGCGGTGGTGAAAATTGCCCCGAATGTGAGTTCTCGATGCGCTGGCGAGCCAACAACAACAACACTGAAGCCGATGCGCTTGCACAAGCAACCTTGGCAGGTACAGCCATCCAGATCACCGGTGCTTCCACAAACAACACCGGATTGACGGCTATCTTGGCCGAACCCGCCGGGGGATGGGTGTCGAACACCACCATTCAAGCGAATGCCGCAAGCTTCCCAGACATACAAGTGATCTACACGAACTCACTCGGTGAGGTGTTCTCATCGCAGTTCGACAACTCATCGGCGGCGTTTACCATCGCGTATGTAGCCCCAATTGCCGGAGGCGTGATTGTCGGCACCTTCTCAGGCAACCTCTTCAACGGAGATGGCGAGCAAAACGTGAACATATCAAACGGTGAATTCCTTCTGGAAATTCAATAAAACCTTCAACCCCAACCCTTGAAGTGAAACCGTCTTCGGCCTCGGCCTTAGGCGGTTTTTTATGGCACAAAAAAGAGGCGTGAACAACGCCTCTTTTTCTTTATGCAGGTTCCCAGGAAGGGAAGGAAATCTTCCGATCAGTTTTCGATGATTTGGAAGAGGTCTTGGAGGTTCGGTGAAATGATGACTTCAATGCGGCGGTTCTTGGCCTTGTCTTCTGGGTCAAGCGGATGGTACTCACTGCGGCCTGACGCTGCCAAGATTTGCGGCTTGATTTGGCTGTTGTCCATCATAATCTTTACCACCGCTGTTGCACGGAGCACGCTGAGCTCCCAGTTGTCGCGTGGGATGGTTTGGCTGCGAAGCGCATCGGTATCGGTGTGGCCCTCAACGATGATTTCCATGTCGACTTCAGACTCAATCGCCTTGGCCAAGTCAATCAAGGCCTTGCGTCCTTCGTCGTTGATGACGGTGCTTGCGGAGGGGAAGAGCAGCTTGGCCTCCATGCTCACGTAAACCTTGCCGTTGCGGGTCTCGACCGTGAGCCCTTTGTCTTTGAAGCCCAACAGTGCCTGTTGAATCTTGTCGCGCAGCGCATTGGCCTGAGCCTCTTGCCGGGCCAAAAGGTCTTCAAGCTCATTCACCCGTTGCTCACGTGTTTTCAAGGTCTCAGACAAGGTGTTGAGGCTGGCCTCTTTTTCGTTCAGCGTGC
>DAITMF010000077.1:0-10296 GCA_036835325.1 Flavobacteriales bacterium
GAAAAACCACTACTTCGTGGGTGAGAAGAAAGACAAGGAGTAAGCCGGGGGGCAATGAAGACGCCGGTTTTCAGGAGAGCTACGTGGACATTGATGGAACTGCGGGCATTCTCATTTTCCGAAGCGCATTGCCACAGCGGATGTGCTGCCGGCGTTGCTGTTGTACATCGCCCCAACAGAATCTCTCCGTCAGGGAAAGAATGCCTCAATTTCATTCGGATGCTCGTCCGTCAAACCGGCGTCAAATGAGGCCTTTGTGTTTTGCCTGACCTAAAATTGGTTCGGTTGATGGAGAATTCCAAATCTGTAGACCTTAAGTTGTTGACAGTGAATTCACTGTGGGAATTAACATTGGTTGAAAACGGTGGTATTCAGCGTGGCTTTAAGCTTTCTTAACACGTAAGAATGGCCCTACAGGCGCTTAAGTGACCATTCTTACGTTGTTAAAGGGTAGGGTAACTTACTTTCACGTTGTAATAACAGTGAATGGCTTACCAACCTCCCGCTGCGTTCTGCAGCACGAAAGGTTAGCTAGTAGTTAAGTTATTTAGTATTTTGGTTAAGGTTAAGCAGAGGCCCCGGAAACGTCCGGGGTCTTTGTTTTTGTAGGTTTTCGCCTCCGGCGGATGAGCATCTGCACGTGCCGATCGGTGTTTAATGACCACCAAAATGCTTTTGTCGGTGCGATACGTTGCACCTGCGTATATTTGCCTTCACAATTCGAGCACACCATGCCGCAGATTTCTCAGAAAGGATTGCAGATGCCGGCTTCGCCGATCCGCAAATTGGCCCCCTATGCCGAAGCCGCAAAAAAGGCCGGAAAGAAAGTCTACCACCTCAACATCGGGCAACCCGATATTGAAACCCCTGAAGTGGTTCGCCAAGCCATTCGGAACTTTGACGACAAGGTACTCGAGTATTCGCTCAGCGAAGGCAATTTAAGCTACCGCACCAAATTGGCTGAGTACTACCGCAAGAACGACATTCCGGTTGATGCGAAGGACATTCTAATTACCACCGGAGGTTCAGAGGCGCTGATGTTTGCCTTCATGAGCTGCCTCGATCCGGGTGATGAAGTGATCATTCCCGAGCCGTTCTACGCGAACTACAATGGCTTTGCCCAAACCGCAGGCGTGGTCATTCGTCCGGTCATGTCGTTCATCGAAAACGGATTTGCACTGCCTTTGATTGGCGACTTCGAAGCGCTGATCAACGAGCGCACCAAGGCCATCTTGATTTGCAATCCGGGCAACCCTACAGGGTATTTGTACTCACGTGATGAGCTTGAGAAGTTGCGCAACCTCGTGCGCGATTACGATCTCTTCCTGATTGCCGATGAAGTGTACCGCGAGTTTTGCTACGACGGCCACAAGCCATTCTCGGTCATGAACCTTGAAGGCATTGAACAAAATACCATCTTGATTGACTCGGTGTCAAAACGTTACAGCATGTGCGGTGCGCGCATTGGAGCCATGATTACCCGCAATGCTGAAGTGCGGGCTACGGCGCTGAAGTTTGCACAAGCCCGCTTGTCGCCTCCTTCGCTTGGTCAGCATGCCGGTGAAGCAGCCCTGGAAACTCCTCAAGCGTATTTCGATGCTGTGGTAACGGAGTACGTTGAGCGCCGCAATGTATTGGTTGACGGATTGAACGCGATACCCGGCGTGGTGTGTCCGAAACCCATGGGCGCTTTCTACTGCATTGCTGAACTTCCCGTTGACAATGCTGAAGATTTCTGCCAATGGATGCTTGAGCACTTCGAGTACGAAGGTGCAACAGTCATGATGGCGCCTGCTGCGGGTTTCTACAAAAACACCGAACAAGGCCGCAAGCAGGTGCGCGTGGCTTACGTGCTCAATGTTGCAGCGCTTAAAAAAGCCGTTGAATGCATCGCAGCCGGATTGAAAGCGTACGCCACGGCCGGTCGAAATGTTGCGGCTCAGGTCGGCTGATGCCCGTAGCTTGTCGGCATCCATCCTCCATCCATCCAAAAAAAAGAAAAGCTTGAAGCGACAAAATGACGCTTTAGGTGGGTTCCATGCGCCATATTGGCTGATTTTTAAGTGAATCGTGCCTTTGGTCGATGATTTGAAGAGGGGAGTGTACCATCCCAATTTTGAATCATGGACTTCAATAAATTCACCATCAAGTCGCAAGAAGCCGTGCAGCGCGCACAGCAAATTGCGGTGGGCAAAACGCACCAAGAGCTGCGCACCGGTCACTTGCTAAAAGCCATTTTGGAGGTTGACAAGAACGTTGCGCCCTATTTGCTGAAGAAGCTTGATGTGCCCGTGCCCATCTTTACCTCAGCAGTTGATCGCATTGTTGACAGCTACCCCGTTGTTCAAGGCACAGACTTGCAGATGTCGCGGCCGCTCAACACCGTTCTGCTGAAAGCCGCCAACATGATCAATGAGCTTGGCGACGAGTACGTCTCGGTTGAGCATTTGCTCTTGGCCATGCTTGAAGGCGGAGACGATGCAGCACGCTTGCTGAAAGACAACAACGTATCGGCAAAAGGGCTTCAGGCTGCCGTGGCCGATTTGCGCAAAGGCGATAAGGTGACCTCGGCCAGTCAAGAAGAGACCTACAATGCGCTCAATAAGTACGCGAAGAACCTCAATCAGCTCGTGCACAACGGAAAGCTCGATCCGGTGATTGGCCGTGACGATGAGATTCGCCGTGTGCTGCAGATTCTGAGCCGCCGAACAAAGAACAATCCCATCTTGATCGGTGAACCCGGTGTGGGTAAAACGGCCATCGCCGAAGGCATCGCGCACCGCATTGTCGACGGCGACGTGCCTGAAAATTTGCAATCAAAAACCTTGTATTCGCTTGACATGGGCGCCCTCATCGCCGGAGCAAAGTACAAGGGCGAATTTGAAGAACGGCTCAAAGCGGTGGTCAAAGAAGTGCAAGGTTCTGACGGACAGGTGATTCTCTTCATTGATGAGATTCACACCCTTGTAGGTGCGGGAGGAGGCGAAGGCGCCATGGATGCCGCCAACATTCTCAAGCCGGCGTTGGCGCGTGGTGAGTTGCGCGCCATTGGTGCAACTACCTTGAACGAGTACCAAAAGTACTTTGAGAAAGACAAAGCCTTGGAGCGTCGCTTCCAGAAGGTATTGGTAGATGAACCTGACCGTGAAAGCGCCATTTCAATTTTGCGTGGAATCAAAGAAAAGTACGAGAGCCACCACAAGGTGCAAATCAAAGACGACGCCATTATCGCCGCGGTTGACCTGTCGCAGCGCTACATTTCTGACCGCTTCTTGCCCGATAAAGCCATTGACTTGATTGATGAGGCGGCGAGCCGCCTCCGCATGGAAATCAATTCGAAACCGGCTGAACTCGATGAACTCGACCGACGCATTATGCAGTTGGAAATCGAGCGCGAGGCCATTAAGCGCGAGAACGACACCGCAAAGCTCGAAGACCTCGGTCGCGAAATTGCCAACCTCAACGAACAGCGCGAGGCCTTCAAAGCCAAGTGGCAAAGCGAGAAAGACGTTGTTGATCAAATCCAAGCGGGCAAGAAAGAAGTTGAGGCACTCAAGCTCGAGGCCGAACGTGCCGAGCGTGAGGGTGACTACGGCAAAGTGGCTGAGATTCGCTATGGCAAGCTTCAAGTGCTTGAGAACACCATCGAAGCGGCCAAAGCACAATTGGCCGAGATGCAGACAAGCAGCAAAATGATCAAGGAGGAAGTTGATCCGGAAGAAATCGCCGATGTGGTGTCGGCGTGGACCGGCATCCCGGTGAGCAAAATGCTTGAAGGCGAACGCGAGAAATTGCTGCGTTTGGAAGACGAGCTCGGCAAGCGGGTCATTGGTCAGCGTGAAGCCATTCAAGCCGTGGCTGACGCTGTACGTCGATCGCGTTCAGGTTTGGCCGATGACAAACGTCCCATTGGGAGCTTCATCTTTTTGGGCACCACAGGCGTGGGCAAAACTGAACTGGCCAAGGCGCTGAGTGAATTCCTCTTCAACGACGAAAATGCCATGACCCGCATTGACATGAGCGAGTACCAAGAGCGCCACAGTGTGAGCCGACTCGTAGGAGCTCCTCCCGGGTATGTGGGCTACGATGAAGGAGGGCAACTCACCGAAGCTGTGCGGCGCAAGCCCTACAGTCTGGTGCTGCTCGATGAAATCGAGAAGGCCCACCCGGATGTGTTCAACGTGCTCTTGCAAGTGCTTGACGATGGCCGCTTAACCGACAACAAAGGCCGCGTGGTCAATTTCAAGAACACCATCATCATCATGACTTCCAACACCGGAAGTCACCTGATTCAGGAGAACTTCAGCAAGGTGACCAATGACGATTTTGAAGAGGTGTTTGAACACACCCGTGATCGTGTCATGGAGCTTTTGCGCCAAGAAGTTCGTCCGGAATTCCTGAACCGAATCGACGAAGTGATTCTCTTCACACCACTGTCGCGAAGAGAAATCACAGGCATTGTGAGTTTGCAATTGCGCCGATTGAAAGAGCGCTTGCAGGCGGCAGGCATTCACATGGTGGCGAGTCAAGATGCAATTGCATGGTTGGGGTCAGCCGGTTTCGACCCGCAGTTTGGTGCCCGACCGGTGAAGCGCGTGATTCAGAAAGAAGTCCTCAATGAACTTTCAAAAGCGCTCTTGAGCAACAGCATCGATAAAAACGACACGGTAGTGCTCGATGTGTTTGACGGCAAAGTGGTGTTCAGAAAGCAGTTGGAGGCCGAGCACGTGGTCAGCTTCATGGACTAATGCCTTCAGCGAATGTTGACCCGAAACATTTCGCGGTCAGCCAGGTAGCCGGTAAGGGTATCGCCGATGGCGACCGGGCCAACCCCGGCGGGGGTTCCGGTGTACATCAAATCGCCAATTTTCAGGGTCATGTACTTTGAGACGTGGGCGATGAGGTCATCAACGTGAAAAATCATATCAGCGGTGTGGCCGGTTTGAACGGTCACACCGTTTTTTTCGAGACGGAAATGCAGATTTGCGACGTCACCACCCAATGCGGTAAGGTCGATGAACTGCTTAGGCACCACGGCTGAGCCGTCGAAGGCCTTGGCCTTTTCCCACGGGTGACCTTTGCGTTTGCATTCATCTTGGAGGTCGCGCGCGGTGAAATCAATGCCGAGGCCGATTTCGGTGTAGTAGGTGTGCGCAAATTGGGGCTCGATGTACTTTCCGAGTTTATTGATTTTTACAATGAGTTCTACTTCGTAGTGAAGATCGGTGGTCCATTCAGGAATGAAAAACGGATTGTGGGCGGGCAGCACGGCGCTGTCGGGCTTCAAGAAGAACATGGGTTCTGTAGGCAAATCGTTCTTCAGTTCTTTGGCGTGGTCAGCGTAGTTGCGGCCGATGCAGATGATTTTCATTTCAGGGGGTGTTGGAGCTTAGTCACGGGGTATGTAGCGCAGTTCAACGCGGCGGTCGGTATGGCTGCCTTGGGCTTTTTCGTCGCCAAAGAAATTGATGAGTATGCGGTGTGCCGGCAAGCCTGAGGTAAGCAGATAGTCGCGCACGGCTTGGGCGCGCAACCGCGACAGGCGCAGGTTGGCTTCGCGGTTTCCGCTGGCATCGGCATAGCCGGTGAGCATCACGCGCAAATCGGTGCGTTGAGCGAGTGTGGCGACCACCTCGTTCATGCGCACCCTATCGTCGTAGGCGAGGGTGGTGCTGCCGGTAGAGAAGGTGAAGTCGCTTCCCGGCGGCATGAAAGCCGCGGGTGCGCCACCGGCTGTTGAGGCGGGCGTGGTTGACGGTACGCTTGGGATCGGCGCGGTGCCACGGTCAGCAGCGAGGGTCATCACCAACTCACGCAGCAGGTCAATTTGCTCTTGAAGCTGGCGCATACCTTGGTTGCGTTGTGCTTCGTCGCGCTCGCGCTGTTCGCGTCGCAAGGCATCAACTTCAGCGCTGAGGACGTCCATTCGGCTGTTTTGCGTTTCGAGCATGTTGAGGATCCGTGCGGCCAAGTCGCTGTTCGCAAAGTCATCGGGTTCGTTGGTGCTAAATGGGGGAAGGATGAACGAATCGTCGCCCGCGAGCAGATTGAGGGTTTCGGTGCTGAAACCCACTTCGAGCGGCGCGAGCGGGTCATTGGTTTTAAAACTGCGCACCTCGGCCAGCAACGAGTCTTGTTCGGCTTTTAGACGTTCTTGGCGCGAATCAACTTGAACCATCAGGTTGTTTCCGGTGAACAAACCCACTTCACGTTGTAGCTGGTGTTTTAACGCATTCAGTTGACTTTCAACGAACAGAAAACGTTGGTCTTGTGCGGCGCTGCCCATGAGTTCAGGGTTCCAGGCTTCGTTGTAGCGGAGGCCGTTCATGGCCTCCAGTTGCTTGGTTACTTCGTCTGAAAAGCCTGAAAAGTCGGTGATTCCGTGAAAATGGTAGAAGCGTACGGCATCCTGTACGATTTGGTCGAGATCGCGCCGCATAATCGCCGGTTTTGTGCGCAGGTTGATGGTGCGGCCATCGTACAGCACCGATCGGTCGATGTAAAAATTGAGCGCATCGGCGATGAGTTTCGCCAAACGGCCTTCGTCGCCTTCACCGGCCGGTTCGTAGTAATTGATCACCACCGAGTGCTCTTCGGTGCTGCGCAACACGTACTGCATCATCTGGCCATCCGTGGGTTCGTTGCCCAGATAATGGTTGATGATGGTGGTTTGTTGGGCCTGTGCAACCGTAGAAATTACCAGTGCGCAAAGGCCAATTGCGGCGATGTAACCCCGATGCATGGCTCAAAGTTACGTGCTGTAAAAGGGTTTTTTCGGAAGGATGAGTGCAGTTTATCAACACTCAAACGCGGGTTACAAGCGCATTAACCCGGCTTGCGATTCTCGGTGCGGGAGATTTCGAATGACCCCAGTTTGATGTCAACCCGTGTGGGGACACCCTCTGACTTCTTTTTGTCGCTCAAGTTTAAGCGTTCGCCGAGCTCATCGGTCAGTTTGCTTCCAAAGTACCCCATAACCGACCAAAAACCCTCCACCTTTTCAACCGGCATCTCGCGCTCTTTTGGTGGGTCAGTGGCTTTTTGGGCAGCACTTTGCGCATCCACCCGCAGGGTGAAACCCAAAAGAAAAAGCACAACTGTAGCGAGCAGACGAAGTTTCATGGTTAATCGTACGACGATTGAAGCCGGAGGGAAGTTACACCTAAATTGCCTGAAATTTCTCATCTTCGGCGCCATGAGCAATGTCGACGCGCAACGCACCTGTTTGAATTGCCGGCACAGTTTGCCGGAAGGCGACCGGTTTTGCGGCCGGTGCGGACAGGAATCGCGCGAAACCGGCGAGAGCCTGGCTTCATTTTTTCAGCACTTTCTGAGCGATTACTTCACCTTCGACAGTAAAATTGGACGCAGTTTTTCGCCTTTGCTGTTCAAACCGGGCTTTCTAACGGCCGAGTTTTTGGCCGGACGACGGGTACGCTACATTCCGCCGCTGCGCCTGTACATCTTCATTTCAATTGTCTTTTTTCTTGTTTTGGGATTGGAAGGACGTGAACGCGGTGACCTGAACGAAGAAGCGTTGTTCTGGGATCGGTTTTTTGAGGTGCACTTGCCGCGCATTTTCTTCTTGCTCTTGCCGATGTTCGCTCTGATTCTTCAGTTGCTCAACATCCGCAGCATGCGCAATGGATACGTGCGGCATTTTGTGTTTGCCTTGCACCTGCATGCGTTCGCTTTCGTAGCAGCGTTGGTGTACATTGCCTTGAGTGAACTGCTCATTAAGGTTGGTTTGCAGGTTGTGAATCCATTCCTGGGAGGCCTGTTCGGCATGTACCTGCTTGGCTATCTCTACTTGGCTATCCGAAGGGTATACGGCCGCAACCGCTGGAAGACGCTGCTCCGCTTGTTGCTGTTGCTGCTGATTTACGGCTTGGCCATGTCAGGCGTTATCGTGCTGGCCTTGGTGGTGCTGTCGGCCTAGTGAAGTGGTCATCCATCCATCCGCCCATCCATCCCCAAGCAGCCAAAAATGAGAAAAGCCTCGGTCGTTACCGAAGCTTTTCACCTTAACCAAAATGCTTGCTTACTATGAGAATATCTTATTCTAGCACATGAATATTCTTACCCTTTATTACGGAGGAGATGTAAGCAGGTTACGTTTCGTCGGAAAAAAAATGCGACGAATTAACCAATGTATTGGAAATCAGTACGATAAAATTTCGTTTATGCTCGCTTCCAAGCGTGCCGAAGCCAAGAATTGGTGTTCTAAATCGGCTGCAAAGGGCACCGGAGAGTCGAGGCTCGCACACCGTTTCACCGGTGCATCGAGTGCGGTGAAGCAGTTCTCGGTGATGAGGGCGCTGAGTTCTCCGCCGATGCCGCCGGTAAGGGTATCTTCATGGAGGATGAGCGCCCGGCCGGTTTTGCGAACACTGGTGAAGACTGTTTCGGTGTCGAGCGGCGCAAGGGTGCGCAAATCAATCACTTCGATGTCTGCATCGCTTTTGGCGGCCGCGTCGAGCGCCCAATGCACGCCCATGCCGTAGGTTACGATGGTGAGTTCGCTGCCTTCGCGCACCACGCGGGCCTTTCCGAATGGAAGGGTGTAGTAGCCTTCGGGTACATTGCCGCTCACGCTGCGGTAGAGGGCTTTGTGCTCGAAGAACATCACCGGATTGGGGTCGGCAATCGCTTGAAGCAAGAGTCCTTTCGCGTCTTCAGGAAAGGCCGGGTAAGCGATTTTCAAACCCGGCACGTGGAAAAACCACGCCTCGTTGCTCTGCGAGTGGAACGGACCGGCAGCCACTCCGGCGCCGGTTGGCATGCGCACCACCACGTCAGCATTTGCGCCCCAACGGTAGTTGAGTTTGGCGAGGTTGTTTACGATTTGGTTGAACCCACAGGTCACGAAATCGGCGAATTGCATCTCGACCATCGCTTTGTAGCCCTTGAGCGACAAACCCAGGCCGGTGCCAATGATGGCGCTTTCACAAAGCGGGGTGTTGCGCACGCGGTCTTTGCCGAATTGGTCAACGAAGCCCTCGGTCACTTTGAATACACCTCCGTACTCAGCGATGTCTTGGCCCATCAGCACAAGCTTGTCGTGTTTTTTCATCGCTTCGCGGAGGCCATCGGATACGGCATCAATGAAGCGCAGTTCGCGTGCAGGGGCGCTGGGGTTGACCGGCGCAGGCACTGCGCTGCGGTACACATCGTTCAGTTCGTTGTGGAGGTCAACCGTGACGGGCGGAAGCGCAAGCGCAGCTTTGAGTTCGCTGTTGATGTGTTCGCGGATTTCGGAGCGGATGCTTTCGGCCGTTTCAGGTGTGACCACGCCGGTTTCGAGGAGGAAGGCCTCGTAGTTGTCAACGGGATCTTTCTCGGCCCACGAATCGATGAGTCCTTCGGGGTAGTATTTCGTGCCTGAGGCCTCTTCGTGGCCGCGCATCCGGAAGGTCATGAACTCTATGATCATCGGCCGCGGGTTTTCGCGCTGCGACTGCGCCATGCGCTGCACGGTGCTAACCACCTCGAGGAGGTTGTTGCCATCGACCTGCACAGCATCTTCTTGCGGTATACCGTAGCCAATGGCTTTGTCGATGAAGCGTTCGCAGCGGAACTGTTCACGCGACGGAGTTGAAAGTCCCCAAGCGTTGTTTTCAATGCCAATAATCACCGGCAGTTGCCACACGGCGGCCACATTCACTGCTTCATGGAAGTCGCCTTCTGACGCACCACCATCTCCGGTAAAGACAAACGTGGCTTTGCCGTCGCCCGCGAGTTTATTGGCCAGCGCGATGCCATCGGCAATTCCCAGTTGCGGACCGAGGTGCGAGATCATTCCAACCAGGTTGTGCTCAAGCGACCCGAAGTGAAACGAACGATCACGGCCCTTGGTGAAGCCCTCGTCTTTGCCTTGAAACTGTGCGAACAAACGCACAAGTGGCACCTCACGGGTTGTGAAGATGCCGAGGTTGCGGTGCATGGGAAGGATGAATTCATCGCTGTGCAAAGCAGCGGCCACCCCAACCGAGATGCCTTCTTGGCCCATGCCACTGAACCACTTGGAGATTTTTCCTTGGCGCAATTGCGAGAGCATTTTCTCTTCAATGAGGCGCGGAAGAAGGATTTTACGGTAAAGGTCAATCAAGCGTTCGTTCGTGTAGCTTCCACGATCGAATTTCAGAACGGGCTTCGCCAGCGTTGCCATAGGTGTTGAATTACGGCGCAAAAATAGGGTTTTATCACCGCTTGATGGTTACCAATTCACGAAGCTCCTTTGCTTCTCCCGTACACCGATCGGTGTAACTCACCACGTACACGTAACTGCCTTCGTGC
>DAITMF010000078.1:0-10179 GCA_036835325.1 Flavobacteriales bacterium
GTCCTGCCGATATGGATGTAACCACCGATGCCGGCTCTTGCTTCGCAACCGTTGATCTCGGCACTCCGGTGACCGACGACAACTGCGGTGTGGCTTCAGTAAGCAACGATGCGCCTGCGCAGTTCGTGATTGGTACGACTACCGTAACCTGGACTGTGGTTGACAACTACGGCAACGCATCTACCTGTGAACAGAACGTATCCGTAAGCGACAATGAAAGCCCCATCATCAACTGTGTGGGTGCCATTGTAGTAACGGCCGACGCCGGGTTGTGTGAAGCATCCATCCAAATCCAAACCCCTGAATTCACCGACAACTGCATGCCTGACGCGATCTTCAACAGCATCAACGGCACCAGCGACGCCAGCGGCAGCTACCCGGTAGGGCAAACCACCATTACCTGGACCGCCACTGACATCTACGGCAACACCGGTTTCTGCACCACCGTGGTTATTGTGACCGACGATGAGGCGCCTGTGATCGTGTGCCAAGCCGACATCGCCATCACTGCCGAGCCAAGCGTTTGCGGAGCCCACGTAACCTACGCGTTGCCTGAGTTTACCGACAACTGCGCGGGCACCGAAATCGCACTGATCGCGGGTCTTGAGAGCGGAGAGTTCTTCCCTGTGGGGATGACCACCGTGACCTACGAAGCGACCGATGCCGCCGGAAACACCGCTCAGTGCAGCTTCAACGTAACCGTAACCGATGACGAAGCACCTGCCATCGTGTGTGTGGATAATATCACCGTTGCCAACGACCTTGGTGCATGCGGCGCCGTTGTGGCCTACGACTTCCCAATCGCGACCGACAACTGTCAGGTGACCAGCGTTGAACTCACTCAAGGCCTCGCCTCAGGCAGCGTGTTCCCGGTTGGTTTGACCACCGTGGAGTACACCGCAACCGACTTGGCCGGCAACACTACATCGTGCAGCTTCACTGTGGAGGTGCTCGATGAAGAAGCCCCAATCATCGTGAACTGCACTGCAAATGTGGTACAAACCAATGACGCCGGTGAATGCGGTGCCATCGTGACCTACGCGCTCGCCGAGGTGACCGATAACTGCGAAGTTGTAGAGCTTACCCTTGTAGAGGGCCTTGAGTCAGGTGAATTCTTCCCTGCGGGGATGACCACCGTAACCTACAGCTACACCGACGCTGCAGGAAACACCTCACTTTGCAGCTTCACTGTAGAAGTGTTGGATGAGGAAGCTCCAATCATCGAATGCATCGAAATGTTCGAAGTAGGCACCGACTTCGGCGTATGCGGCGCGAACGTGAACTTCCCGCTGCCTGCGGCCTACGACAACTGTGCGGGTGTCACCGTAGAAGTAACCGGCGCTATGCAACCCGGCGACTTCTTCGAGACCGGAGAAACCGTGGTAAGCTTCACCGCGACCGACGCATCAGGCAACACCGCCGAGTGTTCGTACACCGTGATCGTGATCGACATTGAAGCGCCGGTAATCGAATGTCCGGAAGACATCGTACAGGTTGATCCGCTCGTAGAGTTCGAAGACCCCATCTTCAGTGATAACTGCTGGGCAGGTTTAACCATGACCGAAGGATTGCCAAGCGGCAGCGAGTTCCCTCACGGCTACACCACCGTTACCTTCGAGGCCGTTGACCTCGCCGGCAACCTCACCGAGTGCAGCTTCGAAGTGCTCATCAACACCCCTCCGGTGGCTGAGAACGACAGTGCGAACTACGCCTGGAACGACGACCGAATCGTGATCGACGTGGTACTGAACGACTTCGACCCCGATGGCGACCCCATCACCGTAACCGACGCCTCTGCTGTACACGGCGACGTGCAAATCAGCTTCGGCAACCTGATCTACATCGCTCCCGATGGATGGTGCGGTACCGATACTGTGACCTACGTCCTCTGCGACAGCTTCAACGCCTGCGATACTGCGCTGGTGGTGATCGAAGTGGAGTGCGACTACGAGATCTTCATCCCCGAGGGCTTCTCGCCCAACGGTGACGGAGTGAACGACACTTTCGAAATCATCGGTTTGCACCGCTTTGCAGAGAACCGAGTAACAGTCTTCAACCGTTGGGGACGCAAGGTGTTTGACGCTGCCAACTACCAAAACGACTGGGATGGCCGCTCACAAGACGCCCTCACCCTCGGCAACGGCATCCTCCCCGAAGGAACCTACTTCGTGGTGCTCGATTTGCCGGGAACCGGACTGAAGCCCGTGAAAGGATACGTGTACATCAACCACTAAGAACTCAGAAACATGAAACGTTTTCTCTATACCCTCGTAACAGTTCTCGGAATCAGTGCCCCCGCAGCGCTTCTCGCTCAGCAAGATGCAATGCACGCACAAAACATTCTGAACCACCTGCGAATTAACCCAGCATACGCCGGCTACAAGGAAACCCCTACCGTGTCAGCCTTTCACCGCAGCCAATGGATTGGCTTCAAAGGTGCGCCCTCGACCCAAACGGTGTCGTTCGACGCTCCGCTGAAGCGCTCCAAGTTCTCGCTGGGCGGTTCGATTACGCACGACAAAATCGGACCCATCAGCACCCTCACCATCATGGGCGACGCCGCGGCGCGCGTCCAGGTGTCGCGAAAAGGCTTCGTGAGCTTCGGCTTAAAAGCGACCGGCTCGTTGTTGCAAGCCAATTTTACCGATGTGGCCCTTGTTTCAGGCCGCAACGGTGAAATCGACGAGCTCTTCGCTCAGAATGCTCGATCAATGTTCATGCCAAACGTGGGTTTTGGGTTCTTCTTTAGCGACCCTGATCACTTCATTTCGCTGTCAATTCCTCGTCTGCTCAGCAACCGCCTCCGCACCAGCGCAGGTGAAATGACAGTGGCTGACTTGGGTATTTTGCAGCAAGTGGGCTACTTCAGCGCAGGCAAGATGTTCAAGATTGACCGCACCTTCAAGTTCCAACCGGCGTTGATGGTACGCGCACAACAAAATGCGCCAATCTCCATCGGTGTCAACGGAAACCTGATCATCGCCGATGCCATCAAAGCGGGCGTGTTCTACTACTACAAAGAAGTGGCGGGTGCATTCATCCAATACGACCTCGATAAACGCTTGAAAATCGGATACTCGCTTGACTTGGCGACCAACCGCCTCATCACCACCAACTTCGGCAGCCATGAAATCATGGTGTCGTACATGGTGAAAGAGAAGCGCCGCCGCATCGTGTACCCGCGCTATTTCTGACGCTTTTTCTCTCCATACACACACAACACACCATGAACACCAAACATTTCACTTTAGCGCTTTTTGCCTCGCTTTTCAGCTTCGCAGGATGGGGACAGACGAGTGCCAGCGATCGAGCTGACAAACTGTTTGACAAGTTCAACTACGCTGAAGCGCTCGACGAATACTTCTACCAGCACGAACGCGACACGGCCGACGTGCACGTAAACCGCCAGATTGGTTTGTGCTTTCGCAAACTCGGCTTAATCGCCCAAAGTACAGAGTGGTTCTGGAAGGTTATCGATGAGGGCACGCCCACACCCGATGACAAACTCCACTATGCAGAGGGCTTGCGCGCTTCGGGCGAGTACGACCAGGCCGTGTTCTGGTACCGCCGATACAAGAACGAACGGCCCGAAGATCGCCGTGCGCAACTGCACCTCAGCAACCCCATGTACTACGAAAACTTGCTGGCCGATTCGCTTCGCTACGACATGCACCACCTTGAGGTCAACACCGATCGGCCATCGTTCGGGATGACCGCATTCAACGACCGCTTTGTGTTCAGCTCAGCCGGCGTTAGCAACTTCGCCGGACAAACCGATGGCGAAAGCGAACTCGCTTACCTCGACCTCTACACCTGCGACATCGACGAACGAGGTGAGTTCATCAACATTGAGCCGCTTGAGGGCGAAGTCGACAGCCGCTACCACGATGGTCCGGCGTGCTTCGATGCCACCAACCAACTCATGTACATCACCCGTAACAACATGAAGGGCAACAAGCCTGTGTACGACAAGTCGGGCACGGCCAACCTCAAAATCTACACCTACCGTCTTGACCACAAAGGCTGGGTAAGCGTTCCCGAATTGCCATTTAACAGTCCTGAATACTCCGTCGGTCACCCATCGGTAAGTCCCGATGGTGCCTTCATCATCTTCGTATCGAACATGCCCGGCGGCTTCGGAGGCACTGACCTCTACCTTTCATACCGCGAAGGGGAAGGATGGAGCCAACCGATTAACCTTGGTCCCGAAATCAATACCGAAGGCAGCGAGATGTTTCCGTACATCAGCAAGAACGGACATTTGTACTTCTCATCTGACGGCCATGCCGGCTTGGGCGGGATGGACTTGTTCGTGGCGATCTCAGCGAGCAAGAACGGCAAACTGCAATTCGAGCAGCCCATCAACTTCGGCGCTCCCGTGAACTCGCGCTTCGATGATTTCAGCTTGTACTACAACGAAGCCGATGAATGGGGCTACTTCGCCAGCAACCGCGGTGGTTTGGGCCGCGATAACCTCTACCGTTTTACCCGCAAACAGTTCACCCACCAGATTTACGCCGCCGCGCTTTCATCGCGCGAACACGTGAGTTTGGCATCGCGAAACATCCGCTTGCGCACGGTATCGACCGGACTTGACAGTTTGTTGCGCCTCGATGAAACCGGCAGCTTCCGTGCTTTGTGCGAAGCAGGTGAGTCGTACGAAGTGTACCTCGGCGAAACCGCCATGGCAGGCGAAAAGGCCGTGGTGGCCTTCAGCATCGATGAGAAACTCCTCGAGACCTACCGTTACGGAGGCCTCTTAATGATTGACAAAGATGACCTGCTCATTGCAGGTTTGATCAAGGAGCGTGTTCTTGCGCTTCCGGTTGTTGACTTCGCGGCTGCTACCGGCAACAACATCCTTGAGCGCTTGCAAAAGCTCCGCGACTCAGCGAAACTGTTGAGCAACGCCGAGTATGATGACCTCAGCACCGCCGGCCTAATTGACGACAGCGAGCTCGAAGCCATGTTCTCAGGCCAAGACGACGCGGCTGCTGCACTTAACCGTGAAATCACCGAGCAACGACTCAACAACGTTCATTACGGATTCGACAGCTACGCCATCCGCTCGTCAGAGCGAAGCAAAGTAGCCGCACTTACCGAAATCCTTCAAGAGAACCAAGAAGCGCGTGTGGTCATCAAAGCCCACACCGACTCACGCGGTAACGAAAACTACAACCTCTTGCTCTCCATGCGCCGTGCGAAAAGCCTGAAAGAGGCCCTCACGCAGCGCGGAGTCGACGAATCGCGCATTAAAATTGCCTGGGTGGGCAGTTCTGAGCTCCTCGTTGATTGCGGAAGCAAACCGTGCTCGCAAGCCGATCATGCGCTCAACCGCCGCGCTGAAATCGTGGTGATTAGCGAGAGCAGCCGTGCACAGGTCGAAGGCGAGTAATTACACCTTCGTGAGCTTCAGCATGTTGGTCATGCCCTGCTCTGAAATTGGAATGCTCGCAATGTTGATGATGAGATCGCCCTCTTTGATGTGACCGGCCTTTTTCAGAATGTACTTGATGTCGGCAATCGTGTGATCGGTTGACACCATCTTGTCGTAGTAGAAGGCCTTGACGCCCCAAACGAGGTTCATTTGGGTGAGGATTTTCTTGTTGCCCGTAAACACGAAGGTGGCAGCCCGCGGACGCTGGCTCGACACCTTGAAGCCCGTATACCCTGAGAAGGTCATCGTTACAATCGCTTTCGCGTCAACGCGTTTGGCCAAACGGCATGCATTGTAGCAAATCGAGTCGGAGATGTACCGGTCTTCGGTTGATTCGGCAGGTATTTGCTCGTGGTAGTAGATGCGGTCGCCTACCTCGACCTCGCGCACGATGCGCGCCATGGTGCGGATAACCTCAACGGGAAATTTGCCCACACTCGTTTCGCCTGAAAGCATAACGGCATCGGCACCATCAAGCACGGCATTGGCCACGTCGTTCACTTCTGCACGGGTTGGCGTGATGCTGGTGATCATGCTCTCCATCATTTGCGTGGCCACGATCACAGGCTTGGAGTTGTGGATGCACTTGTCAACCAACATTTTCTGCACCAAAGGCACGCGTTCCATCGGGATTTCAACACCGAGGTCGCCGCGTGCCACCATCAGCGCATCGGTTTCTTTCACGATCTCATCAATGCCGTCGATCGCTTCAGGCTTTTCGATTTTCGCGACGATGCGGCTGTGCTTCTCGCGGTCTTTGATGATGTGCTTCAACTCGATGATGTCGCGGGCTGAGCGCACAAACGAAAGGCCGATCCAGTCAACGTTGTGCTCAAGCGCAAAGTCGAGGTCAGCCAGGTCTTTTTTGGTCAAGCACGGCAATGAAATGGCCGTGTTGGGCAGGTTGATGCCCTTGCGTGATGACAGGATGCCGCCGTGGGTGATTTCGCACTCCACTTCGTCTTTGCCATTGGTTTTGGTCACTTTCAGATGGAGTTTCCCATCGTCGAGCAGCACGGCTTCGCCCGGCTTTACGTCGGCCGCGAAGTTGGTATAGTTGGTTGACACGCGCTCGGCAGTGCCTTCTTGTTCTTTGGTGGTGATGACGATGGTTTTGCCTTTGACCAGCTCAACGCCGTTGTCTTTCACCATGCCGATGCGCAGCTTGGGGCCTTGCAAGTCGGCAAGAAGGGCGGTTGCGGTGCCAAGTTCGGCATCGATTTCGCGCACAGTGCGGATCACGCCCTCGTGCACCTCGTATTCTCCGTGCGAGAAATTCAAGCGCACAACGTCAACGCCTTCGCGGATCATTTCACGCAACACCTCTTTGGGTGTGCTGGCCGGACCGATGGTCGCGACAATTTTCGTTCGTTTCATCATCATCTTATTCATCAAATATCAGATTGCCACGCGATTTAAGCGTTTCAATCGGAAAAGTGTAGCACCCCAATACCGGGGCAATTCGGCGAAGTTCAATCAACACCTGCTGTGCGTTTACGTGGTCGTAATCTTCAACGAGCAGCAAATAATCAAACTTCTTCAATTCCGGAACCAGTACCCCGTCTTCGTCTTTGTTGACGGTGAGTATCCAGCCCGCTTGCGTTAGTTCGTCACGGTAACGAAAGTAGTCGAATCCGAGTGATCGTTCCTTTCTTTTTACCAGCTGTTCTCCACTGTAGCCGAGGCTCAGCTTCAGGGTTTTGTTCAGGTGCCAGCACAGCGTGTGCGGCGGTTCTGACGATACTAGGCCGAAAAGTAGGCACGAAAACGCGTATTCCTCATCGAGACGGTGCTTCATAACGCAAGGTTAAAGGTAGTAAGTGTACTTCAAACACTTATTACGAGTCTCCAAAAATTCTTCGGCACGCCTCGCGGGCGGCAGCCTGTTCGGCGCCTTTCTTTGATTTTCCGATGCCACTGCCCATGTTGCGGTCGTCAACAAACACGGCAATTTCGTAAACATCGTTGGCATGTGCTTTCTCTTTGATGACATCGAAGCGAAGTACGCGTTTTTTCTTCTGGCAATGCTCATGGAGCTTGCTTTTGAAGTCGGTCAAGTCGTACATGCGTTCTTCGATGCCCTGTTCGTGGAGCAGGCGCAGCACGGCCTTTTCAGTGGTGCGGTATCCGCGGTCAAGGTAGAGTGCGCCAATGAGGGCTTCAACGGCGTTTCCGATGAGGGTTTGTTGCACAGGTTGGTTGCCCATGCGCACATCGAGGTGTTCTTCTACGCCGAGGCGTTCACCGAGTTCGTTGAGGGTACGACGGCTTACGACCTTCGACTTCAGTTTGGTGAGTTCTCCTTCGGAGAGGTCATCGTGCTTTTCGTAGATGTAGCGTGCGATGACGGCATCGAGAATGGCATCGCCCAAGAACTCAAGCCGTTCATTGCTTCGTTCGAGGCCTGTTGCTCCTTTTTCGGTGGCTGAGCCATGGCGCAGTGCCTGGCGGTAGAGGGGCAGGTCGCGTGCTTGCACGCCGAATGCGCTTCGAATGAAGGCGGCGAGTTTACGGTCGTGTGGCGTCGTGAATCGAAGCAGCGCTAGGAGACGCCACATGGACTTAAATCTTGCGGAAGATTGCTGAGGTGTTGTGACCTCCGAAGCCGAAGGTATTGCTCAGCGCGGCGCGCACGGTGCGGTGTTGCGCCTTGTTCAGGGTAAAGTTGAGCTTGTTGTCGAGTTCGGGGTCGACGTGCTCGTGGTTGATGGTCGGCGGCACAACATCGTTTTGCACGGCAAGTATGCACGCGATGGCCTCGATGGCGCCTGCAGCGCCGAGGAGGTGACCGGTCATCGACTTGGTCGATGAGATGTTGAGCTTGTAGGCGTGTTCACCGAACACTTTTTGAATGGCCCGCGACTCCGCGACGTCGCCAAGCGGGGTGCTGGTTCCGTGCACGTTGATGTAGTCGAGGTCTTCGGGTTTCATGCCGGCATCATCGAGGGCCATGTTCATCACGAGCGTCGCGCCCAAGCCTTCGGGGTGTGGGGCGGTCATGTGGTAGGCATCGGCTGAGAGTCCGCCGCCAACCAGCTCGCAGTAGATTTTCGCGCCGCGGGCCTTGGCATGTTCGTACTCTTCGAGGATGATGCACCCGGCGCCTTCTCCCAGCACGAAGCCATCGCGTGTAGCGTCGAACGGACGTGAAGCGGTGGCGTAGTTTTCGTTGTTGGTTGAGAGCGCCTTGAGGGCATTGAAACCGCCCACACCGGCTTCGTTTACAGCCGCTTCAGAACCGCCTGACACAATGATGTTGGCTTTTCCAAGGCGGATGTAATTGAAGGCATCGATGAGCGCGTTGGTCGCACTTGCACACGCCGAAACGGTTGTGAAGTTCGGGCCGCGGAATCCGTAAGTGATTGAGATATGGCCTGAAGCGATATCGGCAATCATCTTCGGGATAAAGAAGGGATTGAAGCGCGGAGTGCCATCGCCTTTGGCGAATTCAAAGCACTCGTCTTGAAAGGTTTTCAAACCACCAATGCCCGAACCCCAAATCACACCGATGCGGTCGTGGTTGAGGGCTTCGGTAATGCCGGCATCTTTCACGGCTTCGGCCACTGTTACCAAGGCATACTGCGAGAAAGGATCCAGTTTGCGTACTTCCTTGCGATCGAAGTGATCTTCCGGATTGAAGTTTTTCACTTCGCACGCAAACTGGGTCTTGAATTTCGACGCATCAAAGTGGGTAATAGGAGCAGCGCCACTCACGCCATTGACAAGAGCCGTCCAGTATTCTTGGACGTTATTCCCGATGGGTGTGAGGGCTCCCAGCCCGGTAACAACAACACGCTTCAGTTCCATAGGAACAGCGCCTTATTTAACGTTATTCTCGATGTACTCTACGGCCTGACCAACGGTCTGGATTTTCTCAGCCTGGTCGTCAGGAATGGCGATATTGAATTCCTTCTCGAATTCCATAATAAGCTCAACCGTGTCGAGAGAATCGGCCCCGAGGTCGTTGGTGAAGCTCGCTTCGAGGGTTACTTCGCTTTCGTCTGCGCCGAGTTTATCGACAATGATAGCGGTGACTTTAGAACGAATGTCAGACATAATCCGAGGTTTAAAAATTCGGGTGCAAAGTAAAGAAAGTTTGGCTACCCCAACAAAAAATCGTGAGGAGCGGTTCAGAAAGGCCGTAGCGATGCCCTACAGGGCGTCGGTACATGCCGGTGACGCCTATGGAAACGCCTGATCGGGCGTCGTCACATAAGGAATTGCCACGCCTTGTCGGGATGCACAAGCTCGAATGTTGCGTCGGGGTAGCCGTTTGTAAATGAGCAATAGGAACGTCCATAGAAACGACCAATCAAGCGTCTCTTCACAGGCGATAAACCCCGAGCGAAGTACATGCGATGTTCACAAAAACAGCTTGTTCACCTCGCGCTAAGGCCGGATATTTGTAAACAAACCCTTCGACATGGTGCACGGCATTGTTCGCGACGCCCTAAGCACCTTACTAAAAAGCCCATGACCGATCACTACACACACCTATCCGACGAAGCGTTGCTGGCTGAAAAGGCCAAAATGCGAAAGTCGAAGCTGTTTGATGCCTTGTTTATCGGCTTCATGGCCGGCATCATACTTTTTGGCTTCGTGTCGTGGCTAATGTCTGACGAGAAGCGCATCGGTTTTTTTATTCCCATGCTCATCGGCGCTTGGCTCATTCGCGTTTTTGTGAAGAAGCAAAAGGCTTACAAGCCGCTTGAAGACGAGCTGATCAAGCGCGGGTTGAAGTA
>DAITMF010000079.1:0-10101 GCA_036835325.1 Flavobacteriales bacterium
CAGCTGATTACAGTGATAGCAACGAACCAACTACACTAAAGCGGACATACATTAAGCCTGACGATACCACTGACCGCCATGGCAAAACTGAAAAACATACATCCCGGAGAAGTGCTAGCAGAAGAGTTCCTGAATCCGATGCAAATTTCGGCATACCGTTTGGCCAAAGAGACCTTTCTGCCTCAAACGCGCATCTCCGAAATCATCAAAGGGCAACGGCGTATTTCTGCCGACACGGCGCTGCGTTTTTCGCGCTTCTTTGGCACCACAGCCAAGTTCTGGCTCGGTTTGCAAGCCGAATTCGATTTGGAAGAAGAGCGACTTCGCAACGAGCAACTGCTCAATGCCATTAAGCCCTTCAACGGCAAGGCGGCCTGAAGCAGTCCCATGCTACCCGTGTTATCTCGCTGTAAAGCTTGTGTGAACCACTGAAAAGCAGCGGGGTACTTCCGTAGCTTCGTGGTATGGCAGCATCGATTCGTGCGTTCATCCGTTTGTTGCTCTTTCCAACGATTACGTTTTTTTGTGCCGTGGCCACCTTGGTCTTACGCGCACTCCGCTTTCGCCACCGCACGGTGTACCGGGTGTTTGCCTTCTGGCGCCGCTCCATGCGCTGGGTTCTCAACATCAAGGTGGTGCAGGAAGGCCGCATTCCGGGTGATGCGTGCATCATCATGGCCAACCACCGCAGCTACCTCGATGTGGTTATGATTCCGTCGCGCACGCCGCTGGTGTTTGTCGCCAAGGCATCCGTCCGCAAATGGCCCATCATCGGCTGGGGAGGCGATGGCATGAAAACCATCTGGGTTGACCGCAGTGATGCTGATAGCCGAAAACGCACGCGAAAACGCATCCTGGCGAGAATTCGGCAGCAACTCTCGGTGGTGATTTTCCCTGAAGGGACGACCACCGTAGGCCCCGAACTGCTGCCCTTCAAACCCGGCATGTTTCACGCCGTAGCGGGCGGCATGACGCCCATCGTGCCCGTTGCCATCGAGTACGAGAATCCGAACATCGCCTGGGTGGGCGACGATACCTTTATCGGCCATTTTTTGCGCGAATTCGGCGCCCGAAGCACCGAGGTGCGCGTGTGCTTTGGCGAGCCCATGACCAACGATGACGGTGAGCGCCTCTGCGAGGATGTGCACCAATGGATCAGCGACACCGTTCGTCGCTACCGCGAAGGGTATGATGCATTCAATGAGGTCGAGACGCATTCCGCTCCACCTGCAATTCACGAAAATTTTGCGTAAGTTCGAAGGTGAAATGCGCAGTACATCCCTATTCAGCAACGATTGAGATTGTACTTCGAGATGGTTTGTTGAATTCTGTACATCATGAAGGTTCTACTCGAGATACAAGATGAGAAGGCGGCTTTCGTCCTCGAACTCCTTAACAACTTCAAGTTCGTTAAGGCAGAACAGCTCAGCGGGCACAAGGCGCAGGTTTTGGAGGGCTTGGTTGACGCAGTTGCCGAATTGAACGAAGTTAAATCAGGCAAACAGAAATCGCAGTCATTGTCGTCTTTTCTCGATGAGCTATACTGTTAAAGCGCTCGCCTCTTTTTGAAACCTTCCTTTCCAATTTGACCAATTTTCCGATTCGCTATTAACCACGCATTTCGTGTAACTTCGTAATGAACGGGTGAGCATCACTGCCTTAACGAAGCATCTTCGCACTATGCGCGCTGTCTTGGCTTTTCTTTTTTGGATGGGATGGATGACGCCGCTCATTGCGCAATTCGGCAATGAGTGGGTTGATTACTCCCGTCAGCATTGGCGCTTTCAAACAGCGTCTGACCGACTCGTGCGCATCACCTACGACGACCTTGCCGCGGCGGGATTTCCCGTGGCTTCGACCGATCCGGCGACATTGCGCGTGTTTGCGCGCGGTCTCGAGCAGCGCATCCACTTCCCCGGAGGCGAAGATGGCAGCTTCAACCCCGGCGATTACTTCGAGGTGTACGTCCGCAAAAACAACGGATGGCTCGATGCCGATCTCTACGTGAATCCATCCGACCAAGCCAACCGGAACTACTCGCTCTTCAACGACACAGCGTCGGTTTTCATCACCACACGCGAAGGAAACGGCCTCCGCACGCTCATCCATTCGCCCCAAAACACCCCTGACGAACTTACGCCCATCGCGCACATCCGCGCAAGCGCAACCCAAAACTATACCTCCGAATACCTCTTTGGGCAGCAAGACCCTAACGGCATCGCGCTGCCGTGGTATGAAACCGGTGAGGGCTGGTTCGATACCCGTTTTGGCAAGGGGGCCACGCGCGCGCAGACCATTGCGCACCCGCAGCTCTACCAAGGTGCTGACGCGGCGCCTGTTGTGTTTCGCGCGGTTTCGGCCAGCGCATCAAATCCCGTTGGCAACTGGCTGAACAACCACCACCTGCAAGTGGCGTGGGGAAATCCGCTCAACATCGTCGTCGACACCGTGTACGGCGGCTACCGCGTAAACGATTTTCTCTTCAACGTGCAGCCGCAGCAGCTGAGTGGGACGAGCACCGTCATCACCCACCGCAGCATCGACGACCTCGGCGTGCCCACCGATTGGCATGCCATTTCGTTCATCAGCATTGAGTACCCGCGCACGCTCAATTTCACCACCGGCGGCACGCACGAATTGGTGCTGTCGAACTACCCCGCCGGGACGGAAGTCCGCATGGATTTCACCTACGGCAGCGGCGTGCCCCGCTTGTTTACCCAAGGCGAAGGATTGCCCGTGGAGTGCTTCGTTGAACCGGTCACTGGCGGCTACCGGGCCATCATTCCGGTGCCGGCAAGCGGTGCGCCGGTGCGCTTGCTTCTGCTCAACGGCAATGCCCATCAACCCGCAGGGAGTATCGCGCCCGTGACCACCACAGGCTTTTTCACGCACTACGCCGCTGAGCAGCTCGATTCGGCGTTTGTGGTGGTGACCCACCCGTCGCTGCTCAACGCCGCCACCAACTACGCGCTCTACCGGCAAGCCGGTGGAATGGATGTGCTGGTGGCCGATGTGGAACAGCTGTACATGCAGTACGGCGGCGGTGTGTGGAAGCACCCGGCCGCCATCCGTCGCTTCTGCAACCACCTGTTGAGTACCTGGGAGTCGCCGCCGTCGCACCTGTTTTTGGTGGGGAAATCCATCCACGAAATGGCCGTTGGTCCGACCGCAGGGGCACGCAACAATGCACAACAGTACGCCCGCAACCTGGTGCCAAGCATTGGCTTCCCGACCTCTGACATTGTGTTCACGTCGGGTTTGGACGGAACCCTCACCGAGATGGCCATCCCCACCGGACGGCTCTCTGCCGAGAACGAAACCGCCGTGCTCGCCTACCTCAACAAGGTGGCCGAGTTTGAAAACCAGCCGCCCGCCACGTGGATGAAGCGCATCATGCACTTCGGCGGAGGAAGCATCAACTTCGAACAGAACCTCTTCCGCAGCTACCTCGACGGTTACCGCGCCATTGCCCAAGACACCTGCTTCGGCGGCGAGGTGTACAGCTTTTTCAAAACCACGAGCGACCCCATTCAAATCAACCTCAGCGACTCCATCCAAACCCTGATCAACGGCGGCGTGAGCTTGATGACCTTCTTCGGACACGCCAGCAGCACCGGCTTCGACGTCAACATCGACGAACCGTCGTCGTACAGCAACCAAGGCAAGTACCCGCTACTGATCGGCAACAGTTGCTATACGGGCAACATTCACCTGCCGTCGGCCAACAGCACCAGCGAAGTGTTCACGCTTGAGCCGAATCGGGGTGTGATTGGCTTCATCGCCAAGAGCGACCTCGGCGCACCGCAGAACCTGAACATTTGGACGACCAACTTCTACCGCAACCTGTTCCAAAACCACTACGGCCACTCGATTGGCCAGTGCATGCGCTACACCGTTGAAGACTTTCAGAGCGCGACCATGCCCTTTTTGACGCGCAACACCGCACTTACTTTCGGATTGCATGGCGACCCTGCCTTGGTGCTGAACGCTTTTGAACTTCCTGATTACGCCGTGCGTGCTGAAGGCATTGTTGTTTCACCGACCGAAGTGAGCGCCGAACTTGAAACCTTCGATGTGAAGGTCGCCGTGGAGAACATCGGCAAAGCCATCAACCAAACCGTTACGGTTGAGCTGATACGGCACTTGCCCAACGGTACCGATACCACTTTGGTGCAGGAGATTGGTCCGATTTACTTCCGCGACACCGCCTATTTTGAATTGCCCGTTGACCGCTTGAACGGTGTGGGCTTGAACACCTTTGACGTGTTTGTTGATTTACCGGGGAATGAAGTCGCTGAGCTCGACGACCTCACCAACAACCGCGTTTTTGGGAAAGAGCTCTTCATCACCAGCGGAAGTTTGGTGCCGGTGTTCCCGTACAACTTTGCCATTCAGCCCGAGGGCAACCTGACCCTCCACGCCAGCACGGGCAATCCGCTGGCGCCGGTGCGCACCTACCTCATGCAGCTTGATACCGTTGACACCTTTGACAGCAATTTCATGCTGCAAACCACGGTGACCCAAGGGGGCGGCGTGGTGAGCTGGGAGAATCCGACGAGTTTTACCAACGATCGCGTGTACTACTGGCGCGTCGCTGCTCAGCCCGCCATGGGCGAAGAGCCCGAATGGCGCCTGCACAGCTTCCACTACCTCTCGGGCGAGCGCGGGTGGGGCCAGTCGCACTTCTACCAGTTCCGCAACAACGCCTACAACCGCCTATCGTGGAACGAAGACGACGGCCGCTTTGATTTCAGCAGCGGTGAGCGCAGTTTCCGCTGCACCGTGCACGGCAATGCCACCGGCGGATTCGCCGCCAATGCCACCCGCTACCAAATCGACCTCGACGTGCAAGATTACGCCGGCTGCGGCATCGCACCGGCCATCCATGTCGCAGTGATTGACCCCATTACGCTCGCGCCGTGGCTTACGAACTACAACAACCAGTACCCCGAAAACGACTTCGGCAACTTCACCAACTGCACCGAAGCACGTGGGCGTCCTGAGGCCTACTTCATCTTCCGGCAAGACAACGCCGCCGAGATGGCCGGTTGCTACCAAATGCTGGATGAGGCCGTGCCCGACGGACATTACCTGCTCGTGTATTCGTGGCGCTACGCCAACTACAACGGTTGGGCCGAGAACGCTCCGGGGTTGGCTCCGCTTTTGGCCTCGTTTGGTTCGGAGCAAATCACCACGGCCCAAGACAGCGTACCGTTTATCTTTTTTGTCCGCAAAGGATTTCCATCGACGGCCATGGAGCTTTTTGGAGCCAACATCAACGCCGTGCTTGACCTCGAAACCACCATCAGCGGCACCTTTGGCATCGGTACAGTGGCCACGCCCGCCTTCGGACCGGCCACCGAGTGGGAATCGCTCCTGTGGTCGTTTGACAGCGAAGTGGGAGACAGCACCCGCGTGCGTGTTTGGGGTATCCCTCCCTCATCCGGCGAAGCCGAAACCCAATTGAACGACCTGCTTGAAAGCGAGAATGGCTGGCTTGGACTGGGCGCTGCCGCGGATGCACAGAGTTACCCCATGCTGCGGCTGCAGAGCGAACTGCGCGATGAAGACGGCGCCACGCCCGCGCAACTGCGGTTTTGGCAACTGCGCAGCGACCACGTGCCCGAATGTGCGCTGAATGCCGCGCGCGGATTTTGGTTCCCTGAAGACACCGTTGGTCGAGGGCAACCCCTGCCCATTGCGATTGCCATAGACAACATCGGCGAGCGCAGCATGGACAGTTTGCTTGTGCGCTACAGTTTGACCGGCCCCGGGCTCAGCAATGCCACGGTGCTCGACGTGCGCGGCGACAGTTTGCGGGTGGGAGAGTGGAGGATGGACACCGTGTACATTCCTACCGCTGACCTCGCCGGCGAGTACCGCCTCCGCGTCGAGGCCAATCCGCGCGATGCCACAGGCCAACCCGATCAGCCCGAGCAGTACCACGTCAACAACATTTTGGAGCTGCGCTTTGTGGTGGATGTTGACCGGTTGAATCCGCTGCTGGATGTCACCTTTGACGGACGTCACATCTTGAACGGCGATTTGGTATCGGCGCGGCCGAACATTGTGATCCGGCTCGACGATGAGAATCCGTTCTTGCTGCTCAACGAACCCTCGGATACGGCGAGTTTCAAACTGTTTATGACCTGGCCCGACGGCCAGCAGCGGCCGGTGTATTTTGCCAACAGCATGGAGGTGCTGTTTCAGCCCGCCACGGGCAGCGACAACCGCTGTTCGATTGAGTATAGGCCCCTGCTCGACCAAGACGGTAGTTACCGCTTGCTCGTGCAGGCGCGCGACAAGAGCGGCAATTTGTCAGGTGCAATCGATTTCCGCATTGACTTTGAAGTGTATTCGAAGCCCACGATTACCGAAGTGTTGAACTATCCGAATCCGTTCAGCACCCGCACCCAGTTTGTGTTCACGGTGACGGGCGCTGAGGCACCTGATGAGGTGTTGATCCGCATCATGACGGTGGCGGGCAATGTGGTGCGCGAGATCCGAGCCGATGAGTTCGGACCGATCACGGTGGGCCGCAATTTCAGTACGTTTTGGTGGGACGGCACCGACCAGTTTGGCGACCGCTTGGCCAACGGCGTGTACTTGTACACGGTGAAGGTGCGTTTGCGCGGCGAGGAGTTGGAGTACCGCTCGACGTCGGCGTCGCCGTATTTCCACAACGGCATCGGGAAGATGTATTTGCTGCGGTGAGGGAGGAGCCATTTTGCTTTTTTTTGTAGCATTATTTGTGGGAAATCGCTAATGGAAAAAGCAAATTGCCCATTTGGAAAATGCCTTTGTCGCAAACGATGGTATCGAGGTTGGCTTTCAGAACAACATTCCCTTGTGGCTTTTAGGTTTTCTTTATTGAGCGCGTCCGGGTGAAACTCAAGCTGGTTTGTTTACATCGAGCAGGGCGGCAATGGAGTTCTTCAGTTTGGGTAAGAAGTATTCTGCTTCGACGTGAAAGATCGAATAAGCACGCCGCCAATGACGAAGCGATCTTGAATGCGCAAAAAGGCTCCGAGAGTTCCTGTGGCAGAGGATGCATTAAGGTTGGAGAATATGCGAATGAGTGTTCTTGATATGGTGTGGTTGCAGATGAACTTAGTTGTTTTTAGGAGATATCTGTCTGGTATTGTGTACTTGTTTGGGTAAAGAAAAAGGCCACCGAAGGCAGCCTTTTCCTATATAGGTTTTTTCAGAATCAGTGCTGGCTTACAAACACCATGGCTTGACCGAATCCTTGCGCGCACAGAATAAGATAAGCCGTGAGCAGCAAATTCGGTTGAGTGGAGGTTTGCGGTTCATCCTTTTTCTTCCCGTTTAAGTGCAGGTAGGTGACGGCAGCCATCAGAATGAGCGCCAATCCACTAAAAACTTCAGTCATTGACTTGAATGTTGGTACTTCCGGTCTGCCTACGTGGAGGGAAACTACAACAAGTGCGCCGCAGCAAACGATGAGTTGCACGATGAGTAGAGCATCCTTGATGCCGGTAACCGGTCGTTTGAATAGCCAAGTGCTCTTAACAATAGCGAAGAACATTGCGCCACAGAGAACGACCCCGGATATAGCTCGTGTAAGTGGCCAGTTTGTCAGCGGTAAGACAGCGACCAAAGAAAGAAATGCCAAAAACGAGAGGAGGGTTTTGTTCATGGTTGAAGTGATTTTCTTAGATAAATTTATTGGTTTTTGACTGTTTTGCGGCACAGTATTTTTACGGTTTCTAACTCAAGGGCGATTCCGGGCGATTTTCTACTTCGTAGGATGGTTCGACCTCACAACCCTCGATTTCCGATTGAAAGTGAGCGGGTAAGCCCGGTTTCGTGAAAAACGAATCGGATTTACATTCCAAAGCATGGCGTCATCTCCCGATCACCACTTCGGCACAGCGAACCACATTGCCTTCGTGGACATGGATGAGGTAGGTTCCCGCAGCGAGGTGGGCGATGCTGTGAACAACGTGACCGCCACGCTGATTGGTGATGTGGATGGATTCTGATACGCCAAACGCGCTTTTCGTAACAAAGTTATTGCGTAAATGCCCGGTCATTTCACGAACTTTAGAGCATCAAACCGCAGCACACACCAACAGCTACGCGCTCCGCAACAAGCGGGTTGAGGGTGCATTGACTCATTGCCTACTCGTGCAGCCGTTCAGGCCTTCAATGCCTTGGTTAGGCGCTATCCGCAACTCAGCATGGGCCTCGATTGGCGCGTATACCACGTTGAGTTGGATGATTGAGCTTGGGGCGCGCGTATCCATCCATCCATCCCCCCAAACATCCTATCTTCGTCGCCATGAAATTCGAACAGCTCGACCGCAAACTCGCCGAGTCAAAACTCGGTGGAGGTGAAGCCCGCATTGAGGCGCAACACGCCAAAGGCAAACTCACCGCACGTGAACGCATCAACTACCTCCTCGATGAGGGGTCGTTCGAAGAAATCGGTGCATTGGTGACCCACCGTTCAACGGAGTTTGGCCTCGATAAGCAGCGCTTCCTCGGCGATGGCGTTGTCACCGGCTACGGCACGGTGAACGGACGACTTGTCTACGTTTTCAGCCAAGACTTTACGGTGCTCGGCGGCTCACTCGCCGAAGCCCACGCCGAAAAGATTTGCAAGGTCATGGACCTCGCCATGAAAAACGGCGCACCCGTGATCGGCCTCAACGATTCGGGCGGAGCTCGCATTCAAGAAGGCGTGGTTTCACTCGGTGGTTATGCCGATATCTTCTACCGCAACGTTATGGCAAGCGGTGTGGTGCCGCAGCTCAGCGCAATCATGGGTCCGTGTGCAGGCGGTGCCGTGTACTCGCCGGCCCTCACCGATTTCATCTTCATGGTTGAAGGCAGTTCGTACATGTTTGTGACCGGACCAAACGTGGTTAAAACCGTTACCCACGAAGAAGTCAGCTCTGAAGAACTTGGCGGGGCATCTACCCATAGCACAAAAAGCGGTGTGACCCATTTTGCCTGCGCCAACGATGTGGCCTGTCTTGATCACCTCAAGAAGGTGCTGAGCTACATCCCGCAAAACTGCGAAGAAGATGCGCCCCGCATTCCCTACACGTCTGAGAACGAAACGCGGATGGCGTTGGACAGCATCATCCCCGACAACGACCAGCAACCTTACGACATCAAAACGGTGATCGACGGAGTGATCGACGACGGTAGCTTCTGCGAAGTGCACGCTGCCTATGCCGAGAACATCGTGGTGGGCTTTGGCCGCTTGGCCGGTCGCTCCATCGGTATTGTGGCCAACCAGCCGGCGTATCTCGCAGGCGTGCTCGACATCGACGCCTCGAACAAAGCCGCGCGGTTTGTCCGCTTCTGCGACAGCTTCAACATCCCGCTTTTGGTGTTTGAAGACGTGCCGGGCTTCCTCCCGGGCACCGACCAGGAGTGGAACGGCATCATTTCAAACGGAGCAAAGCTCTTGTACGCCTTCAGCGAAGCCACCGTGCCGCGCATCACCGTGATCACCCGCAAGGCGTATGGCGGCGCGTACGACGTGATGAACAGCAAGCACATCGGAGCCGATATGAACTACGCCTGGCCAAGCGCGCAAATTGCCGTGATGGGGGCGAAGGGTGCTGCCGAGATCATCTTCCGCAAAGAGATTGCCGAGGCCGACGATCCGGCGGCGAAGCTTGCTGAGAAAGAGGCCGAGTACGCGCGCATCTTTGCCAATCCGTACCGTGCTGCTGCCCGCGGCTATGTAGATGAAGTCATCAAGCCGCACCAAACGCGCGCCAAGCTCATCCGTGCTTTCGCCATGCTCGAGAACAAGGTTGCGCATTTGCCAAAGAAGAAGCACGGGAATATTCCGCTCTGATTCAGATTCTAGACTCTAGATTTTTAGACTTTAGACTCTAGACTTTAGATTTGGGACATCAAACGGCAAGCGTTAAATCTAGTATCTGCGGTCGAAGATCTGCGGTCGAAGATCTGAAGTCAAGCCTCTGTGGTCTAAGATCTGAAGTCTAAGATCTGAAGTCTTGCTCGGCGTAGAGATGTGATGAATTGCCGTTTCTGGCGCTTCTGTTATACGTAGCGTAAGCTACGTATAAAGCACTCAAAAGTAGTGGTAAATGG
>DAITMF010000080.1:0-10094 GCA_036835325.1 Flavobacteriales bacterium
GAACAGCGCGTTGTAAAGGTTGGTGAATGCGTTTGTCCACGACACCCCGGTTGGAAGTCCTACAGCATTCTCGTCTACATAAATCACAGCTCCTGTAGCGAACTTGGTAGTTAACAAAGTGAGCATAAAAACGGCGAAACGAAGCACTTTCATGGGTTAGGTATTGAAAGGAGTAAAGCTCGTTCACGGCAACGGGGAAGTAGTCACCCGATTGGGTGATTTGAACGAACTCATTGACTTTGAAAGTGCAATCTGGGGCAGGTACAATTTACCCCTTGCCGTCATCCAACCAAACGGCTAAGCAAATCAGCGCCCAGAGCTTGTGCACGTGGTTGGCTCTTTCGGTCATGTGTTCATCCCAAATGCGGGTGATTTCGCTGCGGTTGAACCATCCGGTTTGGGCAAGTTGTCCTGAAAAAACACGGTCGTGTGCCCACGATTTCAGGTCATTTCGCAGCCATTCGTGCAGTGGAATGCCGAATCCGCGTTTGGGCCGAAGGTGGATGTTGGTATCAATGTGCCGCTGCGCCAAGGTTTTTAAAATGTGCTTCGTTCCCGTTTTGAATTTGGCATCGGGATGGATGCTGAACGCAAACGCAAGCAGTTCGCCATCCAAGAAGGGCGAGCGCACTTCCAAGGAGTTGTACATGGATGCACGGTCAAGTTTGACGAGGTAATCGTTCAGCAAGCGCGTGTTGAGCGAGGCGGCCATGATCTGGTCGATAAGCGGTGCGCCGTCGTACTCTGCAAAGCGGTCGGCGAGGTAACGGGTACCGAAGCCGCTGCGGGCATCGTTGAAATCGGGGTGGTACAGGTTGTCGGTTGAAAGCCATCCCATGTCGCGGTGCATCATTTGTTCAGGCGACCACTTGAGGAAATCGGCATACGAGCCAAGGTTCTCGCGCCTTTTGCCCAGTCGTGACTGCAGCTTATCGAGGAACACAGCGGCATCTCTGCGCATCCCCGCAGGGAAATCCACTCCAAAACGCCAAGCGCGGTAAGCCCGATTGTATTCGGTGTAGCCGCCGAAGAGCTCGTCTCCGCCATCGCCTGAGAGCGCCACCGTCACGCTGCCCTTAATGGCTTGGCACACGAAGTGCGAGGGAAGCAAACTGCTATCGGCGAAGGGCTCACCAACCGCATTCAGGAGATCGGGCAGCACATCAACAACGTCGGCATTGACCGTAATTTCGTGGTGGCGCGTGTTGTAGCGCTTCGCCACGATGGCCGCATCGGGCAGTTCGTTCATGGTTTCGTGCGCCATGCCAACGCTGAAGGTATCGATGCGTTGATCGCTTTGCTGCGCCATGAAGGCCGTGACCAAGCCGGAGTCGATGCCTCCGCTGAGGAAGCACCCCATGGGCACATCGGCATAACTGCGTCGGTCGATGGCGGCGCGCAAGAGCGTTTCGGTGCGTTGAAGAATGTTTTCTTCAGACAGATCAACGTATTCATCGGGCAGCTCCAGCTTCCAGTAGCAGTGCGATTCAACGTCAAGTGTGGTGTGATCACACCGCATGAAATGTCCGGGCTGAAGCTGCTTCACTTCGCGCCAAACCGTGTGCGGCTGCGGCATGCAAAGTTCGGTGAAGTAGTGATCAAGCGCTTCGAAGTCGACGGTCAGCTGCGCCTTTCGCACCGCATGAATGGCCCGCAGATCGGATGCAAAAAGTAGCTCGCTTGCAGTCGAGTACACGTAGAGCGGCTTCTTGCCAAGCTGGTCGCGGACGAGCACTGTATCCCCGCGCGCGAAATCGGTAATGGCGAAAGCAAACATGCCCTCCAAGCGGTAGAGGAGCGCCTCAAGGCCCCAGTGTGCATAGCCGTGGAGGATGACCTCGGTATCGGTTTGGGTGGTGAAGTGGCAGCCGGCGCCTTCCAATTCGCGCTTGAGTTCTCGAAAGTTGTAGATCTCACCGTTGTACACCACAGCCAATTGGTGATCGGCGCTGCGCATGGGCTGGTTGGCGTGTTCGCTCAGGTCAACGATGCTCAATCGACGGTGACCAAGGGCAACGGGCGGGGCGATGAGGCTATCGCCGAAATCAGGACCGCGGTGCTGCATGAAGGGCAGCATGTGGTCGATCTCGTTGCGAAGATCGTCTTCAGAAGCCTGACGAATGGAGCCACAGATGCCGCACATACCCGAATGTTGTGGGTTTAAAGGTAGGGAAAGGGACGGATGGGTGGCTTGCCCGGGATGAATCTGCTTGAATGCAACATCGTTTGCGTTTTTCTGACCATTTTCAAAGAATGTATAGCGCAATTATTGCCGTCTAATTTGCGATTATATTGCAACACCAAATCTCAATGAAACACAGCTATGAACGATCATCATTTTTTAAATCGGGTATTCGAGAAATCAGGTATGACACCTGAAGAAACCACGCAAGTAATACCGCACTTCAAACGCATTTCATTCGAGAAGAATGACTACTTGTTGGAGGCCGGAAAAACCGCCGGACATTATTGGTTTGTTGAAAGCGGATTTATACGGTCGTTTGTAATTGATTCAGAAGGCAACGATATCACAACCAATTTTTACTCGGTAGGCGAGATTGTGATTGATTGGCCATCGTTCTTTCTTCGTTCACCAACGCGCGAAAACATACAAGCCTTAACCGACTGTGTATGCTGGCAGCTTGATTTTGACACCTTCCAAACCCTCTTTCACAGCATACAGAACTTCAGAGAGCAAGGTCGAACCACCTTGGTGAGCAGTTATTTCGCATTGAAACGGCACAGCATCTCGATGATTACAGACCAAGCCAAAGAGCGCTACCTGCGTTTGCTCAAGGAAAAGCCGCACATTGTGCAAAACGTGTCACTGAAGCACATTGCTACGTACTTGGGGGTAACTGACACCTCATTAAGCCGGATTCGAAAAGAGATTGCCAGCCAATAGTTTTTCTTGCCATATGGCAAGATTGAAGCACGAATTGTGCCTGAAGTTTGCGTCAATAATCAACCATAAACATCAATGGATATGACACAACTTCATGAATTCATGCTTTTGTTCAGGTTTGATCTGAACGCCTCTACTCCGCAACCGGAAGTTGAAGCTGAAATGCACAAACAATGGGGAAGCTTTATTGGTAAGCTGGCGATGAGCGGTGCCTTGGTTGGAACACATCAACTGGGTGACTCAGGTAAAATCTTGAACAGCACCGAAACGCTCGATGGCGTGCACAGTGCCGAAAACTCGGTTCTGGGAGGCACTTTACTTCTCAAAGCCCCAACCATTGAGGCGGCGGCTGAACTGGCGAAAGACTGTCCGATCCTTGCGATGGGCGGCACAGTTGAAGTGAGAGACGTAATCCAGGTAACCCTTTAATGAATCACTAAAATGAGTACTAAAATGATTGTAATTGCACTTGTAGCCGCGCTGCTCGCGTTCATCGGATTTGGTTTGTACAAAGCCAGTGGTTTGAAATCCATCCGCATTGAGAAAAAGGTCACCATTCAAGGTGATAAATTTGAGGTGTTTAACATGGTAAAGTACCTCGGCAACTTCCCGAAATGGTCGCCGTTTTTGGCGCAAGACCCGGAACAAAAATTCGAAGTAAAGGGAACCGATGGTACGGTTGGGGCCCGTTACCATTGGGAAGGAAACAAGGGCAAGGACCTTGGCTTTCAGGAAATCGTGAAAATCGAAGGCGAAAATTTCGTCGGAATGCGCTGCGACATCCAAAAGCCGTTTGTGGCCAAACCTACCTTCGATTACACCTTTAAAGAAACCGGAAACGGCATCGAAGTAACGCAAGATTTCCAACTGGAGTCAGGTCTCGTCGACGCGTTTTTCATGTGGCTTTTCGGTGCAAAAGCCGAAATGGAAAAGACCAATCAACAGGGCATGGACCTGCTCAAGAAAGCCGTAGAAGGGCAATGACAAGCGTTGCCTTTGGTGTTTTGACTCTTTTGTTCCTCGCCGTTTTTGCGCATGCAAGCGGCTGGAACAAAAGAGTCGTTCTTTATTCACTGGTTTGGACTCTACTCGCAGGGGCCTTGTCGCTCAGCGGGTTCTTTGAAAACACCGGCACCACTCCACCGCGCTTTTTGGGCATACTCATTGGCAATTTTGCTTTCATGCCTGCAGTTTGGTATTCACTAAAGCAAACCGCGCTGAATCAACTGAGGTTGATCAGCGTGCACATCGTAAGATTGCCGGTCGAACTTCTTCTGTTCGACTTGTACCTAGCAAAAAAGGTACCAAAATCGATGACCTTCGTCGGAGGGAATTACGACATTGCCATTGGACTGAGCGCAGTGCTGATGGTGCTTTATGGCTTACTAACTCGAAGGCAACTGCCGAAGAGGCTCTTGCGGATTTGGAACATGGTTGGTCTTTTATTTCTATTGAACATCGTTGTAACCGCAGTGCTTTCGGCTCCTTTGCCCTTTCAAACCTTTGCCTTTGACCAACCCAACGTCGCGGTTCTGGAGTTTCCGTATACCCTTTTACCTGCCTTCATTGTGCCGGTTGTGTGCTTGGCTCACTTTCTCTCGTTGGCTCGACTAAAGCCTTGACAAAACACATACCAAAGCATCGGGGTTGTTGATCATATTCGCCAAGTGATTGACCACTTTAGGTTTTGTCTGCCCGCTTCCACAGGGCACCGGTAACCCCTTTTCCCTGCTGCATGAAAAGTTTACCGAAGGCCTGTAGTTTGCTGTACAGAGAGTGCAGCTTCAATCTGAGAATTAAGCAAGTTTTTGACGGAAATGTGTAACAGTATACGAAACGGATAAGCGCACCTTCGCAGTGAGGTTGATACTTTATCAACCGACTCGGTTCGCTCATCCATCCTCCATAAAAAATAACCAAGAACTAAAGCAAGACGTTGAACAAGCGATTCAATGGGAGCCTGTGATGGCCTCTGCTGAAATTGGCGTCGTGGCCAAAAATGGCGTCATCATTCTTTCGGGCGTGGTTGACAGCTACGTGAAGCAGCTTGTGGCTGCACATGCAGCAAAAGGGGTTGACGGCGTTAAGGCGCTCACCAACAACTTATTGGTGAAATTGGCCAAGGGCCAAACACTGACTGATGTTGAACTCGAAGCGAATGTTAAGGCCGCTTTGCAGGCCAATGCCCTGGTTTATAGCTGTTCACTTCGGGTGCAGGTCATTGCCTCGTGGGTGACCCTTGATGGAGAACTGCCTTGGAATCACCAACGCGAGGCGGCGGTGAATGCCGTCAACGCGCTCAAAGGCGTTCGGGGCGTGACCAATAACGTCGTTATCAAACCCGTTTCGCATGACCTTGCTGACCCCCACCTTGTGCAAAAGGCGCTCGGGCGAAACTGGGCAGTGGCCAACTGTGACATACAGGTTGACATGAGTGAGTCAACCGTTTACTTAAAAGGTTCGGTTGATGCCCTCTGTCAACGAGAAGAGGCCGAACGCATCGGGTGGAACACTCCGGGTGTCGGACACCTGAGAAACGAAGTTGAGGTGAAATTCGTTTACGCCTTTTAACTGCACAAAACCTTTTTTACCGCCCCCTCTAACAACCGATGAACCCTTGGCCATCGGTTTCAAACCCGCCATTCAATGTCTGCTCAACAAACACCACGGTCAACCGCCGTACACAATCCTCTTTCCCTTTACGTGTACGGCGGCATTACCATTGCTGCGGGACTGGTGCTTGGTTCACTCAACTCAGGGCCGTTCAATACCTTAAAGCTTACCTTGGGCTTCACGCTGGTTGCGGACGCTATTTTTGCTTTCGCCACCGGCTTTCAAAGCAAGCGCAGCGAAGTCAAATTTGCGTACCACGAACTGCACGCCTTGGCCATGATGGGGTATGGCGTTTCCATCATGCTTTTTTGTGAGACCATGGAAAACCTGCTCTTCTTGACCGCCTTTCTTTTCCTCTTTTATGCGCTTTCAGAAATCATTTTGAGCAGTTGGATGTTCAATATGGGCAAGAAAGTGTCATTGAGAGTGTTGGTGTTGGGTGTTGCGTTGGGTGTGTTCTTGGGTTTGGGAACAGTCGTCGCCATGAACGATACGGGTATTGCAGTCGAAGTATTCAGCGTGCTCTTTGCCGCAGCAGGCATTAATGTACTGTTGTACGTCCCAATCATTAAAAGCCAACAGGCGTTTTCAAGTCACCCATGAAATGAACCTATGAAAACTCTCCTCATCATTGTGGCCATTGTCGTTGTGGCATTTGTGGTCTTTCAGGTCTACACCACCTTTTCGACGCGAAAAACGGAGGCCCAGAAATACAACGTGGTCAGCCATGAAGAAGGCCTTGAAATCAGGTATTACCCTGAAGCCGTGTTGGCCACGGTGCATTCGTCTGACACGTCGTACCGCGACTTGGGCTACTCAGGGTTTGGCAAGTTGATCAGGTACATTTCGGGCAACAACAGTCGGCAGCAGAAAATTTCAATGACAGCACCGGTGCACATGAACATCGACGACACCGTATCAACCATGGCCTTTGTGATGCCTGCAGGCATGAAGTACGACGAACTTCCGCTGCCTAACAACATGGAGGTGCAACTAAAAACGGCCAAAGCAGAGTACGTAGCGGCGCTTTCGTTTGGTGGATTTGCCTCCACCGAGCGCATCGAAGAGCAACGAATGAAGCTTGAAAAAATGCTCAACGATCGTGAAATCAGCATATACGGAAACTTCAGGTACTTCGGGTACAATCCGCCTTATCAGCTCTTTGGCCGAAAAAACGAAGTGGTTGTCTCGATCAATGCGTCAAGCATACCGAAGTAGATTCGAAGGAAACGCCGTAGGTTTTTGGCACTTCTCAATCCCAACAAACGCGAACACGTTACCCGAGCAAAGGTTTACCCGCAAGCGCATTCACCAGCACCCAAACGGCCAATGCGGCGTAGGCGATGGCCGCAATGACCACAAAAACCGTTGATTTTAGTACGAAATGAGCAAGCACAGGCAGCACTTGCAGCGCGTGCATGCCCACGAAGTGCGCGATGCGCAAATCGCCGTGGCGGGTGCTCCAGCCGGTGACGGGCAATCCTTCGCCGCCATCGGGAGCGCCTACGGTGTGCGCCATCCTTCCTCCCATGGCGAAGCCTTCAAAGGCAAACACCACGAAGAGTACCAAACCGAGGCGAATTGACCACAGAAGGTGGTTCGGAAGCTGGGCGACCTCATCCGTCCAAAACCAAAAAAACAGCACCATGGCAGTTAGCGTGGCCACGGTGGCCATTGACGCCATCATTGACCACATGAAGCGCGAAAACGGCGTTGAAACATTGAAGTGCGATGCCTCGCCTTGAGCGGCCTTCCAAACGATGTAAACGATTTCAAAGCCCAAGCTGAGCACAATGACCCATTCGAGCCACGTACTGCGCGAATCAGGCAAGAAACGCAAAAGCCAAAGAACGGTTCCGCTGTAGAGGGCCGTTGAAACCACGAACTTGAAGGGTTTCCACCATGCGTTTGCACCGCCAACACGCACGCTCGTCGTTTGCGTCAAAATGAGCGTGACAACCGTCATGACCAACATAACCACGGTAAACCAAAACAACAGCTCGCTGCGGCTGCGAAAAGCGGCGATGAGTTCCATCTTTGAATTTTCACCAAAGAACGGCAACCGCTACCGTCAAATCATGCGCTTCGCTTTGAATGGTCTTTTTTTGGGGATGGATGGGATGACGTACCTTTACCGCATGGAATACCGCAGACTCGGAAAGAGTGGCCTCAAGCTCTCAGCCCTCTCATTTGGCAGTTGGATCACCTTCGCCAACCAAATCAACGATGGAACCGCTGACCGGCTCATGGACATTGCCTACGACGCCGGTGTCAACTTCTTCGACAATGCCGAAGTGTACGCCGCCGGAAAAAGCGAGGAGGTCATGGGTGAAATCCTCGCCAAAAAGCAGTGGAGCCGCGACAGCTATACCGTTTCGAGCAAGGTATTCTTCGGTGCAGGTGGCAAATTGCCCACCCAACGTGGGTTGCACCGCAAGCACGTCGTTGAGGCCTGTGAACAAGCACTGAAACGCTTGCGCACCGACTACCTCGACCTGTACTTCTGCCACCGACCCGACAAAGAAACGCCGATGGAAGAAACGGTGTGGACGATGCACAACCTCATTCAGCAGGGCAAAATCCTCTACTGGGGAACCAGCGAATGGTCGGCCCAGGAAATCATGGAGGCCCACATGGTCGCCCAGCGCTACAACTTGATCGGCCCCACCATGGAGCAGCCGCAGTACAACATGTTGGTTCGCCGCAAGGTCGAAGTGGAGTTTAGTCAGATTTACAAAACCGTGGGCTTGGGCACGACGATTTGGAGTCCGCTGGCGTCGGGCATTTTGACCGGCAAATACAGTGCCGGCGACGCGGTGAACACCCGTTTGCAGCGCGACGAATTGAGCTGGCTCGCAGAGCGCATGTTGACCGAAGAAAACATCGCCAAGGTTGACCGATTGCGCGAAGTGGCAGCCGACCTCGGCATGAGCTTGCCGCAACTGGGTGTAAGCTGGTGCTTGAAAAACGAGAATGTATCAACGGTGATTTTGGGCGCTTCAAAAACCGAGCAACTCACTGAAAACCTCAAGGCCATTGAGCTTTACGATCGCTTGAACGACGAAGCCATGCAGCGCATCGAAGGCATTTTGCAAAACGCTCCACAACATCCGCAATACTGAGCCATGCGCATTGACATTCTCACGCTTTTGCCGCGGCTTCTGGAGTCGCCTTTTGCCGACAGCATTCTCAAACGGGCCATTGAAAAAGGCCTTGTGGAGGTGCACGTGCACGACATCCGCAAGTGGTCGACCGACAAGCATGGCAAGGTGGATGATTACGCCTTTGGCGGAGGTGCGGGCATGGTGATGCAAATCGAACCCATTCACCGCTGCATTGAGCAGTTGCGCTCGGAGCGCGACTACGACGAAATTGTGTACATGACGCCCGATGGCGAGCGGCTGAACCAAGGCATCGTCAACCAACTTTCGATGCGTGGGAACATCATGATCTTGTGCGGTCATTACAAAGGTGTTGACCAACGCGTGCGCGACCACCTGATTACCCGCGAAATCTCCATTGGTGATTACGTGCTCAGCGGCGGTGAACTCGCGGCCGCGGTGTTGTCGGATGCGCTCATCCGTCTCATTCCCGGTGTGTTGAACGACGAAACGAGCGCCTTGTCAGATTCGTTCCAAGACAATTTGCTCGCTCCTCCTGTGTACACGCGTCCGGCCGATTACCACGGGTGGACGGTGCCGGAGGTGCTGCTCAGCGGCAACTTCAAGTTGATCGACGAATGGCGTCACGCACAATCGGTGCAACGCACCAAAGAGCGCCGACCGGATTTGTTGGAGTAAGGAAAGCCATCTTCGTATCTTCACCTCTGAATCACCACCGCATGGAAACACCGACCACTCCGAACGAAGAGCAAACGGGTGCCGAACACCCCGCATCCTCATCCCCGCAGGGAAATCAATCATCAGAAACGCCGCCACCGGCGAATACCTCGCGTTTGCGGCGACTGATTGGCCTTTTGGCGGTTGACCTTTGGAAATTCCTGAAAGAAGTTTTCAGTCTCTCGGAGGGCATTGACCGTGAAGGCACGGCAGAAGGCATTCGGGCAGATGTGAACTTCAAGGGCCACGGCGCGTGGATTCTCATTGCGGCAATTTTGATGGCGTCGATTGGCTTGTCGGTGGGCAACATACCCATCATTATTGGTGCGATGTTGATTTCGCCGCTGATGGGTCCGATTTTGGGCATCGGTTTGGCGGCGGGCACCTACGATTTTCCGCTCTTGAAGAAATCGATGACCAATTTGGGCATCATGATTGTGATTGGCATTGTGATTTCTGCGCTGTACTTCTCGGTGATTCCGATTCCAGAAATCAATGTTGAGCTGCGCGACCGCACGCAAGCGACCTTGTTGGCCATTGGCGTTGCCTTTGTGGGTGGTGCTGCGGGCATCATAGCCGGTTCGCGCAGTCAGAAAAGCAATGTCGTGCCGGGCGTGGCGATTGCAACGGCGCTGATGCCGCCATTGTGCACGGTGGGCTTTGGTTTAGCCACCTTGCGGTGGGAGTTTTTCTTTGGCGCGCTTTACCTCTTCTTCATCAACTCGGTGTTCATTGCG
>DAITMF010000081.1:0-9384 GCA_036835325.1 Flavobacteriales bacterium
GTGGTTGTTTTCGTTGAGGTGCCGCCCCGATGGGGCTAACGTGACACGCGCGCGCTGCAACCCCATGAAGGCCTCAGCCCGACCTGCGCATGAGCATCAAAAAGGCCACGGGTACGAAAATCAGTAGAATAATGGTTCCGAACAGCAGACCGAAGATGATGGTAATGGCCATTGGCGACCAAAGTTGACCACCACCCGTCCACAGCGGTACCATTCCACACGAAGTAGTAAGTGTGGTGAGCATGATTGGACTGAAACGGTCGTTTGCAGCCTTGATGATGCTTTCCATCAATCCCCTTCCTTCCTTGAGCTCAGTGCCCATTTTATCGATGAGCACAATGGCGTCGTTGATGACAATACCGGCAAGTGAAATGACACCCAAGAAAGCAGTAAAGCTGAAAAATGCCCCCGCACCCAGTAAGCCACCTGTAACCCCTACAAGTACGAGTGGAATTGTCATTAGAATAATGCCGGCCTTTCGGAACGAATTGAACTGAATCACGAGCAAGAGAATGATGATGAAAAAGCTAAGCGGCAGATTAACCACGACGGCACCCATGGCATCGTTGCTGCCTTCGGCGTCACCGCCGAATTCATAAGAATAGCCGCTTTTCCAGTTTTTGGTTTCATCCTCCATCATGGGCCGAATGACGTCATCCATGAGTTCACTAGCCAAGTAACCATTCGCAACACCTGCTTGAATGATTAAGCTTGGTTTCAGCTTCCGCCTGAGGAGTTTTGAATACTGCCAAGGTACTTCAATCGTTGCGACCTGTGAAAGCGGAATGCTTGTGCCTCTGGATTGAGAGAAGACATTGAGGTTCTGAATGTCATTGTATGCGAGGTGTTCAATGGCATCGCGTTTCATGGTAATGGGAATACTTTGATTTTCGTCTCTGTACTCCCCAACTTCGAAACCGTCGAGAGATGTGAGCAATGATATGGCCACGTCTTGGTGCGTGAGGCCTGAGCGCGCCAATTTGTTCTCATCGATGTTCACATAAATCTTCTTGATTCGTGCGCCCCAATCATCGGTAACATTGATGGTGCCGGGTGTTTGGAGTAGTTCACCCTTGATGCGGTCGGCGATCTTGAAGAGCTCATCCGGGTCGTTGCCTGAAATGCGAATTTCGATTGGTGCAGCCGCACCACCTGAGCCCACCAATCGATTAATTTTCACTTCGGCATCTATCAAGTGTTTGGCTGCAAAAGCGCGCAGCTCATCTATCACGGTATCGTTTGCACTGTTCGAGGTGGTGTTGATGAGCATATGGGCGTACGAAGAGTTCGGTTCACCCGCGAAATACCCTAAATCATAGGCCTCCGGGCCTTTTCCAATGTACGATGACCAAGTCGTAACGCCTTCTTGTCCCGCAGCGGTCGCACGTAATTTTTCATTGATGTGGTTTTCCAGCAGTGCAACTTTCGAATCGGTTGTTTCGATTTTGGTGCCCAAGGGGTAAGTGATATCAACCACCACCAGATTCCTGTCGCTCGGCGGCATGAAAATGCTCGGGATGAAGGTGAATCCATAAACAGAAAGAGCGAACAGCACGGCAATCGCTAATAGGGTGCTAAGGGGTTTCGCAAGTACCCATAACAGCGCCTTGTTGTACCCGCCCCGCAAAGCGTCAAAAATTGTTTTATGCTCTTCTTCAGCGTTGTGGGCCTTAAGAAGGGCGTTCCCGAACAATGGAATGATTGTGAAAGCCATCAGCCACGATGAAAGCAATGCCATTGTGATAACCAGGAAGATGTTGCCCATCATATCACCCATCGCGCCATCTGCCAAGTAGAAGGAAAGAAAGGCCGCACTGGTAGTGAGTGTAGAAATAAGCAAAGGAGTCATGTACTCTTTGGCTGAATTTACTGCTGCATCAAATTTTGATTGGCCGGCATGAATCTTCTCAAGCAAGCCTTCCACCATCACGATTCCATTGTCAACCAATAAACCCAATGCCATGATGAGTGATGCAAGGGTTACTTGATTCAGACCCACGCCAAATACTCCCATGAGAAGGAAAGTGAGAACAATGGTGCCAGGAACCATTGTGGCTATGATCACCCCCGGTCGCCAGCCCAACACAACCAAAATCACCAGCAATACGATCACAATACTTTGGGCCAAATTGGCAATGAACACGTCAATCTTTTTCTTCACTTCTTTGTCTTGCGAAGCTACGCTGACTGCATTCAGACCTAGAGGCAATGTTGTTGTGTTGAACTTCTGAATTAAGTCATCGATGTCTTCGCCAAGCGATATTAAATTGGCACCTTCTTTCACTGACACGAAGAGGGTCAAGGCTTGGTTTCCGTTGATCCTAACAATGGATTCTTTTGGAGAAATGTAGTCACGTGACACGGTGGCTAGATCAGCGAGGACAACGGTTTCACCTTTCGCACCGACGGATATGACGAGGTTCTCGATGGACTCAACAGATTCAAAATTTCCGGATGTTTCAAGAATAATTCGTTCCTCTCCCAAGTTGATTTGGCCGGATGGAATGATGATGTTACTTTCGGATATTATGTTCTTGATTTGGCCGGAGGTAACACCCGTTTGGGCCAACTTCGCATCGTCATAATCAAGGTAAATTCGTTCTTCGACCGTACCTCCCAAAATAACTTTGGCAGCATCATCAAGTGCAACGATTTCATCTCTGAGCATTTCAGCGTATTGCTTGAGCTCTTTGTAGTCAAAGCCATCCGACTCCAAACCGACGATAATGCCATAAACCACCCCAATGTCTTCGTCGTTCAAACTCGGACCGTAAATGCCATCGGGTAGGTCGTTTTTTATGTTTTCGATTTTCCTTCTGGCGAGGTCCCACGTTTCCTGTAACCGGCTCGCCGGCAAATCATCACGAACAGTCAGTTTTACAATCGAAACTCCTGTTCTGCTTATACTGGTGATTGTTTTGACTTCCGGGATTTCTTGGAGCACCTTTTCAACTTTATCACTTATGAGTGATTCAACACGCTCAGGACTTGCTCCAGGAAACTGGGTAATGATGGTTGCAACCCGCACGGTAAAGGGAGGCATGCTGTCTCGGGATAGCTTTTCGTATTCGACGAGTCCCATGACCACTACAACCAAGAGGGCGAGCATTGTTACTCGGTTGTATGTAAGAGCAAGTTTTGTTAGGTTCATAAGAATCAGTCTTCGAGGAGTTTTACTTTTTTCCCGTCATAGAGCGACCTTAAACCTGCCGTTGCCACCAGGTCTCCATCCGTTATGCCCGACTTAATGACGTAACCGTTCTCAATGATGGGGCCGAGCTCAACCGCAACACGTTGTGCTTTGTAAACACCCTCGTCAGTGTCGGGTATCAGTTTGAAAACGTAGTTGCCATCGGGGCCACTCGCAACCGCTTTAAGCGGTGCTACAAGTTGTTCGCCCGTGGTTTCGTCAACTGTGCCCAGCGTAAAGCTCACCTCTGCGGCCATTCCCGGTCGGATTTCGTCTTCAAGGGTGATTATCTTGAGTTTTATCGGAAAAGTGGTCGATCGTTCAGAAGCAAATGCGATTTCAATCACCTCTGCATCGAACACCTGATTCGACAATGAGGAGAACGTGACCGTGGCTTTTTCCCCGATGTTCAATTCATTGATAAGTGCTTCAGGAACAGCTACTTCAACTTCCGGACGGCCCAACGAACTCACATTTGCAATGAGCATACCGGCATTGACCACTTCATTTTTTTGAACTTGCAGCGCAGTAATGACCCCGTTCATTGGCGAGGTTAAGCGCGTGTAGCTTACTTGATTCCCGGCAGCCGCCAATTGTTGGTTTGAAGTGCTAATTTGCGAATTGGCCGCATCGAATTGCGCTTGTGCTGCATCAAGCGCAGCCTTTGCTTGTTGGTATTCACTAAGTGCTACACTGTTGCTCTCATAGAGTTGGGCTATCCGATTGTAGGTTGCCTTTGCGCTCATCAATTGCGCTTCTGCGGCCTTTGCGTTGGCCACGGCACCGTCTTTTTGCGAAAGTGCTTGATTGGTTTGTATGTTGTAGTCGGAAGGATCAAGGGTGGCGATGAGCTGACCCTTGGTGACTCGGTCTCCCAATTTTACATTTACCGACGCCAAGGTACCGGCAACTTTGAAGCTGAGATTGGTTTCATTCTCCGGTTTAGCCACACCTGAAAAGGTATACTTCACCATCCCTGTCGAGCGCTTTACTACTTCGTACTTCACAGGCCGAATCGGATCGCTCGTTTCCTCTGAGCCATCCCCGCAGGATAAAAGAAATAAAAGAGACGAAAGTATGAGCAGCAATCGCATGGTCAGTTGTTTTTGAAGGTTATAAACCGCTGTAAGAACTCTCTTCGTTGGGCTTCTGTAGCCAAGAATGTATAGTTGCCGGTTGAACGCTGGAGCAAGAAGTAGTCAATCATAAACTGATAACTTGCATTGGTGGCGTTTACCTGTGCCCCCAACAACGCGTTTTGCGCGTCAATCAAGGTAATGACGTCAACCTGACCTGATTCATACAGTTCACGCACAATTGCTGTGTTTTTCTCAGCCGAGGTTGCAGCAGCTTTGGTCAACCGGGTATTGTTGTAAGAAGCGGTCACTTTTGCCATGTTGGCGCGAACCTGCAGTTCCAATACATTGTTCAGGTCTTGCTCTTGATCGCGTAACTGATTCAGACCTACTATGGCTTTGTCTTTCTCATACTTTCTCGCCCCTCCAGTAAAAATTGGGAAGGCCACGTTGAATGCTGCATTCCAGCCGGGAAGGACATCGATGTCAATGCCCGGAATTGGAAGTGGTTCACCGCGGTTAATCGTTTCTATGGGGTAGTCATAGTTCGCTCCAAAAGCGACCGTGGGAATGTACATCGCGCGCTTGTTTGATTTCAGCAAGCGTTCTTGAGCACCAATGGCCAGTTTGATTTGTTCGAGTTCTGGAAGATTTTGCTTCGCCTCGCTTACCATAAAGTCAGCAAACCGGTTGAAGATTGCTTGGTCTTCAATCAGACGAATAAGTATTTCATCAAGTTCTTCGATGAATTGATCGATGCCACCCGCATCGTCAAGGGCGAATGCCTCCTTGATTGGTCGGTTTAACGTTTCGTTTAATTGAAACCCGGCGCCGTTGAGTTGTGCTGTAGTTGTGTTTAAGTCCGATTTCGCCAAGTCAAGTTCAGTTTGCCACCGAAAAACATCACTCGATCCGCTGTAACCTGCTTTTTCTTTGTTCTTTGCAATGGTCAGGTTTTGGTTAACGGCCTTGATGTTGTTGTTTTGCAATTCGGCTACGCTTAGAACCTGCATGTAGCTGAAGTAGCGTTGGGCAACTTCCAAAATGACATCCAACTCAGATTGTTTTTGCGCCTTTTTCTGACTTTCATACAGCAGTTTTTGGATAGCTATATTGGCCATCGCCGGTTCAGAGACGATGAGTTGGGAGAGCGAGCCGTTGGCAGTCCAGTTGAATGAACCTAAACGACCGAAGGAGCTGTTTACGCTATTCTCGTCCAAGAAATATCCGGTCGTTCCCGCATCGATTTTGGGTAGGTAGTTTCCTTTGGCCAAACTCAGGTCTTTGCTGTTGATTTGGGTTTGTTTTTGCTCAATTTTATAGGATAGATTGTTCTCGATACCTTCGGCAATGGCTGCTTTCAAGCTAAGAACCCGGTCGGTATGTGGCGTATTGATGTTAATGAGCAAGGCATCGTCGAGCACTTCCCACTTGGGGTATTTCCCAATCCTGTTCACCGTCGCCATGTTGAGCATCAATTGATTGCTGAATGCCTCAATGCTTACCGGAAAATCTTTTGGATTTTCACCAAGTGCAATTCGCTCAATGTTGAGGGCAATTCTCCGTGGGATTTTTCTCAGATTGTCGCTCACGGCAAACGCCGCATATGCACCCTGCTCCAAGTGAGGCAGTTCAAATGCGCTGAATGAGATCAACTTTCGCTCGTTCAATGCATCGAAGAATGCGGCAATTTCGTTTTCTGATTGGTTGTACAGGGGTGAGAGGATGTATATTCCGCCAACTTCGTTCGGGATCATTGATACAACGTTCTTCAAATCAGGTGTTTCGGCAATCCAATTGATTTTGCTGCCGCCTTTAGATTGCATATCCATCCCGTTTAGACCGATGGAGAAAAGAGTGGAGTTGGTGATGACGGCCAAGTTTTGGCAAGTACACAACGACTCCAACATGCGAATTCCCTCCTGTACATTGAACGGTGAATTGATGTATGTGTAATTGAAAACTCCGCTGCGTTCATTTGGCAATACCTCATTCGCGTTTGGCTCAAAATTGAGGTGTATCGACGCAATGCTTGGGAGAGGATAGTTGCTTTGCTCAGAAATAATCTTGCTCGATAAAACTCCAATGCCTACGAGTACATCCACTTGGTCTTCGGAGTAAACTTTTTCGATGGCGTTGCTTATTTCGGCAACGCTTCCGTTGGTAAAGAATTCACGGTAATCAACAGTGAATTGAGAGGAGAGGAGCGTATTGACCTCCGATTTTATTGCATTTTCGAACAAGTGGTTACCCTCTGCGGCTCCGTCAGAAACAATGGCTATCGTCAAGGTTGGTTGGGCCATGGCCTCTACTGCGAATACCGAAATGGCACCGATTTTCAGTAGTTTCAAATAGACGTTTAATTTTGGCGAAGGCATGCGCGTGAGGTTGGATTTAATTGAATAAGGGCGCTTGAGTTTTCTTGGTTGAGGGCGTCAACGAAAGGCTCAGTCCCACAAAAGGAGCGTTTTTTGGCGCCCAGTCTATTACTTCTTTTTGGCTATCAAGCAGTTCGAGCCTCCGGCCCGCTGCTAGTCCACCGAGCAATTGAATGCGCAATGCAGTGAAAAAAAATGCTGAAACTGTGGGAGCAAGAATCAAACGGCTGTAGCCGACTTTGTCTATGCTCACGCCAAGTGAAGCTATGTCGTTCGTGGTATTGAATACGCCGCCATCAATGCCCGCTTTTATGCCATAAGCCATTGTCTTCTGAGGGGTCTTAAACGTTATGGTCAAGTTGTTTGGAACCACGATGTCAACATCCAGTCGATGGGTCGTGTATGTAAACAAGCCCATGGGCAAGACGATTTGCCTTCCGACGCGCGTGGTATAGGCCAACCCAAAACCGTAACTGAATTTCTCGTTTTTCGAATTAACGAGCAGCGCATTGGCTTGTAGCAGAAAATCATCTCCGCTGAGCTTTTCTTCGAAATCAGAGGCGAGGGTGGGTTGAACATTTACCACCGCCAGCCAGTGTGCACCCAAACCTTTGATTAAGCCCAGGTTGTACGAGATATTTTGGTAGCGTTGCGTCGCTGCCGTTGTCGATGGAGCCATTCCAATTTCTGCGTCAATCCTGAGATCACCGTAGGCGATCTTGTGAATTACGATTGTACTGTCTGCTTTCTGAATGAAATGTGGAATGGCGAGTTGTACGCCCCACTCGCGAATGCCGATTTGACCGTCGCTTCTAGGATCTTCTATTTCCTGCGCCGGATAGTAGGCTGATTTTACGGTAAGGAGTTCGAAATTCTGCGAGTAAGAGTCGCTCACAAGCACGATTGAGGCGCTAAGTAGAATACGTTTGGCACCATTCGCACTGCATCGCATACCGTCGCTTTGAGACTGTTCCCGAATGAGTTATTTCTTCGTCCAGTGGACAGTTTTACTCATGAAACCTGATTTGACTGTAATGATCAGCTTCTCACCTTTTGTTTCGAACTCAGCATCAAACCAATCTTTCTTCTTGGGGCTGTACAGTTTCCCTTTCCATTTTGACCCGGTCGCTTTGACATCTTTGAGCACGACAGCGCCAATTTTGGCATCGGCCTTGTTGGTCGACAGAAGCTCACCGTTGCACACACCGTTCACTTCTTTGATTTCAATTAAGGTGTTGTCTTCGCCTGTATGCCAGGTTCCTTGAATGCTCTTTTGTGCATTCATTGAAAGAGCGAAGAGTGAAAATAGCATACACAGCATTAACGGTTTCATGGGCGTTCAATTCAGAGACTACCACAAAGGTATTTGCAAGGTTGTACCGCGACGTTTACTTAAGTTAATAAGTGGACCGGCTTGCAGAATTGATAACGAATGAAGAATGAATGGCAGCTAGACGGTGCAGCCATCATGGCTTTTGCGGGTGAAATTCGCAGGCTAAACGAGTGCCGACAAGGTGGTGCTGTTCGCAACAATTTTGGGTCGACATTGCCCGTCGGCTCTTTGATGTATGGGACGCCTTATTTCTTCTTTGCTATGCGGTTGCGAATTCGACTCAATGATACGGGCGTAATACCGAGAACGTTCGCGATGTATTTATCAGGGGCTCGGCTAACGATGTTGGGGTGATCTTCAAGGTACTTTAAGTAGCGCTTTTCCGGTGACAGAAATACGAACGAATCGACACGTTGAAACGCTTGTTTCAGGATTTGCCGGCCGAAAAATCGGTTGTTGCCGAATAATATTTCAGAGTTTTCACCACCGATGTCATGCAAGGTTTCAAAGTCGGCAAAGTACACTTTCGTTTTTTCAAGCGCTTCGAATGTGAGTTTGGAGGGCTCGTGAAAGAGTATAGCGTGTACATTCGCAAAAATCTGCTTTTCAGCAAACAACTGAAAGGTTACCTCCTCGCCATTGTCTTTGCTTCGGTAGCTTCTGACCAAGCCTTTTCGGATGTAAAACACATTTGGTTGCTTGTCTCCAAGCATCAGTATGATATCTCCTTTCTCGAAGGTTTTTGAGTTGAGGTTCCGAAGTAGCTTGTACAGGTTTTTAACGTTCATGGCTGAATTTGGTCTGCGGTCACGATGTGCTTGGTGATTGCACAGCACTTGGTTTGCCGGCTTTCCTAACCTGACTGCTGTTTGAGCTACTTCGTAAACACGAGATGGAACCTCAAGGTAGCATTTTGAGTGCACCCGTCGATTACCGGATGTCTATTTTTCAATTACGCGTTTAGCTATTTGACATGAGCGAAGCCCAATGTGACAAGGTGGTTTGTCAGGATGTAGGTTGATAGCCAACCACGGAAGAGTGAGTCACATGAGTAAACCCATTTTACAAGCACGCATTCGGGTTGCCGACGGCGTTCGGTCGAGGGAATGAATATTCCCGGTAAACCTTTTTGGTACGACGAAAAATGTTTACCGCCCGCACCGCCGTCACCCCGCGCAATGGAAACGACATTACACACCGGTCACACACGCAGTCGCGCAGCGACGTAGGTTTGGTAGGGATGGGTGAAGCCGAGGGCGAAACCCGTCCACAATGCGGCGCGTGTGCGTACCGTAAGCCCCGTAGGGGCGCAGGAAACGGTCGCGCATCAACCTACGTCCCTACGGGACTCGCTTGTGGTGTGTGCGCCCGACGGTGGACGGGTTCCGTCACGATTTCATCGGTACT
>DAITMF010000082.1:0-8362 GCA_036835325.1 Flavobacteriales bacterium
CCGGTCAATCGTGCAGAGGGATGGTCGCCAAACGAACAAGAGGCGGCACAGAAGGTTAAGGCGGCCATGGATCTCATCCGCCAACGGCGAGAAGCTCCACAAACCGACACGAAAATTCTCACCTCGTGGAATGCGCTGATGATTCGGGCTTTGTGCAATGCTTGGCGGGCGACCGGCGACGATCGCTACCTCGATGCTGCGCGAAGGGCATGCGACGCCGTGTTGGCCGGTGCGTTTGAACCCGGTGGAGAACTGTTTCACACGCGTACGGGAAAAACCGCGACCGTTTTAGGGCTGCTCGATGACTATGGCTACCTGCTCGAAGCCTTGTGCGAAGTGTACGCATGCACGTGGGACGAACGCTACCTTGCGCAGGCGACACGCGTTGCACAGGCCATCGAGTTGCGATTTGATGCGGCCAATGGTGTGTTCAACTACCGCCAAAGCGAAAGCGGCGCTTTGCCGGGCACGCCTCCGAACGTGAATGACAATGTGGTACCATCGGCCAATGCAGCAGTGGCGAGCGGATTTTTCATGTTGGGCACGCTCACAGCTGAGCCCGACTGGATTCGCAAGGCATCGGCATTGTTAAAAGCAGCCGGAGGCAAATTGGTGACCGGAGGCGGGCACCACCACTGGGCCCGGTTGCACCTGCGGCTTGAGCAGCCCTTTCATGCAGTGGTGATTACAGGCGTTGGACACCGATCGCCGCTTCGCAAATCGTTTGACAGCATGTACCTGCCTCAGGCCGTAATCATTGGCGGAGAAGCCAAGCACAATCCATTGCTTGAGGGCAAGCCTCAAGGCGACACCCTTATATATGTATGCAAGGAAGGCGCATGTCGGCTTCCGGTTAAAACGAAAGACGATGCGTTGGCTGAGATGGAGTAACACAATTATTTTTTGGGGATGGATGGTATTGGGGGTGGATGCGCAGCAGATTGACCTCGGAACCGGCGACATTGACTTTATGCAATTGCCCTTTAACCGCGAGTTTGTTCAAAACAACGGCATTTCGGCCATTCATGTGGAGGAGCAAGTAAAGCGCAGCAGTCAGCCCATACGGATGAGCGGCGTAAAACGCAGCTACCAGTTCGATCGAGAGGGCAACTGTACCTCGCGCTCGAGCTACAGGCAGCGTTACGGTTTAACAGATACCATTTTTGAAGCCTACCACTTATCGCCCGATGACAATGTGCTGCAGTACGACCGGAAAGACCGCGGAGGCTTTTACCGTGAGACCTTTGAACGCAGCGGCGATACACTGACCATTTGCAGCTACCGCGGCAAAAGTTACGAGCTCGAAGCAACCTGGATTTCGTGCGAGCACCAGGTATCGCGCACCACCAACTCGGGCGATAAAACGGTGATTTTGAACGAAAATCATTTGCCCTATAAGTCGCGTGAGCGCTACTTCAACAGCAGCGGCTACCTTGAACGCATGGTAGAGACCTATTTAATCAGCATGCGCAGCCAGGAGGTTACCTACCAGTACAACGAACACGGAAAACTCAATTTTAGGCGCCGACTCGCCGACAAGGGCAACGAGGAATGGTCGTACGTATACAGCGATGATGGTTTGCTTGCTGAAGTGTATCACAGGATTGACGGCGACTTGAAGTGGCGGCGAACGATTGTACAAGACGATTTTGGCCGCATTGCCGCGATTTTGACCCTTGACCCTGGCACCGAAGACATCTCCATTGACAAATTCACATACGAATTCAGCAAATGAGACGTTCAATACACATGTGGAGAATTCTTCTTCTGTTGGTCGTTGGCTTGCTCGGGTACAGCACCGCAGCAGAAGCCCAAGGTCGGCGGAAGGAACGTAAGAAGACTGAAACGCAGATCGAAGACGCCCATCGCCGTGCTGCCGAACAGGAGGCTGAAATCGACACAAAGCTTGCGGAACGCCGCGAGAAGCACATGACCATCCAAACAAAGACGACGCAAAAGCGGATGAAAAAAAACCGCAAGAAAGCCGAACGCATGAGCCGCGGTGCTGATGTCCCTTTCTACAAGAGATGGTTCAGAAAGCGGCATTTTCGCTGATTATTCGGCTGTGATGCCTTCCAATAGTTCGGCAAAAGAATTCACTAGACGTGTATAGTTTTTGGTGAGAGTGTTGGCCCATGATGGTCGATAGCTCAATACGTTACCTATCTTTACCGACGAAGCATAAATTGAAATGCCACCTCCGCATGATGACGCAGGGTTTCAAACCCTGATGATGTTCACTTCGGAAAGCAAAGCAAACCACTTTGAGAGGGGAGCGGATAATTTCTATATTTACGCCCGTTTGTTGAGAAATAGTTACGTAATCAAAGCCAAAACTGTATGTCGCGTAAGATTTACTTGCTGATAATCATGGCATTGTGCGCTACCACCGGAGCCTTCGCTCAGTCGTCAGGTACGCTAAAAGGAAAAGTCACCGACGGTGCTACCGGCGAGACGCTCCCTTTTGTGAACGTGGTAGTCTTCCAGGGATCAGCCCAAATTGCCGGTACCACCACCGACATTGATGGTAATTACACCATTAAACCAATTAACCCCGGCACCTATGACGTGTTGTTTTCGTTTGTGGGTTATACCCCGAAGCGAATCACAGGCGTTAAAGTAAACGCCAACCGCATTGACTTCGCCAACGCGACGCTTGAAAGCGGGGTTGAGCTAGACATTGCAGAGGTTGTCACCTACGATGTACCGTTGATCACTCGTGACGGTGGTGCCTCTGGGGGTACAGTTGCTCGTGAAGACATTGAGCGGATGCCGGGTCGAGATGCCGTTTCACTTGCTCAAACAGTAGCAGGTGTATCAAACGCTGACGGATCAGGTATTTCGATTCGCGGTTCTCGTCCTGACGGTACGTGGGTTTACATCGACGGTGTTAAAGTACGCGGGTCATCAGCGCTGCCACGATCAGCGGTTGAAGGCATTACTGTAATGACCGGTGGTATCCCAGCGAGCATCGGTGACGCAACCGGTGGTGTATTGAACATTTCACTTCGAAACGCGACATCGAAGTGGTTTGGTGGATTCGAATTCATCTCATCGGGTTTCCGCTCAGGAGAAACCGCTGTTGGTCTTGACCGCTACGGATACAACCTTGTTGAAGGTGTGATTTCAGGCCCGTTGGCTTTCTATAAGAACGAAAAGGGTGAAAAAACCACCCCGAAACTTGGTTTGTTTCTTTCTGCCAACTACCAAAATGAGGTTGACCCTCGTCCGGCTTTTGGCGGTGTATTCCGTATGCGCGATGAGGTTCGCCAGGAGTTGCTCACCAACCCAATGCGTCCGAACATTAGCAGCAACGGAGAAGTCAATGGTGCACTTTTCAATGCAGACTTCCTCGGACCGGATGCGTTTGAAACCGTTCCAACCCGTTTGAACGTTGGCCGTCAACAGTTCAATATGGTAGCCAAGATTGACGCTTACACCAAAGGCAACACCACCCTTACTTTCGGCGGTACCGCAGCTTTGAACCGTTCGAACAACTTCAGCTACGCCAACATGTTGATGAACCACGAGAACAACACCCGCTCTACTGGTATCGACTGGCGTGTATACGGTAAGTTCTCTCAGCGTTTCGAAAACGAGACCGATGAGTCAACTGCCGGGGTATTGAAGAACATCTACTACACCGTGATGGTCGACTACACCCAAACCCAAGGCCGCACAGAAGACGCACGTCACCAAGACAACTTCTTCCGCTACGGGCACGTTGGAAGCTTCGATGTGTTTGACCGCGATTCGTATGCTTACAATTTTGCCAACCAGCGTTGGGTGCAAGACGGATGGGAAGATACCCTCGTGGTGTTCACCCCTTCTGAATTCAACCCTGAATTGGCAGCCGTCAACACCCAATTCTTCCAACTTTTCGATCAAGAACCTTACGACGCAGACGACCGCGGCCCTTACAGCAGCTTGTTGGAAGTACAAAACGGCAACGCAATCTTGAACGGCCAGTTGCCCCCGGCTACTTACAACCTCTGGACGCAGTTCGGCACGCCGGCCAACACCTACTTCCAAGACTTCACCAACCAGTTCCGTGTGACCGGTCAGTTCTCTGCTGACATTGGCGACCACGCACTTCAGGCTGGTTTTGAATACGAGCAGCGTGTTGAATCGTTCTACAGCCTTCAGCCTGTAAGCCTCTGGTTGCTCGCTCGTTTGTACGCAAACAGCCACATCAAAGAGATCAACAGAAACGACTCAACGGTATTTAACGTTGGAACCGACCAGTACGTGTCGTACGGCCGTTTGATTGGTGATGGTCAGTTCGAGTTCGACCGTAACCTGCGTCTCTCTTTGGGTCTCGACCCGAACGGGAACGACTTCATCAACACCGATGCACTTGACCCATCGCAGTTTTCAATCGACATGTTCGGTGCCGATGACCTGTTGAACCAAGGTCAAAACATTGTGAACTACTCAGGTTATGACGCTTACGGAAATCGTCTCCGCGGACGTCGTCCGACCATCGAAGACTTCTTCAATGAGCGCAATGAAGCCGGCTTCCGTACCCGTCCGATTGGTGGTTACGAGCCCATCTACACCTCATTCTACTTGATGGACAAGTTCACCTTTGATGACATCATCTTCAACGTAGGTGTACGTGTTGACCGATTCGACGCCAACCACCCTGTACTCCGTGACCCCTTCGTAGTTGGTCAAGCCTTTACAGTGGGTGACCTTCGCGGCGGGCTGTTGAACGAGCTCGAGGGTGAGACCATCATTCCACAAAACATTGGTGACGACTTCGTAGTGTACGTTGACGACATTGAGAATCCATCGGCCATTGTTGGTTACCGTGAAGGTGAAACTTGGTTCAACGCTCAAGGCTCGGAGATTTCTGACCCAGACTTGATTCGCTCTACCAATGGTTTCCCGGCCCCATGGTTGGTTGAAGGCCCTGATGCAGAATTGAGCTCAAGCGCATTCCGCGACTACGCTCCACAATGGAACGTGATGCCACGTATTTCGTTCTCGTTCAACATTTCTGATGAGGCCGTTTTCTTTGCTCACTACGACATTCTTACCCAGCGCCCTACCGAACGGAATACATTCAACCCAATTGACTACTTGTTCATCGAAGCACGTAACGTGTTGATCAACAACCCAGACCTCCGTCCGACAAAAACCATCGACTACGAATTGGGCTTCCAGCAAGTACTTTCGAAAACGTCATCGCTTAAGATTGCGGCATTCTACCGCGAGATGCGCGATATGATTACCGTGCGTTTGTTCCCAGGTGCTTACCCACGTCCATACCGTGCCTTCGGTAACCTCGACTTTGGTACATCGAAAGGTTTGAGTGTTGAATACGATTTGCGCCGCACAGGCAACATCCGTTTGAACGGTAGCTATACCTTGCAGTTTGCTGACGGTACCGGTTCAACCACAACCACTGCATTGGCGCTGATCAACGCTGGTTTGCCAAACCTCCGTACCATTAACCCGTTCAACTTTGACCAGCGTCACCGTATTGTCGGTAACGTTGACTACCGTTACGGATCAGGCAGCAACTACAATGGTCCGGTTTGGTTCGATAAGCAAGTTTTCCAGAACACCGGTATCAACTTCATAGCGAACCTCGGTTCAGGAACTCCTTACACCGCATCAAACATTCCGGTTCCGATTACCGGAGAAATTAGCCCTTCAACCGAAGGTTCTATCAATGGAAGCCGTTTGCCATGGCAATTTAACCTCGACATGAACATCAACCGTGAGTTCACCGTGCGCGTTGGTGGCGAGGGTGAGAAAGCCAAAGAACTTAACATGAATGTTTACCTGTGGGTAGTGAACGTGTTGAACATTCAAAACATCAACGACGTTTACCGATTCACCGGTGTTGCAAATGACGACGGCTACTTGGCTTCTGCTCAGTACCAGCCGTTGATTGCTTCTCAAAACGACCCGGATTCATTCCGCAACTACTACAGCATGTTCGTTGCGAACCCATTCAACTTGGGTCTTCCACGTCAGATTCGTCTCGGTGTTAAACTTGACTTCTAATTCATGACTATGAACGTTTCAATTCCCCAAACCATGAATGTGATGAAGCGCATCACCCTCGTGGCTGCAGTGGCTCTCCTCTCTGCACCATCGATGGCCTTTAAGTACACCGGCCCTGCCGGTGGAGGCAATAACGGAGGCAACGGATCTGGTCAGTCAGGAAAAGACCAGGCACTTGCGACGAAAGCCTCAAACTGTGCGCCTGCTACGGCCCTGCGAGACCTCGAATGGAACAACGTGCGCGCCCGCATTGAAACCGGCGGTTCGATGTGGCAAGAACGTTCACAAAGCTTGGCTGCTTACGAAATACCTAAAGGTGAAGGCGTGTCTTCATTGTACGCGGGCGCCCTCTGGATGGGCGGTATTTCGCCTGACCTTCAGTTAAAGCTTGCTGCGGTAACCTTCCGTAATAATGGTAACGATTACTGGACAGGACCACTGACCAATGATGGCGCAGCTGAAACCAATGAAGTCGTGTGTCAAGAATGGGACCGTTTCTTCGTTAGCCTCCGCGCCGATGCCATTACACACCGTCAGTACTTTGACTGCATTAATGACCCCGACTGTAACCTTGAAGATTTCGACCTCGAAGACTATGTCATCCCGTCGTACTTCTTCAACTATCCTGGGAATGGCAATACAGCACTTGGACAAGATTATTTCCTCGCGCCGTTCTTCGATTACGATGGCAACACCATTTACGACCCCGCTTCCGGTGATTACCCATGGTACGACTTCTTGCAAGACATCAACTGTGCAGAGCGTCGTCGTGAAGATGCAGTTCCTTTGTACGGTGACCAGACTTACTTCTGGATTTTCAACGACAAAGGTAACGTGCACACCGAATCTCAGGGCGAGCCGATTGGTATGGAAATCCGCGCTCAAGCGTTTGCCTTCGCTACCAATGACGAGATCAACAACATGACCTTTTACAACTACGTCATCATTAACCAAGGAACGCAAACCCTAGGAAACACCTATTTCGGTGTTTGGGTAGATGCTGACGTGGGTACTTCAATCGACGACTACGTTGGTTGCGACGTACAGCGTGGTTTGGGCTATGCTTACAACGGTGATGCATTTGACGAACCCACTGCGACCTCACCCGGTTATGGAGCGAATCCCCCGGCTGTGGGTATTGACTTCTTCGAAGGGCCTTACCAAGATACCGACGGAATTGACAACCCATTGACCACGAACTTTGCCAACGCCATTGATTCGCTCGGCATCCCGTACCGTGGCATCGGTATCGGCTACGGCGACGGGGTTATCGACAACGAACGCTTCGGTATGCGCCGTTTCGTTTACTACAACAACGGTCCGAACCCTATCAACGGTGAACCCGTTACTCCGATTCACTTCTACAACTACATGAATGGTATCTGGAAGAACGGCCAAAAAATGCTCTACGGCGGCGATGGTGTCTCTGTAGGTGTTACAGACATTGAAGCCGACTACATGTTCCCTGGCGATACTGACCCCTTCAATTGGGGAACAGGTGGTTTGCAAGTAGAACCATGGACAGAACAAACAGACGGTAACCCACCCCAAGACCGCCGCTTCATTCAAGCTGCTGGGCCCTTTACCCTGTTGCCTGGTGACTACAACAACATCACCTTCGGAGCAACTTGGGCACGCGCGACCGGCGGTGATCCTTTTGCTTCCGTCGAACTTATGCAAGTTGCCGATGACAAAGCACAAGCCTTGTTTGACAACTGCTTTGAAATCGTTTCAGGTCCTGCAGCTCCAGACGTTGCCGTTGTTGAAATGGACCGTGAGTTGATCTTGATCCTTTCGAATGACAACCCAACGTCGAATAACTTCAATGAAGGTTTCGTAGGGTTTGACCCCGGTACTCCAGGCTCACTCGCTGACGGAACGGTATTGGATACCCTCGCACGATCTTATGTGTTTGAAGGTTACCAGATTTACCAGTTGAAAGACGCTAGCGTTTCGGTAACTGACCTCGACGACATTGACAAGGCGCGTTTGCTTTTCACCGTTGACAAGGAAAACGAAATTGACGTTATCGTTAACTACACCGTAGACCAAACCATGGGTGTTCCTCTTGCTCAACTCGCAGCGAATGGTGAAAATACAGGCATCCGTCACAGCTTCCGCCTAATCAACGATGCCTTTGCTAGCGGTGACCCTCGTTTGATCAACCACAAAACCTACTACTACCTTGTACTCGCCTACGGCTACAACAACTACCAAGATTACAACCCTGTTACGCGAGAAGGTCAAGATGAACCCTACAAAGCTTCGCGTACTTCATCTACAGGTGGTGCCATTCGAGTTTACACCGGCATACCTCACAAGCCGAACATTGGCGGTGGCGGAA
>DAITMF010000083.1:0-8214 GCA_036835325.1 Flavobacteriales bacterium
TGGCCTTTCCCAAGGCAGGAATCATCACGTTGGCCAAGCGCAGTTCGCCGTCGGCGAAGCGCAGGTGACCGCTCACGCTGGCCGACTGTGACCACCCATTGAACGACGCCAAGAGGGCCATCCATCCAAGAAAATTCCCTAAATATTTCATCGTTCAGAATTCGATTATACGGCAAAGGTAAGCAGAAATTTAGATTAGACTAAAAATATTTTGGGATGTGAAGAATCATGCGGCAATTGCGTGAGGTGTTCAATCGCTTACCTTTGGCTTTACAACACTTTTATGTCCACAAAATCCACTTCGGTTTCCCCCCACACCACCGGCCTCGCCCTCGGCGGTGGCGCTGTGCTCGGCGCGGCGCACGTAGGGGTGCTTAAGGCGCTGCGTGAGCACGAGGTGAAAATCGACTGCATCACAGGTACCAGCATCGGGGCGCTCGTGGGCGCCTTCTACGCATTCGGCAAAAGCACCGATGAAATCGAAGCCATCGCTGCGCAACTCAGTTGGCTTGATGTAACTTCATTTACCCTAACAAAGTACGGCCTCCTCTCCAACAAAAGCCTCGGAAAACTCATCAACGATCACCTCGGCGATTGCCGCATGGAGTCGGCCAATATTCCCTTTGCTGTCGTCGCTACCGACATCGCGACCGGACAAAAAGTCGTCATCAGTGAAGGTCCGGTGGCTGAAGCCGTCATGGCCTCCACCTGCCTGCCCGGCATCTTCAAACCCGTGCGCTGGGGCGAGCGTTTCCTTGTTGACGGTGGCATCGTTGAGAACCTCCCCGTAGCCACCCTGCGCGACCTCGGTGCGAACCGCATCATCGCCGTCGATCTCAACGCACGCCAAGGCTCATCCTCCCCCAAAAACATCCTTGAAGTGATGACCAACAGCTTCCACTTCCTCATCAAGTCAAGCACCCACTTTGATGTCAATCACAACGACCTCCTCATCGAACCCGACCTGAGCAAGTTCAACATGGTCGACACGCGCAAAACCAAAAAACTCATCGAACAAGGCTACATCGACGCGAATGCAGCGTTTTCAGCGTGGGTAGCAAAAAACATCGAAACAAAAAAACTGCTACCTTAATGGCAGATTTCGAATCAAATTCTTTGTGCTATGAAAATGCTCTCCTCCCTCGTGCTTGCTCTCGCACTGCTCATGTTTGCCGGCTGCCGCGAAGACGAAGTGACCTGTCCTGACGGGCAAACCGCTTGCGAAGAAACCTGCTACGTGCTCGAAACCGACATCAACAACTGCGGCGAATGCGGTATCGCGTGCGGTGCCAATGAACGCTGCGTCGATGGCACCTGCATCTGCCTGCAAGGCTTCACAAACTGCAGCGGAAACTGCGTGAGCACCATGACCGACAACAACAATTGCGGTACATGCGGCACGGTTTGTCCCCCCGGAACAACCTGCTCTGAAGGCTTTTGCCAATAGACGACTTCCGCGACACGCTTCGTCGTTTTGCGTTTGAAACATTGGTTTTTTTTGTCTGTTTTTTGGTTGGATGCGATGGATGCTGCGCCATGCGCACGTTTCGCCGTTGTTGACAAGTTGGCTCCGCTCGTGGGTATCTTGGGTTGATTGCCCCTTGAGGATGGGGTATTTTTGAAGGCCCATTTGCCCTGACATGATCCTCATTTTCGATACCGAAACCACGGGCCTTCCCCGTGACTACAACGCACCCCTTTCCGATAGCGACAACTGGCCCCGACTGGTACAGTTGGCCTGGCAGCTCCACACTCCTGAAGGGAAGCTCGTCAACCGCGGAAACTTGATTGTTCGTCCCGACGGCTTCACCATCCCCTACAACGCGGTGCAGGTGCACGGTATTACCACCGAACGTGCCAAGCGCGATGGTATTCCGCTGAACGATGTGCTGGCCGATTTCCTAATCGACCTTTCACGGGCGAACTACGTGATGGGACATAACATCGGGTTTGACATCAACATCGTCGGTGCTGAGCTCATCCGTGCGCAGCACGATGAAAAACAACTGACCCAAAAACCCTTCATCGACTCAAAAGACGACGGGACCGATTTCTGCAAACTCCCCGGCGGACGTGGTGGTAAGTTCAAGTGGCCCAACCTCACCGAGCTGCATGAGAAGCTGTTCGGCGTGAAGTTTGAAGAGGCCCACGATGCCGCCTACGACGTTGATGCCACCGCGCGCTGCTTCTTCGAAATGGTGCGCATCGGTGTGACCAAACTGAAGGAGCTGCCTGATCCATCGGTGGTCAAGTACGAGGCGCCCAAGCTTGAAGCCGCCAACTTCGCCGAGCAGCGCGATGCCGCACCGGCTGTTGAGCCTGTGCCCGATCCGATCGCCCCCACCCGCGAAGAAAAAGCCAACCTCGAAGCCCTCGCCGAGGCGAACTTCATCCACCTGCATTGCCACTCGCAGTTCTCGATTCTTCAAGCCGTTTCAGAAGTTGATGACCTCGTGGCCACGGCCAAGGCCATGAACATGCCGGCCATCGCCATCACCGACCACGGAAACATGATGTCGGCGTTCAACTTCGTGAAATCGGCCCTGAAAGCCGACATCACGCCCATCGTGGGCTGCGAGTTCAACCTGTGCCGCGACCACACCGACCGCACCGCTAAAGACGACGGTTTTCAAACCGTGGCGCTGGCGAAGAACAAGGCCGGCTACCACAACCTCGCCAAACTCGCGTCACTGGCCTACACGAAAGGATTTTACTACGTGCCACGCATCGACAAAGACGTGTTGGTTCAGTACAAAGGCGACTTGATCATCACCACCGGGGGCTTGTGGGGCGAAGTGCCTTACCTGATTCTCAACGTAGGGGAAGAACAAGCCGAAGAGGCCTTCCTGTGGTACAAAGAACAGTTCGGTGATGATTTTTATGCCGAACTGAACCGACACGGACTCGAAGAAGAGAACGTCGTCAACGAATGCTTGCTGCGCTTTTGCGCCAAGCACAACGTGAAGTACTTCGCAGCCAACAACAGCTTCTACACCCAAAAATCGCAGGCGACTGCGCACGATATCCTCCTCTGTGTGAAAGACGGCAACAGCGTCAACATGCCGAAAAAGTACATCGGCAAACGGGGGCGCGAGTTCCGGTACGGCTTTCCCAACGACGAGTTCTACCTGAAGTCGCCCGAAGAAATGAAGCAACTCTTCGCCGATTTGCCCGAAGCCATCACGACCACGATGGAGATCTTTCAGAAAATCGAGCGCTACAAACTGGCCCGAGAGGTCTTGCTTCCCAAGTTTGAGATCCCTGAAGAGTTTATTGATCCGCAAGACGACATTGACGGCGGTAAACGCGGCGAAAATGCCTACCTGCGCCACCTGACCTACGTAGGAGCCAAAAAAAGGTACGGCGAAATTACCGATGAAATTCGCGAACGGCTCGACTTTGAGTTGGCCACGATTGAACGAACGGGCTATCCTGGCTACTTCCTCATCGTGCAAGACTTTACCACGGCCGCGCGCAACATGGACGTCTCAGTAGGGCCGGGCCGTGGTTCGGCGGCCGGTTCGGCGGTGGCCTACTGCGTTGCAATCACCAACGTTGATCCCATCAAGTACGATTTGCTCTTCGAACGTTTCCTCAATCCGGAGCGGGTGAGCTTGCCCGATATCGATATCGACTTTGACGACGAAGGTCGCGGCAAGGTCATTGATTACGTCATAAAAAAATACGGCAGCAACCAGGTCGCGCAAATCATTACCTACGGAACGATGGCAGCCAAATCATCGCTCCGCGATACGGCTCGTGTGCTTGAATTGCCCTTGCCCGATGCCGACCGACTGGCCAAACTTATGCCCGATATCAGTTTGGGCAAGCTTTTCAAGCTTGACGGCAAAGAGCTCAGCGAGAAGCTCAAAAACAACAAAGAAGACCTCGACCGCGCCAAGCAGCTCAAAGAGCTCGCCGGCGCATCCAACCTCGAAGCACAAACCATCAACACGGCCATCGAACTTGAAGGTTCAGTGCGCAACACAGGCATTCACGCCTGCGGAGTGATCATTACGCCCGACGACATCACCAACTTCGTGCCCATCGCCACGGCCAAAGACAGCGACATGGCCTGCACCCAGTTCGACAACGCCGTTGCCGAAGAGGCCGGGTTGTTGAAGATGGACTTCCTCGGACTGAAAACGCTCACGCTCATCAAAGATGCGGTCAAGAACGTGAAAGAGCGGCATGGCATAGCACTCGATCCCGACGACTTCCCGCTTGACGATACCACCACCTATGAGCTCTTCCAGCGCGGTGAAACCGTCGGCATCTTCCAGTACGAATCGGCCGGAATGCAGAAGTACCTCAAAGAGCTCAAACCCACGCTCTTCGGTGACCTTATTGCGATGAACGCACTGTACCGTCCGGGTCCGCTTGAATACATCCCGTCGTTCATCAAGCGCAAGCACGGCGAAGAGCGCATCGTGTACGACCTCGACGCCACCCGCGAATACCTCGAAGAAACCTACGGCATTACCGTTTACCAAGAGCAAGTAATGCTCTTGTCGCAAAAGCTCGCAGGGTTTACCAAGGGCGAGGCCGATACCCTCCGCAAAGCGATGGGTAAGAAGAACCGCGAACTGCTCGATAAGCTCAAGCCACAGTTCCTTGATAAAGGTGCTGAAAACGGTCACGACCGACCAGTCTTGGAGAAGATTTGGAAAGACTGGGAGGCCTTCGCGAGCTACGCCTTCAACAAGTCGCACTCTACCTGCTACGCTTGGGTGGCCTACCAAACGGCCTACCTCAAGGCCAACTACCCTGCAGAGTACATGGCCTCGGTGCTGTCGAACAACATGAACGACATCAAGCAGGTCACCTTCTTCATGGAAGAATGCCGCCGCATGGGCATTCCGGTATTGGGCCCAGACGTGAATGAATCGGCGTACAAGTTCCGCGTGAATGCCAAGGGCGCGATTCGCTTCGGGTTAGGCGCCATGCGAGGTGTAGGCGAAGGGGCAGTGAACAGCATTGTCGAGAACCGCGCTGGCAGTCCCTACACCTCCATTTTCGACTTTGCCCGCCGCGTCAGCCTGAAAGACTGCAACAAGCGCGTGTTTGAAAGTTTGGCACTCGGCGGCGCATTCGACGGCTTTGAAGGTGTGCACCGCGCACAGTACTTTGCGCCCGACGAGAAGAGCCGCACGCTCATTGAGAACGCCATCCGCTACGGCAATGCCTTCCAAGAGGGCCAAAACTCGTCACAGGTAAGCCTGTTTGGCGATGCGTCGAGCGCGGAGATTCCTGAGCCGAGCATTTTGCCGGCCGAAGAGTGGAACATCCTCGACAAGCTCAACCGCGAGAAAGAGGTTGTGGGCATCTTCATCAGCGGACACCCGCTCGACGATTTCCGATTCGAGCTCGACCACTTCTGCACCCGTGAAGGATTGGCTCTTTTGCAAGACATCCAGCAGCACAAGGGGAGGGAGTTCGCCTTCGGCGGGATGGTCGTCGCTGTAGAACACCGCACCTCAAAGGCCGGTAAACCTTTCGGCAATTTCACCCTTGAAGACTATTCAGGAAGTGAACGATTCTTCCTCTTCGGGGAAGATTACGTCCGCTTCCGCGAATATTTGGTGGAAGGATGGATTCTCTACATCAAAGGCCAGGTACGCGAACGGGGCTTCGGCCGCGACAGCGGTCCGGTCGAATTGGAGTTCAAGATTGCGCAGGTTGATTTGTTGGCCGAGATGAAAGACCGCTTCAGAGGAGAGTTGCAGTTGCAATTTGACCTGAATCACCTCAACGACCGCATGCTGAACGAAATTTCGGCGCTCGTAACGAAGTACCCTGGCACGACTCCGGTAAGTATTGAGATCCGCGATACGGGCATCGGTGTGACCATGGCGTCAAAGTCGTCGCGTGTTGAACTGGGCACGGCACTGCTGGCCGATTTGGAACGGATCGATGAACTCGATTACCGCGTACTTCGCTGAAATACCGTCAGTAAATGTGCCGAATGTGCCGATGAGTGTCATATTGACAGGCCATTTTGGTCTGGCATTTATTTTGAGGATAGAGCAGATAGGAGTACTTTTACCCCTCATTAGTTTGAAAACAAGCAACCCGATAGTATGGCTATAGAATTGACCGACGCAAACTTCGACGAGATCGTCCTCGGATCGGATAAGCCCGTAATGATTGATTTCTGGGCAGAATGGTGTGGCCCCTGCCGCATGGTAGGCCCCGTTGTTGAAGAAATCCACAACGATTACACCGGCAAAGCCGTTGTAGCGAAAGTGAACGTAGACGAGAATCCGAACATCTCCATGAAGTTTGGTATCCGCAACATCCCAACCATCGTTTTCTTGAAGAACGGTGAATTGGTTGACAAATCTGTGGGCGCCGTTCCGAAGAACGTCCTCACCGAAAAGCTCGATAACCTCCTCTGAGGACCGACATACCCCATTGAAAATCCCTTCCTTGCGAAGGGATTTTTTTTGCGGCTACGCTGACGGTTGGCTCACTGCATGCTGTTTTCATCCATCCTCAAAAAGAAGAGTCTTGAAACCGTTATCTTCGTGCTATGAACGACATGAGTGCCCAATTGACCAGTGTTAAGCGCACACGCATGGTTGAAGTGTTTTCTCGGTTTGACGCGATCGAATCAGTTGTTCTGTTTGGTTCAAGGGCTTTGGGTACAGCTCGTGCGAATTCAGACATCGATTTGGCCATCAAGGGAGCTGACATCGATGCTACAACTCCATTTAAACTGGCTACACAGCTCGATGATTTGCTCATCCCCAATGAAATTGATTTGGTAGTCTATGACCGCATTCAGAATGATGCGTTGCGTGAGCACATTGACCGGCACGGCGTGGAAGTTTATTGGAAACACGAAACGTGATCGCGTGAACTCTCGTATCTTCGTGCTATGCCCATCAACATTGACCGTCGAGCGTTTCAGCAACTGAGCCGATTGGAGTTTCTCGCCAAGCAAGCCGTAGAAGGTTTCATTACCGGTTTGCACAAGAGTCCGTTTCACGGCTTCTCCGTCGAATTCGCCGAACACCGCTTGTACAACACCGGTGAATCAACCCGCCACATCGATTGGAAACTCTACGCCCGCACCGATAAACTCTTCACCAAACGCTACGAGGAAGAAACCAACCTCCGTTGCCAGATCGTGATCGACCATTCATCGTCGATGTACTACCCCGGACCGGTCACAGCCGATAGCGATGAGTTCAACAAGGTGAAATTTAGCGTTTACGCGGCCGCAGCGATGATTGAACTCTTCAAGCGCCAACGCGATGCTGTGGGCGTTAGTTTGTTCGCCGATGCGCTTGATACACATACCCAAACGCGCTCAAGCGCCGCACACCACCGCTACCTCTACAGCTTGCTCGAAGAGTTGCTTAACACAGCAGGCGAAGAGCAGAAGCGTCAAACACTGGCCATTGATGCACTGCACGCCATTGCTGAGCAGGTGCACCGCCGTTCGCTGGTGGTAGTGTTTAGCGACATGCTTGATCGCCAAGGTGACCAAGAAGCGCTCTTTTCGGCCCTGCAGCACTTGCGCCACAACAAGCACGAGGTGATCCTCTTCCACGTTGTCGACAAGCGCACAGAACTCGACTTTGCCTTCGAAAACCGACCCTACACTTTTGTTGACTTGGAGAGTGGGGAAGAGGTCAAGGCCAATCCTGCCGATATCCGCACGCATTACCTCGAACAAATGACCGCCTTCCACCAAACGATGAAGCTCAAGTGCGGCCAGTATGGCGTTGATTTCGTTGAGGCCGACATTAAAGCAGGGTTGAACCCGATTTTGCTGCAGTACATGATCAAACGGCAGAAACTTTTCTGATTGAAAATCAATGTAAAAGGCGTGGGGAGTGGGAAAATCTTCACTTTGAACGAAAAAAATTTGCCTAACAAATGAATCTTTGCTTAGATTTGCATCCGCTTTGGTAACGAAGCGAGTAGCGTTGGAGGAAACTAAACCTCGGCTTACATCTCCAACGCATATTTATGGTTTGGTAGTTCAGTTGGTTAGAATACATGCCTGTCACGCATGGGGTCGCGGGTTCGAGTCCCGTCCAGACCGCTGAAAAGCAAGCAAAGCGCACTCACAAGGTGCGCTTTTCTTATTGTGTTCAGTTGGTTCGACTACCTGTCCCGACGCGTCGGGAGGTCGGGGTGTGAGTTCAGTCCAGACCGCTGAAAAGCAAGCAAAGCGCACTCACAAGGTGCGCTTTTCTTATT
>DAITMF010000084.1:0-8284 GCA_036835325.1 Flavobacteriales bacterium
GGCAGTCGGTACAATGACCAATACGTTTTTTCACAACCGTTGGTGTGTTTTTTACATCTGTTCTTCCTCTTGCTCTCTACTCACACTGTATGCTGTTTTGGGTTTACGATTATGGGTTCATGGGAGTGTGTCTTCTAGTGGGGCGGCGCTGCCGCCGATTATAGTGATTATAGGGATTTCGGCTCGCTTCGCTCGGTTTTTTGACACAGAGTTTTAAGAGTACACGGGGTGTGTTGGAGTTTCTCTTGCTCAATACTCTTGCTCAATACTGTTTTTGGGTCGGCTTCGCCGACGATTATGGGGATTTTGGGGATTTCTGAGATTTTGCTTTTCGTGCAGTTCTAATCGGGGTGTTTTTCGTTGGGGATTCATTGCAGATCATCCCTTGCGGGATGGCGGAGCTGGACGTGGCTCGCGTCGCTCGGTTTATTTGACACAGAGTTCAAGGAGTACACAGAGTATGTTGGAGTTTCCTCTTGCTCACTACTCAAATTGTATGCTGGTTTCTCCACAGTAGAGACGCCTCCCCCACACCAAACACCGTAAATCTCCGTTACCTTTCGGACGTGAATCTTTACTCGAACAAGCAACGGTGGAAAATCGTGCTGCTCGCCGCAGCACTCGTCATCGCAGGCATCACCCTGTGGTACTCCAACGACCTTGCCCAAAAAATTCGCGAAGAAGAACAACTCAAGGTCAAACTCTGGTCTGAAGCCATCCTCCAACGGGCACAACTCGTTACATACACCCAAGAACTCTTCGAAGACCTGCGGCGCGAAGAACGCGAAAAGGCCGACCGCCTCGCCACGGCCTACCAACTCATCAATGACCCGCCGGCCGATATGGACCTCACCTTCGTGACCGATTACCTGTGGGCCAACAAAACCATTCCGGTGCTCATCACCGACCGCAACGACTCCATCCTCTACCGCATCAACCTGCCCCCCAAGCGGATGTTCGACCGCAACTACACCGATTCACTCAAACAGGTGATGGCCGAACGCAATGCACCCATCTTCCTGAAAGACGTCGGCCACACCATCTACTACAACGAAAGCTACCGCTTCTCTGAACTCAAGTCGGTGATGCAAGACCTCATCAACTCGTTCATCAGCGAAACGGTCATCAACTCGGCCAGCGTGCCGGTCGTCCTTACCGATTCGTCGCGCACGAGGGTCGTCCGCGCTGAACGCGTCGATACCACCCTCTTGGCCGACTCCCTCCTCCTCGCGCAACGCCTCCAACGCATGGCGGCGCAAAACGAACCCATCGCCATCCAACTGCCTGAAACGGGCTTGCACTACATCTACTTCGAAGACAGCGTCATCTTGCGCCAGCTGAAATACTTCCCCGTGGTGCAGCTGGTGCTCATTGCGGTGTTCCTCCTTGTGGCCTACCTCATCTTCTCCACCTTCCGCAAGGCCGAGCAAAACCAGGTGTGGGTGGGCATGGCCAAAGAAACGGCCCACCAACTGGGCACACCGCTGTCGTCGCTCATGGCTTGGCTCGAACTGCTCGAAGCCCAAGGCATCGACCGCGAAACGCTCAACGAAATCAACAAAGACCTCGTCCGCCTCAACACCATCACCGACCGCTTCTCGAAAATCGGCTCCAAACCTGAACTCGAAGCGCACGGCCTTGTCGAACTCGTCGAACAATCGTTCAACTACCTCAAAACGCGCACGTCGCGCAAAGTCAACTTCACCATCACGCACGACGAGGTGGCGAGCGACGTAATGGTTTCGGTGCCGCTCTTCAGCTGGGTGCTCGAAAACCTCGTGAAAAACGCCATCGATGCCATGGAGGGCGAAGGCGAACTCACCGCGCACATCGGCACCGAAGGCCGCAACCTCTTCATCGACCTCACCGATACCGGCAAAGGCATCCCCAAAAACATGCACAAAACGGTTTTTGAGCCGGGCTTCACCACCAAGCGCCGGGGCTGGGGCCTCGGTCTGTCGCTCACGCGCCGCATCGTTGAGTCGTACCATGGCGGCAAAATCTTCGTCAAGCGCTCCGAGCCGGGCAAAGGCACCACCTTCCGCATCCTGCTCAAGCGCGCCGATCGCTTCGCGTAATCGCTTCTTTTTTTGGGGGGATGGATGGATGCGCTACGCGATGTGCACGGTCGTTCCCAACACCAACGGCAGGTTGTCGTCGAGGTGTCCTGCCCGTACACCCGTCACTACCGGAAGAGCGCGTTGGCCGATGCGTTCACGAAGGATGCCGTCAACGGTTCGTCCGAACGGATTGTCAACCGAAAATCCGAAGGCCGTGGTGTTGTCGCGCATGGCGGTCATCCCTCCTACCACAAGCGCCGCGATGCGGTCAAACACGCCGGCCAGTTCGAAGGTCAGCAGCATGCGATCGAGGTGGTAGAGCATTTCGTCAACGTCTTCAATGAAGAGCACAGCACCATCGAGCTCAGGGAAGTAGGGTGTGCCCATCAAGCTGTGCAGCACCGAGAGGTTGCCGCCCACGAGGGGTCCGCTCACCGGTTGCCGTGCCGGCCAGCGTTCATCGGCCGTGAAGTGCATCGCCGCAGGCGCCTGGCCCAAAGCATCAAGCACCGCCTGCCGCGCCGGATGATTGTCGCCCATGCTGGTGGCCACCACGGCGGCATGCAGCGTGGCCACACCGCGACGGTTCAGGGCGCAATGCAGGGCAGTGACATCACTGAACCCAACCAACCACGGCGTTTGCTCGGGCGCAGGCCAAGCGATGTAGGGCAGCAAACGCGCCGAGCCGTAGCCGCCGCGCATGCACCAAACGGCCTTTACATCGCTGCGGTTGAGCACATCGCTCAACACGGCGGCCCGGTGGCGGTCATCGCCGGCGAACTGGAAGTCGCGCGCGAGCAATCCTTCCGGAACCACCGGCACAAAGCCGGCCGCTTCAATCGCAGCGCACGCCGTTTCAAGGTGTTCTTCGGTGCAAAAACGCGCCGGAGCCGCCAAGGCAACGCCATCGCCGGGCGTAAGATGGGCAGGGATGTGTAGCATACTCCGCAAATGTGATGAAAAGCAATAATTTTGCAAGCCGCACCACGGCTCAATTTTCGCGCTATGACCACTCCCAAACGCTACATGGTTACTTCGGCCTTGCCGTACGCCAACGGACCCCTCCACATTGGCCACATCGCCGGAGCCATGCTCCCTGCCGACATCTTTGTGCGGTTCTTGCGTGCCGCCGGAGAAGAAGTGCTCTACGTGTGCGGTTCTGACGAGCACGGTGCTGCCATCACCTTGAAAGCGCGCAAAGAAGGTTCAACCCCACAGCAGATCGTTGACCGCTACCACGCGCTCATGCGCGATACCTTTGCCCGGTTCGGCATCGCCTTCGACATTTACGACCGCACCTCAACGCCCGAGCACCACCGCAACGCGCAAGATTTCTTCCTCACTTTGCTCAACAACGGCAGTTTCGAGGTGAAAACCGAGCAACAGTACTACGACACCGAAGCCAAGCAATTCTTGGCCGACCGGTACATCATGGGTACCTGTCCGAAGTGTTCGAACGAGAACGCCTACGGCGATCAGTGCGAAAACTGCGGATCGGCGCTCAGCCCAACCGACCTCATCCAGCCCCGCTCTGTGCTTAGCGGAAGCACCCCCGAGCTGCGCGAAACCGCCCTGTGGTACCTGCCCATGCAGCGCCACGAAGACTGGCTGCGCGCCTACATCGAAGACGGCGTGCTCAACAACACCCAACAGCACGACCCCAAGCAGTGGAAGAAGCACGTCATCGGTCAATGCAAATCGTGGATCGACGGCGGCCTGCAATCGCGCGCCATGACCCGCGACCTCGACTGGGGCGTGCCCGTGCCCGTTGAGGGCGCCGATGGCAAGGTGCTCTACGTGTGGCTCGATGCCCCCATCGGCTACATCTCAGCCACCCGCCGCTGGGCCGAAAGCACCGGCAGCGACTGGGAAAAGTGGTGGAAGAGCGACGACACCGCCCTCGTACACTTCATTGGCAAAGACAACATCGTGTTCCACTGCCTCATCTTCCCCATTCTGCTGCGCGAACACGGCGGGTACATCCTTCCACAGAACGTCCCCGCCAACGAGTTCATGAACCTCGAAGGCGACAAAATCTCCACCTCGCGCAACTGGGCCGTGTGGCTGCACGAATACCTCACCGATTTGCCCGATCGCCAAGACGAACTGCGCTACGTGCTGTGCAGCATCATGCCCGAGCAGAAAGACAGCGAGTTCACCTGGACCGATTACAAAGACCGCGTCAACAATGAGCTGGCCGACATCCTCGGTAACTTTGTAAACCGCGCCGTGGTGCTCACCCACAAATACTACGACGGCTTCGCGCCTGCGCCCGGCGCCTTCACCGATGGCGACCGCGACCTGCTCACCGCGCTCAACGAAACCGCCGGCAAGGTGGAGGCACTGATTCGCGGCTACCGCTTCCGCGAAGCGCTCTTCGAAGCCATGAACCTCGCCCGTGCCGGCAACAAGTACATGACCGAGCAAGAACCGTGGAAGCTCATCAAAACCGACCCCGAGCGGGTGAAAACCATCCTCTTCCTGAGCTTGCAAACAACGGCGAACCTCGCGGTGGTGCTCAGTCCGTTCCTCCCCCGCACAGCGAAAAAAATCGCTTCTGCATTTGGGATGGATGGATTGGTATGGACGGATGCGGGGCCTGAGCTCGTGAAACCCGGCACAGCCGTTGAAACACTGCCCATCTTGTTCACCAAGATCGACGACGCCACGGTTGAAGCGCAGATCGCCAAGTTGCACGCCTCACGGATGGCAGCCGTACCGCAAGCCGTTGAGCCCGCCAAAGCCAACATCGGATTTGAGCAGTTTGCCGGCCTCGACCTGCGCGTGGCCGAAATCGTAGCCGCCGAGCGCGTGCCCAAAACGAAGAAGCTGCTCAAGCTCACCGTCAACACCGGCCTCGACGAACGCACCGTTGTTTCGGGAATTGCCGAGTACTTCGAACCCGACGCCATCATTGGCCGGCGCGTGGTGCTCTTGCTCAACCTCGAGCCACGCGCCATCAAGGGCATTGAAAGCCAAGGCATGATTCTGATGGCCTCAGGCGCCGACGGCACCCTGCGTTTCGTAGCTCCGGGCGAAGGCGCCAAGCCGGGCGACACGGTGGCGTGACACATCCGCACCCAAGAGCGTTTACGTTAAGCGCATATTACGGATGCCGATGCGCATGTTCACCGCGTGAAAAATCATTATTTTCACCCCCTGATGCTGTTTTCGACACTTAACCAAAACTGCGTGCGCTCGCTCGTTGTCCTTGTATTCGTTGCTGCTTCGCTGCACCTGCGTGCACAAAGCAGCGGAGAGCCCTTCGAAGGAGGTGCCCAAGCCCTTGGCATGGCCAATGCCGCTGTGGCCATGCAGGGTACCTGGTCGCTGTTTCAAAACCAAGCGGGTCTCACTACGGTCGAAGGCCTCAGTGCAGGCGCCTTCTACCAGTCGCGCTTTGCCATGCGCGAACTGTCAACGACCGGATTTGGCGTGGCGCATCCGCTGGGCAACGGTGTGGTGGGCCTGTCGTACCTCCAGTACGGCTTCTCGGCCTACCGCGAGCAGCGCGTCGGACTCGCCTACGCCATGCGCCTGGGCGAGGGCTTTGACGCCGGTATCCAATTCGATTACATCGGCGTGTTTTTGGGCGGAGGATACGGCAGTACCTCGGCCTTTACCGTTCAGGGTGGCTTTCGCTACGAAGCGAGCAAGCACGTGGTGTTGGCCGGTCACGTGTACAATCCGGTGCGCGCACAGGTGTCAGAGTTCAACGACGAACGTCTGCCCTCGGTGCTGCGGCTCGGGGCTCAGTACCGCTTCACCGACCGTGTAAACCTGAACGCCGAAGTGCGCAAACACCTCGAATTCCCGGTCACGTTGGCGGTGGGCTGCGAATACGAAGCGGTAGAGCATTTTTTTGTCAGGGCGGGTGTAGCGGGCGGTCCGTCGCGCTACAGCTTTGGCGCCGGCTACCGCACAGGGCGTTTCCAATTTGATTTGGCGGCCGCGCACAACGAATTCCTTGGTTTCACTCCGCAATTGTCACTGACCTGGCATGGGCAATAAGCGCATTCTCATTGCACTTGCCGTGGTGCTTGTGACCATCCGCGCAGCGGCCCAAAAAGCCGACGATGCCGTGCTGCAACAGCGCATCATTGAGCAACGCATTGAAGCCATTGTTGAGAACCTTGAAGACGGCGTAGAGCTTGATTACACCGTGCTGTTCGACGATTTCAAGTACTTTCTCGACCACCCGCTCAACCTTAACCGCGCCACCGCCGACGACCTCAAACGGCTGTACATTCTAAGCGACATTCAGATTTACGCCCTGCTTGAGCACGTGAGAAAATACGGCCAACTGCGCGAGATCTACGAGCTGCAAGCCGTGCGCGGGTGGGACCTCGGCACCATTCAGGCCCTGCTGCCCTTTGTGAAGGTGAGCGAAGGCGTTGAAGCCGGTCAGTGGAAGCTGCGCGACCTTGTCAACGACGGCTCGCACGACCTCTTTTTGCGCTACAGCCGCGTGCTCGAAGAACAGCGTGGCTACGCCGATGCCACCCCCGAAGAACTCGCCGACAATCCGAACGCGCGCTACCTCGGCTCGCCCGATCGCGTGTACATGCGCTACCGCTACCGTTTTCGCAACAACCTGAGCATTGGCCTTACGGGCGACAAAGACGCCGGCGAAGAGTTTTTTCGCGGCTCGCAAACGCAGGGGTTCGACTTTTACAGCGCCCACCTGTACTACGAAGACAAAGGTTGGCTGCGGCGCGTGGCCATTGGCGATTACCAAGCGCAATTCGGCCAGGGCCTCACCTTGTGGACGGGCTTCGGCTTTGGCAAGTCGCCCTTTGTGCTCAACGCCAAGCGCAATGCAGTGGGTTTACGTCCTTACACCTCGGTCGATGAGAACCTCTTCTTTCGCGGAGCAGCCGTGACCTTGGGGCACAAGAACCTTGAGTTTACCGTGCTCTACTCTGACAAACCGGTCGATGCGAATGTGGCAGCCGCCGACACGCTCGACAACGAACAGCTCAACCTCTCGATCAGCTCGTTCAACCTGTCGGGCCAGCACCGCACCCCGCGCGAACTTGCGCAGAAAGATGCCATCAGCGAGCGCAACATCGGCGGCAACATCAACTACAAAACACGCCGTTTCAGCATTGGCCTTACCGCCTCGCACACCGAATTTGGCGGCGACTTGGCCCGCAACCTCCGCTTGTACAACCAGTTTGAATTCAACCAACGGCAAAATTTTGTCGCCGGGATTGACTACAACTACATCTTCAGAAACATCAACGTGTTTGGTGAGGTGAGCCGCAGTGAAAACGGCGGCACTGCCATGGTCAACGGCCTCGTGGCCGCGCTTGACAAAAAGCTGTCGCTTGTGGTGATGCAGCGCCGTTTTACCCGCGACTACCAATCGCTTTACGCGAATGCCTTCGCCGAACGTGGACGTCCGACCAACGAGTCGGGCATCTACATGGGCATGGAGTTCAGGCCCTCGCGCAGTTGGGTGATTACCGGGTATGCCGATCAGTTCCGCTTTCCGTGGTTGAGTTATTTGGTTGATCAGCCATCGACCGGTCACGAGTACCTCGTGCAGGTCACGCACAAGCCCACGCGCCGCAGCGAGTACTACCTGCGTTTGCGCAAGCGCGCCCGCGGGCGCAACGAACCCGGTACCGAAGCGCGCATCAACCAGCCGCTGACGTGGGAGCAGGAGTTCATCCGCCTACACGCCGCCTACCAGGTGCACCCGAATGTCACCTTAAAGTCGCGTGTGGAGTACACCCGCTACCAAATTGGCGAGCGCGCCCCTGAAGAGGGCTTGCTCGTGTACCAAGACGTTATTTGGAAGAAGATTGGTTCGCCTGTCACGGTATCGGCGCGCTATGCCCTCTTCGACGTTGAGACCTTCAACGCACGGCTGTATGCGTTTGAGAGCGACGTGTTGTACTTCTTCAGCATCCCTGCCTACTTCAACCGCGGCTCACGCGTGTACGCCATGACGAAGATCCACCTCGCGAAGGGCCTTGATTTGTGGCTCCGCTACTCCCGATGGACCTACATCGACCGCACCGAGATCGGTTCAGGCCTCGAAGCCATCGATGGCAACCGGCGTAGTGATTTTAGAGCGCAGATAAGGTTGAGGTTTTAGGGGGGGTATGGGCAGCGCCTATGCCATTGCCGGCTAGGAAGGGTCATACTTTTGAGGGTGAGTAATGTATTTCCGCATGATTGTAGAACGTAAATTGATTACGTAGTGGGGTCGGAGA
>DAITMF010000085.1:0-8245 GCA_036835325.1 Flavobacteriales bacterium
GCGCGCGCGTGTCACGTTAGCCCCATCGGGGCGGCACCTCAACGAAAACAACCACCGTTGGTGTTTTGCGTTCGAGCACACATCCGTGTCGGTCCCCATCCGCCGAAGGCGAAATCAATCGAAGGTTAAACATTCTGCGCTGCACCTAAAAACGTTTACCCACGGTGCGTGAGGTGTCGCCGCTACGCGGCAGCAACATGTGATGTAAATAGGAACTCCAACATACCCAGCGATAAAAAAAACACGTGCGAAGCGAGCAAGAAACCCCATAATCTCCATAATCAGCGGCGAAGCCGCCCCCAATGCCACCAAAAAAAAAACAGCACCGCTGAAAGAAGACCATCCACGCATATATTTGCAATGGTTGCAATTTCCGACTTACCAAAAAACTAAATGCAATGAAAATTACCTTTCTCCTCCTCGCCTTGCTTCCTGCCGTTTGCTTTGGACAGTTCACCCAATTGGGCGACGACATTGATGGTAACTTCCACAACGAAGGAACCGGGACAAGGGTCCGCCTCAATGAAGCCGGAGACATCGTGGCCATCGGCGCACCCAACAGCAATACAACGAACGGTCTTACCGGAAGAGTGCGGATGTATGAATACGACGGCAACGCGTGGCTAATAAAAGGAGAGCCGTTACTGGGCGATGACCAAGGCCATAACCTTGGCGCTTCGATCGACATCAATGCTGCCGGTACCGTAGTCGCCTGTGGTGCTCCGGGCTATTCGCCCAGCTCATCCATTGCGGGTTACGCCAAAGTTTTTGAGTGGAATGGAAGCGACTGGGTTCAGCGCGGGCAAAACCTCAACGGTACGAACACCAACGACGGCTTTGGATCTGCTGTCAGTATCAACGCCTCTGGCTCAATCGTTGCCGTCGCGGGAGAGCCTTTTGGTGAATTAGGTTACATCCGAGTCTACCAATGGAATGGTTCGGCATGGGATCAACTCGGATCCGATATCGTCGGTACCGTTGCACAAGACGGCTTCGGACGAACAATCGAGCTCAGTGACACTGGAATTTCATTGGTGGTTGGCGCCCCGAACGTTGACTTGCCCATAAACGACGTTGGCATGGTTCGCGTTTACGAATGGAACGGCACTGCCTGGGCGCAAAAGGGTGCCGATGTCTTCGGCGAAAACGTGGATGATTTCTTCGGCAATGGTGTTACGATCAACGCCGATGGAAACGTGATCGCAGCCGGTGCACGCGACGTGCTCAACGCATCGGCCGGATACGTCAAAGTCTTCGAATGGGATGGCGCCAACTGGGACCAAAAAGCCGGTACTATGGTCGGAAGCACTGGCGACTTTTATGGAGAAGTTAACCAGCTCAATGCCGCCGGAACCGTAATCATTTCCGGAACCGTTCTGGGCGAATACGCCAAAGTATATACCTTCAACACCATCCATTGGATTGAGGTTGACTCGCTCACAGGTGAGAATCCGCTCGACGGGTTTGGTGGCGCGGTATCAGTCAACGGCTTCGGCGATCGCGTAGCTGTCGGCGCAAAAAACAACGATGATGGTGGCCAGCAATCCGGACACGTCCGCATCTACAGCAATCCCAATGTGTTGAGCATCGATGACTTTACCAACGGAAATGACATCGTTTGTTACCCCAATCCAACACAGAAGCGCATCCGAATCGTCAGTGAAGAACCGGTTCTGAAATGCGAATTGCGCACAATCGATGGTCGACTGATCAGCATTGAGCCGACGAATTTCGGCACCGATTTTTACATCGAACTAAACGAGCTTCCTAGCGGTGTTTACCTTTTGAGCGTGAATCGAGGCAACAGCCAAACAACGATGCGCGTCTTCAAGCAGTAAACGAGCGGTGTACCGAACGCGCTCCGGAACATTCTTTGCTTTTGTGTGTTGCTCGTCCATCCAACTCCCGAAAGAAATGAAGCAACTCCTGCTCGTATTCGCCATGCTCGCACCTACCCTGCCCACCGCTGACCTTGTTTACCGCTTTGGTAAATCAGATGGTAAAACGAACGATTGGAGCGCCATCACTGACACCGTGATGGGCGGCCTCACTACCGCCTCACTCGCTTACACCGACGAAGCCATGGTGCTTTCGGGCAACCTCTCGCTCAAAAACTACGGCGGATTCGCGGCGGTGCGCTCGCGCTATGGCAACTTCGACCTCTCGCAGTACAAAGGCGTGACCATCACCTACAAGGCATCCAACCAGCGCTTTGCCTTTTCGCTCGACCGCAGCCAGAACTGGACCCAACCCACCTACCGCAGCGTGCTCTCATCGTCACAGCCGAACACCTGGGTTGAGGAAACGCTTTTCTTCAACGATTTTAAGGAATACCAAATCGGTGAGCCCACCGGTAGGTCGCTTGCAAGGAGCCAGCTCAGCTCGGTCATCCGCATCGGGTTCATCTCAACCGAAAAGAAAGAAGGGCCGTTCACCCTCGAGATTGCGAAGCTGGAATTTGTACGGTAAACCACCCCATCCCCATTCAAGCTCACCCCACAAAAAAACGGCTCGCGCCGTTTTTTCGTCCTTCTGAAGAAGTGTGTTAGTTGTCGATCTTGATGTGGGTGCATTCGTTGGCACGCACACCGCGCGGACCTTCATCGAGGAAGGCCCCGTTTTGGTCTTCAACCGATAACCAGAAGTTGCGGCTCTTGGCACCTGTGTAACGCTTCGTTACCGTAATGGCCACAGGATCATCGCAATTCGGCTGCGTCACAAAGGGCTGGTCGATCGACATCGCACCGAGGTAGTCGTTGTCAAAAGTCACGCGCAACTGCGTGGTGCCGAAGTTCGACATGAAATTGGCATACGGCTCATCGAACCAAAACACCACGTCGGCCTCCCATTCGCACAAACTGTCGTCGCTCTTCGCGTCGGCATTGTAGTTCACGGCGTCAGGATCGGTGCAGCCGTCGTCTTTGCAACCGGTAAAGCCAAACAGCGCTACCAGCAGCGCTGCAGAAACAAGGGTAAGTCGTTGGGTCATAAAAGCAGATTTTTTGTGCATTCATCGCAAATGCTGTGCCAAAGCTACAATCTATCCCTACCCTATCGCAACGTTTACTTCAACACGTTGAATCCGTTTTGAAACCTATTCGTGTGCATTGAATCCAATCCGATATGAGCTATATTTACATGTATGAAGAATACCATCTCAAAAAGTACCTTCCTCAAAAGCATTGACGACTTGCCCGAAGACCTCTCAGTAGATCAGTTGTTCGATCGGATTCTTTTCATTCAGAAAATCGAACAAGGGCTATTAGATAGTGAAGTTGGTAACACAATCTCCACAGAAGAACTTATAGCGAAACTTGAAAAATGGCTCAAATAAGGTGGTCTGCACAAGCACGTCGTGATTTGTCAAACATCGCAGAGTTTATATCGAAGGATTCACCGAAGTACGCCCTGATTACCCTTACGAAAGTTATTTCTCAAACCGATGTCTTGAACAAAGAACCACGGATTGGAAGGGTCGTTCCCGAACTAGGGGTTGATTCTATCTGAGAACTGATCTACGCTAACTACCGCATCGTTTATCAGGTTGGCAACGAGGAAATTGTGATTCTAACGGTTCATCATTCAGCGATGCTCTTCGATACGAGCAAATTCGCTTAACAAATATCCTGAATGCACTAGAAAGTGCTCACTGACACTACTACCATTCCGCCCACCGGCAGGTGAAACCGTTTTTTGCTGCCGGGGTGAACCCGAGGTCAACACTGCTGTTCTCACGCCGTCTGACTTGTACTGTAGTGATTTACACTGTGTATCACTGCACTCCTCGGAGGTCGAAACCCGATGCCTGAATCAAAACTAACTGCACGTCTATTCACGGCCTTCCTGTCTGAACAGCGCAAGCAACAGGTCGAAAAAGTGACCCTGGCCATTGCCATTGTCAGCTACCTGCTGCACTTGGTGATCATCTTGCTCAACACGCAAGGCATCCTCCACATCGACCAAAAGTTCTTTAAAAATCCGATCGCGGCCATCTACACGCCGTTCTCGTTCATCCTCATTTTCGAGGTGTTTCTGCTGGTGTACTACCTGCCCAAATCCATTGCGGCGTACATCGGCAAACAGTACGAAATCATCACGCTCATTGTCATCCGCAGAATATTCAAAGACCTGGCCTACGTTGAACTTGATTCGTCGTGGTTTCAAAACAACGACGACTTGCAATTCACCCTCGATGTACTCACTTCACTGGTGCTTTTTGTCCTCATTTTTCTTTTTTATAAGGCCCTGAAGAAACGCCCGTCGGCCGCCCAGCCCGGCGATAAGCGCTCAAGCGATGACTTGGCAAAATTCGTCGTCCTCAAACGCACGCTGGCCGTTGTGCTTGTGCCCACCCTCTTCCTGTTCGCCTCCTACTCGTTTGTACACTGGGGCATTGCGACCTCGCACGACTACGCCAATGGCATTCTCGAGTTCTCAAACCTCAACAACGTTTTCTTCGATGAATTCTTCAATGTGCTGATCATTGTCGATGTCTTGCTCTTGCTGGCCTCGTTTTTCTATTCCGATAAGTTCCACACCATCATACGCAACTCGGGATTTGTCATTTCCACCATCCTGTTGAAGATTTCATTCTCGTCGGTGGGCATTGTCAGCAACCTGTTGGTGGTTGGGGCCGTGCTTTTCGGCTACCTGATTCTGCTCGTCCACAACCTGTATGAGAAAAACAGCACGTCAGGTGGATGAGCGCAACTCACCCTCAATGCTTGCTGCCTAAACGCGTCTATCTTTGCACCATGCAGGTACCCGCTTCTGACATCGCCGCGCTGCGGCAAACCCACACCCTTATCGACGTTAGAACGCCTGCCGAATACGCCAAAGGACACATCCCGGGAGCCCTCAACCTGCCCCTCTTCTCCAATGCTGAACGCGCACGCGTGGGTACAGTGTACAAACGCGAAGGACACGAAAGCGCCGTTTCGCTCGGATTGAAAATCGTTGGGCCTCGTCTGCACACCTACACCGAACACGCCAAAGAACTCGCCGGCAACCGGCCCCTCCTGCTCTACTGCTGGCGCGGCGGAATGCGCTCAGGCTCGCTCGCCTGGCTGCTCAAAACAGCAGGATTTTCGGTCAAGGTCATCACCGGCGGCTACAAGTCTTTCCGCACCGAAGCCACCGACGCCATTGCAACGCGCGGCGTACTTAAGGTCATTGGCGGCTCCACCGGAAGCATGAAAACCGACATCCTTCATGCGCTCCAGGCGGCGGGTGAACACACCATCGACCTCGAACAGCTCGCCCACCACAAGGGCAGCGCCTTCGGTAAAACCGACGACATCCGACAGCCCACCACCGAGCACTTTTTGAATCTGCTTTGGGATGGATGGTGCGCCATCCCTCCCAACTCACCCGTGTGGATTGAAGACGAAAGCCGCACCATCGGCTCGGTGTGGCTGCCCGAAGCGCTCTACCGGCGCATGCGCAGCGCCCCGGTCTTCATCCCCGAAAAACCCGCCGAAGAGCGCGCCGCCTACCTCGCCGAGGTGTACGGCGACCAAGCGGTCGAACGGCTTGAAGCCGGCTTCCGCAAAATCGGCGACCGCCTCGGAGGTCAGCACGTGAAGGCCGCACTTGAAGCCCTGCACAGCGGACAGCTCGCTGAAGCCGCCCTCATCGCCCTGCGCTACTACGACAAGGCCTACGCCTTCGGCATGGACAAGCGCGCGCATGCACAGATTGTCAGATTCGACGCATCCCGACTGAAGCCCGACGAAATCGCCCGGCTGCTCATCCACCCCAACCCAAAAAACCATGGAACCCATTAAACTCACGTCTTTTTCGCACGGCGCCGGCTGCGGCTGCAAACTGTCGCCCGCCGTGCTCGACAGCATACTCGCCAAGGTGGGCAAGCAAGCGCCCGACGCCAAACTGCTGGTGGGCAACAGCACCAACGACGACGCGGCCGTGTACGACCTCGGCGACGGCACCGCGATCGTCAGCACCACCGATTTTTTCATGCCCATCGTTGACGACCCCATTGATTTCGGCCGCATCGCCGCCACCAACGCCATCAGCGACGTGTACGCCATGGGCGGCACTCCGCTGCTCGCCATCGCCATACTCGGATGGCCCATCGACAAGCTTGATCCGGCAGTGGCGGGAGACGTTGTTGAAGGCGGACGACGTGCCTGTGCCGAGGCCGGCATCGCTCTCGCCGGCGGACACTCCATCGATTCGCCCGAGCCCATTTTCGGTTTGGCCGTCACAGGGCGCGTCGCCATCGCCCACCTCAAACACAACAGCACCGCCCGTGAAGGCGACCTGCTCTTCCTCACCAAAGGTTTGGGTGTTGGCATCGTTTCGACTGCGCAGAAGAAGGGTACGGCTTCGCCGGATGACCTCCGTGTGGCTGTGACGAGCATGCAGACCTTGAACCGCATCGGTGAAGACTTTGGCCGCATGGAGGGCGTGCACGCCATGACCGACGTCACCGGCTTCGGCCTCTTGGGACACCTCGTTGAGCTCTGCCAAGGGTCGCAGTTGGGGGCAGAGGTTGACGCTGCGGCAGTCCCCATGCTTTTGCCGCACCTGGCCGATTACCACCGCATGGGCGCTGTACCGGGAGGCACGCGCCGCAACTACGCCAGTTACGGTCGCCACGTTGACGTTGCTGAGGGCTTCATCCGCGACCTCTTGTGCGACCCGCAAACCAGCGGAGGTCTCCTTGTCGCCGTCGCCCCCGATGCCGTTGATGCGGTTACCGCCACCGGCCGGCGCCACGGCCTCGAGCTCCACCCCATCGGCCGCATGACGGCGCATACCGCACCGTTGGTGAGGGTGAGGTGAGATTTCAGCAAGAGCAAGAGCAAGAGTAAGAGCATACAGGGCAGTTTCCATTGCGGCGGCGGTGACGCCGTTGCATATCCACACCCTAGTCAAACCACCGGTGAGTATCTTTACAAGCAGTTAGAAATCGAAAAGCCGGCCCAATGAACAGCGACATCCTCATCTACCAAAACCCTGATGGCGACATCAAAATAGACGTCCGTCTGGAAGAAGAAACCGTTTGGTTGACACAAACTCAAATGGGTCAATTGTTCGGTAAGGACAAACGCACGATTAGTGAACACATTGGTAATATCTACAGCGATGAGGAATTGGAGAGAAGTTCAACTGTCCGGAAATTCCGGACAGTTCAATCTGAAGGAAGTCGCGTGGTAGAGCGTGAGCTTGATCACTACAATTTGGACATCATCATATCAGTGGGCTACAGGGTTAAATCGGTGCAGGGCACACAATTCCGTATTTGGGCAACTCAGCGGTTAAAGGAACACATCATCAAAGGTTTTACGCTCAATGATGACCGTTTTAAGTCGGGCAAATCGATGAACTACTTCAACGAATTGCAAGAACGCATTCGTGAGATCCGACTATCTGAAAAATTCTTCTACCAAAAAATCAAAGACATCTATGCCACAAGCATCGACTATGACCCGAAAGACGAAAAGACCATAGAATTTTTTAAAATCGTACAAAACAAATTGCTTTGGGCCATCAGTGAGCAAACGGCTGCCGAATTGGTGTACCGACGCGTTGATGCCAGCTTGCCATTAATGGGCATGCTTTCATACGATAAAAAACAAATAGCGTCGATTAAAAAAGCAGAAGTTAGCATTGCCAAAAATTACCTCAATGAAGGTGAAATAAAGCTTTTGGGCTTGTTGGTGGAACAATATCTGGCATTTGCCGAGACAATGGCCCAGCAGCAAACGCCCATGTACATGAAAGATTGGATCGAACGTTTGGACTCCATTTTGCAGCTGAATGGTAGGGAGTTGTTAACCCATGCAGGGAAAATTTCGCATAAAATGGCGCTGGAGAAATCCAGTCAGGAGTACGAAGAATTCATTCAGCAACAAAAAGCCATTGAACGGGAAGCCAGTTTAAAGGAGTTGGAGGAAGACATCAAACGAATTCAAAAGCCGAAGAGGTGAAATTCACCTTGTTTGGGGGCTCAGCCGCCGAATAAACAGACCTGCCAATCTGCCACAGGCAGGTCCGTGGCTACGTAGGTACCGTCGCTACGCGACTGCGTGTGCGACCGGTGTGAAATTTCGTTTCCATTGCGCTCCGCGACGGCGGTGAGCCGGTAAACATTTTTCAGTGAACCAAAAAGGTTTACCGGAAACACGAATTTCCTCGACCAAACGTCGCCAGCAACCAAAACGTGGTATTCACGGCCTCGGCCAGCCACGTAGTGGCGGCACCTACGTAGCCATAGGTT
>DAITMF010000086.1:0-8227 GCA_036835325.1 Flavobacteriales bacterium
GTTTTCAAGGTCTCAGACAAGGTGTTGAGGCTGGCCTCTTTTTCGTTCAGCGTGCCTTCAAGGTCGCGCAGCATGTCTTCCTTTTGCAACAAATCGGTACGGGTGCTTTGTAGATCGGCCAGCAGCTTGCGGTTTTCAGCGTTCATGTCATCGAGCATCTTGGTGTTCTTCGACATGAGCATTTCGTTCAGCTCGTTGATTTTATCGTACTGACCACGAAGGTGGCGCAATGATGTACCCAAAAGCGTTGTATCGGCCTCTAAGGCGTTGGTTCGCTTTTGGAGGTCGTTCATTCCGGCTTCGAGTTCAGTATTGGCGGTAGTGAGCTGCTCGTTGCTTGAACGCAGCCTGTTGTTCTCGCCTTCAGTTTCGGTTTTCGCCGTTGAGAGTTCGTCGTACTTGCGTGCAGTAACGCATGAGCCCAGCATAAGGGCCATCAGTGCAGCAGGGAGAATGAGCCGTTTCATAAACGTACAGTTTTGCCCAAAGTTCAGCGGTTTTTCATGCCTCCCGCCGCACGAAGGCCGCTCCTTATGCACACTGCACTGTGAATGGCAACACCATCCGCCGAAGGCGAACCCTGGCACTATAGACCGTCAAGCCAGGCTTTGAACGCTGCGGCGCGCTGCCTGCTCACAACACCGTACTCGCCGGCATCCGGTTGGAGTGTGGCCATGAGGCGGTTGCTGAGGTAGGGTTCAATTTTTCGGATGGATGAGAGGCCTGCAATGCACGAACGGCTTATGCGAAAAAACGCCGCCGGGTCGAGCTCCTGCTCAAGCTCATCAAGGGTGGCGCCGAGCATAAAACGGTCGTTGTTGTGGGTGACGAGGAAGGTTGTGCCTGATGCGCTCATGATCCACGCCACTTGATCGGCCGTAACAAACGACAATGCATTGCCGTTTCGCACAAGAAACCGCGACCTAAACACCTTGCGATCAGCCCTAAAATCGCGCAACAACTGCTGCACAACATCGGCCTTGGCCGGCTTCAACTGCTCAAACTTCGCGAGTGCCCGTTGAAGATCTGATTCGTTCACAGGTTTGAGCAGGTAATCAATGCTGTTCACACTGAAGGCCTTGAGGGCGTACTCATCGTAGGCTGTTGTGAAAATTACGGGCGCGGCAACTTTGATTTGTTCGAAAATCGCAAAGCTTAATCCATCGGCTAGATGGATGTCCATAAATATCACGTCCAAAGGCTCCAAAACCAGCAATTCAATTGCCGATTCTATGCTGTCGCAAATGCCAACAATTTTGGTGTCAGGACGCAGTTCAAGCACCAGACGTTCAATCCGACGCGCGGCCGGTCCTTCGTCTTCAATGATGGCTATTCGCATACGATTCAATCGTTAAAAGGGGCAGTTTGACTTCGAAGACGCCGTTTTTGGCTCCCCATTCAACCGTATGGATGCCCAGTGCTTTGTAGCGCGCTGAAATGGCGGTCATGCCTATGCCGGTTGAGGGTTCAGCCACTTCTTTGGGCTGAAGGTTGTTGGTTACCACAACGGCATCGCCCGATCGCATGTCGAAGGTGATGCGCAGCGGAGCTTTGCGCGAAGCCACATTGTGCTTAATGGCATTCTCTACAACCAACTGCAATGCCAACGGTACAATGTAACGTTTCTCTGCTTCGGGAGAAAAATGCTGCAGCACTTCAAGCGCTTCATCAAATCGCATTTTCAAGAGATAGATGTAGGCATGAGTAAATTTCAGTTCTGATTGTAGTGTTACAAGTTCTTTGTCTTTCACCTCTAACAGGTTTCGGTAAACGAACGACAAGCGGTCAACGAAGCCCAAGGCCATCGATTCGTCTTCAGCAATGAGGGCGCTCAAAGTGTTGAGGTTGTTGAAGAGAAAATGCGGATTCACCTGCGCCTTCAATGCGTTGAGCTCGCTTTGCATTTGCGCACTCCGCGCCTGCTCCATCTCGATGCGGGCATTGCGAAACTTCGATGCGTTCCACACCGCTTCGTAAATCGACAGCACGAAGAAGGTAATCAAAACGCCACCAAGTGTTGTGCCTTTTGAGTGGTTTACAGCTTCCGGACTCATGGCTGACAGCATCCATCCCAGAAAACCGATTGAAAGGGAATACACAACCACTGCAACCAGCAGAATCGCCAATCGGTAGGGCTCGCGATCACTGAAAAAGTAGCGCCGACGGATGAACAAGGTAATCTCACGGTTGCCGAGCCAGTACAAACACGTGAACACCGTGCTCATCAGGTACACAGGCCAGTCAAAAAGCAGCCCAATAGGAGGCACCGCGGCAAAGGCGTGCGCACCGAACACCGATACGGCCGGAATGCCGAACAGCATCAACCAAAAGTCGTTGAACCCCAACAGCTCGCGGCGCGAAGGTCGGAGCTGCTGGCGGTGAGGTTTCTTCTCGTCCATACGCAACGGAAGATACAAACTCATCAGAAGAAAATGCGGTACTGAATGTCAGGGAAGAACCCGATCTGGTAGCGCGTTTCCAATTGTCCGCTGCGGGCGTTGAAGTTCTCTGAGAAGATGTTGGCGTTGTTGGTGAGGTTGCGCAGGTCAACGCTCCATTGCTGGGCGTACTTTGCACGGTTCATGCGGAATGTCAGCTTAAAATCCCACCGGAAATAGGCGCTGTACTGCTCGGTAAACGCCAAGTCGTCGATGCGCACTTCGCGGTTCTCGGCGATGCTGGCTTCGAGGTCGATCGGACTGTACCGCTGTCCGCCGGCGTAGGTTACGCGGGTGTCGATGGCGAAGCTGTTGCGCTCGCCGATGGTCCACTCTTTTCCGCCCAAGGCGTTGAAGACGTAGTTGCTGTTGAAAGCCGTTGAGCGTTCAACGCCGTCGCTGCCTTTGTAGGTCGATTCAAAGAGAGAAGCGGTGGCAAGTGCGTAAAAACCACGGTGGAAGAAGCGCTCCAAGGTGAGCTCAACGCCGTAATTCTCGCCGGTACCTTCGTTCACAAGGTCGCCGTTGAAGGGCATCACGAAATCGGTGCCGGCGTTCAGCATGGAGAACGGCGTGGTTTCGCGGTCAACCGCAATGTTGAAGAGGTGCTGGTAGTACACTTCGGTTTTGATGCGGAAGTGCTGCGTTACGCTGCGATCGTACCCGAGCACGGCGTGCGCTGCGCGGTTGAACCCGAGTTGGTTGTTGCGCAATACGCCTTCGACCCCGCCAATGCGGTCGCGGTTGAAGTACACGGGCAGCGGCTGCATTTGACTGTGCAAACCGGCGCCGAAGTTGAGATTGCCGCTTTTGCCCACTTTGTAGCTTGCGCCCAAGCGGGGTTCGAGTGAGGCAGCATCGTTGAGGAAAAACAGTTGGCTGTGCACGCCCATGTTGAAGGTGAGGCGTTCGCCTGCTCGGTGCATCCAGTTGGCGTAAGCCTGTGTGAGCGCGGCTTGCTCGTCGATCTTGGCGCGGTAGAAGAAGGTCTGCGGTGCAACCAGCACCGAGTCGAGAAAGTCAATGCCGTAGAGGTCGGCCTGTACACCCACACGTACGGTGTTGCGCGCATTGCGTTTGCTGGTCACTTCAAGCTTGGCAGTGTAGCGGTTGAGGGCGTTGTTGGTGCCGAATACGCGCTGCGGTGCGCCATCAACGAGCGACAGTGAGTCGATGTTGCCGTTGGTGGCGACGTGCGAACCGGCGACGATAAAGCGCGACTTGGTTTTCTCGTTGAAGAAGAAGTCGTGTGTGAAACCGGCCCATCCGGTTGTGCTGCCAAACCGGGTGTCTTCGGCGCTTGAGCTGAAGAGGTTGTTGTCGGTGGCATCGCTCGCCAGGAACTCAATGTAGCTCGTCCCGCCAACGGCAAAGAATCCGAAACGTCCGGCTTTGGCAGTTGGAATGTCAATCTTCATCGTCACATCTTGGTATTGGGGGATGGCGCTCCCGGTGCCAAATTCGACGCCGAGGGCGTTAAACACTTCGAGCGTTGAGTAGCGGTAGTTTACCAAGAAGCTGCCGTTGCGGCCAATGTTGAGTGGTCCTTCGGCACCGAACTCAAAGCCGTTGAAACCGACTTGGCCAAGAAATTCGTAATTGTCTTTGTTTCCGTTTCGGATGGATAAATCGAAGACGCCGGCGAGGGCGTTTCCGTACCCTGCGGGGAAGGCGCCGGTGAGGAAGTCGGAGTTGGCGAGGTTGTTGATGTTGAGCATGCTGACGGGCCCGCCGGTGGTGCCGAAGGCGCTGAAGTGGTTCGGACTGGGGATGTCGATGCCTTCCATGCGCCAGAGCACGCCGGTGGGCGAATTCCCGCGGATGATGATGTCGTTGCGGTCGTCGCTGGCGTTGCTCACACCGGCGAAGTTCTGCGCCATCCGCGAAGGGTCTTGCAGACTGCCCGAGTAGCGCATGGCTTCTTCTACAGTGAAGCTGCGTGCGCTGATGAGGGCCATCTCGTTTTTCGGACGGGCTTTGTCGTCTTCGGCAATTACCTCTGCGCCTTCAATCACGACGATGCTCTCGGTGAGGGCGATGGTGAGCTGAAGGTCGCGGGCGCTGCTCACCAGCAGGTTTGACAGCGTGCGCGGTTCGTAACCGATGCTCGTTGCGTTGAGTTGGTGGCGTCCTACAGGTACGTTTCCAATCCGAAAACGTCCGTCGATGTCGGTCACTGCGCCGAGCAAGGGGTCGGTATTGGTCACCACGAGTGTTACTCCGGGGAGAGGATACCCCGATTGGGCATCGGTGACAACGCCGCTAATGGCCGACTGCGTTTGTTGCTGTGACCATCCGCCGAAGGCGAAAAAAAGAAAAGCGGTAAAAAGTAAAAACGGTTTCATGGCGAGAAGTTTGCTGCAAAGGTGCCCCGTTGTGCATCGAACCGAAACCGAAACCGAATGAACGGTCAGCGTGCGCCGATGAACGGTCAATGGCCGCCTTCGAGTTGGATGCACACGTTTTGCGGCTCGGTGAAGAAGCGGAGCGCTTCAAAGCCGCCTTCGCGGCCCACGCCTGAGCTTTTTACGCCGCCGAAGGGCGTGCGGAGGTCGCGGAGCAGCCAGCAGTTGACCCACACGATGCCCGATTCGAGGCGCGATGCCACGCGGTGGGCGCGGTTGAGATCGGCCGTCCAAACCGTGGCCGACAAGCCGTACTCCACGCCGTTGGCCGCGGCAATGGCTTCGTCTTCGGTACTGAAGGGCGCGATGGTGACGACCGGACCGAAAATCTCCTCCTGGTTGGTGAGGCAGTTTTGGCCCAACCCTTCGATGACCGTGGGCGCGACGAAGTAGCCCTCGCTGAGTTCGGGGTCGTTGGGGATGATGCGCTCGCCCCCGCAAAGCACATGTCCGCCTTCAGCTTTCGCGCGCTCGATGGCCGCGAGGATTTTCTCCATGTGGGGCTTGGAGACGACGGCGCCGAATTTGGTGTCAGGCGACTGCGGATGACCGGCCTGCATTTTGCGCACTTTCTCGACAAACGCTTCGCGGAAACGTTCGTAGATCGACGCTTCAACGAGGATGCGCGAACCGCACAAGCAGATTTGGCCTTGGTTGGCAAACGACGAGCGCAGCGTGGTTTTGAGCATTTCGTCGAAGTCGCAATCGGCGAAAATGAGGTTGGGATTTTTGCCTCCGAGTTCGAGCGAAAGTTTTTTGAACATCGGAGCAGCCGTGCGGGCGATGGCGGCACCTGTGGCGGTGCCTCCGGTAAACGAGATTGCTTTGATGCCCGGATGGCTGACGATGGCATTTCCGGCGGGCATACCGAGGCCGTGCACGATGTTGAGCACACCGGCAGGCAAGCCGGCATCAATGCAGAGTTGGCTGAAGAGGTAGGCCGTCATGGGCGTCACCTCGCTGGGTTTGGCAACCACGGTGTTGCCGGCCGCGAGGGCCGGTGCGATTTTCCAGGTGAAGAGGTAGAGGGGCAGGTTCCACGGCGAGATGCAGCCCACCACGCCGATCGGTTTCCGGTTGGTGTAGTTGACGGCGCGGTTCTCCATGATGTGCGCTTCGCTGTGGAAGTGCACGATGGCCGTAGCAAAGAATCGGATGTTGGATTCCGCTCGCGGGATGTCAACCGTGCGTGCAAGCGAGACCGGTTTGCCGTTGTCGATGCTTTCGGCCAGGGCCAAGGCATCAAGATTCTCGGCGATCAAATCAGCCAGCCGGGTGAGGATGCGCGAACGCTCATCGGCGGGCGTGGTTGACCACTGCGGAAAGGCTGCTTTGGCCGCTTGGTACGCCGCATCGACGTCGGCCTCATCGCTGTTGGGAATCTGAGCGTACACCTTTCCGGTGGCGGGTGCATAGTTGTCAATCCACCGGTTGTTGACGGGGCGCCGGAATTCGCCGTTGATGTAATTCAGCAGGGTTTCCACGGAAACAATTTCTTCAAAGGTACGTATAGGGGGATGAAAAAAATCATCCGTTTGCTTGTGCTTTCGGAAAATGATTAAATTTGCACTCCCGATTCGTCGGGAATGGAATTGCCCCATGGTGTAATGGTAACACACCTGATTTTGGTTCAGTTTTTCAAGGTTCGAGTCCTTGTGGGGCAACCAAGCCCTCTGCATCGCAGGGGGTTTTTTATTGCCCTTTCAGCGCGGCTTCGTTCTTGTTGGCGAGTTGACCGCAGGCAGCGTCGATGTCTTTCCCGCGCGAGCGGCGGACATTCACCACCAAGTTGCAGCGTTCGATGTAATCGCGGAAGGCATCGACACGGTCAACGGCAGCTTGTTGGAACTCTCCGTCGTCGATGGGATTGTACTCAATGATGTTGATCTTGCACGGCACGTTGCGGCAGAACTCGGCGAGCTCACGGGCGTCGTTGAGCGAGTCGTTGAAGTCTTTGAAGATGATGTATTCAAAGGTGATGCGCGTACCGGTTTTGTCGTAGAAGTAGCGCAGGGCTTCGGCGAGCACCTCGAGGTTGTTGGTGTCGTTGATGTCCATGATGTGGCTGCGCTTCGCATCGTTGGCGGCATGGAGCGAGAGCGCTAGGTTGAAACGCACATCGTCGTCGCCCAGTTTCTTGATCATCTTGGCGATGCCGGCGGTAGACACGGTGATGCGCTTGGGCGACATGCCCAGACCGGGCGTTCCTGTTATGCGGTCGATGGCGGCAAGCACGTTTTTGTAGTTGAGCAAGGGTTCGCCCATGCCCATGAAGACGATGTTGGAGAGCGGCGTGTTGTAGCGTTCTTCGGCGGCACGAGCGAGGTAAACGACCTGGTCGTAGATCTCGCCGGCCTGAAGGTTTTTCATCAGCTTCAGCTTGCCGGTTGCACAAAACTTGCAGGCCAGCGAGCAGCCCACCTGCGACGAGATGCAGGCCGTCATGCGCGAGGTGGTTGGGATGAGGACGCCCTCGACCACCCGGTCGTTTTCAACGCGAAAGGCCGTTTTGATGGTGCGGTCGGAGCTGATTTGCTCATCGGCCGATACGGCCGCGTTGAGGATGAACCATTCGCTGAGCTTCGTCCGCAGCTCTTTGCCCAAGCTGGTCATGGCGTCGAAGTCGGTGACCGATTTGGTCCACAGCCATTCGTACACCTGCTTGGCACGGAAGGGTTTCTCGCCGCGTTCAACGAGGAATGCGGTGAGTTCTTCGAGCGACAGGTCGCGGATGTCGATGGCTTTCTTCACGTTGCAAAGATAGTGTAAGCGCGGGAGGTCACGCAGTGTGTTGGTGTGGCTTATCGTGCTGCTTCTTTTCACAACGAAAAACACGAAAGGCGCGAAACTGGGCGCGCTCCGCTTCGCCCTGCAACCGAAACGCTGTTCGCTGACCTCACGCAGCCGCGTAGCGGCGGCACCTTAGTAGCCGTGGGATTCATCCCACGGAGAGCGGTGCGGGTGCCCACCCACAAGCCCCGTTAGGGGCGACACCTTAAACGCACCGATGCACCGGTTCCATAAAAACCGGTTTGTGAAAATTGTGGAAGCGCGTTGAAACTGTATGCTGCTTTTGGTTCGGCGCTGCCGCCGATTGTAGCGATTATGAGGGTTTTGCCTCGCTTCGCTCGCGGTTGTTTTTAACACAGAGTTTTAGGAGTACACGGAGTATGTTGGAGTTCTTGCTCACTACTCTTGCTCGAAACTGTTCTTCCTCTTGCTCACTACTCACACTGCATGCTGTATTGGCGCTCGCACCGGAACCAATGGGCGAAGGCGAAGCACCGCACAATGTTGCGTTTGCAAGCGGTTTTAAGGCAGGCAGGCGCATGAGTCAACGAAAATGCCACGCTGCATGGGTTGTGGCACGGTTATTCCACGCAT
>DAITMF010000087.1:0-7665 GCA_036835325.1 Flavobacteriales bacterium
ATGGGAAATCCTCAACGAGCGCATGCTGGAGGCCAGCGGTGGAGGCTTCGAGCAAGCGGTTCATGACTACCGCGACATCCGCGATGACCGCGTGAGCACCTACTTCGATTTGAAACGCAGCGAAACCAAAACCTACTACGTGCGCTTGAACGCCGCGTATTTGGGCCGCTTCTTCCTCCCAGCCGCGAATGTCGAAATGATGTACGACGGCACGGTGAACGCCCGCAATCGTGGACAATGGGTTGAAGTCGTTCAGGGCGGAGTTTTGTAACTTAGGCAACCATTTTGAAACCCATGAGCACATCCATCCGAAACCTCCAACCCACCGCATTGTGGAACCACTTCGCTGATTTGAACGCAGTTCCTCGTCCATCAAAAAAAGAAGCGCGCGTCATCGCCTTCATGGAAAGCTTTGGACGGTCACTGGGATTGCCCACCGAGCGCGATGAAATCGGCAACGTTGTCATCCGCAAAGCGGCAACAAAAGGCATGGAAAACCGACCCACCGTGATTCTGCAAAGCCACCTCGATATGGTGCACCAGAAGAACAACGACACGGTGTTTGACTTCGAAAGTGAGGGCATTCGCATGTTCATCGACGGCGATTGGGTAAAAGCCGAGGGCACCACGCTCGGCGCTGACAACGGTATCGGTGTTGCCACCATTATGGCGCTGCTCAGCAGCTCAGACATTGCCCACCCGCCTCTTGAGGCGCTCTTCACCATTGACGAAGAAACCGGCATGACAGGTGCGCTCAAACTCAAGCGCAACTGGCTCAAAGGGAGCATTTTGCTCAATTTGGATACCGAAGACGACGATGAGTTGACCATCGGCTGCGCCGGAGGCATTGACGTGACCGCCAGTGGCAGCTACGAAGAAGAAGACACCCCGACAGCGTCAAGCGGATGGAAAATGACCATCAAAGGCCTGTCAGGCGGCCATTCAGGGATGGACATCAACAAGGGCCTCGGCAATGCGAATAAATTGCTTGCGCGGATGCTCTACAAGGCCCACGAACGCTACGGTGTACGCGTGGCCCGCATCGATGGCGGAGGGTTGCGCAACGCCATCCCTCGCGAGGCATCGGCCCACTTGGCCGTGAGCACCTTGCAAGATGAGCCGTTCTTGAAGCACATCAAGGAAATGGAAACCACCTTGCGCAGCGAATACGCCACCACCGACCCGGGCCTCACCGTACTGCTTGAACCCGCCGAATTGCCGGCAAAGGTTATGCAGGAAGAGTTCCAAGACGCCTTCATCAGTGGCATACTGGCCTGTCCGAATGGAATTTACCGCATGAGTCCGGATATCGACGGGCTCGTCCAAACCTCCAACAACATTGCCCGTGTTGTGGCTCATTCAGGCGAAGCCACGGTGCAGTGCCTCACCCGCAGTTCGCTTGACAGCGAAAAAGGCGATTTGGCCCATTCGATTGAGGCCTGTTTCGGCCTGGTGGGATTGACAACGACCTTCTCGGGCGATTACCCGGGGTGGCAGCCGGCGCCGTCATCGGAGATTGTGGCGTTGATGGAGAAACTGTACACCCAACGCTTCAACGAAAAACCGCATGTACTCGCTTGCCACGCAGGATTGGAATGTGGCATTATCGCCGGTGCCTACCCGAACCTCGACATGGTATCGTTCGGACCGAACATCAAGGGCGCACACTCACCCGACGAGCGCGTGCAGGTGAGCTCGGTGCAGAAGTTCTGGGGCTACCTTACAGAAACCTTGGCAACGATTTAATCGGTTTCCGACATATTGTCAGCTTCGTACTGAAGGGCAAATTGAGCCATCGACGCAATCAGCGGAAGGGCCAATTTGCCCTTTTCCGTTAGGCGGTATTCGACACGAGGAGGTACTTCGCCAAAATTCTTGCGCACTACAAGTCCGTTGTCGGCAAGCACCTTCAGCTCTTGAATGAGCATCTTCTCGCTGATGTCGGGGATGCGGCCCCGCAACACCGACAGCCGGTGCGGACCATCGGCCAGTTGATTGATGATGAGCAGCTTCCATTTCCCTCCGAGCATCTCCAAGGTAGTGCGGATGGGGCAACGTGCCGTGATTTGAAGGGTTTTATCGTTCATACTTACAAAAAGGTGGGTATTGTTAATAAAACACTGTACACCCTTCGATGGTAATTTAGCAGAAATAACACAACCGCATGAAAACATTGGCCCTTTTTGGCGCGAGCGGACGAACCGGTCGCCACATCGTTGAACAAGCCTTGGAGCAAGGCTACAGCATCCGTGCTTTGGTGCGAACCCCTGAAAAGCTCGGAATCACCCACCCCAAATTGCACACTGTAAAAGGTGACGTGCTGGATTTCGCATCGGTGAAATCGGTGATTGAACACAGCGACACCGTTGTGAGCGTTTTCGGTCACGTGAAGAACTCGCCGCCACGTGTGCAAACTGAAGGCACGAAGAACATTGTTAAAGCCATGCACCAAGCGGGCGTCTCCAAGATTGTTTCGCTCTCAGGCGGCGCGCTGCCCTACCCCAAGCGCGACGAGCCCAAGGTGGCCGATCACGTCATCCGCTTCATCATGCGCACCTTAGCTGCGAACATGGTCAACGACGCCATTGAACATGCCGAGGTACTAGAAAATAGTGGACTGCAATGGGTTATTGTACGTGCTCCCCGCTTGCTTGATGCACCGCGCAAGAACCACTACCGCGAAGGCTGGGTGGGCGTTAACTCAAGCACCTCCATCGCGCGCGCTGATTTGGCAGACTTCATCCTCAAACAGGTAAACGATACGCGCTACCACGGTCAAATGCCCATGGCGAGTTGGTAATTCACTCCACCGACGACGACGACACCCCGCCGAAAACGCCCAGTCCGCCCTCCACATTCGAAAACACCAACACCGGCTCGGCGAATGGGTCACCATTGGTGTTGGCAAAGCGGCGTGCGGTTACCCTGTAGCGGTAGTACGCCTCTGATAAGGTTGATAAACGTAGAATGTAGCGCGCACCGGGGAAGGGCTCTGAAACCCGCACCACAAACTCACGTGTACTGCCCTCGAACAAATTGTCACTGAAGAAGAACTGATCGCCAAAGGTGAGTGTCTCGCCCAAGAAGCTATCGTTCTCAGAGGCGATGACCTGGTCAGTCGTGTTCATGCCGACCGGATAGAAAAAGGGGACATCAAGCCACACTGTGTCGGGGACAAACTCACCGGTATTGGGGTTGAAGATGTAATTGATGAAAAACTCTTCGGCTTGAATCACTTCGAGCATGTAGTAGTTCTTTTCGCCCGGTGGGTCAGCAAAGGTGAAGCGGTATTCACGACCGGTGGAGGTTTCGAACGGGTTATCAATCTCTACCGTGGCTGTATCCCATGAGAGGATTGGAACCGGAACAGGCACCACATCGCTGGCTTCCACAGGGTCAAAACCGGGGTGCTCAGCCACCAAGCGGTAGCGCGACCCGACTGTTGCGGTTGTTGCACCACGGTAGACACCAAAACCCGTATGTTGGAGTACCTCCAGCAAATTGCCTGCTTCATCGTAGAGCGAAAGCACACCGCTCGTTCGCGGTTCAATCCCATCTGTGCTAAGGTAACCAACGCTATTTGTCAAGGTCACTTGGATGGACGAATCAGGGTACATCACCCCGTTGATGACCAAGCGAGGCGTAGCGTTGTCGCCTTCGAACTCAAGGAACTTCGTGCATCCGCCGAAGGCGAAAACAACCAAAAGCGAGAGAACACCAATTGCGTTTTTCATGGCCATCAGAATTTGAAGTTGTAGGTAAACGAAGGCAGTACGGGGAACAGCGCCAACTGGGTGAGGCGCTGATCGCCATTGATGTCGGTACTGAAGTAAAGGAAGAACGGATTTTGCCGGCTGTAGGCGTTGTACAGGCCGAAGTTCCACGTGCGTTCGCCCCATTTGGTGGGCTTGTGCAGGTTCACGCCAAGGTCAAGGCGGTGGTAAGCCGGCATGCGGTAGTTGTTGCGCGATTCGATGTGCCCAATGTCGCCACCGAAGAAGCCGGCAATGGGGTCGGCAAGGCCTTGATACCGCTCAATGGGCAAGCTGACCGCGTTTCCTGTGCCGTACACCCACACGAGGCCAACGTCAACGCGTTCGTTGAAGACGTGCGTGAGGGCAACCGAGATATCGTGACGACGGTCGTACCGGTACGGGAAGGTGTTGCCAAAGTTCAGCTCCTCAAAGCGCCGGTTGGTCCACGCCAAGGTGTAGCCCACCCATCCTGAAGTTTTGCCGACTTTCTTTTCAAGGAGGATCTCAGCGCCGCAGCTCCAACCGTTGCCCGCTGCCACCTGGTCTTCCCAGTTCGATGCTCCGGCAACGAAACTTGCGCCGTCGCGGTACTCAATGAGGTTACGCATCCACTTGTAGTAGCCTTCGATGTTGATTTCAAAGTTGCGCGGCAGGGTACGCACGATGCCCACAGCGACTTGATCAGCAAATTGCGGACGAATCTCATCAGTTGGCGGCACCCACAAGTCGGTGGGCAAGCCAATGCCTGCATTACTGAGCAGGTGCAAAAATTGCGCCATGTGGGCATAGCTGGCCTTAAGCGCGGTGAGCTCACTGAGCAAATAACGGCCGCTGATGCGCGGTTGAAGCGAAAAGTACTCTTCATCGCGCACGAAGAATCCGCTGAAGTGCAAACCACCGTTTATGCGCAAGCGGTCGTTAACTGTCCAGTCATCTTGAATGTAGCTCGCAAACTCGTGGGCATAGATTTCATCGGCCCCGAAAGTGAGCTCGCTCAACGCACCATCGGTAACGTCATTCAAACGGCTAATGCCCGGTACGAAGGTGTGGTAGGTATAACCGCCGCCGAACTTCACGCGGTGATCGGGAACGGGGTAATAGTTGAAATCGATTTTTCCGCCCCAATCGCGGATGCCCGAGTTGTACGAAATGCCCACCTCTTGTTCTTCGCCGTTGCCGCCAATGTTGCGTGTTTCGATGCTGCTGCCCACTGAAAAATCGTACTGACTGTAAGTCACGGTTGTGTTGCTGAAGAGACGCGGACTGAAAATGTAGTTCCAACGCAAGGCCGCTATGGCGTTGCCCCAGCCAAGCTCGGCGCGGAAGCTCTCTTCTGTGCGGTCGGCTCCTGAGCCATATCGGTAGGTGTCGCTCGCAAAAAAGCGGTCGCGGCCAAGGTAGCCACTGAGGTAGAGGCGGCTTTTGTCAGAGAACTTGTGGTTGATCTTCGCGTTGAGGTCGTAGAAGAAGTAGCCTCCGTCGGTGCCGTTGCTCGCTGCGCGGATGAGCGGCCGCGCCAAAACATCGATGTAGGTACGCCGCCCGCTCACCATAAACGAGGTTTTGTCTTTCACGATGGGCCCTTCAAGCGTGAGGCGCGAAGCGATTAATCCGATGCCGCCTTCGCCCTTGAGTTTTTTCGCGTTGCCTTCTTTCATGCGCATGTCAATGACCGAGCTGAGGCGGCCTCCATACTCGGCCGGAAAGCCGCCTTTGATCAGCTCCACGCTGTTCAATGCGTCAGTGTTGAAGATGCTGAAGAACCCGAAGAGGTGGCTCGCATTGTAAATGGGCACACCGTCAAGTAGAATGAGGTTTTGATCGGGCCCTCCTCCCCTCACGTACAAGCCCGAAGCGCCTTCGGTTCCGCTTTGCACGCCTGGCATCAGCTGAATGGTTTTAAGCACGTCGCGTTCGCCAAACAGCACAGGAAGCGCCTTCACCTTGTCGAGCGAGACATCGATGCGGCTCATTTGCGACTGTTCAACCTGATTCTCTACGCGTTCGCCAACGACTTCAACCTCTTGCAGGTTCACGCTGCCCGAGAGTTCGAAATTGAAACTCACGTTGCCGGTCAGTTTCAGGGTACGGAACTGGGAATCAAACCCGATAAACGACACCCGCAGTTTAACACTGTCTTGGGGCAAGGTCAACGAGTAAAAACCAAAGGCATTGGCAACGGCGCCTTTGCCCGACTTGCTATCGATGACGGTGGCACCGATGAGGGCTTCGCCCGATGATGCATCGGTGATGTAGCCCGAGATGGTCGCGTTTTGGGCTATGAGCGCCGTGCTCAGCAGCAGGGCGAAAAGAACAATCAGGTGCTTCATGCAAGCGGTAATGGTCGACAGTAGAACGGCCGAAGGTCGATGTTAATTACAGTAACTGCGAAATAAATCGTTGGCCAAAATGACAGTTCCAAGGTTCACGCCACCTCTTCCGGTGAAATGTTGGCTTTGGCCGACTCGGGCGACAGCAAACCTATGGCCACCACCAATGCGATAAGCGCATAGAGCATCAATCCGGCCCACAACGCATTGTGCGGATACACCGACAAACCATCGGGTACCGTTACCTTGGTTTTCTCGCCGCTATCGACCAAAGTTTCGCGCAGCTTAATCAGCACATTGGTGCGTTCAAGCGCACTTTCAGAGTTGAGCACTTCAAGTTCGCGTTGGCTCGCCTTGAGGTTGCGGTACCAGAATTCAATGTCTTCATCGGGGGTTTTCCAAAGAATCGACGTGTACCCCGTTGTGAGGTTGTTGGCTTCGAGGTAGTCGATGGCGCGCGTCAGTTCTTCACGGGCGAGGTCAACAGTGTTCGCATCGGCCGCCCGTTTGAGGTAGCCTGATACGTTTTGCTTAAACACCACGCCGTGGTAAATGCGCACCGAGAAAATGGCCAGCGTCGATAGCAAAAGCAGTAATCCAATTCCCTTTTTCATGGCATTTGAGGTTTTTTACGCTTCAAATATCGCTGCGCGGATGTCGACCGTATGGCAGAATCGGACGAGCGGACGGAGAACGCCGTTTGACGGCTTACAGCAAGCCGTTCTCGCTTGACTGAGGGATGGATGACGGTAAACACCCAACACTTTTCTCACCGTCAAAAAAAATGTTGGGTGGTTCTATTTGGGATGTGCGGGTGGATTACCGACCGGCAGCCGCTTTAACCACCGCCCGCAAGTTTTTGAAATAAGCACTCAGCCATTCGCGTGTGAGGTGTTCAGGTGTGAGTTGCAGAAAGAAATTCTCGAGCGCCAGCGAAAACAAGGCGCGCAGTTGATCGGGTGTTACGGGCAGGTTCAAATCGCGCTGCCACAGGGCAATGAAACCATCGCCCATGGCGGCATCGGCATCGCGCACGCAGCGACCAAAGACCGGGTCGTCGCGCAACACCCGCAGCTGCCTGTTGAAGAGCAAATCGGTGCGGTGTTCGGTCAGCACCTCAATGAGTTCGGGATCGATGTTGGTGCAGGCCGTTTCTTTCTCGGCGATAATGGCCGCGCGTTCGAGGTGGTAGATGCACAATGCCTCAAAAAACACTTCAAGGTCGGCGAAGTGGTGGTAGAACGACGACTTGCTCACGCCCGTGTCGCGCGCCATGGCTTCAACGCGCACTGCAGCCAGGCCACCTTCGGCAAAGCGCAGGTAGCCGCTGTTGATCCATACCCGGAGAGATTCGTGCACGGCGTAAAGATAGGCAGCGCACCGCGAAAGCTGACGCGCGTCATTGCCTGCTCGGTTTGCAAATCGGAACTTGCAGAAAAATACACCCATGAACACCGACCCACGTACCTGGAGTACCGACGAATACGAAGCCTTCGTAATGCTCATTGCCGCCGCGAGCGACTTGGAGATCAACATTGAAGAGAAACGTCCGATCATGGCCAAGGCTGGCGCGCGTTGGA
>DAITMF010000088.1:0-7458 GCA_036835325.1 Flavobacteriales bacterium
ACTGCGGCCACTGGGTGCGCCACTCGGGCTGGTACCCCGATACCAAGCTGCGGCTGTTTCGCAAAGGCAAGGGCGCATGGACCGGCACCAACCCGCACGACCGCTTTGAACTGCACACCATGAAGCGCACGGTGCACCTGCCCGGCGATATCCTCCACTACAGCTACTACACCCGTGAAGACCACCTCATGCAAATCGAGTACTTTTCAAAGATCGCCGCAGCCGAGCTTCACGCCAAAGGCAAGCGCGTGGGCCTGCCCATGATGGTGGCGAAAGTCATCGCGCAGTACCTAAAGAACCTGGTGTTCAAAGCGGGCTTCCTCGATGGCCCCACGGGTTTTACCATTGCACGCCTCAGTGCGCGGGCCACCTGGCGCAAATACACCTTGCTGAAAGAACTCCATGCGCACAAGTGATCTGAAACACGTCGTCATTTCGCGCACCGATGGCATCGGCGATGCAGTGCTCACCTTGCCCGTCGCCGGAGCCTTAAAACAGCTCGTGCCCGGCGTGCGCATCACCTTTTTGGGCCGCACGTACACCCGTGCGGTGGCTGATGCCTGCGCCCACGTCGACGCCTTCGCCAATTGGGATGATGCAGCATCGCTTTCGCCGGCTGCTCAGGCCGATTTCCTGCGTGCGCTCAAGGCCGATGCGTTCATTCACGCTTTCCCGCGCAAAGAGGTGGTTATCGCAGCCAAGGCCGCCGCAATTCCCGTTACCGTGGGCACCGTACGAAGGTGGTACAGTTTGCTCCGCGTCACGCACCGCACGTGGTTTTCGCGCAAAAACTCCATGCTGCACGAGGCGGCCCTGAACCTCAAACTGCTTGAGCCGCTCAAGCTGCACCCTTCGCTTAATCCTTTGGTTTTTGGGGGATGGATGGGGCTGCGCACGCCCAACGCACTTACCCCGGAGGCACGCAACTTTCTCGTCCACCCAAAAACGCTGCTTCTGCATCCGCTCTCGCACGGAAGTGCCGTTGAATGGCCCGTTGAACGCTTTGCCGATTTGGCTTCTCGGATGACGGATGCCGGATGGTCGGTCGGCATCACCGCAACCGCGGCCGAACGCGAACGTCTGGGCGACCGCTTGCCGTGGGAGCGCGTTACCGACTTCGGTGGCAAGCTCACCCTTGAGCAACTGATGGCGCTGATTGGCAACAGTACGGCGCTTGTTGCGGGCTCTACGGGTCCGCTCCACCTCGCGGCAGCACTGGGTATTCACGCGGTCGGCCTCTACGCTCCCGTTCGGCCCATTTTCGCTACGCGCTGGATGCCCATCGGTACCCATGCGCACTTCATCGAGGCCAATGAGCTTCCTGTGAATGGAGTGCTCGACATCTCCGTTGACCAAGTGGTCGATTTGTTAAACGAAAAGGTGCGTTAAACGGCGGCTGACCACGCCTGGCCAAACAACACAACGAACATATAATCGTTACCTTTGTTTGATTTGAATGTTTGACGCAATGTTCGTCTGAACGCCGACCGATATGAGTGAATACGCTGCAGGCCCCTTTCTGGGTCAAATCACCCTCCCCGAAGACCTTCGGAGCAAGTTTTCCGAAGAACAACTTCCACAAGTTTGCGATGAGCTGCGCCAGTTCATCGTTGATGTCGTTTCTGAAAAGGGTGGCCACTTCGGTGCCAGCTTAGGCGTTGTAGAGCTCACCGTGGCTTTGCATTACGTGTTCAATACCCCCTACGACCAACTCGTTTGGGACGTTGGCCACCAAGCTTACGGACATAAAATCCTCACCGGTCGTCGCGATGTGTTTCACACCAACCGCATCTACAAAGGCATTTCAGGTTTTCCGAAACGCTCTGAAAGCGAATACGATACCTTCGGCGTAGGCCACTCGTCAACCAGCATCTCCGCCGCTCTTGGTATGGCCGTGGCCAGCAAGGTTCAAGGTGATGCCGAACGCCAACACATCGCTGTAATCGGCGACGGCGCTATGACCGCAGGCCTCGCCTTCGAAGGCCTCAACCACGGTGGCGTTGAAGACACCAACATGCTGGTGATCCTCAACGACAACTGCATGTCGATTGACCCCAATGTGGGCGCCCTGAAAGAATATTTGACCGACATTACCACATCGCACACCTACAACAAGGTGAAAGATGAAGTATGGAACCTCCTCGGAAAGGTGAGCAAGTTCGGCCCCAATGCCCAGAGCATCGTTCAAAAAATTGAAAACGCGGTAAAAGGTGCGCTGCTCAAACAAAGCAACCTGTTTGAGTCGTTGAACTTCCGCTACTTTGGCCCGGTCGATGGTCACGACGTTGAGCACTTGGTGAAGGTATTGCGCGACCTGCGCGACATTCCCGGACCCAAGCTCCTGCACTGCGTTACCATGAAAGGCAAAGGCTATGAACCGGCAGAGAAAGGTTCGCCCACCAAATGGCACGCGCCCGGCATCTTCAACAAAGAAACCGGCGAAATCATCAAAGTGGTGCCGAAAAGTCCTGAACCTCCCAAGTTTCAAGACGTTTTTGGCCACACCATCATTGAGTTGGCAGAGAAAAACGAGAAAATCGTGGGTGTTACTCCGGCGATGCCCACCGGCTGCTCGCTGAAATTTATGATGGAAGCCATGCCTGATCGCGCGTTCGATGTGGGCATCGCCGAACAGCACGCCGTTACATTCTCGGCCGGTATGGCAACGCAAGGTCTCATTCCGTTCTGCAACATTTATTCGTCGTTCATGCAACGTGCCTATGACCAGGTTGTGCACGATGTGGCCACACAAAAATTGCAAGTTGTATTCTGCCTCGACCGCGGCGGATTGGTCGGTGCCGACGGGCCTACACACCACGGCGCATTCGACCTCGCCTATATGCGCTCTGTGCCCAACATGATTGTGTCGGCCCCGATGGATGAAGAAGAACTTCGTAACCTTATGTACACGGCTCAAGCCGAGAACCATGGTCCGTTCAGCATTCGCTACCCACGTGGTGAAGGCGTGATGCTGGAATGGAAAACGCCTTTCCGCGCATTGAAAGTGGGCACCGGCCGCAAGATCCAGTCGGGTTCCGACGTGGCCTTCCTCACCATTGGTGCCATTGGTAACCTCACCCGCAAAGCCTGCGAGAAGCTCGAAGCCGAAGGCATTTCAGTGGCGCATTACGACATGCGCTTTGTGAAACCCATCGACGAACTCATGCTGCACGAAGTGTTCGGTAAATTTGACAAAGTTATCACCGTCGAAGACGGCTGCATTCAGGGTGGCTTCGGCAGCGCAGTGCTCGAGTTTATGGCCGATCACGGCTACCAGTCGCGCGTAGTGCGCCTCGGTATTCCTGACGAGTTCATTGAGCACGGAAGCCAAAACCAACTTTACAAAGAGTGCGGATACGACATTGACGCCATGGTAGCCTCAGCGAAACGCCTCGTTGGCACCCGCTCTTCAGCCGGTAAAATGGTAGGGTGATGGAAGAAGGCATCGTCAACAAAGTCGCTGAAAGCGGCATTGTGTCGCTCGACCTTGCCGAACTTATCCCCCTGTACGAGGTCAAGGCGATTGACCTCAAAGACCAACTGTGGCAAGGGTTGGCCCTGCGCGAAGCCGATTTCCGTGAGTGGATCAAAACGGCTGACTTTTCGGCTTACGCCGATGCCGTGCTTGGCATCCACTGTTCGGTTGATGCGCTGATTCCGCACTGGGCCTACATGCTGCTCGCATCGAAGTTGGAAGACGTCGCCCGTTTCATTGCCGAAGGCACAGCCGCCGAGGCTGAACGCGCCTACATTCATACGGTCATTCAGGCCATCCATCCCGAAAACTATTCCGATCAACGGGTAGTCGTGAAGGGATGTGGCGACCGCAATTTGCCTCCTGCGGCATATATCGCATTAACAACACGGCTTCAGCCTGTGGTGAAAACCCTCATGTTCGGCGAGCCTTGCTCAACTGTGCCGGTTTACAAACAAAAACGAAAGGCCTGAGCTGTTTTTGCGGTCGATCGCTGCCCTGAAAAAGGCAACTGCGCCGTAAATGCTATCTTTGCCTCCCAACCCATCACACGTGCGCGACAGTCTGGTTATCATTCCCACGTACAATGAGAAGGAAAACATCGAACGCATCTTGCGCAAAGTGTTTTCATTTTCGCACCCGTTTCATATCTTGGTGGTTGACGATGGCTCACCCGACGGCACAGCCAACATCGTCAAGCACTTGCAAAGCGAATTCACAGAGCAGTTGCACCTGCTTGAGCGCAAGGGCAAGCTGGGCTTGGGCACTGCCTACATCGCTGGTTTTCGCTACGCAATTGAGAAGGGGTATGCCTTTGTTTTTGAGATGGATGCCGACTTTTCACATAACCCCGAAGATTTGATCCGCCTGCGCGAGGCATGTGTTTCGGGGGGTGGCGACTTTGCCATCGGGTCGCGTTACACCCGTGGCGGCAAAGTTGAAAACTGGCCGTGGAACCGCATTCTGATGAGCTATTTCGCTTCGGTGTACGTGAATGCCATCTTGTGGATGGGCATTCGCGATTGCACTGCAGGCTTTAAGTGCTACAAACGCGAGGTGCTCGAGACCATCGACCTGGGCAGCATTGAGTTTGTAGGTTATGCCTTTCAAATAGAGATGAAGTACAAGGCACAGCGGCTTGGTTTCAAGGGCGTTGAAGTGCCGGTGACCTTTATCGACCGGCAGTATGGCGAAAGCAAAATGAGCATGTCGATTTTCAAGGAGGCGTTGGTGGGCGTGCTGCGGATGCGCTTTATGCGCGTTCGCCGAGCGAAAACAGCACCAAAACTTCGGCAATGACGCGCGCGTTCACCTTGGTCGCGCTGTTGGTTTTTGTGCTGGCGGGTTGTGCCGATGCGCCTGTTCCACCTGACGATGTGCTGCCGCGTGAAACCTTTGTTGAGGTGCTCACTGATGTTCAAATCATTGAGGCGGTGTTCAACCAGAACATCATCCGCAGCGATGACCCCAAACTCCGCATTGCGCGGTTTTACGCCGAAACCTTCGAGAAGCACGGCATTTCTGAAGCTGATTTTAGCCGCACCTACACCTGGTACTATGCCCACCCTGAGCTCATGATGTCTGTGTACGACGATGTAATGGCCCGGCTCGCTCAGCGTCAGGGCGAGCTTATGCAGCAAAAGACGCCCTAAGCCGTGAAAGTTGTAATTTTACGAGGTGAGCATACGCAATACCCGACACAAACAGAGCGTCATCGAGCTGCTTTCGGTGACCGGTCCGGCCCTCTCGGCCGATGACGTCCACGAGCGTTTGGGCGACGGTCCCAACCGCGTTACGGTGTACCGCATCCTCGATCGATTGGAGAAAGAAGGCATTGCGCACCGTGTCGTTGGCCTGAACGGGAAAACCTACTACTCGTTGTGCGAGCACTCGTGCGGAGACGACGGCCATGTGCACAATCACGCACATTTTCAGTGCCGCAACTGCATGGAGATGACTTGCCTCGCGATTGAGCCGCATTTGCCGAAGCACCGCGACTACCTCATTGAAGACCAGCAAGTGCTGCTGATTGGCTTGTGCATGGCTTGCAGGCAATAAAAAAGGCCGTCATTTCTGACAGCCTTTTGGGATTCTTTTTTTTTGGATGGATGAGGGGCTTATCCCTCTTTAGAGCCGACCATCACCGATACACATCCTTCGTGGAGCAGTGTCGATGGCGAGTCGGTATCCGGTACGCGAATGCGGACAATCAGCTGCTGCGTTGAGGCGACCTTAAAGTCGAAGCTCGATTGTGCTTCGCCCGTTTTGCCGTCGTTTGAGTAGATGAGTTGTTCGTCGGTATCGAGGATTTCAAACTGAAGGTCTCCGAGGACGGGGTGACCGCACACCAGCAAGCGGTATTCTTTGCCGGCGTAGAAGGTGAGGAGGAGTTCGGCTTCATCGCCCGGAATCAGCACCGCACTGTTGAAGTTGTCGTTCTGGATGTAGCCTTCCAACTGTGGGAGGCAGCGTTTTTTGGTGAAGCTGCGGCATTGGGCATTGGATGCCAAAGGCAGCATCAACAGCAACGGGAGTATGATTTTGAGAAACTTCATCGTTCTGAATCTTTTCGGTTACTGAATATACCGTGAGCGGATGTCGCGGGTGGTATTGATGATTTGTTGAAGGGTTGCGTCTGACATGCTCACGACGTTTGCGCCTCCGATAACGGTTGTACCGCTTTCGTCTTGAGAAGTTTCAGTTTTTCCCTTTTTGATTTCCACTTGGTCGAAAACCGTCTTCAGTTGGTTCAAGTCGGCGAGTACGTCGGCCAGGTTTTCCTGGTTTTCGTAGGTGCCGAAAAGGCTGATGAGGTCATCGAGCGAGTACTTTTGCTCAGCAACACGCGTGCGGAGGGCGTCGTTGCCGGCCACGTGGCTATTTGCGAGGTGCAGGGCTTCGATCCATCCACCGGCGATTACCAGTGCTGAGATGTCTTCCATGTTGTCTTCTTTGAACTTGGCGTTCAATGACCAGAAGGTGTCAGACACGATGACGAGCAGTGAGTCTTTGTTCTCTTTGTTGGCTTCAACGCGTGTGATGAGGTCGTCGTTTATGACGTTTGACGCGCCGAGTTGATCAGCGAGCTGACGCACCGCCGAGAGGTAGTACAGCGATTCTTTGCTGCGCTCAAACATGGTGGCGTAACTGAGGTTTGCACCGTACACGCCGAGGTTGATGGCCTTCTGCTTGCGTGTGACGTAGTTGTTTACGTTGTCAACGCTGTTGAGGTTGTCGCCATTGAAATCGGCTCCGGTTGATTGAATCAACGAGGCCATTTCCACCGGGGCGGGAATGGTGTAAAAGATTTTCTTGATGGTTTCTTTTCGAGAGGCAACGGCTGAGCCTTCAACATCTTGCATGCTGACTTCGGTGTTGGCCTGTGCGTCGTCGGCGGCCTGTTTGGGCGCTTCTCCGCATCCCATTATGGCGCCGCCCATCGCGAAGAAGACCATTAGGGTGAAAACGGTCAATTTCCTGGTGGACATAATTTCCTGATTTTGATTCATAAAAAGGCGTGAACTAAAGACTAAAATTAGAAGGGCTGCTCGGTGTTACGGGAAAACCATTCAAAAGTTATACGCAGCCCTCTGTTCATTGGGTTCAAAGCTACCCGGTGCCTTTACATCCCGCGTAGGAAGCGCAAAAGCGCGCTTTGTAGGAATATTCTGATTCGCTCGAATAGCCCGAAATAAGTTTAAAGTGTGAGGTACTGCCAGAATTCACCCAACCCCCAAAACGCTATGCAAAAAGAACCGCTAGCGAAGCGTGCCCGTCACCACCCATCCGGAAAGCTCCCGAATCTAGACACTAGACTTCAGATGCTAGACACTAGACACTGGACTAAAGAGTTCAGACTCCAGAATCCAAAGTCTACAGTCCGAAGCCAAGAATCTAAAATCTAGCCTCCAAAGTCTATCATCCAAAGTCTATCCTCATAACTCAAAACACACTCCCAAGTGCACAATGAACATATCGGTGCG
>DAITMF010000089.1:0-813 GCA_036835325.1 Flavobacteriales bacterium
TTTTTTAAATTAAATTATATTTAAACGTGGTCTGCCGTCAACTTGCCTACAACTTGATTATAGGCGCTATTCCATAGCGCTTATCCACCCAATCAGGGCGCATAGGCGCTAGTTTACCTCCTTTTTGCAGTGTCAAAGATAAGAATAGCTGCCTTCTCTGTAAGCAGTTGAACGAAGTATTGTTGCCACACCTACTCCCGAACGCTACCCCATCACCTCACGCTCCATCGACCTTAACAACCGCAACACCACGCCCGATTCAAACGCGGCGACCAAGGCGCCTTCCATGAAACGGTCAGAGCGGACAATCGCCGTCAACAGCTTGCACTTCGTTGCAAGATCTACGGTGTCGAAATCAAAAGCTTCGTCGCGCACCATGGCCTTGCCTTCTGTCCACTGCGGCCAGTCGAAATCAACCAGTATGCTCGTCTGCGTGAGCACGGCAAAAAACTCCTCCACGACATCGTCTGTGCTGTAGTAATGCAGTTGTCGGGGTGCATCGTCTTCGCTTTCGTCAACAATAATCTCGCCGAAATGCTCTGTCGCCTCAATCTTGGGGATCAACGCAAACAAGGGCGCCCAATGGGTGCGGTCGTACGAGCGAAGCATGGCAATGCAGGTGTCTTCCGAGAGGTACATGGTGTTTCAAGGTAGCAAATTATTCACCGCATTTTTGCGGTGAATACACCGTCTATTCGCCGCATGGAACACCTCGGTTCCATTTCTCACCGCTTTCGCACAATCCGTAACCCAATCTGCCCGCTGTACATCGCCGCCCACGCGCCGCCCACCACTCCGCGGGTTTGGTTCAGT
>DAITMF010000089.1:823-6919 GCA_036835325.1 Flavobacteriales bacterium
TTGCGGTGAATACACCGTCTATTCGCCGCATGCCGCAGGTGTCAGTTGGTCTTATGAATCGTCTGCACCACCTGTTGCCCGTTTTCATCAACGAGCCGAATGATGTAACTACCCGCTTCAAGGCGCGATAGGTCGAGCAGATGACGCGCTGCGGCAGTGTACTCCGAAAGTAACAGCGCGCCTTTCATATCGACGACTTGCACTGTGTATGGTGCGGCGTTCGTCCAGTCAATCACAACCAAACCAGATGTTGGGTTCGGGTACACAACCAAAGCTCCGGGCCCCACGAATCCTACTTTGGTGATGGTCAGCGGTGAGGTTTGGTACACACAGCCGTTCTCTGTCGTGACAACGACGTAATAGTTACCATCCGCCGGAGGCGAAAAGAAACTTTCCGACGCACCGTCAATAAGTCCGTCGCTGCTGTACCATTGGTAGCTTCCGGTGGCCTCGGTAAAAAGCACGCCGGTTTCTTCATCGTAAAAGAGTTCAGGCGTTACTTCAACGATGAGTTGGGCCGAATTTGAGGTGGTGCAGAGCGGATTGCTACCCGTCCATGATACGGTGATCAAGCCATCAGCAGATTGCGGTAAGAGCAGTGTTTCGGAAGTAGACACCGGTTCACCGTTGATGTACCAAAGGGTTGAGTCGAGGTACGGATTGAGAAATGCGGTTTGCGCTTCGTCACCGGCGCACAGGAATTCTGGCAGGGCACTGACCTCAGCCTCGGTACCGCAGAGGTAGATGGTGCGCGATTCGGTGTTGGTAATGATGGGGTCGTTGATATCAAAGTAAATGCGGGCCTCGTTGTCGATTTGAGTCATGTGGGGGAGGTCTTGGTGGGGTGCAATGCTAAAGCGCACCCAACCTTTGCTCTCAGGCTCGTTCGATGTGCTGTCAGGGAGGTAGATGTTTTCATAAAAAAACTCGAGCACGCCGTCGCTGGAAAGTGTGGTGAAGTGGCTGTGCGAACTTTCAATGTACTCGAAGGTTGAGAAGTCAAGCACGTCGAGGTCAAGGGTATCGCGAATCAACACATTCACGGCCGGGTAGTTGCCCGTGTTCTGGAAGTTGATGAGGTAGGTGATGCGTTCATTGGCAATAAACTCAGGCGCTGCATACCCTTCGGGAAATGCTACCTTATTGTTCGGGTCGAATGAGCAGAAGTAGTGCGCAGGCACGGTGTAACTGTCGCTGGTGAACAGCGCATTGTTTTGGTCGAAAAAGTTGACGTCGTAGGTGACTGAAAGGTTTGGGAGTGCCGGACTAATCAATTCAACAACTGAACTGAAATTGCGCGTTACACCGGCGTTGATTGCGGATGTAACGGTAAACTGGTTGGTTCCAATCAACTGTGCCCCTGGTGGCATGCTGGTGAAAGAAAAGTCGGGTATACCTGACACAGTTACGGTGACTTCAGCTGAGATGGTCACCGTTCCCGAGTTCGTGACGCTAAAACTTAACCCATTTGGGCCTGCGCAAAAAATGTAATAGATGTTTGGGTGTGAAACGGTATAGTTCGGTCCCTCGCTTGTGCTAATTAGACGAATGTTTCGGGTTTCGTCGGTACAAATCCCTTCTATCGCGACTTCTGTTTCGGTAAACTCTGGGGTGTAATTCCCCATATCTTGGTCAGCGATGATGGTGTACGGGCCTGTGCTGGTGGTGGTGTAGTGATAGTAGCCCTGTGCATTGGTGTAGACGATGTCGTTCCCCGGGAGAATCGTCAATGGATAGTTTGCGACCCGCTCATTGTTCGATGGGAAATTGTTGGAGTTAAAATCTCTGTAGACAGACCCTTTGAGCACAGCGCCCTCTTGAAAGCACGAGCCGTCGTCAATGTGAGCGACGGCATCGTAGTTGCAGGCCTCAGGGTCAGTGCATCCGGCATAAATGCAGCCAAAGCTGACGTCAACCAGCGGTACATAGTTGAGTGCGTTTTGGTCGTTGCAACCCACTGTTCCTGTAAGGATGGCCAACTGAAAAACAAGATTTTGTTCACCTCTGAACCCTACATAGTAGGTGTGACCGATGGTCAATGCGGTCAGCCCGAGGTAATTGAGTGATGTGTTTTGAACACAGTCCAACAGCGTTCCTTCGCATGCATCAAGCACTGCGAGGTCGAGCATGCCGCCTGAGCCGGGGGCTGAATAAACGTACATGTTTTCGTTTGTGGCTTCGAAGCTGAACCAGGCAAGTGCGCTTTCAGGCTCAGGGTCAAAGCAGAACAGAGCGTCAGAGGCCGGCGCGGCCGCATTGAAACCGACCAAAATGGGGTCTACATCGGTGGCTACGCTGTGCGCATCTGCGCAGCTACCGTTGCTATACACGCACACGCCTACTTCGTACGCGACAGGGTCGTAGTTCTCGGCTTCAGGATCGGTACAACCGGGGAAAAAGCAGGTGCCATTGTCGATTTCAGCGTATTGATTGTAGTTGGTGGCGGCTTCATTCGTGCAACCGCCACACGGTGTGCAACTGTTGTATTCGCAGGATTCATAGCCGGTGCCGACCACTTCGAAATCAGCACTGTAATTGCAGGCGTTGGGGTCGAAGCAATAACCGAACGACATCACCAGCCCGGGGTCATTGACCCATTGATGCTCGTAGAGGACGTCTTGAAAGAAATAGTCGAAATTCACGCGAACCACCATGGGGCCATCGGTTACAATTTGGCCTATGTAAACGGAGTTTGTTGTAGTCATAGGCGTCGTTGGTGAGGTGACCGCGTTCCAATTCGTGAGTGACACCGGGCCTGCCGTGGTGGTCATCGTTTGGCCAAGCGGATAAGCCGTGGGATTTTGTGCAATGACCCAACCAGGCACAACCAAGAATGGGTTGACGGTGGGGTTGTTCCCGTAGTTGGCTGTGTAGGTGCCGTTCAGAAAGCAACCGGCAAAAAAGACGTCATTGGAGAAGCCGCTGGGCGCTCCGCCCAAAGAGATCCACGTGTCAACCCATGCAATGGCACCTCCCAACCAGCCCAAATCAGACCCTGCATCCATGCAATCCATGGCGCCGAGTGTCGTGTTGTTGTGCACGCTGCCGTGCGCAACAAACTCCATCACATGCGTTTGGTCGCCCCAAATTCGGAACGGCTTGATGAAGTCACCGTCGGTGTCAATCCACAATTGATAGACCGACATGCCCATAAGGTCGGCAGGAATTGTAGTGCAGTTGGTTTCGCCGTAGTGATTGCTGAAATCCGATGCCAGGTGTGCCCTAAGCTGCAGATCGGTTTGCGCATAGCTTGCATGTAATCCAAATACAACAATGCAGTAGATTAGTGTAAGGTGTTTCACTTTAGAAATGTAATGCATTTCATGAAACACAACGAAAGAAGTACATAATAAATCCGTTCCAACTGTTTGTAAGCCATGTCTTTAGTGGGTCAGCGTGTTTGGGCGGGTTTTCGCACAATCCGTACCCCAATCTGCCCGGTATACATCGCCGCCCACGCGCCGCCCACCACTCCGCGGGTTTGGTTCAGTACAGCTTCGGCGTTGGGGGTGTAGTGTATGGGGACGAGCGATGCAGCTACAAACGGCATCCAGATCAAGCCGCTGCTGTGCACAGCATAGCCCACTTCAATCTCCGCTCCGGCGCCGATGCCCCAGGCGCGGGCAATCCGTTCGGTTTGGCCGTCAGCCGCAGTGCTCTGCCGTCGGTCGATCAAACTGCCAACGGTCGTACCCTTCACGCCAAGGGTGAAGCCGTTCACGCCGTTTTCGGTTCCTCGCCGCCAGCGGTAGCCGAGCTCAAGCCGGTGAAAGGGGATGCGCGTCAACAAGCCGCCGTTCTCGGCGCGACTGCGGGTGAATCCATACGCGGCGGCCACTCCGCGCTGCCAGCGGCTTGAAGTGGCGTTCATCCATCCGGCATCCATCCGAAACCCGTACTCCAACAGCGGTTGGGGAGTGCCGATGAACGGACGCGTGCTGTTGTGCGTCTGAAGGGCGCGGTCAAACGCGGGGACAAACACATAGTTTGCCGCCGCACCGAGTTCGAGTCCCTGCGCCCGTGCATCCATCCCCCAAAAACAAAAACCAACGAAAAGCAGCCACCATCGCTTCATCACACGGCCTCATTAAGCAGTTGAAGCACAGCATTGTAGCCCGTCTCGGCCGCGCCGTGCACGGTTTGGTGGTGGCCGTTCAGGTTCATGGCCTCGCCGGCGAAGTAAATGCGGTTGCCAACGGGCTGCGCCGCCACGCTGCGGGCGTCGCCAATGCCCACCGTGGCGTACGAGTACGCGCCGCGGATGTACGGGTGCGCGGTCCAATCCTGCACGTGCGCAGCCACGAAACGCGCACTGGCTTGTCCGCCGTACATCGCGTCAAGCTCGTCGAGCAGTTGCTGCACAATGGCGTCATCGCTGCCCAGCGCATGCAGCGCCGCGGCCTGGTCGCCCATCACAAAGCACATGATCACGGCATCGTCGGTCGCCTTGCCCACGCTGTCGTCGACGTAGGTGGCGCACACGCTTCCTCCGACAGTCGTTTTGCGGAAAAACCGCTCGGTAAACCGTAAAAATACTTTCATGCCGGGCCCCATCCCGATTTTCGCAAAGGCCGCCGTTTGTTCGGCCGGCAGCGCGGGTTGAAAGCTGATGTCGCCATCGCGCAGCACAGTGATTGGCACGGTGATGATGACCTTGTCTGCGGTGAAGCTTTCGCCTTCGGCGGATGTGAGGCGTACCGTGGCCTCACGGTAATCAACCGTGGCAATCGGCGTATTGAGCCGCACGCGGTCAAGCACCTGTGCGGCAATGTGGCGGTCGATGAGGTCGTAGTAGGTGGCGGCGAACTTGAAGTCGTCATCGCCCGAGCTCCAGTCTTTTTCTTCGCGCTGCGCGTGGAAGACGGAGAGGGTGTTGGCGGCCGCGCCGTAGTCACCGGCGATGGCTTCAACGATGTAGCGGTATTCAGCTCCGAGGCCTTTGGCCGTGGCGTGCTCTAGGTAGCTGATGTCGGGCATGTTGCGGCCGTAGAAGAGCGGGAGGGGCTGCACAGGGAGTTCGTCAACAAAGGCGTCATTGAACCAGAAATCAGGATCGATGTCATCGCGGGTGATGGCGGTGTTGGTCTTGGCGATGAGGTCACCGAGGATGTTGTTTTTCCCGTGGAGCCATTGCGCCCCGAGGTCGATGGGGAAGCTGGCGAAGTCGTCGCGCTTGGCGAGTCGACCGCCGTAGCGATCGGAGGCCTCAAACACCTCCACGTCAACCCCGCGTGATTTGAGCAGGTAGCAAGCGTAGAGTCCGGCAGCACCGGCGCCAATCACGGCCACCTTGCCATCGTAGCGGAGGTTTCCGGGAAGCAGGTATTTGCGGCATCCGATAAGGGCGGCCGCGGCGGCCATCATCGAGAGGTGGGTAACAAAATCACGGCGAAGCATGGAGAGCTGGTTTTGCAACAAATATAAACATCAGCCGCGGCGAAGTGGCCAGAGAACGGAACCGGCTTCCCCCTCACCCGTCACTTCGCCGAACCGAGTAATCGGGTCGGGGTTTGGTAAACAAAAGCCAGCGTTTGTTGACGCACACCAGCTCGCCCATGCTGTAGGCAATGCGGAAATCGCCTGAAGAAAGCTGCATTTCGTCTTCCGTTCCGCGTACAATGACCACTTCGCCGTTTTTGCCATCAAGCAACAGGTCTTCGAGGCTGATGCCCTGTGCAGTGGCCTCGGCTTCGAGTGCAGCATAGCGCGCCATCGAGAGCGATGAGCTCATTTGGTCAACAATGTAATCGGTTCCGGGGGCTTTTACATTGATGAAAACAACGTACTCCCAGCGGTAGGTGGTTGTATCGACGTGTACCAAGGCATCAAGCAGGTTCGCAGCGCGCACACGATCACGCACGCGTACGAGTCCGTCAAAGAAAGTCTCGGCAAGGTACTGACGGTTCACGCCCTCCTGGGCCATTTGGCACGGAATGCCGCGGTAGCACAGCCGGTGAGCGTCCATGTAGTTCTCCATGGCGTCGTCGGGCGCCAACGCCATACAGAACTCCATCAAAACGGCGTCATCGTTGCTTTTCATTGCCGCCACGTAGGCGTTGAAGACGTCGTCGAGTTCGGCGAAGGCGGGTTCTTGTG
>DAITMF010000090.1:0-6807 GCA_036835325.1 Flavobacteriales bacterium
TGCCCAATGCCGACAGTTACACCTGGCAGGTGGGAAATGAGCCCCAAACACGCTCGGGCGTGGGCTTTACCATTGGCTTCAGTTCCTACATACAACAAACGCAAAACATCAATCCAAACGACACCAATTTCTTCAACCCAATCCCGGTAACACTTACGGTGCGCAATGCACCAGGCACCTGTGTGAGGGCCGAAGACACCCTGCTGACCTCGTACCGCAATTTGGTGATTGCCCGTTATCCCATCACCTCGGGCCGCTTCGTGGGCCGCGTGGAAGGCGAAGATTTTGATCGTACGGTCACCTTATGGGAACGAGAGCTTAACCCCAATGCGCCAATGAGTTCTATGGTAGATCTTTATCACCTCATCGGATTTCCACATGCCGATACGCTGACTTTTCGTGTAATGACGGCATGGTCAAGCTGGGCTGTTCGAGAATTCAAGGAAACATACTGGAATGAGCCTATGGCAAGCAACTGGTTCCCTGCGCATGACGGTGTTTACAGATTTGAGCAGTACGTCACCCGTCCGCCATCCGGTCCTGACCGCGTCACGCTTTATTACGAGCGCGTTCCCCCGCAAGGCGCCCCAAAGCAAACCCTCCGCTTTTCAGGAGTGCGGGTTGATTAACACACCTATTTATTCGTCTGCACGCGTGACCTGTCGATTCAGCAGTTACATAGCGAACCGAATCTCTTAACTTGCGCAGCAAACCGCAGTGTACCATGTCGACCTTGCTTCGCATACTTCCCCACGCCGTTGCGTTGGTGGTGTTCACCCTTGTTTCTTCGGTGTTCTTCGCTCCGGCCTACGACGGCTACGACCTTCGCCAAGGCGACATCGCCCAGTTCAAGGGCATGTCAAAAGAAATTGTTGACTACCGCGACCTGTATGGCGATGAACCGCTGTGGACGTCCAGCATGTTTTCGGGCATGCCGGCCTACCAGATTTCGGTCATCCAAAGCAGGAATGTCCCTCAATTGATTCAACTGAGCTTCCGCAAGCTTTTTCCGGGGCCGGTGGGCATGCTGGTACTCGCCATGCTGAGTTTCTACGTGCTGGGCCTTTGCTTGCGCGTCAACCCGTGGCTTGCTATGGTGGTGGCCGTGGGCTTTGGATTGTCAACCGTGCACATCCTGTACCTCGGCGCGGGCCACGTGTCGAAGGTCAACGCCATTGCCCTCATGCCCGGCGTAGTGGGCGGTGTGCTTCTGGCCTTCCGCGGTAAGGCACTGCACGGGGCTGCGGTAACCCTTCTCTTCCTTGCCATGCACCTGGCCGCGAACCACCTGCAAATGACCTACTACCTGATGTTCTTGGTGGGCTTCATCGTGGTGGGTGAACTCGTTCGTTTGGCAATGGCGAAGCAGTTGGCCGGCGGACTCCGCGCTGTCGCCACGCTGGTGATGGCGGCGGGCCTGGCCATCCTTCCCAACCTTACCAACATCATCACCACCTACGAGTACAGCGCCTACACCACCCGCGGCAAAACCGAACTCACCCTGCCCGTGCCCGGCCGCGAAACCGATGACGCCAAAACCGAAGGCCTTGCCAAAAGCTACATGCTCGAATACAGCATGAGCCGCGGCGAGTTCTGGTCAATGCTTATCCCCAACGCGAAAGGAGGCGCCACTGCGCAAATCGGCAACGACACCGAACTGCTGCAAGGCATCGGCCGCGATTACTACGAAAACGTGGCACAAAGCAACCGCTATTGGGGCGACCAGCTCTTTACCGGTGGTGCGTTTTACTTTGGTGCCCTGCTGATGGCGCTTTTCATCATCGCCCTTTTTGCGCTGAAGGATGTCCTTCGATGGGTGTTCCTGGCGCTGACTGTCCTCGCGGTGATGCTGTCGTGGAAAGACCCCAACTTCATCGGCAACTTCTTCATCGACAACGTGCCCCTGTACGACAAGTTCCGCGATACCAAAATGGTGCTCGTGGTGGTTTCGGTTATGGCACCTACATTGGCCATGCTCTTGCTGCAGCGCCTCATCGATGGCAACACCGTTGCCCGCACCTGGCTTACCGCAGGCGTAGGCGCAGTTGTGCTGCTGATGGTGCTTTTCGTTGCCGCACCCGGCTCGCTTTTTGACTTCATCTCAAGCGAAGAACGGGCCTACTTCGGCCAGTACCTCACCGAAGCCGATGCGAATACCCAACGCTACATCAAGGGCTTTATGGAAGCGCTCGAGTCCGTGCGACAGAGCATTTTCCGCGCCGATGCCTTGCGCAGTTTGCTCTTCGTTCTGGTGGCCGTTGCCCTCGCCTTGGCCCTTGACCGCCGTTGGCTCAAGGCGCCGGTGGCCATTGCCGCGCTTGGGGTGTTCATTCTGGGCGACCTCTACCCCGTTAACCGCCGGTACATGAACGACGAACAGCAGGGCCGTCAGTACGTGCACTGGCAGCCGCGCATTGAAAAGGCCTTTCCGCAGCCTGCCGGCATGGCCGATCAGTTTATTTACGACCGCGAAATCGCCCAGCGATCGGAGCTGTTGAAAGACGTCAACACCTTTGTCGCCGAACAGCTCGACGATGCCGATGACCTTCTCGGCGACGTCAACCGCAACGAGCGCGAAGAGTACACCAACCGCATTCGCATGGCCGCACAAACGGCCGTGCTGCGCATGAACACCAACTACCGCGTGCTCAACCTGCGCAACAGCTTCAACGATGTGCGCACCAGCTACTACCACCGCTCATTGGGCGGCTACCACGGTGCCAAACTGCGCCGCTACCAAGAAGTGATTGATTTCCACCTTACACCCGAAATCGAGCGCTTCATGTCAACGGCCCAAGCCGTGGGCATCAACGCCTTGGCCAATGCCCCGGTGATCAACATGCTCAACACCCGTTACCTCATCGTTGACCCCAACGGAGAGCCCATCGAAAACCCTTTCGCCAACGGCGCAGCATGGTTCGTGAGCGACCTTGACCGCGTGACCACGGCCGACGAAGAAGTTGAAGCCATGGAGAACTTCGACTCGGCCTACGAAGCCATCGTCAACACCCGTTTTGCCGATTTGCTGCCCACGGCCATCGTGCCCGATAGCGCCGCAACCATCGTCAACACCGACGCCCTGCCCAACTACCTGCGCTACACCACCGAAAGCAGCACCGAGCAGTTTGCCGTGTTCTCAGAAATCTACTACCCCGAAGGCTGGCAGGCCTACCTCGACGGAACAGCCGTTGACCACGTGTGCGTCAACTACATCTTGCGCGGCATGAAGGTGCCCGCCGGAAGCCACGTCATCGAGTTCAAATTTGAACCGGCGTCGTACGGTCTCGGCCAGCAGTTGGCCGGCGCCGGATCGGCCCTGTTTGTGCTGGCGATGCTTGGCGCGCTCTTCATGGCCTGGCGCCGGCGCAATGCCGACGAAGCGACCGAATGAGCCTCACAGCGGTTACCGCAGTGGTGGGCGCAGCCGCGGTTGCCGCGGTGTTTTTTGTCTGCTTTCGTAAAGGCGTTTTGGGTATTTCGCGAAGAGCCATCGCGGCCGGCTTAATGGCCAAGCTCATCGCAGGCCTGCTGCTCTACCTCGTTTACACACAGCACTACACCCACCGAGGCACGAGCGACAGCTTTCGCTACTTCGACGATGCTATGGTGCTCAACAGCTACCTCGGCGAACGCAATGATGTATGGCTGCGCTTCTTTTTCGGCGGCAACACCACCACCGATGACCTCAACGACGTCAACGCGCGCCTCCGTGCTTGGCAAACGACCACGCGGTACGGCATAGCGAATGACAACCCGACCATCATCCGCATCAACATGGTCATTGGCCTGTTTTCGGGCGGCCTGTACCTGCTCCACGTCTTCTGGATGTGCGTGCTGGCGCTGTTTGGCCACCTCTTCCTCGCGAGGGGGCTCACCGACCTCATTGACCGCGGGGCAAACGCCACGCCGGTATTTGTGGGCAGCTTGGTCTTTCCGACCGTGCTGTTTTGGGGGTCGGGTGTGCTGAAAGAAGTGCCGCTGCTTGTGGGATTGGGACTTTTCTTTTTTGCCCTTTCAGGGGGATGGCGCAGCGATCGTCGGCGGTGGTTGGCGCTGCTTCCGGCCCTCATGCTGCTGGCCTTCTCGAAGCCGTACGTGTGGATCACACTGGCCGCGCCGCTCATCGCCTTTGGCATTGTACGGATAACCCGATGGAAGCCGGTGTGGGTCTTCCCCACCGTTCTGGTGCTGGCCTACGGCGCGGCAGTCAATGCCGATGCGGTGTACCCACCGGGCGACTTTCTCTACATCCTTTCGAAGAAGCAAACCGACTTCTACAACGTCGCTGAGATGAACGCTGCCGGTAGTGCTGTGGAGGTGTCACCGGTGGCGCAAACGGCCGTCGGCTTCTTGGCCGATGCCCCCGAGCGCCTGGCCCTCACCTATATGCGTCCGTGGCCGTGGGAGGCCGGCGGCGCCTTGCAATGGGCTGCCGTGCTTGAAAACCTGCTGTTCTTGTTTCTTTTGGGATGGATGGTCACCGTTTGGGTGCGCAGCCGCAAGCACCACCCGTCGGCGCTCAACGCGCTGCTGTGGCTGGTTTTCAGCTTCGCTTTGGTGTTCGGATTGGTGGCGGGCTCAACCGTGCCCGTGCTGGGCGCGATGGTGCGGTACAAGCTGCCGGTGCTGTTGCTGCTGGGGGCTGCCACAGGCTTTGCTTGGAACGTAAAACCCACCTCCACTCATAACCTAAAAAGACGCTAAATTTAGAGATGCAGCAATCGGAAGCAATCCAAATCGTAAAGGCGTACAAAGAGCTATTGAGTCAGCACCTCAAATTTGAAGCAGTCTACCTGTTTGGTTCCCATGCCCTTAACACATCTGTCGCTGACAGCGACATTGATGTTGCAGTGTTCATTGACGGTTCTGACCTAAACCCACTAACAACTGAGGCACTTTTGTGGAAAGTGCGTAGGTCTATTGATACCCGAATAGAGCCTCTACTGATTGATGCTTCTGATCGCAACGCTCCAATTTTTTGGGACATCCGTCAAAACCGAATCCGTATCTAACAATTACCGCTTCAAATTCGCTTCGTAGAGTGCGATCCAGTCGCTGGGCGTCATGCGGCTGAACAAGTCGCCGAGCAGTTCAAAAGGAATGGCCTCGGGCTTTTTGAAACGGATGCAACTCTTGCCCATGTCGAGCTTCGTCTTCACGTGCTTCGGCCACTCTGCCGTAAACCACGCATACAGGGTTTCGTTGGCGTAGAGCCCCATGTGGTAAAGGGCGATGAAATTCTTCTGCGACGCTACGCTGATGAAGGGCAGCGGCTGCTTCGGATCACAATGGTACCCGGCCGGATAGGTCGCATGCGGTACGGTGTAGTGCAAAAAACCGCCTGAAACGCTTTCTTGAAAACCGGCAGGCAATCGGTTGCTCAAGGCTTCACGCAGTTTCACAAGGGCCACATGGCGTTCTGCCGGGGCGTTTGAAATCCAGTTCTGTAGGGCGTCCATGATCGTGTGTTGGGTACGCGCCAAAAATACGGTTTCCCGCGGTTACGGATTGCACACCTGACACCACTGCGGGTCGGCCGATGCTTTTCCGTCGGGAGGAGGAAGTTCTTCGCGGTGGCCGCACTTCGCGCACGCGCTCACCAGGGCCACCACACCTTCGGTGGGCGTTCCGCACCATCCGCAGGGCAGGCCGCGGCGGATATCCACCAGACCAAAGCCGGGAGTTCCGCATTCCGCACAGGTCACCAATGCACGATCAACCATGCGTTGGGCAGCCTGGGCGATGACCTGCATGCGCCGCGGGTTGTGCATCGCACGCATATCGGTCTCGACAGTCACGCTGCCGTGTGCAATCACCATCCGCCGGTAGGCGAAAAGTAAGGCATCCCAGTCGTGCAATCCCTTTACGAATTCGGCCGACTTGGCAGCCCGAAGAATCAGCGCGTGCTCAGGAAAACCAACACGTTCAGCAAATTCACGCAGCTCGCGCTCAGAAGCGACATCGGCAGAGTCAAAATTGGTATCGGTACTCAGCTCGCGGCCCACGATTTCAATGCCGTTCAGGCGGTCAACGAGCACCACCAACTCGTCGTCGCCCGGGCGAAAAAAAGGGCAGGATGCGGTCCGAACGAACCCTCACTCGCAACGGCCAAATCGGCACCCGTAAGCTCCATGGCGAGTTCGCACTTGCGGCGCGCGGCCTCAATCGGATCGAGCACGCGCTCGCTTTCACCCGTGAAGGTGCCCAAAGCATCGGTATCGAGCCGATCAACAACGCTGCAGCGCACGCCAAGCCGGGCCTCGAGCACGGGCGCGATGACCCGCTCTTTGCCGTGCATGGTAGCGATGACGAGCGTGCGCCCGGCAAACATCAGGCAACGGTTTGGGGAGTGACTTCGAGGGCTTTTCCGCGGACGTCTTCATCGAAGACACCGTGGTTGTAAGCGAGTTGTCCGTTCACAAACGTCTTTTCAACCGAAGTCCGGAAAGCCGTGCCTTCAAGTGGCGACCATCCGCATTTGTACAGGATGTTTTCTTTGGAAACGGTAAAACCTTTGTTCATGTTGACCAGCACGAGGTCGGCATAGCTGCCTTCGCTGATAAATCCGCGGTCGGTCATGCGGTACAACAGGGCCGGATTGTGGCACATCTTCTCGACGATTTTCTCGAGGGTGATTTTGCCATCGAGGTAGAATTCGAGCATGCAATGCAGGGTGTGCTGCACCATGGGCGCGCCCGACATCGAGTGAAAGTAACTCTTGTCTTTCTCTTCAAGCGTGTGCGGCGCGTGATCGGTGGTCACGAGGTCGATGCGGTCATCGATCAGCGCTTGCAGCAAGCCGTCGCG
>DAITMF010000091.1:0-6306 GCA_036835325.1 Flavobacteriales bacterium
AAACGAAAAGCGGGGACACTAGGTCCCCGCTTTCGACTGTACGAATATCTTGCTATGAAGCGATCGGCTTAGTTGTAAGCAACGATCACGTCGAAGCTTCCGCTGTAGAGGCCGGCAGCTTGCTGAGCGGCAACAGTAAGGGTAGCACCTACTTCGAGGGCAGCTTCACCGTTGGCGTCGAGAACTGAGTCAGCACCGAGGCTAGACACGAAGTTGTTCACGGTCATTTGGTCAGCACCACCTTCAGTTTCGATCACGATAGAAGCAGGAACTTCGATGGTGAACGTAGCATCAGCGATGCCGTTGATGTCGAAAGCACCGGCGTTGCTTACGTTACCAGCTTCGATGAGGGTTACACCACCTGTAGCAGAACGTGAACCGTCAACGGCGATGGTTACAGTACCTTCAGCCGTACCTGAAGCGATGTTACCGAAAGCGAGGTCAGCCGTTTTCACGATTTCGATTGGCTGGATGATGTTCGCAGAAGCGGTAGCAGAAGCAGAAGGGTTGCCTTGAGCGAAAAGACCTACGGTCATAACGAGGGCAGCAGAAAGGACAAAAAACTTTTTCATGACTTGAAAGAATTAATGGTTAGTAAATGATTTGCACCCCACTAGGCAATGCGCGTGCCAAAGTGGGGTTGTATTTACTCAAGTCATTGATAATCAGAGATTGGCACAAATTGAATGCTGTGCCAAAGGTGGCTGAACTGTCCTGATTTGGGATGATTTTTCTAGAATTGGTACTATTCTCGAGGTGGTGAAACTACAAAGTCGATGCCTTGTTGGTAATCACCTTCAGCCATGGGCACGATGCTTACAACACGCTCTCGCGTTGTTGACAGTCTCGCGCGTGCCATTGCGTCGGGGTCAGGTGAAACGGTGTAGCTGCCCGGTTTGAGCTCAGCGTAATTGTAGTAGCCCGAAGCATCGGTGTTGGCGCGACCAGCGATTACTCCACTGGCATCGGTAATCACCATAGGGATTCGCCCGGCCGGAGATGACTTTCCGAATTCATCAATTTTGGTTACGCGGCCTTCGATTTCGCCCATAGGAACAACCGGAATGAAAATGCGCTTCACACTGTTGGGGTCGGCGTACACGCCAACGGTGGTGTAGGGTAGGCGCCACGAGATTTGTTGCAGACCTGACTCTGAAACGGTTAAAAGGTGCCTGGTGTAAGGTTCAAGCGCCACAAACCTGAAAATGCTATCGTTATCGAGCAATGCCTCGATACCTCGATTCATTGAAACGGAAATGCCTTTCAGCACAGGTTCATTGGCATCTTTTTCGCCGTTGTGGTTGATATCAAGGTACACCATGGCGTCGATGGCGCCTCGGCCCATGGTTGAGCGGGTGTTGGTTTGCAGTGGGTTTGGTGAATGCGAGATCAAGGTGCTCCCGTTGAAGTTCTGGCTGCCTTTCCAGGTTCCGTCAGAGTGAGAGGCTTCACCGGAGAATCCCATCCATCCCAAATCAAAGAACACATTTAAATTAACAGAAGCACGTCTGGGATCATTCAAGCCGGTGGCGCTCAGGTTTACGACGACCCGTCGCTTGAAGCGTTTTTGCACCATAAAACGAAGGTCAGTCAAATCACGGTTGCTGATGGCGTATTGCATTCCTGTTTGAAGCAGCCATTGCTTAGGCAATTGCATGGATGCATTGACCGCGCTGTAGAGCATGTTGGAGTTGCCGAAGCTCCCGCCAAGTGTTGCACCGCCGTTGAACCGTCGGTAGAAGCTTGAGAACGTGGCTTCAACAAATCGGTTGATGGTTTTGGGCAGTTCCAACTGCCTGAATTGAGCGCGGGTCATCCAACGTGTTTTGCCGATCGAAAAGGGCAGGTTCGCGTTGGCAACGTATTCTTTCAGGTTGTTGTTCAGCTCGGCATCTTGTGTTTCTTGGTAGAGCTTGGCACGTCCTTCCAAGAAAAAACCTTTTTGGCTGCGCCACAGCAAAGAACCCGATTGGTAAGCCTCATTGACAAATTGATAGTTCATGAGCATGCCTTCGCTAAGCACAACCGAGGCGGCTGCGAATGGCATGGTGCGGCTCACTGTGTTGCGATCGAAGAACTCATGGCCCACGAAAAGCGTTGTTCGCCGGTTCAGGCCGTAGGCCACCCGGGCATACGAGAACGCATGGTTCGAGCTATCGGCTGTGACACCTGAGAACACCTGGTACTCGAGCTTGCCTTGTGGCACGAAGACGAACGGAATCACCAGCGTTTGCTCTTCGATTTCTTCTTCTCCCCAAGGACCATAGTACCGGATTTGGATTTCGGTGCTTCCATACATCAAAGGGATTTCGATTTGGACATCACCGTTGGCATCGGCCGTTGTGTAGCCCACCAAAACGTTGTTTACGAATACTTCAACCTCCCATCCGGGTTCGGTGGTGCGCTGCAGCATCATTGAACCGTAGCTTGACCGAAAACCAACAGGAGTATTGGAAATACCCATGCCTATGAGTGGTGTCGTCACTTGTGAGTTCAGCGGAACACCGATGAAGCCAGCATTGACCTGACTGATAAGCTGTGATTGGTCGTTGACATACCGCCAGCGAAAACTTTGATTTCGGAGTTCGGGCTTGGTGTCAGTAGTGAGTGCCGAACGAATCACAAGTTCACCGCCCATGAGCTCGGTTCCGAGGGCACCGCGAAACTGCGCATTGGGGGCAGTGTTGGAGGCTTGTGCGAAGCGGAGATTCCAGTCGAGAACGCCTCCGCGAAAGAGGTGGAAGTCGCGTTGAATCACAGTGTCAACTTTTACTTCACTGCGTAGGCTTTTGAGGTTCTCTCTGAGTTTTTGTTGCTTCAGTATTTTGACGATGGGCAATTCGGAGTCAGATTGCAAACGAACAATCAACGACCTAAAATCGAGCTTCATGCTGAAGCCAAACAGCTCATTGTAAATGCGTGCCGAAATGAACACATCACCATACGAAAAGAGGTAGTCACGGGGTGTGGCAATGACTTCGCGATCGAGGTACGAGAAGACATTGCTAGAGAAGTTGAGCGTAAAGGTTTTAGTGCGGTCAGCCATGTACCCTGAGATGGTATCAAGACGTGCCGACGCTTCGGTATAGATGCTCAGATTTTTGCACAAGGCCAAGCACGGAAGGTAGAGTTCATCATCAGCATACACCGCGTCGATTTCATAGTAGCCCAAGTTTTCAACGTTGAGGTAAACAAAGAACTCGTCGTATTCTTCGGGGAATTGATTTGGGTTGCTTTGTGCGTGCACCCCTACTGAAAAGCACAACGCAGCCAACACCGTTTGAAACGGTGCGAGCGGCGCAGCGCCGAACAGCATGGTGTACAATCGAAGCATGGTGAAGCGAAAGGGTTGGCTACTCGGTTACCCAAGTGGTTTGAAGCACCCCATTGTAAGGGCCCGGAGCGAGCGTTTGACCGGCTTCGAGCTCTAGCCTTACACTTGCTGTCACGGTGAAACCTCCGGCAGAACTAGCAGGGGCCACAAGTGGAAATTCAGGGTCAGTCGAAACGATGTACGCCCGCACTTCACTGCCGTCATTGCTTTTAAGGACGAAGAACGCATCGCGAAACAAGTGAACCATCGTGTAGGGCGCACAGCGTACTTCAAAAACAGCAGGAGCAATGGCGACGCCGGAGTTCATGGCGATAAGGTCACCTTGAGCGGTACGGGTACCGTCAGTTCCTACCGTTATGCTGCCGCCACCGTTTCCGCAATGAAAACTTCCAAACGACGGGTGGCGCAGCGTAACAACTTGAACCGGTACGGTGTTGATGACGTCTAAGTCTGCACGTCCATCCAAGCCAACTGCAATTTGACGTTGTGCATGTCCTTGATGAAGCGATACGCAGACCAAGGTGCCAGTGAGTAACAAGGTCTCGAACCACTGCATTGAAGTTTAGTTTAGTGGGACATCCGTTTCGGCCAAGATTTCTTTCTTGCCGTTTGAGGTAACGGTGTACAGTACCCGCAAACGTCCTGAATCAGGCGGGGTAGTGGTTTTATTGAAGGGGATTTTCATACTGCGGCCATCCAGCGGTGTGTAAACGGCCACGCCGCGCACAAGTCCTGCCAAACGTTCATTGCCTTCGCTGTCGTAATGCAGCAGCTCCAGGTCACCGTAGACGGAATGCATGCCCGAGCGTGAAATGGTGAGGTTAACCGAAGCTTGTTCTCCGGGGTTGAGGCTAGCATTGTTGAGCTCGACCTCGACATCGGATTCGCCGACGCGCACGATGACGGGTATGGTAATGCCGTAAATCGGAATCAGTTGAATGCCAAGGCCATCAGCGCCTTCGGCTTCAAAACCAATGGCCTCTTGTTCTCCCGCTGAGCGGAAATAGAGGTGTGAACGGTACTCTCCCGGCGCGGCGTCGATGGGCATACGGGCTTGCAGGCGCACGATCTGGGCCTCTTTTGGAGCAAGCACGACCGACTTGGGGAACACCCTGAGAAAGCGGTCAGCGAAGTACTGGCCTTCTTGAGGTTCAGTGATTTGCTGCAATTGTCCATCGGGGTTCATTTTGTATTGAACAAAACTGATGGTGTAGCGGGCAGTGTCATTGCCGGTGTTGGCTACTGAGAGTTCTTCGATGGATTTCCCATTCTCAAGCATTACACGGAACGGTGTAATCAAGATGTCGCTTTGAGCAATTGCAACGATAGATAGGCAGCTAAATGCCAAAGAGAGGAGTGTTTTCACGGTAAATGGCGTTTAATTCTTGAATTCGTGGATTTTTGGGGTATCGTCATCGTCGTCTTCCTCGTGCTCGGCTTCGCCCAGCATGCGGTAGATGGTGCTCTTCCCAATGCCGAGTTTTTCTGCCGCCAAACGCACACAGTTATTGTACCGCTTGAGGTAGTGCTTGACGATTTCTTGGTTGTAATCTTTAAGGCTGAGTTCTCGGCTGAGCAATTCCTCGAGGAAATTGCCATGCCGTATTTGGATGTGTTCGGGATGGATGAGGTCAGTATCACTAAGCACGATGGCCAGTTCTACAATCGATTTTAACTCTCGAATGTTGCCTGGGAAGGAGTGTGCCAAGAGTTTGCTCATACCAACCGGATCAAACTTTTTCACTGCAATCGCGTTCTTTTTGCAGTATTCGCTAACGAAATGCTGCGCCAGTAGAGCAATGTCGTTATCACGCTCACGGAGGGGTGGCAGCTCAATGGAAATGCCCAGCAAGCGGTAATACAGGTCTTCCCTGAAATTGCCTTTGTTGACCTCTTCGTAGAGGTTTTTATGGGTGGCGATGATGACGCGCACGTTGAGGTCAATGACTTTGTTTCCACCAACCCGAGTGACTTGTTGCTCTTGCAGTACACGAAGCAGTTTGGCTTGCAATGCGAGATCCATTTCTCCCATTTCATCGAGGAAGATGGTGCCACCATTCGCTTCTTCGAATTTTCCTGTTCGGCGGTCATTGGCTCCGGTAAACGAACCCTTTTCGTGTCCGAACAACTCCGACTCCACCAGTTCTTTCGGTATGGCTGCCATGTTGACTGCGACGAAAGGCTTGTCTTTTCTTGGTGAATCGAAGTGAATGGTTTTGGCCAATACTTCTTTTCCTGTGCCCGTTTCACCGGAGATGGAAACCACGATTGACGATTGACACGCCTTTTCGACCAGTGGAAAGATGCTTTGTAGCGCCTTGCTCTGCCCGATGATGGATGAAGCGAAATCGTATTTTTGTTCGACCTCCGTTTGCAAGCGAACCACATGTTGCTTCAAACAGCCTTGACTTCTGACACGGTTGGCGATGGCCCATAACCGGTCTTTCATGTTTTCGTCTTTTACGATGTAATCGTATGCTCCGTCTTTGAGCAAAACCACAGCGGTGTTGATGTCTTCTTGCCCAGAGACGATGACCACAGGCAATTCGGGCAACTTCTCTTGAATCTTTCGGAGGACAATGCCGCCATGATCACCCTTTAGATTGTAATCAAGTAGCACGAGGTCGGGTTTCTTCGGAAGGGCATTGAGCAGGTCTTTGCCACTTTCGAAAATGCTCACCTCATTATCGGGGTTGAGTTCGAGGTGGTATTTTAAAAGCTCGGCCGTGAAATGGTCGTCTTCAACCATGAATATTTTAAGATTGCTCATGACAGTGTACAGAGTGAGTTCATAAGGTGTTACGGGAACTGCAATCGAAGGGTTTTGATTGCCGTAAAATGTTCAGACAATTCCTACACAACGCGAAAAAGCAAGAAGGGCAATTCGCCCCTCTTGCTTATTTCTTGCTTAGTGTCTCTTAGTTGTAAGCAACGATCACGTCGAAGCTTCCGCTGTAGAGGCCGGCAGCTTG
>DAITMF010000092.1:0-6191 GCA_036835325.1 Flavobacteriales bacterium
CGGCTGGTCAGCAGGCGTCATGATTGGTGGCAACGATGTTGCCAATGAAGGCACTTGGGTTTGGGACTCAGGCGAACCATGGACCTACAGCAACTGGGCGCCGGGTGAACCCAACAACGTGGGCGCTTTTGGCGAAGATTACCTCCAACTCCTCAGCGGGGGCCTCTGGAACGACATTCCATGGCTCACCAACCGCCGTGTACTCTTTGAGTTGGCCTACTTCACCATCGCTGAAGACCTCCCCGCAGGTGACCACACCCTCACCATCACCGACAGCCAAGGTGTTGAAATTACCCAAACCTTCACCATTACCCAACCGGCGCCCATGGAGGCGGTCATGAGCTCTACACCGGCATCGGGTTGCGGCACAAACGCCAACGGTTCGCTCAGTGCCACAGTTACCGGAGGTGCAGCACCCTACAGCTATGCATGGAGCAACGGCGCCAACACCGCCACAGCCAGCAACCTTACTGGCGGCAACTACACACTCACCGTCACCGATGCCAACAACTGCCAATTGGCATTCAATGGAAGTGTTGATGGGGTTGATAGCGATGGTCCGTCGCTCAACCTACAAGCCCTTACCGTTCAGCTTAACGCACAAGGCGCTGCTACGCTGCAAGCAGCAACCGCCGCACAAAACAGCAACGACGACTGCGACAACGCGCCTGAATACCGTCTATCGTTGACCCCGCTTGTGGCCACACAAGGCGCAGCAGCCAATAGCTACGGAAGCACTTCGCTGAACTTTGACTGTGATGATGAAGGCAACCGCACCGTGTACATCGCCGGCATCGACAACGAAGGAAATGCCAGCGTGGGCAGTTTTACTGTGAACGTGCAAGACAATATCGCACCTGCAATCGCAGTGTCGAATGGCACACTCTACCTCGATGCATCCGGCGAAGCCGAAGTAACCCAAAACTTTATCGCTTCAATCGAGGGTACGCCCACTGACAACTGCGGCATCGATGAACCGGGTAGCCTCTCCAACACCACCTTCAATTGCAGCAACCTAGGTGAAAATGCAAGCACATACAGCATTACCGACCGCAACGGAAATACCGCCACCGCCAACCTTACCATTCAAGTGGTTGATACCATCAAACCAAGCTTGAGTTTGGCCACACGCACCGTGTACCTCAATGCCAACGGCATGGGAACCCTCAGCGCAGCCGAAGTCGACCACGCCTCAACCGACAACTGTGGCATTGCATCTCGCAGCATTAGCAAAACAAACTTCACCTGCGAAGACCTTGGCGAGCAGTTCATCACCTTCACCGCCACCGACGCCAGCGGCAACAGCCGCAGCCAACAGGTGCTCGTGGTCATCGCCGATGAAATCGCCCCTGATGTGGAAGTGCAAAACGTTGAAATCGCCATCACCGATGCCGGTGCCGTACTAAGCATCGAAGATGTTGAAGTGCTTGCCACCGACAACTGCGGCATCGCCTCGAAAGAACTGAGCCAAACCGTGTTTACATGCACCAACCTGGGCGAAAACGAAGTGGTGTACACCGTCACTGACCTTTCGGGCAACGTGACCGAACGCATCGCCATCGTTACGGTAATCGATGCGGTGAATCCGATTGCAAACCCAACGCCTTTCGTGGTTGAATTGACCGCCGATGGTACCGCTGTGTTGAGCCAAGCCAACATCGCTTCGGGCATCGGTAGCCAATCAACCGACAACTGCGCCAGCACACTTCTTCACGAAGTTAACAAGGTGAACTTCGATTGCAACGACCTTGGTCAAAACGTGGTCACCTACACCGTAACTGACCTCGCCAACAATTCAAGCTCCGCTGAAGTCACCATCACGGTGGTTGACCTGGTGAAACCCAACGCACAAGCACTCGGATTAACGATTGCGCTTGACGAAGGTGGTACTGCCTTCCTCGAAGTCGAAACCGCTGACAACAACTCGTACGACAATTGCGCTGTGGTGAGCCGTTCCCTCTCGAAAACGTCATTCGACTGCTCCGATCTCGGCCAGCAAGTGGTGGCACTTACCGCCATTGACCAGTCAGGCAACAGCGACATTGCATGGTTCATGGTAACCGTGGTTGATCAGCACGCGCCAACGGTTGATGTTACCGAAACAACCGCCTACCTAGGCGCCAACGGTTGGGCCCAAGTGAGCATTGACGAAGTGGTTCTCGCAACCAACGACAACTGCGGCGTTACCCAACTCAACATGAGCCAGAGCTTCTTCCACTGCAACGATGCCGGTGCCAAGCAAGTGATGGTCAGCGCTACAGATACGGCCGGTAACCTCACTCAGGTGCAAACAACCGTGCTGGTGGCCGACACCCTTAAGCCAACCCTGAGCATTGATAGCTACGCATTGGCCCTCAACGATGATGGCTTTGCTGAACTAACCCCCGCCATGCTCATGACCTACGCCAACGACAACTGCGGAGTGGCCTCGATCAACGTCGCAACACCTGTGTTTGAATGCGTTACCCCTGGTCAAGCGCTGTTCACTGAAGTCACCGTGACCGACGTCCACGGCAACGTGCGCTCACTTGGTTTGGACATCGTCATCACCGATGCCATTGCGCCTGTCGTTTCTGCTCAAGATGTAACGCTCATGCTGAACGATGAAGGTGTTGCGCTCCTAACCGAAGAAGCCGCCGCCGCTACCGCTTATGACAACTGCGGTGTGGTGAACTCAGGCTTTGGCCAATACACCTTCGGTTGTGCCGATATCAATACCCCTGCCAGCGCCACCTTCATGGCCGTTGATGCCAGTGGAAATGCTACAACAACCACCATCAATGTCACCGTGATTGACAACCTCGCTCCGGTGATTGTAGCGCCACTGAGCATTACCCTCTGCAGCAATGAAGCACTGAGCTTTGAGGGTATTTATGCCACCGACAACTGCGACGTTGAATTGATGCAAACCGGCGGTCCTGCCGATGGCCAGTACCTTGAAGCCGGCAACTACCTCGTGACCTTCGAAGCCATTGATGCCGGCGGAAACACCGCTGAGGCCACCGTGGCCGTTGAAGTGCTCGCGGCACCCGAAGTTGACTTGGGCGAAGATCAGTTGATTGAAAGCGGCGACAATGCGGCCCTCGATGCCGGAGCCGGAGAAGGCTACACCTACCTGTGGAGCACAGGCGAAACCACGCAAACCATCAAGGTTGAAGTGGTGGGCACCGAAACCTACACCGTAACTGTAACCGCACCCAACGGATGCCAAACCACCGATACAGTACTCGTTACCAATGACCCCACACTCTCAACCAACGTTGTAGAGGTGAACGATGCCATTGCCGTGTACCCAAACCCCACCGTGGGAGAGCTCTCAGTCAATTTCGACCTGCTCGCTCCAGAGAGCAATGTACTCTTGACGATTACCGACATGGCTGGCCGCACGGTTGAACAACGCAGCCTACTCCAAGTGAACAACGGCGACCGCGTGATCCTCGACCTGCGCCACTTGGCCGACGGTAGCTACATCGTGAACGTCCGCTCCGATCGCATGAACCTTTCACAGCGCATTTTGAAGCACTAAACGCGCTGCCCATTTTCATTGCGCAAGCCCTGCACTTCGGTGCGGGGCTTTTTTTCTGTGCTTTCTACAGAGCGTTTTTGGGTCGGCGCCGCCGCCGATTAGGGAGATTATGGGGATTATTGCTCGCTGCGCTCGCGGGTTTGTTTAACACGGAGTTCAAGTAGTAAACTGAGTATGTTGGAGCTCTTGCTCACTACTCTTGCTCCAAACTGTTTTCCCATGCTGCTGTTCATAACCTGAATAACGGCCGCGCTCAGCCCTCCAATAAAACGGTAATTTCGACGTTCAAAACGTATAATACCCGATTGAATGAGCCTGTTAGTGAACCTCCTCCAAGGCGTTACCGTGACCGGAGAAAACGACCTGCTGCAAGCCGCCGCCGACGCACCCAAAGAAGTCGAAGTGTCGATCCTTGAACTGCTCATGGAGGGCGGATGGTACATCATGCTGCCCCTCGCTTTCCTGTCGGTGCTCGCCATCTACATCTTCATTGAACGCACCTTCGCCATCAACAAGGCGCTCAAAGAAGAAAAAGACTTCATGAACAAAATCAAAGACTACATCAACGAGGGCAAGCTCGACTCGGCCAAAAACCTCTGCGCAACGTCAAACACCCCCATGGCGCGCATGCTCGAAAAAGGCATCATGCGCATCGGCAAGCCCCTGCGCGACATCTCCGTGGCCATCGAAAACGTGGGCAAACTCGAAATCTACCTCCTCGAGAAAAACCTCAGCACCCTCGCGACAATCGCCGGTGCAGCGCCCATGATCGGATTCCTTGGCACCGTTATTGGTATGGTGAATGTGTTCCTCGATATGGAAGTCGCCGGCACCGTGCAGGTCGATGACATCTCATCAGGTACCAAACAAGCAATGGTAACCACCATCGTGGGCCTCATCGTAGGCATCATCGCCTACATGGCCTACAACTACCTCGTGAGCAAAGTGTCAAAGGTCATCCACAAAATGGAAGCCTCCAGCATCGAATTCATCGACATCCTCGAAGAACCGGTTAAATAAGTTCAGACTATGAACCTCGGACAACGCAATAAGGTCAGTGTAACCGGTGACATGTCGTCAATGACTGACCTCGTGTTCCTGCTGCTGATTTTCTTCATCATCCTCTCAACACTCGCCAGCAACGGTGTCAATGTTGAACTGCCCCAAAGCAAAGGCATCAACACCGTGACCGCAAAGCTCACCCTGTCAATCAAACCCGACATGAGCTACTACATCAATGGCGGAGCCGTGTCGAAAGACGACATCGAAGCCGTGCTCAGCATGCGCCTCGAAGACATGAACGAGAAAATCATCTACCTCGAAGTCGATAAAGACGTGCCCACCGGTGCTACCGTCGAAATGATTGGCATGGCCAAAGCCAACAACTGGAAGGTTATGCTCGGTGCAACACCCAAAAAAGAGTAAGCCATGACCGCGCGCGAAACCATCGAACAAAACGACCGCCGAAAGGCGATGATGCTCTCCGGCATCATCTTCCTGGTGCTGCTCGCCGCGTGCTTCTTCCTCACGGCATTCACCATCATGGATCCGCCGCCGGGTGATCAATTCGTGGCCGTCGGCATGGCCGACTTCGGAGATACCTTCGAAGCCGGCGGAGATACCGAAAGCGAATCGCCCTCCGAAAACCAAAACGAAGAAAACAACCCGTCGCAATCGAACCCTACCGACGTGACGGCTCCCGATGAAATCGCGACCCAAGAAACCTCTGAGGTCAGCGCACCCTCCAATACCAAACCCAACCCGAAACCCAAGCCCGATCCCAAGCCCAAGCCCGACCCCAAACCGAGCGACAACCTGTCAAACGCCCTCAACGCCCTCAGCAACCCGGGTGGAGGTGGCTCGCAAGGCGATAGCCAAGGAACCGGCAACCAAGGCGTCAACGATGGCCAAATCGACGGTCTTGGCGTGGTGCAGGGCGACGGTGTAGGCTTCTCCCTCGCCGGTCGCGGCATGCCCGGCCGTCCGAAACTCTCCGAGTCGCCCCGCGAAGAAGGCGTAGTGGTGCTCACCATCTTCGTTGACCGCAACGGCAACGTGCTCCGCACCCAACGTGACTACGCCAAAAGCAACACGTCGTCAAACTACCTTTTCGGCCTCGCCGAAAAAGCCGCCAAAACCGCACGGTTCACCGTGAAAAACGATGCGGCGGCTGAACAGCGCGGACAAATGGTCTTCCGTTTTGAGTTGAAGTGATGGAACAGCGGGATTTCGATCGTACCTACTCCGAAACCCTCGACTTCCTCTTCAGCCAATTGCCCATGTTCCAACGCGTGGGCGCAGCGGCCTACAAAGCCGACCTCAACAACACCCTTGCCCTCTGCTCCATGCTCGGAAACCCCGAGCAGCATCTGCGCTTCGTACACGTAGCCGGTACCAACGGCAAGGGCTCGGTGTCGCACATGACGGCGTCCGTCCTCCAAGAAGCAGGCTACAAAACCGGCCTCTTCACCTCTCCCCACCTGCGCGACTTCCGCGAACGCATCAGGGTCAACGGCAAACTTATGGAGCGCGAAGCCGTCGTCAGCTTCGTCGAACGCTACCGCAGCGATTGGAGCCACCTCAAGCCGTCGTTCTTCGAAATCACCTTCGCCATGGCCCTGTGGTACTTCGAACGCGAAAAGGTCGATGTGGTGGTGCTCGAAAC
>DAITMF010000093.1:0-3137 GCA_036835325.1 Flavobacteriales bacterium
AGGTCGTCGCCGCCGCCTCGGCTGAGGTCGTCAAGGTCGTAACGCACGCCGAGGTTGAGGGTCAGGCGATCGGAAGCCCTGAACTCGTCTTCAACATAGGCGCTGTAAATGGTTTGGCTGTGTTGAAAGGCTTGCGGACGCAACTCGACGCCGTAAAACAGCACCTCTGCATCGCTCGGGATGGCGCTCACCCCAAGGTCGGGTCCCGGATTGGTAGCAGCCAAAGCGATGAGTTGGTCGTTGGTAAGGCGCACGGTATAGCTGCCGTTCGGATTTCCTCCGCCAAAAAGCGAAAAGCGCGAATGCTTCACCTGCACGCCTGCTTTGACGGTGTGGCGCTCACGGTACCAGGTTTGCTTCTGGTGCAGTTGGAAGGTGTTCTCGTTCTCGCGAAAGCTGAATCCGGGATGGCCCAGCACCGCTACGGGCAGTTCATCAGGACCAAGTACGGTGACGTTGGGGTCGTTGGGGTTGTTGGGGTTGGCGTAATCCCACAGGAAGCGGCCGTAGAGCAGGTTGGTTTCGGCTACGCTGCGGTCGCCTGTAACGGTGTGGCGCAGGGCTACATTGGCCGAGTTGCGTTGCTGGCGGTTACCGGCCGAGTTGAAGGTGACCCCACCGTCGAGGCCTCCGCCTTGGCGCTCGATGCTCACTGTGCCGTGGTTGACACGGAGCATGGTGTGGTGGCGTTGGTTCCAGTGGTGGTCAAGCCGGCCCGAGAGGTAAAGAAAATCGTTCTGGCCGCGCACTGTTGTGTTCACGCCAAGCGCGGGGGAATTGAGCAGGTTGTCTTTCACGTCGCGGGTGTACTCGGCGTTGAGGTAGTAGAAGGTTTTGTGTTGTTTGAGGGCTCCGCCGATGCCAAAACCGGCTTGTTGGCGCATAAAACCGTCTCTGACTTGGTTGCCGCTGAGGTCGCGCTGGGCAAAGCGTGAGGGCGCGTCGATGATGGCTCCCGGACGCGTCATGTAGAAGGCCTCCCCGTGGGTTTGGTTTCCGCCTGACTTGCTGGTGATGTTGATGATTCCGTTGGCCGTGTTGCCGAACTCTGCCGAGAAGTTGTTGGTGAGCACGGTGATGTTCTCGGTGAAACCGACGGGGATGGCAAAGCGTTGTCCGCCCAAAAAGTTCTCGTTGTTGTCCATCCCATCAATCAAATACTGCGTAAACAGCGAGTTGGCGCCGTTGATGGCCACGTTGGGCGCTTCAGGGAAGAAGCCCGTTGCTTGGGTGATGTTGGGCAAACGGTAGAGCGCGCGGGTGATGTCGCGTCCTTCAATCGGCAGCGCCATGATTTCAGCGGCCGACAGTTCACTGGCCACCTCGGCATTGCGTCGGTTAATAGCCGTGACGCGGTTTTCTTTGCCGCGCACCACGGCTTCTTCCAGTGGGATGGATTTCGGATTGTACACCAGCACCACGGCCGAGGCCGCTTCGTTCGCGTGGATGGTGAGGTACACCGGCTCAACGAGTTCGCGTTCAGGGATGTTTTGGACGGATATTTTGTAACGGCCGGTTTGGTTTACACTGAAGATCACCGAGCCATCGGCGCGGGTTTCACGCGTGCGGGTTGAAGCTGTGGCCGTGTGGGTGAGTTCAACGCTCACCCCTGCTTGAGGCCGGCCTGTTTCAAGGTCTAGCACACGTATTTGGACATCGGCCTGGGCCAAAACCACCAAGGGCATGGCAGCCAAGAGCATTGCAAAAAAACGGTTGAGCATGTTCGGAATGGATTACTGCGCGAAACTACATGATTTTACAGCCTTCTTGCGTGATTGAAAACACTGACGCTTGAAGGGCTGAATTGTGTAATTTGGCACGGCTTTTGCGACGCAGAAAGCATGAACATGACGAAGGTTTCACATAAATCCATACATATGAATCTTTTTAAATTCTCTTTTGCAGCGCTCACCGTTGCGATTATGACGGTTTTCAGCACCTCAACCGTACGTGCCCAAGCCGGTTATGAGTTTACCTCGTTTACCGTAGTTGAATCGATTGTTCCGAACGGAATCGGCCGTTCGCGCATCGTCAACGCCTTGGAAGAACGCGACTACCGTGAGTTCACCACGGTACAAAGCGAAGACGACAACACCCGCAACAAGTCTGACCGGGGTGAGATTCGCGTAAAGAACTTCGAAGAGACCAAAATCTTGAACTTCTACAACCTGGGCGGTATCCGTTTCCAGAACATCGCAGCGAACGACGCCGTGATCAACAGCAAGGTAAACGCCATGCTGGCCGAGGGTTGGGAGATTGTCACCATCACCGCAGGTGTTGAAAGCAACGCGGGCAAAGACGACGGCGACGGCATCTACATCACCCGCTTCTACTTCAAGCGGATGAAGCGCTAAGCATTGACCCTATTCAATGGAAAACGCGGCTGATGCCGCGTTTTTTTTGGAGGTCTCTCTGCTATTCCATGCCCTAACAGTATTGGATAGCCGTTGGCACCGGAATTTTTAGGTAGCACTTGAAGAAGCGTAGAACAGAACACCAACACGCTGAATGTGATTTATGAACTCGGTATTGGTAAGTACATGAAAGTCAACCAAATCTACCACAATTGGTAAGCTGCTTTCAGCGCAATCGGAAAGCACGCGGGCAATCGTTCTAGGTGCCAGACCCTGATTCATGATGGCCAAGTCGATGTCGCTCCCCGGTTTGTAGTTTCCCTTGGCACGACTGCCGAACACGTACACCTTGGTGATGTCAGGGTACTTACTTAGAATACCATGCAATTCATCGATGCTCCTCTGAGACAGGCCGAAGTTAGCTTTCGTAGCGTTCATTGCATCCGTCTTCAAGGGGTTTCGGCAATGTTCTCCAAAAAGAACGCATGCAACGCACCCAAGGCGAGATAGGTCTCAGCACGCAATTGCGCTTCAGCGAGTTCGAATGTATGTCCGACATAATCGTGTCCCAATTGATTGCGAAGGTCCAATCCGTCGATCGAATGCTTGCCGGTAGTTCGCAAACCGTTGCTTCCACCGTACGTCGTGTTCTTCCATGGTTCAATTTTACGACTAAAAGGGGGGGGTGAAAGCAAGGCCGGCAAAGACGGCGGCGACGGTATCTGCATCAACTACTTCAGTAGACTACACCCTTGCCCCGTACAAACCGCTAACAAAGTCTTT
>DAITMF010000093.1:3237-5831 GCA_036835325.1 Flavobacteriales bacterium
CAACTACTTCAGTAGACTACACCCTTGCCCCGTACAAACCGCTAACAAAGTCTTTTATTGACTGTGGCTTTCGTCCGAGCAAGGCCTCAAGATCACTGCTCTCGGCGTCTAATTCGCCTTGGGCCTGCGCAAGGGCGAAGCTTGAAAATATGCCCACCACTTCTGCCGGTACACCGAACTTCGCCAATGTTTTGCTGTATTCTTCGGCTGAAGGCGACACGTACGAAATGCTTCGCCCTGAAGCTTCTGAAATCCACTGCGCAATGTCGTGGTAGGAGGCGGCTTCGGTGTTGGTGAAATCGTACTCCTTGCCTTCATGACCGGCTGTTGTAAGAATGTTCGCTGCCGCCTCGGCCATTTCTGAGCGCAACACAGCACCTACTTTTCCGTCTTCTGCCGGGACAAACACGACTCCTGTGTCAATGACATTCTCACCGATGAATCCCGGAAGAAAATCCATGTAGAGGTTGTTTCTCAGAAAGGTGTACCCTACACCGCTTGCCTTCAGCCCTATTTCGGTTTGGATGTGCGACTGCGCGACCAACCAAATGGGCGAGGTTTCGGTCTCGTTTTTCCGCTGAAAGCTGGTGTATACGACATGCTTTACTCCAGACTCTGCGGCTGCCTTGACCACATTTTCGTGCTGCGCCATGCGGTTCATGACGTCGCTTCCTGAGACGAAAAGCAGCTTCTCAACGCCTTTGAACGCCGCTACGAGCGAAGCGTAGTTGCTGTAATCGCCCTCAACAACGGCTACGCCCAGCGCATGAAGCTCATTGGCCGCCTCTCCGTTTCGCACCAATGCCACCACATTGCTGGCTTCAACTCCTTTTTCTAGCAGTGAACGAATGGCTGCACCGCCAAAATGTCCTGTTGCACCTGTTACTAAAATCATCTTCGTGTCGTTTTAAAGATTCATGACTATATTTGTTACACAAAGTAACTATCATTGATTTTAAAATGTAACCTGTTACCTTTCAGTAACCATCAACTTTAGTAGTAACGTCATGGTAACCAACGTCGGAAAAGGCAGTGAAGAGAAGTGTCCGGTAGCAGCCATGCTGCAACTCATCGGAGGCAAATGGAAGCCTGTGATTATGTATTGTTTACGTTCTGACACCCGTCGATTTGGCGAGATTGCGGCGCGTATACCAACGATTTCACGCAAGGTGTTGACCGATCAATTGAAAGAGTTGGAGCGCGACAAGCTGATTGTACGCCGGCAGTACAATGAGATTCCGCCCCGGGTTGAGTACAGCTTGTCTGAAATGGGGAAGAGCATGGCTCCTGTGCTCACGGCAATGGAAGCGTGGGGGATGGAGCATTTGATGAAGCAACCGTGAGTCGGGTATCGGCGTAGGCCGAATCACGCGTAGGACTCACAGCAGTGCGAAGGTAACCTCGAAGACAATGTAGCGGTACACCACCACAATCATGAGCAGGAACAGGGCGCTGAACACGCCCCCCTTCAGCAGCGACAGCCACCATTTCTCGGCAAAAACCCGGTGAAACACCACCGCACAGTAGCCGCCGAACAGGGCCACAGTAAACCGCTCGTACAAGGTGTCGTTCACTTGTAAGCTAAAAAACACGTTCAGCGGAAAAAGCAGCGCAGGCAGGAGCAAAAATATGGTAAGTAGAAAAAAAGTGTTGATTTCGGTGAGCAGCACGAAATTGTCGAAGATGTACCGTTGTTTGTAGAAATACAGCAGGTGCAGTAGTGGGAGTGAGAGCGGGATGAGCAACAGAAGCAAAAATTTCGATGTGGTGGATGACCTTTGGTTGAACTGCTCGGCGAGTGCGGTTTCAGTGATGCCCTCCGCTGCCAAGCGTTTGTCGATTTGCACACCAATGCTTGGTCCGATCAACGGTGAGCTGCGGTAGTACCTCATTTCCATGTTCATGCCTGTCGCCAGCGGGAACAGCAGGTACACCACCACGATGGCGAGGAAGAACGGCAGCGGTTTGTAGTATTTTTTGCGCACGCCTCGACAGTAGTCGAGTGCGAGTTGACCGGGCCGCAGGTAAATGGTTTTTACGGTTGTGATGACCTTACCGTCGAGGTTGGTCATGAATGTGATCGCTTCGCGGATGAGGAGCTTTAGCGACTTGTCGGCAGGGTGGTACACCTTTTCGCCGCATTTTGCGCAGAACGCCCCATGCAGGGTTGCGTTGCAGCTAAGGCAGTGGTTGTGTGGATGGCTGGTGTGTTCATTCATTGCCGCAGGCATTTGACACTGAAGTCTACGGGGAAATTCTCATCTGCGCAAACGTACCCACCCGATTCTCACTCCGCGAATGCCTTATCGAGGCTCCATATCCTCTACGTGATGGCCAATCCTTTCGGTCAATCCCGACGCGTCGGGACAGGCCACCCGAGTAAACCAAAAAGCCCCCGAAGATCATCAGAACTTCGGGGGCTTTTTGCTGAGGGCTTTTCAGTTACTCGGCTGAATGTTAGCGGTTCGGGATTTCTTATTCATACTTGTAAGGTTCTTTGTGGTAAGCCATTTGTCTTACATTTTCTAATACTCGCGTCAAATGTATGTCCGCTTTAGTGTAGTTGGTTCGTTGCTATCACTGTAATCAGCTGA
>DAITMF010000094.1:0-5710 GCA_036835325.1 Flavobacteriales bacterium
TGATTCCGTTCAAGGGCTACGAAGCCGAGTACCCAACGAGCGAGGTGACCGGCGAAAAGCGCTTGTTTTACAACCGAGCCCGTCCGTACACAAAAGAAATCCGCTACTACGACACCTACCGGGCGACCGATTCGGTAACGGTGCCGCATGCCTATATTGTGCCGCAAGCCTGGCGGGAGGTGATTGCCCGCTTCGAGGCCAACGGCGTGGAAATGGAGCGCTTGGAGCGCGACACGGTGCTTGTGTTGGAGTGTTATTACATCCGCGATTACCAGTCGGCGAGTCGTCCGTACGAAGGGCACCACATGAAAACCGTGAAGGAGCTCGAAACGGTGGTTGAGGAGGTGCAGTTGTTTGCGGGCGATTGCATCATCTATCCCAACCAAAAAGCGAAGCGGTACATTGTTGAAACGCTAGAACCCAAAGCCGTTGATTCGTTTTTCCGCTGGGGATTCTTTGACTCGGTGCTGCAGCAAAAAGAGTGGTACAGCGATTACGTGTTTGAAGATAGGGCGGCTGAATTGCTTGCTTCAGACGAAGCTTTGCGCAAGGCATTTTTGGCTAAGAAGGCTTCGGATTCTGATTTTTCGGCTTCGCCGGATGCGCAGCTGTACTGGATTTACCGGCGTTCGCCGCATTACGAAGGCACCGTGAACCGTTACCCTGTGTACCGAATACCTGCGAAGCCATGAACACCGACCAACGTGAACCCCAAGTTGATTTTGCGCACTTCGCCGCGCTTGAGTTGCGGGTGGCTACCGTGATTGCCGTGGAGGCCTTTCCGGAGGCGCGCAAGCCCGCGTGGAAGCTTACGCTTGATTTGGGTGAGTTTGGTGTTCTGCGCAGCTCGGCCCAAATCACGCATTACAGCGCTGACGAGTTGGTGGGGAGGCAAGTGGTGGTGGTGGCGAATTTTCCGCCGCGTCAGATTGCCAGTTTCATGAGTGAGTGTTTGGTCTTGGGCGCGTTGGACGAGGAGAAGGGGGTGGTGTTGCTGTCGCCTGATGTTGTGGTGGCGAATGGGAGTAGGATTGGGTAATCGGCGCATTTCAACCTTGAGTCGCGAGAAAATTGTTTTTATGTTTTCAGTGCGCATTTTGTGAACCGGCTACGAGAAGAAGCGAATTGCTGTGTGCTTTATATCTTAGGATTGCATTAGGAATTACTTGGGGTTCCAATGGAGTTGAGCGATGGTGTTGGTTGATTGTATGAACAACACTACTTTAACAGTTAAAATCTTTCCCAATGCAAAAAGCACTTTCAGTTTTGGTTTGCTCGCTACTTTTGAGTCTGCAAGGCCAAGCACAAACCGTAGGGCCAACCCCAAATCCTGATGCCAATTGGCTTATTTACAGAATCGTATGGGGAAATTTCCATATCATAGATCCAATTGGTATTGTTGGCGATACCTTGATTGACAACCAAAGCTACCACCGGTTAATGCAGTCGGTTGACACTTTATGGACTCCTGTGGATGCTACTTACCGTGGAGCCCTTCGCGTGGAAGATGAAAAATGGTATTACCGTAAGGCTGGGGGAACTGAAGATGCATTCATTTGCGACTTTGGGCTTTCGCTTGGTGACACTGTTCTCATCAATCATGAATGGTCTGATGGAGAAGTTTCATTAAGGGTAGAACTCATTGATACTCTGGTCACAAATGGTGTCTCGCGCAAACGCTTGCACTTGAATCTGGTCGATGGCTGGTGGAATCCCAATTCGTTCGATGAGGTTTGGATAGAGGGCGTTGGAAGCACAAACGGTTTGTACTACAGTGGTTATCTCGTTTGGGATTCCGGTTACTTGTTGAGCTGCTACCATGAAGGTGATACCTTGCATTACATTAGCCAAACCTCGTTGGAATATTCGGGCGAGTGCTACGTGACCACTTCAGTTGAAAACCATGAGCAAGCTGACTTCGGTTTGTACCCAAACCCGTCCGATGGTCTATTCACCGTGGAGATCGGTGATTGGTCAGGAAGCTCATCCCTTGAAGTATTGAACATGCTGGGGGAAACGGTAGCAGAGCGAAGCACCATCGGGTCTGTGGAGCGGATTGATGTGTCACACCTCACGCCGGGAGTTTACATGGTTCGTGTGCGAAACGGCGGCAATGAAAAGATACGTAGGTTGGTTTTGCGTAAGTAGCTCATCCGCGAAGCGATAAAGGAAACGAATCAAGTCGTAGTTAGGCGGTGAGATATGCTCTGAGTTTTGGTAGGAGCATGCGATTGCTACAACTGTCGTGTTTGACGGTGTGTGCGTCAAAATCCTCAAAATGACGGCCGGGTTGTGGAATTCTATTCCAATCTTTGCACCATGGGAAAGGTGCACTACACCGTTGTGATGACGTACTACCGTTTGCTGCGCAAGTTGCGTTCAGCAGGGGTGCAGCCAACACCTCAAACCCTGCGCACCACCGCAGACCGTTTCGGTGCCCTGCTGCCCATGCCTTTCAACACGCAGCTTGAGTTGGAGAAACTGGGCGGTCAACCTTGCGGCCGCGTAACGTACCGATTGGCACAACGCTCGGGGGTGTTCATCTTCATCCACGGAGGTGGCTTTGCCTTCGGGTCAGTCAACACCCACAAGGTGGCCGTGGCCCATTTTTGCAAAATGACCGGTATGACGGGGTACATACCCGAGTACCGGCTGAGTCCCGAGCATCCATACCCCACGCCGCTCGACGATTGCTTCGCCGCCTACCTCGACATTTGCAAACGGCACTCCGATGAACCCGTGTACCTCATGGGCGACTCTGCCGGAGGCAATCTCGCAGCCGCCCTTGTGCTTCGGCTCAAAGAAAAGGGCAAGCGATTGCCCGACAAGCTTGTTTTGATGTCGGCCTGGTTAGATGTTTCGTCGGAATCGGAGAGCATCGTGAAAAACCGCGATGAAGACAGTCTGTTCGACGGTGAAGACCTCCTGCATTACGGTCGCAATTACACCGGCAGTGCCGACCCTACCCATCCTGAGCTTTCGCCCTTGCGGGGCGATGTGAGCGGTTTTCCGCCGACCTTGATCCAGGTGGCCGAGAACGAGTTGCTGTTTTTTGATTCCAAGCGCTTTGCAGAAAAGCTCGAAGCGGCCGGTGTACCCATGGTCTTGTCGGCATGGCCCGAGCTTTTCCACAGTTGGCAGCTCTTTCCCGACTTTGTGCCCGAAGCCAAACTCGCCTTGCAAGAAGCCGCTGAGTTCTTGAGCGCAGCAAGCATTGAGCGCCTGACGTCGTCAGCACAAGTTAACCGCGAAACAATTTGAGGGTAAAGCAGGGGTAATACTGCGGTTGTTACTTGCGCCCAGATTGGAAATCGAACGATCGCAGTTCTCTTTTCTCAGTCTGGAGGTTCTCAGTTAAGGTAAGCGGCGTTCACGTTCGCGTGAACCCAATGCATTATCAAGAAAAGGGAGGTCTTAACGAAGACACTCCCTTTTTTCTTTTTTTCTATTCTTTGGATGTATGCGGATCGAGGGTGACCTGACGATGCGCGCTCCCAAAATAGAAAAACCCCCTCGTTCCGTTTACCGGCATTCAGGGGTTTCTCATTGGACCGAGAAGATCGTTTATAATGTAGTTTGTTGTGTCAAGTGGAACAGGACAGTACAAAAGTGGATGACTTAGCGCCATCCTCCTAACGAAAATTCTTGAAAAACGTACATGTTGGAAAGTGGAGAGGCTTCATTTATGTCTTATATTTAGTGCGTTTATCATTGCACTCCAATGCAATAAACGTACATCATGCTCATCCTTGAATCGCTTATACAATCACTCGAAGTCGCTCATGCCAAGGCGTTTTTGGTCTTTTTGAAGTCAGGAGGCGGGCCACAACCGGTGAAAGAAGAGCAGCTCTTCCACATCCTTCGAAAGGCGCCTGATCAAGCGCCCGATGAAGTCGCTGTGCTGCTTTACGGCGAACCCAACCGCAACGCCTACCATACCTTGCGGAAACGATTGCAGCGCAAACTGTACCATTTTTTGCAGTTTCAACATTCAGACGATGCGGGTGAACTTACACTGAATTCAAGCCTCGCCATCGGTGCTGCTTCGCAGCTCATACGCACCGACCGCGCTGACGTGGCGGCTAAGCTCCTTCAGAAATCACGTGCTTTGGCGCGAAAAGCAAACGATTACGAAGGCAGTTTGGCGATTTTGCGCCATGAAATCCGCCATGCCGACGTCTTAGGTCTCGATTACCTCCAAATGCTTCAGGAGTGGAAGGAGCTTCACAACTTGGTCAGCATCATGCAACGCGTAGATGTTGCCTACAGCTTGCTGCGTCTCAAGCTGCGTGAAGTACGGGTAACAGGCCAGCTTCGCTCGCTCGATGCGCTCGTCCGCATGGAACTCGACACCTTGGGCATCGACCTTGACCAAGACCTTCCGGCCGATGTCGTGTACCGCATGATGGAGATCATCCGCATGGCGATCATTGCCACCAAAGAATACCACCAATTTGACCCGCTCATTACCCAAACCCACCGCCACCTTGTTGAGTCGGGCAAGTTGGGCGACAATGAAAGCGCGCTCCACATTGGCTTTGCCTACATGATTGCCCACACCAAGTTCAGGGCCCGCAAACTTGATGAAGCCCTGCATTGGACCGAGCGCCTCAATAGCTTGCTGCAACAACAGCGGTCAAGCGATACGCGTCACTACATTGCCCGCTACTACCTGTTGCGTGCCGCGATTCTCAACTTCGCCGGACGCAATACAGAGGCCATTTCCATCCTTGAACACGCGCTTGAGCGTCCTGAACCGGTAACGGCTGACCGCATGAACATGCTGCTCAACCTTTGTGTGTACCTGTTTCAAGTCGATGAGTTAAAACGTGCACGCCAGGTGCTAAACTCGATTGATACCCAAGAACGCAAGCTCGAAAAGTTAATGGGACGCGAGTGGCTGTTCAAGAAAAGCATGATTGAAATGATCTTGCTTGTTGAAGCCAACCACACCGAGCTCATTTTTCACCGCTTGCGCTCAGTGAAACGGCTGTACAAAGAACTCTTGAACGACCCAATCAACGACTGGATGGGCACCTTCATCAGTGCCATTGAGCTCATGCTGAAAGACCCTTTGCAACAAAACAATGAGAAGGTTCTCAAGCAGCTTGACAGCATGTTGAACCACTGGCCTGTGAACCGCGAAGATTTGCACGCCATGACCTTCCGCTGCTGGTTGAAAAGCAGGGTAGAGGGCACGGCATATTACAACGAGCTTATTCAAACCTACGGTACGCAATGGGTGGCCGATGCGTATTAGCAAAGCCTTGGTAGTTGGGTTTTCACTAATTTCGTCTATGCGATTTCTACTCACTACCATGGCCTTTCTGCTGGCCGTTTCTTCGCAAGCACAGGCTTACAAGAAAGAACTCAAGCAGCTCGACGCTTATTTCAGCAAGGCGCTCACCGATTGGAACGTACCCGGTATGGCCGTCGCCATTGTAAAAGATGGCGAAACCATTTTTGCAAAAGGGTACGGCGTTCGCAGTGTTGACTCAAGCGAACCCGTTGATGCCAATACGGCCTTTGCAATTGCGTCGAATTCGAAGGCCGTGACCGCAGCAGCGCTGGCCATGCTCGTTGATGAAGGTAAGTTGCAGTGGGACGATAAAGTGCAGCAGTACCTTCCTTGGTTTCAGTTGTACGATCCGTACGTAAGTGCCAACCTCACCATCCGTGATTTGCTGTGCCACCGCAGCGGATTGGAGAC
>DAITMF010000095.1:0-5696 GCA_036835325.1 Flavobacteriales bacterium
TTGTTGATGGCTACTTTGTGTGTGTATCGTCCGAGGTATTCGACCACCTGCTGCGTTCCGCCGAAGGGCTGCTTGGCGTACACAACCCAGTGAAACCTCCCCATTATTAGCTACGCTCGATAATAAAGGCGTCGTTTGTTGATGGTATAACAGGTGGCATCTTTCACGATTTGGTGAGCGTAAAGCGCGATGTGGAACTAAGCAGCGCACCTCCCAATCCCTTACCTTTGCAGCGTGATACTCTACAACGTAACCATCAATGTGGATGCGCAGGTGCACGATGAGTGGCTGGCGTGGATGAAAACCGTGCACATTCCCGATGTGTTGGCCACCGGTATGTTCATCGAAAACCGCATCTGCAAAATCGAAGGCGAAAGCGAAGGCGGCGTGTCGTACGCCGTTCAGTACGTCGCCCCCGACCGCACCCACTACGAACGCTACCAAGCTGAATTTGCGCCGACCCTGCAATCCGAACACGCGAAGCGTTACGCCGGTCGGTTTGCGGCATTTCGCACCGTGCTGGAGGTGATCCACCAATCGCGCGTATGAAAGTCGCACCCAAAAAAGCCCTTGGCCAGCACTTTCTCATTGATGCGGGCATAGCGCGGCGCATTGCCGAGTCGCTGACCCACCACGGCGGCTACACAAAGCTCCTCGAGATTGGTCCCGGGACCGGTGCGCTGACCGTCCACCTCCTCGATGTGTACAAGCCCGAGAACGTCTTCGTGGTTGAAATCGACCGCGAGTCGGTGGCCTACTTGACCACCAAGGGCATCGTGGCCCCTGATAAAATCATCGGCGCCGACTTTTTGAAAACCGACGTTTCGGCCGAGTTGGGCGATTGCTTCGCCGTGATTGGGAACTTCCCCTACAACATCTCCACGCAGATTCTTTTCCGCGTGTTTGATATGCGCGACAAGGTGCCCGAGCTGGTGGGCATGTTCCAAAAAGAAGTGGCTGAACGCGTAGCGAGCGGACCCGGCAACAAAGACTACGGCATTTTGTCGGTGCTTTTGCAGGTGTTTTACGACATCGAGTACCTGTTTACCGTGCCGGCCGAAGCGTTTGATCCGCCGCCGAAGGTGCTGTCGGGCGTGATCCGCATGAAGCGCAACAGCGTGGTCGATCCCGGGTGTGACTTGACTGCCTTTATTAAAGTCGTGAAAACCGGTTTCAACCAGCGCCGCAAGATGTTGCGCGGTTCGCTGAAGAGCATTTTACCTCCGGGCGTGTCGGTACCCGAGGAGTTCGGAACCTTGCGTCCTGAACAACTCTCACCCGCGCAGTTCATTGCCCTGACCAACCTGCTTTTTCCGCGCTAGGGCGTGCTTGGTTGAAAGTTGGTATCTTCGCGCGGTCACAGCGGCACCATGAACGAAATCATCACGCTCAGCGAATTCATCATCGACCGACAGGGCGATTTCCCCTATGCTTCGGGCGATTTGTCGCGTTTGCTGAGCGACATCGGCATTGCGGCGAAGATTGTGAACCAGCAGGTCAACAAAGCCGGTTTGGGCGACATCCTCGGGGCGCTATCAAGCAGCAATGTGCAGGGGGAGACCCAGCAGAAGCTCGACGTGTTTGCCGACCGGGTGTTCATCAACGCCTTCCAATCGGGCGGCCAAGTGTGCGGCATCGCCAGCGAAGAAAACGATGGCTACGTCGCCTTTGACCGCGAACTGTGCATGAAGGGCAAGTACGTGGTGTTGTTCGACCCGCTCGACGGCTCGTCGAACATCGACGTGAACGTCTCCATCGGTACGATTTTCAGCATTTTCCGACGGGTATCGTCGATTGGTGACCGCGCCAATGTGAATGATTTCTTGCAGCGAGGTCTTGAGCAGGTGGCTGCCGGTTACGTGATTTACGGTTCGTCGACCATGTTGGTGTACAGCACCGGCCATGGCGTGAACGGCTTCACCTTGGAGCCCTCCATTGGCGAGTTTTGCCTGAGCCATCCGAACATGCGCATACCTGAAGACGGCTGCATTTACTCCATCAACGAAGGCAACCTAGCGCAGGTTCAGCCCGGTGTGCGCGCTTACATCGACTACTGCAAAGGTGTTGATGCCACGAGCAACCGTCCGTACTCGGCCCGTTACATCGGATCGCTTGTGGCCGACTTTCACCGCAACCTTATAAAAGGAGGGATTTACATCTATCCATCCACCCAAAACGCCCCCAGCGGAAAGCTTCGTCTCCTCTACGAGAACAATCCGCTCGCGTTCATCGCCGAGCAGGCCGGAGGCTTGGCCACCGATGGGAAACGTCGCATTTTGGAAATCTCCCCGACAGAACTTCACCAGCGAACTCCGCTGTACATCGGCTCTAAAAACATGGTGGAGAAGGCCATGGAACTGCTTAACTGAGGGGGTAAGATTCCTCGTTTCATTCACTTGGATGGATGAAAATCATCCTTTTGTACGAGTCTCCTTTGCGCGATATTGCGTAGTATTGGGGAGCAATTTTGAAACTCTACCAAAATATCCTGCACATGAGGTCTATTTACACCGTTTGTACGGCCCTACTGGCAATGGTCTTTGCCGTAAACGCCAATGCCCAAATTGTCGAAGTTATCTTTGAACCCGTCGTTCAACATACCGGACCCACAGCCGATGGCGTCGATTTAACAGGTTTCACCACCTACCGTATGTACGCCGTTCTTACCAATGAAAACGACTTCGTTTCATCTGTATTTGGCTTGGAAGAAGCGCCTCTGACCGTGACCACAACGACGAGCTTTTTCAATGCTCCTCTCGGAGGTGCCATTGCATCAAACATCAATCCGCTCCTCATTTCGAACTTTGAGTCGGTTGCCTATGACACGTGGGTAACCATTGGCCGTGAGTCAAGCGGTGACCCAGGAAACGACATTACGGCGGTTGAGACGCCGGCTGAGCCATGGTTTACCACCTTCAGCAATGGAGGCAACATTGTGATTGACGGTACCTTTGGCGGTGCATGGTTTACCCTGTTCGGGGTGACGGCGGTGAACGGCTTCGCCGGAGAAGACCTTCGTGTGTTGATTGGGCAGTTCACCACCGATGGTGAAATCAGTGCGACCGTTAACATTCAGGTGTTTTTGAATGGCGTTCAAGCGAACAACGTAAACTACCTCAATGAGGTGGCCACCATTGTGTTACCGGCTGTTCCCGGTTGCACAAATGCCGCAGCATGCAATTACGACCCGAACGCAACTGAAGACAACGGCTCGTGCATCCTCGTAGGCGATGCCTGCGATGACGGCAATGCCGCTACCATCAACGATACAATTCAAGCCGATTGCGGCTGCGCGGGCAGCATCCCTGCCGGTTGTACCGATATGGCAGCCTGCAACTTTGATCCTGCTGCCGGAACCGATGACGGTTCATGCGAATACCTCTCGTGCTGCGAAGCCACAGCAGGAACCCTTACCATTGGCAACGTTGATTGCGTTCAAGAAGGAGGCAACGCTTCTGCCAACCAAGGCACTGCACCCAACGTGCCAATGGGGTATCAAGTGTCGTACGTGTTAACCGAAGGTCCGGGACTCGTATTGGTAGCACTCAGCGATACACCATCGTTTTCCGGTTTGGATGCGGGCTCTTACACCATCCACACCTTCGTTTACCCTGAAGACCTTGATTTGAGCTTTGTACAGTTTGGTGTGACCACCGGATTTGACGTGAACGCATTGCTCGCCCAAGGCGGAGGCACCCTGTGTGCGGCGCTCGATGTGGCCGGTGCCCCGTTCATCATGGCCGATTGCGAAGCCGTGTTGGGTTGCACCAACATGAATGCCTGCAACTTCAACGCTGAAGCGACACAAGACGATGGCTCGTGCATCCTTCCAGGCGATGCGTGCAATGACGGCGATGCCACCACAGTGAACGATACCATTCAAAGCGATTGCTCGTGCGCAGGTGTAACCATTCCGGGTTGTACGAACAGCGCAGCGTGCAACTACGATATGAGTGCGACGGTTGACAACGGCTCGTGCATCCTTCCAGGAGATACCTGTGACGATGGCAACGCCATGACCGAGAACGACACGGTACAAAGCGATTGCAGCTGTGCAGGAACCTTGATTCCTGTGCCTGGCTGCACCGACATGGCTGCGTGCAACTTCACCGAAATGGCCAACGAAGACGATGGCTCATGTGAGTACCTCTCGTGCTGTGAAGCCGACGCCGGAAGCATCGCCATTGACACTGTTGGGTGCTTGCCCGACAATGCAACAGCCAGCGCCACGGTAGTCACCGAACCCAACGTGCCAATGGGCTATGTTGTGAGCTATGTGCTTACCCAAGGTGCTGAATTGGTGATTGTTGATTTGAGTGCGACACCATCGTTCACAGGTATCGCAGCGGGCGTATACACCATTCACACCTTCGTGTACCCTGAAAACCTTGATTTGAGCATCGTGGAGTTCGGTGTAACCACCGGATTCGATGTGAATGCCCTGTTGGCACAAGGCGGTGGCACGGTTTGTGCTGCACTTGATGTAGCCGGCGCAGGATTCATCTTGGCGGGCTGCGACGACGTGCTCGGTTGTACCGATATGATGGCTTGCAACTTCAATGCCGACGCTACGGTTGACGACGGTTCGTGCGTGCTTCCGGGCGATAGCTGCGACGACGGCGACGAAACCACGGTGAACGACACTGTTCAAGAAGACTGTTCATGCGCCGGTGTTACCGTTCCGGGTTGTACCGATACGGCAGCTTGCAACTACGACATGACCGCCACCGTTGACAACGGGTCGTGCTTCTTTGTAGGCGACAGCTGCGACGACGGAAGCGGCAACACCATCAACGACACCGTACAAGCCGACTGTTCATGCGCAGGTGAAACCGTTGTTGAAGGCTGCACCGATGCTGACGCCTGCAACTACGACATGAACGCCAACACCGATGACGCCTCGTGCTTCTTCGTAGGCGACAGCTGCGACGACGGCGATGCCAACACCCTCAACGACACCATCACCGAGAATTGTGACTGCGAAGGCACGGTAGGTGTTGACGAGAATTTCTTGTCGGGCGTGCAGGTGTACCCGAATCCGGCTTCGAACGAACTCGTAGTTGATTTGGGCGAGAACTTCACTCCGGTCATGGCAACAATGACCGATTTGAGCGGACGTGTTGTGATGAGCACCCTAATGGTTGGCCGAAGCGTTGTACGCGTTGATGCACTTGCATCGGGCATGTACATATTGATGCTCGAAACCAACCTTGCACGTGGCGAAGTGCGCGTGATGGTTCAGCACTGATTGACTTTGTTCCATTGAAATTGGCCTGTGTGAAGTTGCTTCACACAGGCCTTTTTTTTGACCTACGGCTTTGGGGTGAATTGGTGAAGTTCATCACCGTAGAACCTTCGATGGCATGTAAGCATTGCAAGTCGATGGCGTATGCAATGAAACCGATAGCAAAGCGTAACCGCTAGATCAAGGAAGTTTGTAATTTACTTTTAATGTAAGCTGCGGTGTGTCGTATCAAACCTGGAATTCTTGATTGCAGACGAGGTTATTCTTTTATTAAACAAGGGTTTCAAGAGCTTGGTCGTAAAGGTTGCGGGGTAAATTTCGAAACCGCTTCTGTTGAGGACAACAAAGCGGAACAGTATTTAACCTTTAACCAATCATTCATGAAAACTTTTGCCTCTTTCGCATTTGCAGGCATGCTTGCTCTGCTTTCAATTTCAGCCAACGCTGCCGT
>DAITMF010000096.1:0-5489 GCA_036835325.1 Flavobacteriales bacterium
ACACCATCTACTGTGGCGGTGACTACAAACGCTGTGCGACTTCAAACGTACATTTCCCTAAACCACACACACCGTCACCATGAAAGGAATCGTATTTACAGAGTTCCTCGAACTCGTTGAAGACAAATTCGGCTATGAAATGTCAGATCGCATCATTGGCGATTCTGAACTCCCCAGCAGAGGCGTGTACACCGCCGTCGACACCTACCACCACAGCGAAATGGTGCAACTCGTCACCCACCTCAGCAAGCACAGCCAAATACCGGTTGATGAGCTGTTGAAGGTGTACGGACGTCACCTCTTCCAGCGCTTCAGCCAAGGTTACGGTGTGTTCTTCCAAAATGTCACTGACAGCTTCGCCTTCCTCGAACAGATCGAAAACTACATCCACATCGAAGTGCGCAAGCTCTACCCCGATGCAGAATTGCCGTCGATCGCTACGCAGCGCATCGACGACAACACCCTCGAACTCATCTACACCTCCGAACGGCGGATGGCCGACTTCGCCCACGGCCTCATCGAAGGGTGCGCCACCCACTTCAACGACAGCTTCGCCATCGACCGCGAAAACCTCGAGCCAAGCGGCAAACAAGTGAAATTTACCATCCGTCGATGAGCGAAAGCAACGCCAACGAACATCCTCTCGAACGCATCCTCCAACGTGAACGCGCCGCGCGAAAACGCGCCGAAACCATCATCGAGGAGAAATCGCGCGAGCTCTACATGGTCAATGAAGAGCTCCGTAAACTCAATGCCTCGCTCGAAGACCGCATCGTTGAACGCACCGCTGAACTCGAGCGCATCAACAGCGAGCTCATCGTTGCTACCGAAGCAGCCGAGGCATCCTCCAAGGCCAAGTCGCAGTTCCTCTCGACCGTCAGCCATGAGATCCGCACGCCGTTGAACGTCATCATTGGTTTGACCGACATCCTGCGGAAAGGCGACCATCCACCCAAAACAAAAGAAATCCTCGAACGCATCAAATTCAGTTCCGACACCCTCCTGAGTTTGATCAACGATGTGCTCGACCTTTCGGCCATTGAAAGCGGCAAACTCACCACCGACAAGGTCGTGTTTGACCTCGCCTATCTCTGCGAGCGCGTGTGCGACAACTTCAGCCAAAAGGCTGAAGACAAAGGCCTCACGCTCGATTGCATGCTCGACCGCAAGCTACCCCCGGCTGTTGAAGGCGACGCCTCAAAGCTGAATCAGGTACTCACCAACCTCATCGGCAACGCCATCAAATTCACCGAAAGCGGCAGCGTTACGCTGTACGTCAAACGCATGAGCGCCGATGCCGACACCGTACGTTTGCGCTTCGATGTTGAAGACACCGGCATAGGCATTTCACCTGACAAGCTCGACCGCATCTTTGGGGAGTTTGTTCAGGAGGATGCCAGCACCCGCACCCAGTACGGCGGTACCGGACTCGGACTCAACATTGTGAAGAAACTTGTTGAACTGCAGCACGGCAGCGTATCGGTCACCAGTGATCTCGGAAAAGGCAGCAGGTTCAGCTTCGAGCTCAGCTACACCATTGCCAATTCAGCGCAGCAAACGGTGACGCGCAGCCGTGAAGAGTTCAAGCTGCCACAGGGCATGCGGATTCTTTTGGCCGAAGACCTCGAAATCAATCAGTTTTTGATGAAGGAGATGCTCAATGGCAGCAGTGTTGAGCTCACCCTTGTCACCGATGGCAAGCAGGCCCTTGAGGCGGTGCAGTCGTCGACCTTCGACGTCGTTTTGCTCGACATGCACATGCCGGTGATGGACGGATTGACGGCGGCGCGTGCCATTCGTGAACTTCCTGACGCGCAAGGCCGCGTGCACATCATTTCGCTTACGGCCGATGTGTTTTCAGACACCCGTGAGGCCTTGCGTCAGGCCGGCGTGAACGATTTTCTGAGCAAACCGGTAAATCCTGACGCGTTGTTTCGCGCGTTGAAGAAGGTGGGTAATGATTCATAGTTTTTTTCTTCGCTGCGCGGATGAGGAACAGGGCATGCACAACGCTGCATGCCCCGTTTCAACATCTACAGTCACTGGCACACCGCGCCAAAGGCGGCTAAGAAAATAATTGTATCTGTGGAGTTCACGACGCTGTCACCGTTGAGGTCGCCAATGCAAAACGGATTGTCACATACCGAACCAAAGTTGCCGAGTATGCCAAATAGGTCACTGGCGTTGACCACACCATCTTGGTTGAAATCACCGGCACAGGTCGAAGGTTCGGCAACAAATACCCCTTCAAAACATCCACGATCGACGGTACCTTCTTGGATGCGGACATTGCCCGCCAAGTCAATCGACGTGCTGACGAATGCATTGTTGCCTGAATTCAACGCAGGTGAATTGGCGCTCAAATTATAAACGTGATTGGCCGGATCAACGAACAATGGGTTATCATTTATGTTGGTGGGTTCAAAGAGTGGATTATTCGTGGTTATGGAGTGTGTTACTGAAACATTCGCTCCTTCATTGAAGTCTTTCGCCGCGTTATTGTCCCAAAAAATTGAGTTGGTGATGTCAATTTCAACATCATTAAATCCATGAATGAGCCCTAGCAGGTTCAAGTCGTCGTTTACACTGTTTTCGGTGAAGGTGCAGTTGTTCATTCGTATAGAGACATTGAAGGTACCGCCTGAGATAAGTCCTCGCAAACCCGAGTTGCCATAGAACAAGCAGTTCTCCAATTCAACTTCCGATGAATTCTGGTCTGCAAAAGCCGAGCCGATTGAAATACATGTCGTTGCGATTGCTGATAACGAAACGTTGTTTCTGAAAACGCAATTCTCCAATCGTGCGCGAATGCTGTTAATTCCTGATGCGCCATCGTTGTAGATAAGCAACGGAGCTCCTGAAACCCCGTTCGGAGCGCGATAGGCGTCTTCAAAGACCAAACCGTAAAGATAGGTCCCCATATCCCCCTCCATGCACTTTAACAAGCCTGAACTATTATCAGTATTTACGTTCGGATCACCCGAATTCCCTGATAGAATGGTCTCGTGCACCCATGGTGCACTTTGGCCCTCATAGGTTTCAACACCACTAAAGCCACCAATCAACGACACGCCATCGGGCAATTGCCAAATGGGCGTGAATCCGATCAACATACCGGGCGAAACATAGACACCTTCAGCCACCCAAATGCGATCGCCTGCTTCGGCACTAGCGAGGGCATCACCCAAATCAGTAAATGCATCCTGCCACGATGAGCCATCGTTGTTCCCTGTGGCATCGATGTCGACATAGAGTATCCCATCAAAGAGGGCGAATGGACTTTCAATGCAGCCCATGTCAACCGTGCCTTCCTGAATGCGCTGACCGCCGACAAGGTCTATGGACGAAGCAACAAGATCGTTGTTTCCGCGTCCGATAGCGAATGAAAGCGACTGTAAAGAGAAATCAAGGTTTGCCGGGTCGACAAAGAGCGGGTCAGCAAGAAGGTTGTTCGTGCCGTTGTCAACGCTGTGCTCGAAGATGCTGTGCGAAACCTGCGCTGCATTTATAAACTCCTTTGGCACATCGTTGTTCCAAAAAATCGTATTACCAATGGTGATTGTTGTGCCCACAAGACCGGTAATCATTGGCCTCAGATCATTGGGTTCAACGATGCTGTTCTCCGTGAATGTGCAATTGCTGACGTTGATGAAACACGAGTTCCCCACACTTGCCTCAATCAAAGCGTCAGCGCCTGAGTTGTGATAAAATGCGCAGTTGATCACGTCAACACGTGCCTGATTTCCAAGATTCGAATTTCCAACTGACAAACTGATGCAAGATGCTCCGCCGCCTGTGTAATTGTCACGGAAGACGCAATTCTCAACCACCACCTGTACCAAATCATCTCCGGGATTGGTAGAATTGAACACCGCGATAGCTGCGCGTCCGAAAGTATTCAATCGGTACACGTCTTGGAATGTAAACCCTGAGATCCGCACGCCGATGTATGTATCGTAGCAGCCGATCAAGCCCGAAACATTGTCGGCCAATTCACTTGGGTTCCCAGCATTTCCGGAGATGATGGTTTCATGCTCCCAAGGTGCTGCTTGTGACACATCCCACTCTGACCCATCGAAGCCCCCAAGCAGCTCAACCCCATCGGGCATTTGCCAAATGATTTCGAAATTACTTGCTTGTCCGGGCGAGATGTACATGCCTTCGGCCACCCAAATTGATTGACCTGCTTGCGCTGCCAGCAAGGCATCTCCGAGGTCGGTGAAGGCATTGGTCCAACTGCTGCCATCGTTGTTGCCCGTTGCGTCGAGGTCAACGAAAACCACCCCGGCGGGTACAAAATCGCCTTCGATGGCGCCAATGTCGACGTTTCCGAAGCGGATGCGTTCATTGCCCAACGCGTCGAGCGTTTCAACGACCTGTGAGTTGTCGCCTGCGTTAATCCCAGGTGAAGCGCTCTGCAAGGCGAAATTGCCTGCAAGCGGATTGACAAATAAGGGAGCTCCAACAAACACTGCTTCTTGGTTTCCGCCGAAGGCGTTGTTCTGCAGAATGCAGTGGCTAACCAAGGCGTTCGCACCCTGATCGTAAATACTGGCGACTTGGTTGGGATGGTTGTTGAACCAGAAAATGCTGTTGGTGATCAACCACGCTGCGCCGCTGCCTTGGCCGTCAACCACATGCGAACCTGTGGTTTGTAAAACGTTCTGTGTAAGTGTGCAGTTGTTCATTGTGAGAACGGCGTCTTCTTCGGCGAAGACGATGCCTTCAACGGCAGCGTTGTTTTGAACAAAGAGGCAGCTGCGGATTTCAGGATCATTGGCGTGGTAGATGGCAGCTCCTGTGTCACCGGTATTGTTTTGGAACACCGATTGCTGCACAACCACGTTGTTTGGGGTGCTGCGCATGTGGATGCCTCCTCCCCTGTTGCCATGGTTGTTGCGAATCCAGCAGTTCTGCACCACAGCGCTGTTCGCTCCTTGAATGGTGATGCCTCCGCCCTCGCCGTTGAGCGAACCGGAGTTGGCATTGCCAGACTCCACGACAAATCCATCCAGAAAATAATCATCAACCATGGAATCCATTTCCACCACATGGTAGCAGTTGTCGCTTGCATCGCCTTGCACGCCAATATCGCCTGACAGAATGGTCAGGTTACTTTGCCAGCTGCGCTGGTTGCGGCTGGTTTCAGTGCCATTGAAACCGCCGTAGAGTTCAACTCCGCTGGGAAGTTGGAAGGAAGCAGATCGTGAAGTACCGGTCGTTGGGTAATACGTGCCTTCGGCCACCCAAATTTTATCGCCGGGGATACTCACGGCGATGGCATCTTGCAAGTCGGTAAATGCATTGGCCCAGTTGGCACCGTTGTTGAGTCCGCTCGCGTCGGCATCCACGTAGATGCGCGTCGCTACGCGTGCCTCGTAGCAACCGGCGTCGGGCTGTGTGCCGTAGATGCGTATGTTGCGATCGAGATCGAAACCTTGGCTTGTGAAGGCATTGCTACCCAAATCAATGGCCGGTGAACCGGGTTG
>DAITMF010000097.1:0-5381 GCA_036835325.1 Flavobacteriales bacterium
CTTGAAGGTCAGTGAATGCGTTGTTCCATGTAAAACCGCTGCCGTTGCCGGTGGCTGTTGGGTTCACAAAAACGATTGGTCGGTCGACGTATTCGTAGCATCCTGCGTCGGGTGCAACGTTCATGACGCGCGGCCGTCCGTTAAGGTCGCGGTTTGACGAAACAATCGACAAACTGCCGTGGTCAATCGCCGGTGAAGAGGCCTGCAAACGGTAGTCACCTGCTGCTTGGTTGACAAACAGAGGGCTCGCTGTAATGAGGTTTTCTGCCGTAAGCGTCGCACCAAGAACGGGGCCTTCAGACACGCTGTTGCCAATGTAATCGAGTATTGAGCTGTTGAAGCTTCCTTCGGCAATGATCGAATTGTACACCCGGACATCCGCCACAGGCGCCCCCCCAATCACATTGGAAATGCCTCCGAGCACATTGCCGCTGAAGGTGCAATGGCGGATTTCGATGATGCCTCCGGCTGAACCATGTATGAGTCCTGAATTGCTGGTATTCGTATTGCCTTCAACCAAGCAGTTGTCGAACGCAGCTATACCCGAAACTACGGCTACAGAAGCGCCCTCGGCTTGGTTGTTTCCGAAGCTACAATTGCGCACCCAGAGTGTTGCGCCAGGTGCAACGTTTATTGCTCCGGTGCTAAGAGGTGTTTCATCGTAGCATCCGCGGAGGCGAAAACCATCGACGATGACCTCGGTTCCCACAACATTGATGAGCCGACGTGAATTGTCGGTGTTGATTAAAGCAATGCCAATATCGCCTGAGATCACCGTTAGGTTGGCCGTCCAATTGCGTTGGTTACGGCTGGTTTCGGTGCCGTTGAAGCCGCCGTAGAGGGCGACGCCTTCGTTTAAAACCAAAACAGCGTTTCGGTTGGGCGAATCGGTTGGCCGGTAAACCCCCGCAGCCACCCAGATTTCATCGCCGGGTTGCGCAACGAACAGCGCGTTGTAAAGGTTGGTGAATGCGTTTGTCCACGACACCCCGGTTGGAGGTCCTACAGCATTCTCGTCTACATAAATCACAGCTCCCTGGGCGATCTCAGCGGTGAGCGCAACGAGCATAAAAACGGCGAAACGAAGCACTTTCATGGGTTAGGTATTGCATGTTGTAAAGCTCGTTCACGAAATCGGCGCGGCATTCACCCAATTGGGTGATTTGATCGGTTATTGCAGCGCTGTTTTCGCATGACTTAGAAATTGCAGGTCGACCCAAAAACAGACAGGAAAACAAGTAAATCAGCGGTACCGGTGCTGTCATCGCCGTTTAGGTCGGTCGCACAGTTTGACGGGCAACCGAACTCAGCAAGAAAAATCAGAAGGTCGCTTGCACCTACTACGAAATCACCGTCAAAATCACCCGGGCAATCGGGTGTAGGGTTGAAGAAATAAGGGCTTTCAAAGCATCCAAGATCAACAGCATTGCCTTGAATGCGTGGGTTCAATGTCAAGTCAAGGGTTGATTCGACAAACGCATTGTTTCCCGCATCTACAGCCGGTGAGAATTCCGTTAGGGTGAAATCGTCATTTTGTGGACTTGCAAACAGTGGATTGCTGAACGAAACATTCTCGGCAATTTGATCAAGGGGGGCATCCGAGAGAATGCAATTGTAGAGATCAAACCCCTCATTGAGTGTAGCTTGGATGAGTGGGTTTTGCCAAATGATCGTATTTTCTATGACCTTGCTTCCACTAGTTGTTCCAAACAACTGACTTCCATTGGAAATTATTCTTCGCGAAAAATTGTTGTTTCCGGATCTAGAATTCTCGCTGAAGGTGCAATTTGATACGGAGATGTTGTCTTCGAATCCGAGAGATATCAAGCCGGATTGTCCGATGTTATTTCTTATGAAAAGGCAATTCTGAAACTCTATTGTTCCCACTGTCGCAGATGTAAAGACCTTGAACAGCCCAAAAGTGTTTGCGTTCGCTTTCGTTATACAGTGGGTCATTGAGAATTCAACTCCGGAATCAAAATATATCACACCTGTTCTGAAGAAGCCAGGCTCAGTGGTAGCTTCGACCAGATTATTGGCACCCGTGATGGTAACACCACTCATAGTGGATTTTTCTTCTATCCTAAAAAGCAAAATACTATTGTCTAAGGGAGTATTTACATCACCAATTTCGCCTGAAAATATGACCTCGTTTAGCGCCCAGTTGCGTTCGTCGCGACTGGTTTCGACTCCTGCAAATCCGCCATAGACATCTGTTCCATTCAAGAGGTACCAATAGTCTAAGCGATTGTCGTTATCTGTGGGATAATAGGTACCTGCAGCTACCCAGATTTGGTTTCCATTCTGCTCACTCAAGGCCTCTTGAAGTGTAGGAAACGCATCAGCCCACGATCGTCCAGTTCGAAAACCTGTAGCACTCTGATCGACAAAAACCACCGGTTTGTCTTCAAACTCATAGCATCCAAGATCCGGTGAAGGTCCATAGACGCGTGGTCGTCCGTCAAGGTCACTCGACACAGAGCTGAATGTGACTGCCCCGGCATCTCTTGCTGGCGACGCTCCTGTTAACCTATAGGAATCGGCTTCGAACTCCGGTGAAACGCCGATGATGTTGTTGCCAACGGCTTCGCCGTTTTGCAATGTGAGTGCACTCAAAAGGCAATTGGTGACATCGGAGATGTTCGGGCTTGAAAGCCCGCCATCCTCTTGCCACAGAATACTGTTGCGCATGAACAGCGTGCCTTGGTTTGTACCACTAATGGGTGATTTGACACTTGTAAGGCGTGTGTTATTTACAATAGTAGTATGAACCACCGAGAGCGAAGCGGTTCCAAGGAGGTGAATGCAGCCCGTTTCATTCGCAGTATTTGATTCAATTAGGCAATTCTCGAGCAATGCACTTGATGAAGACAGGAACAGGGCACTACCCCGTCTACTTGAATTGCTGTGTATGTGGCAGTTCAAAACATCCACATTGTTTGATGCCACGACATTAAGGGCTCGTGCGGTAGTCGACGCGTTAAGATCTTCCTGGGCATTGCGCAATTCGAACCCATCAATGGTGTTTCCTATGCCATTGCTTGATATATTGAACAGCAACTTGCTACGGACAATCTCGCCCAGCGCATTCTCTCCTAAATACCCATCAATCACCGTCTTCGACATTCCATTTCGTTGGCGGGTACTGGTTTCACCTCCGTTAAAGCCGCCGATAAGGTGCACGTCGTCGGGCACATCAAAAAATGCGTCCACATCAAATACATCGCTGGACGTGTAAACATCGTCAGTGACCCATACCTGACTGCCGGCCTGTGCGGCTGTCAAAGCAGACTGGAGATCTTTAAAGGCATCGTTCCATGTTCTGCCGGTTCCTCCACCGGTAGCGTTTTGATCAACAAACCACACCTGACGATCGGCCCATTCGTAGCAACCGGCATCCGGTTTTGAACCGTACACTCTGGCAGTTAGGTTGAGGTCTGATTTCGGGTTCAATGCAAACTCTCCTCCGAAATCCAAGGCCGGCGAATTTGCACTTAACCGGTAATCATTTCCGTTGGGATTCACAAAAAGAGGGTCTGCAAGGAGAACGGTGTTGCTGTTTGCAAAGAAACTTGTATTGGGCACTATGGAATTATGGATCGATAGACTCGCAAAATTGGTAGCTACACCTGGCTGCCAAAGGATAGAATTCGTGACCTCAAACTCCTGGTCGCTTGCTGAGAAAATATCGATGATGCTATTCCCTGCAATGGTTACACTGTTCAGAGTGGCTCGGCCTGTTCCAGCGGCATTCAATAAGATTTCTGCAACATTGTTCGCTAAAAGACAGCCAACAAGTTCAATTTCTGCTCCAAAAGAATACAGAAACATAAAATTGCTGTGATTGTCATTCAGGACGCAATTCCGAATAATCACCTTGCTTGTTGTCGTGAAAGTTAAACATGGGTTGCTCCCCTCACTGAACGAACGCCTGATGCTGAAACCATCGATGATAACCGGGTCATCCTGAAAGTTGACACGAATCAGCACCTTTGTGTTGTCGGAAAGGTCGTTCACAACCCCAATCTCACCCGAGAGAACGGTCACATTCTCCACCCAGTTGCGTTGATCTGAGCGTGTTTCTGTTCCGCTAAACCCACCGAGCAGAGAGACTCCACCAGGTATTTCGAAAGCGACATCTCGGTCAGTGCCAGTCGTTGGTTTGTAAGCCCCTGAAGCTACCCAAATCTGCTCTCCAGGCATTGCCACTGAGAGTGCATGCTGTAAATCGGTAAAGGCATTCACCCATGAGCTTCCGTTGTTCGAGCCGGTGGCAGCCGCATTCACATAAATCACAGGAAGGAGCTCAAGTGCTGCCTCATAGGCACCGAAGTCAACCTGACCGAGCGCCACGCGGGGGGCGCCATTGGCATCGCGATTGCTCAAAACAACGGTTGTATCACCTGTGTTGAACCCAAAAGAAGATAGAATAAGTCGGTAATCATCGTCAGTGGGTTTTAAAAAGCCAGGTTCGCCAAAGCTCACCATCTCTCCTATCTGGGGCAACTCATCACCCTCAATGATGCTAAACGAAACACTTGTGGCGTTAGGGGTAATGTTAGCAACACTTCCCCCACCGTTAAGATCATTTCCTGAAATAATCGAATTTCGGATGTTCGTGAAAACGTAGGAATGCACCAGGTAAGCATTGGCTGCGTTCACGAAAGTGTTCTGACTAACTGTGCAATTGATCAGATCAATCGCACCAAAGGTCGAAGTGATAACCCCCTTTTCGGCAACCGCAGAGGTGTTGGCGTTCCTGTATAACGCAGTGCTTTCAAGGTAAGCGTTGGCTGTTCCGCAAAACATGGCTGACGAAACTGGGGCGATGTTGCTGCGAATGATCGACGAAACCACATTGAGTTGAGAGGTGTTTTGGAGGTAGATCCCTGCTCCTTCGTCAATCGCACTGTTGCTATGGATATCGCAATTGACGACATTCACAATGCTCGCATTGTTGACCCGAATACCTGCGCCTCGTTGTCGCTGAATCGCATTTCCATCGGCCGTGCCATTGGTGATTTCAAAGCCGTTCAGTGTGAATTCGGCAGTCGCATCGTTGCAAACAACAACGTTGTACGTGTTGTCTTGGGTTCCCGGACCACCCAAATCACCCGATAGAATGCTTGGATTCTCTTTCAAGTTGCGTTGCCCAAGAGCGTTCTCGCCCCCTGCAAACCCACCGTATACAGGAACATTTGGCGGTAGGTTGAAGCTTTCGGAGCGATTCCCGGTCGTTGAGGGTTTGTAGATTCCCGTTTTGACCCAAATCTGTTCACCGGGCTGTGCGACGGCCAGTGCTTGTTGCAAATCAGTTAGAGCGTTATTCCATGTAAAACCGCTGCCGTTGCCGGTGGCCGTTGGGTTTACAAAAACGATTG
>DAITMF010000098.1:0-4685 GCA_036835325.1 Flavobacteriales bacterium
AAATGTACGTTTGAAGTCGCACAGCGTTTGTAGTCACCGCCACAGTAGATGGTGTAAGATTAGTCTGACGTGGGGGGCTACCAGACGTGGGGACGCATCACAGCGGTCAAGAAACACCACACACCACATGGCGCTGCCCCGCAGCCACGGAGTGGCGTAGGCTAGGTAGGGATGGGCCTCTGGCCCGTCCATGATGCGGCGTGTGTACAACCTGTAAGCCCCGTAGGAGCGGAGGGATACCGCGACCGGTAAAACCCGGTCAACCTACGTCCCTACGGGACTTACATGACGTGGGGACGCCCTACGGTGGACGGGTTTCGCCCGATTTCATCGAGCTTCACCCATCCCTACCAAGCCTGCGCCGCTATGCGGCTTACGGTGTGCGCCGTTCGGTATTTTGTCGTCTGCCGACCATTGAATTGTCCTCATGGAACACCAACTATCACATGGCGCTGCCCCGTAGCCACGGAGTGGTTGTTAGTTACACAAGGGCTTTGGTCGTCTATCGATCAGCACAATGTTCTTATGGAACACCAACTATCACATGGCGCTGCCGCGCAGCCACGGAGTGGCGTAGGCTAGGTAGGGATGGGCCTCTGGCCCGTCCATGATGCGGCGTGTGTACAACCTGTAAGCCCCGTAGGGGCGGAGGAAATATATGATACATATATGACAAAACCTTCATCGACCATTCCCAAAATCACATTCGTAAAATAGAGGCCAACACTTGTGAAAAAGAAACACCAACGGATTGGTTCACCACTTAGATTGGTACAAAAATCAATCTCATGGCAAATACTTACACCCAGATTCACATCCAACTGGTCTTCGCTGTTGGCGATCGAAAGAGTATAGTTTCCGCAGAAGAAAAACCTCTGCTTGAGCAATATATCTGCGGAATAGTTTCTTCGCTCGGGTCTAAACCTCTGGCGGTTTACTGCAATCCCGATCATTGCCATCTCTTAGTAGGGATGCATCCGCAATTGTCGGTGTCAGACCTTGCTAAAATTGTCAAGTCGAAATCCTCAAAATGGATTAACGAACGTCGAATAAATAGGCCTCGGTTTAACTGGCAATCGGGTTATGGTGCATTTGCCTACCACCGTTCGAAACTGAATGCTGTTATTGATTATATACTGAATCAGTATGAGCACCACCGGGTTAAAACCTTCAGAGAGGAATACATCGAATTTTTAAAGTCAGCGGGTATCGATTTTGATGAACGGTACTTATTTACCGATATCGAATGACGGTTCTTTGGCTTTTCCTACGTCCCTACGGGACTTACGTGACGTGGTGACGCCCTACGATGGACGGGTTTCGCCCGATTTCATAGGCTTCACCCATCCCTACCAAGCCTGCGCCGCGATGCGGCTTACGTGTCGTGGGGACGCCCTACGATAGACGGGTTTCGCCCGATTTCATCGGGCTTCACCCATCCCTACCTAACCTGCGCCGCGATGCGGCTGCCCCCCCAACAGAAACCCTACCTTTGTAAAAACCCTCAAATAATGCGTGAATTCATCTCTCTTGAAAAAATTACAGACCTATTAATTTCCTACGCGCCCAAAGTGGTCGGCGCGCTGCTAACCCTGCTCATCGGGTTTTGGATTGCCAGCCGACTTTCGAAAATGGTGGGCAAGGCGATGGCCAAACGCAACATTGATACAACCATTCAGCCCTTCCTCGTAAGTCTCGTTAGCATCGGCCTCAAGGTGATGGTCGTCCTCAGTGCGGCCGGTATGTTCGGTCTCCAAGTGACTTCCTTCATCGCCATCCTCAGTGCAGTGGCCTTCGCCGTCGGCTTGGCGCTTCAAGGCACCCTCGGACATTTAGCATCGGGTGTGCTCATCCTCATATTCCGTCCTTACAAAGTGGGTGATTTCATCATTACACAAGGCTACAGCGGCGTCGTGAAAGAGATTCAACTCTTCAATACGCTCCTCACCACCCTCGACAACCGGGTGATCATCATCCCCAACGGGGCCATCACCAGCGGTCCGCTCGAAAACCTTACCGCAAACGACATCCGTCAGCTTGACCTTACCTTTGGCATCGGCTACGCCGACGACATCGACAAGGCCCGCAGCGTAATCGCAACCGTCATCGAACGCGCCCCCGGTTACATCGCCGACCGCAACCACAACGTGCTCGTCCGCAGTCTCGGCGCCAACAGCGTCGACTTCGCCGTGCGCTTCTGGGTACCCACCGAAACCTATTGGGATGCCTTCTTCTTCATGCAAGAGGAGGTCAAAAAGGCCTTCGACCGCGAACAAGTCAGTATTCCATTCCCGCAGATGGATGTGCGCATCTACCAATAATCCCACGCAACTTCCACCATGGCTGAGATCCCTACCTTGCGTCTGTCTGAACTGACAAAGAGTCTGGAAGACTTTTTTGCCAAGAAGTTTTACGGACGAAAGGTCAACGTTATCGCCGAAATCAGCAGCCACAAACGCTATCCATCCAAACGCTGGCATTTCTTCGATGTGGTCGAAAAGGCCAAGAACGAAGACCGGCTGCTCGCCAAAATGAACGCCGTGGCGTGGAAGGAAGGCTACGCGCGCATCGAAACCTTCGAACGCGAAACCGGTCAAAGCTTCACCGACGGCATCGAGGTGCTGCTTACCTGTGAACTGTCGTTCACAGGCATGTACGGATTGAAACTCACAGTGCTCGACATCGACGCGTCATTCACCCTAGGCCAACTCGAACAACGCAAGCGCGAAGTGCTGCGCAAACTGCTCGACCGGCACCCAACAACAGTCAGCTACCGCGATGGCGTGTACATCACCGCCAACCAAGGTCTGCTCATGCCCCGCGTGATCAAGCGCGTGGCCGTGGTGTCGTCGCCCGGTGCAGCCGGTTACGAAGACTTCATCCACACCCTCGAATCGAATGTGTTCGGCTACACCTTTCGGCTTGATAAATACTATGCACCCGTGCAAGGACGTGACGCTGCGCACACACTCACGCGTCGCCTCGCCGAGTTGACCACCAAAGCGAACAATTACGACCTCGTGGTGATGCTCAGGGGAGGAGGTGCTCAAACCGATTTGTTCGTCTTCGACGATTACGCCCTCAACCGCGAAATTGCGCGGCTGCCGGTTCCGCTGTGGACGGGCATCGGCCACCAGCGCGATGTCACCATCGCCGACCTCTTCGCCCATACCTCGCACAAAACACCTACGCGCGTTGCTGAAGCCATTGTGCAGCACAACCGCACGGCCGAAGATGCCCTGCTTGATTTGCGCGAACGCGTGCTCTTCGCCGGACGCGAGAACTTCGAAGCCTCGCGCAGCCTCTTGCGCCAGGCCTCGCTGCGACTCACCGCCCGCGCACCGCGACTGCTCAGCCGCCGCAAAGAAGCACTGACCGAGCTCGGCAACCGCGCAAAGTCTGCCGGCTTGGTGCGTGTGGTCAACCGCCGCAACGAACTGCGCGAACAGCGGCAAACACTGAAATGGCTCGCCTACCAGCGCATCCGCAGCGAACGGCGCGAACTGCAATTGCTCGGAGCCGAATTGGGCGATTTGGCACAAACGCGGCTGAAAGCTGCCAAGCGCGAGCTCGCTGAACACAAACGCATCCTTCCCAACCGCGCCTTGAACATACTGAAATGGCAGAAAGGACTCTTGGGCCATGCCTCCAGCATCCTCAAGATGGCCGATCCCGAAAACATCTTGAAGCGCGGTTTTGCCTTGATCAAGCTTGAGGGCCGTGTGGTCGCCGATCCATCCTCCATCCCCCAAAACCAAGAAATTGAAATCGTAACGCACACGCGTGAAATGCGTGCAAACGTGACCGCGAACAAAAAGCGCGAGGCGTGAAACTTTCAGTAATCTATCCCGTAGACTAAAGTTAAGCGCCGGTTTTCATCGCCGGCCATAAGGGGAGAACAATTCGACTTCTGAAGCTCTGAGAACGACCTAACCTAACTTTAGAGCAGATGAAGAACTTAAGAATGCTGGCGACGGCTTTGCTCGTCGCGTGGGGGAGTACAGCATCTTCTTCACCATGTACCGATACAACCTGTCCGATCACAGGATTTGGTAGCACCCAACGTGCACTCTGGTTGCCTGACTTGCCGTTTGGCATCCACCAGAATTTCGAATTCGACGAAAACGGCGGTTTGTTTGAGGTGTTCCCGGATGGAACGGCCCGCATCACCGGTGTGTGCATCAACCTGCAAAATCCGAACTACGGATTCATCATGGAGTTTCACTTCCGTGAGCGCCGCAATTGGGCTGAATGGTCGGCACTCGGCCGTTCGTGGAAGGGCCAGGCAAGCATCGTGGGCCAGAACTACCTCGATTGGGATTACTACATCATGGACGATACCCAATCGAATACGCTCGTAGGCATCGGCGACCTTGAAGGCAGTTTGCTCAACGTGACCCACAACCCAACGAATTACTACTACGGCTTGCAAGTCGGCATCGCCGCCAACGACAAAAACAGCCAACCGGGCATGTCGTTCTGGTTCAACGTAGAGGGCACCATCAACGGCCAAGCGTTCGACGGCCACGGCGACATCAACCTGGAAGGCGTATGCCAAGAAATCAACGTCCTTGAATGTCCGTCAGACCTTTCTGTTTCCTGCGAAGAAGGTGCTTCGGCGCCTGAACTTACCGGTATTCCGGTGATTGAATGCCAAGAACCCTGGACGCTCGATTGGAGCGATG
>DAITMF010000099.1:0-4557 GCA_036835325.1 Flavobacteriales bacterium
CATCCACGCGCGCCAACACGCGCTGACTGCCCTGCTGCAACAAAAACCGACTGCCAACGCTGAACGCTTTGCGGTTCATATGGCACACCCGCGCTTCCAAAACAGCATGGCCTTCGGGCTCCTCACCTGCTCTCACCAGCAACTCTCCGCGCGAGAGGTTCACCTCATCTTCCAACTCCAACACCACCGATGATCCCGGCCCTGCCGAAGCGTAGTGCCGGTCAAACACGTGGATGGCCTTCACCCGGCTGCGCATCCCCGAAGGGAGAACCACCACCTCATCGCCCTCCGAAACGGCCGATCCCTGCACCATCCCGGCGAAGCCGCGAAAATCGTGGAAGGCATCGGTTTTCGGACGGATCACCGTCTGCACCGAGAACCGAAAGGGGGCCGAATGGACGTGCTCCTCAGCGGCCAAACGCTCCAAGGTCGCCAGCAGGGGCGCTCCGGTGTACCACGGCATGGCGTCGGAGGCCACCGTGACGTTGTCGCCTTCGCGCGCCGAAAGCGGCACCACACTCACCTGCCGATCGTCGATGCCGGCCGACGCACACAACGCCAAGGCCTCGGCGCTCACGTCGGCAAACCGTTCGCGGTCGTAGCCGATCAAATCCATCTTGTTCACGGCCACCACCACGTGCCGCAAGCGCAGCAGCGCCGCGATGTGCAAGTGACGCCGCGTTTGCTCGGTCACGCCTTTGCGCGCATCAATCAGCACAATGGCCACCTCACTCGTTGACGCGCCGGTCACCATGTTGCGGGTGTACTCGAAGTGGCCGGGCGTGTCGGCAATAATGAAATTCGTGCGCGGCGTGTTGAAGTAAATGTGCGCCACGTCAATGGTAATGCCCTGTTCGCGCTCGGCGGTCAGACCGTCGGTGGCGAGCGAAAAATCGAGGTAATCAAAGCCCAGCCGTTTGCTCGTCGCACGGATGGCGTCGAGGCGGTCGCTCGGCAGCGATTCGGTTTCGTACAACAGGCGGCCAATGAGGGTGCTTTTGCCGTCGTCAACGCTGCCGGCGGTGGCGATTTTCAAGAGCTTGCGCGGATTCTTCATGTTACCTTCGTTTGGCGTTGTTTGTGTTTTTTTTGGATGGATGAGCGGCGTTCTCAGAAATACCCCACTTTCTTGCGGTTTTCCATGGCGGCGTCAGAGCGTTTGTCATCGATGCGGGCACCGCGTTCGCTGAGGGTAGAGCTGGCAATCTCGCCAATGACGGCGTCGAGATCGGTCGCTTCCGAAAGCACGGCGGCGGTGCACGTCATGTCGCCCACGGTTCTGAAGCGCACCCAGCGGGTCTCTACGGCTTCATCGGGTTCGCGGTACACGTGCTCGTTGGCGGTCCACACCAATCCATCCCTGAAAAACACCTCGCGCTGGTGGGCGAAGTACAGCGATGGGATGTCGATGCCTTCCGATCGGATGTACTCCCACACGTCGAGCTCCGTCCAGTTGCTGATGGGAAATGCGCGGATGTTCTGTCCGGGTTCGATGCGGCCGTTGAGGAGGTTGAAGAGCTCCGGACGTTGGTTTTTCTCATCCCACTGTCCGAAGGCGTCGCGCACCGAGAACACACGTTCTTTGGCGCGGGCCTTTTCTTCGTCGCGACGGGCGCCGCCAATGCATGCATCGAACTTGAACTCTTCAATGGCGTCGAGCAAGGTGGTCGTTTGCAGGTAGTTGCGGCTGGCGTAACGGCCCTTCTCTTCGGTCACCTTACCGGCGTCAATGCTGTCTTGCACCTTGCGCACGATCAAGTCGAGGCGGTACTTTTCGGCCAAGGCATCGCGAAAGGCAATGGTCTCGGGAAAGTTGTGTCCGGTATCGATGTGCAGCAACGGAAACGGTACCCGCGCCGGATAAAACGCTTTGCGGGCGAGGTGCACCAGGGTGATGGAGTCTTTTCCGCCGCTGAAAAGCAAGACCGGACGTTCGAACTGCGCGGCCACTTCACGCAAAATGTGAATGGCTTCGGCCTCTTTGGGATTGGGGGTATAGCGTTCGTTCATGGTTGCGTGGTGTGTAGTCCGCATTCTTTTTTTGAGCTCTCCCACCACCAACGGCCCGCCCGCGGATGCTCGCCGGGCTCAATGGCACGTGTGCAAGGGGCACAGCCAATGCTCTCAAAGCCCTTGCGGTGGAGGGGATTGATGGGGATGTTTAAGGCGTCAATGGTGGCGTCGATGTCGGCATCGCTCCAATCGATGAGCGGATTGTACTTGGCGATGCCAAAGCCGTCGTCAAACTCGTGCTTGGCCATGCCGCTGCGGTTCTCCGATTGCGCGGCGCGCAAACCGGTGACCCACAACGCAGCACCCGAAAGCACCTTGCGAAGCGGCAGCACCTTACGGGCTGCACAGCACGCCTTGCGCGCGTCAACAGAGTTGTAGAAACCGTTGATGCCGTGTGAAGTGACGTAAGAATTAACATCGCTCGCCTCGGGAAATGCCACTTCAATGCGTATGCTGTACTTGTTCTGCGTGCGCTCCAAAAGCTCGTAGTACTCTGAAAAGTGCCGCCCTGTGTCGAGCGTGGCAATGCGAATGCGCGCACCCGAGTTGGCAATCAGCGCGGTAAGCACCTGGTCTTCTTTGCCCAAGCTGGTGGTGAACACGGCTGCGCCGAGCGTTCGTTCAGCCACTTCGCGCAGCTCGGCTTCAAGTCGTGAAATGCGCTCAGTCATTGACGGCCGTATTGCGTTGCCGACGTGCCATGCCGCGCTCCCATGCGCGTTCGTGCAGGTAGTACAGCACCATTTTGCTGATCACTTCCATACCGCCAATCGATAAGGCGAGGGTGAGCTTGCCCGTCACCAGCCACGAAATGACCATGGTGTCAAGCGTGCCCACTATGCGCCACGATACCGCTTTTGCAGCACTCACCGAGCGGCTTGTGCGGCCGGCAGTGCGCTGCACAGCGAGCCGATTCTGAATGACTTTGTCGAACAACATGTTGCAAATATACAAATCCTATCGTTTTAGTAGGGAATAGATGTGCGCAAGGTGAAATTTCGGTGATTCAGAAACGTTTACTGCAGAACGAGGTCGTTCAAGGTCTTGTTTTCGAGGATGTTGAGTGTACTGTCGCGCACTTCGGCCATGAGGCGATTGAGGCCGCACCGCGTTTGATTGCAGTGGTCGCAGGGTTCATAAAAGTTCAAACTCACGCAGGGCAGCAGTGCGATCGGTCCGTCGATGACGCGCATCACAGTGGCCAGCGGCACCTCAGCCGGATCTTTGAGCAGGTAATACCCACCCCCTTTTCCTTTGCGTGAGCCCAGTATTCCGGCTCGCCTGAGTTCATTCAAAATGGTCTCAAGGAACTTCACAGAAATGTTCTTCGCCGCGGCGATGTCAGCGGTGTGCACAGGCGCGTCACCTCGGTGTTCAACGAGGTAGGTAAGGGCGTGGAAGGCGTACTGTGCTTTCTTCGAGAGCATGCGGTGAAGTTACGGAGTTCGCCTCAGTGGGCCTCCAACCAGTTTTCACCGGTATCCAAATCAACCTGCAACGGCACCACGAGCGGATAGGCGTTCTGCATCTTGTCGCGGACGAGCGTTTTCAGCGCTTCAAGCTCGTCGATGTGGGCGTCAAACACCAATTCGTCATGCACCTGCAAAATCATCTTTGATTTGAACCGGCCTTCGCGAAGTTCTTTGTCGATCTCGATCATGGCGAGCTTGATGATATCGGCCGCTGAGCCCTGAACCGGCGCATTGATGGCGTTGCGTTCAGCAAAACCGCGCACAACGGCATTGGCCGAGTTGATGTCGCTGAGGTAACGGCGACGGCCGAGCAGGGTTTCAACGTAGCCGTGCGAACGCGCGAAGGCAATGTTGGCAGTTTGGTAGTCGCGCAGCTTGCTGAACTGCGCGTAGTAGTTGTCGATGATCTCTTTGGCTTCGGCACGACGAATGCCGAGGTTCTGCGCCAAGCCAAACGCGCCTTGTCCGTAGATAATGCCAAAGTTCACCGCCTTGGCCTTGCTGCGCATGTCGCGGTCAACATCGGCGAGGGCGACGCCGAACACTTTGGCAGCGGTGGCGGCGTGAATGTCGTGTCCGGCCTTGAAGGCGGCAATCATGCCGTCATCACCGCTGAGCGCGGCAATCACGCGCAATTCAACCTGGCTGTAGTCGGCAGAGAGCAAAAGGTGCTCGCGGTCGCGCGGCACGAAGGCCTTGCGGACTTCCCTCCCGCGTTCGGTGCGAATGGGGATGTTCTGCAGGTTGGGGTTGTTCGAGCTGAGGCGTCCGGTCGAGGCCACCGTTTGGCTAAAGCTGGTGTGAATGCGTCCGGTGCGGCGATTCACCAGCTGCGGAAGGGTATCAACATAGGTCGATTTCAACTTCTTAAGTTGACGGTACGACAAAATCTCGTTGACAATCGGGTGGTCAACGGCGTACTTCATCAGTTCGTCTTCACCGGTTGAGTACTGTCCGGTTTTCGTCTTCTTGACGTTGCTGCCAATGCCGAGTTTTTCGAACAAAATGGGCCCCAATTGCTTGGGCGAATCGAGGTTGAAGGTTTCACCGGCGAGCTCGTAAATGCGCTTCT
>DAITMF010000100.1:0-4507 GCA_036835325.1 Flavobacteriales bacterium
GAGATTTTAAGAGTATCCCCGCCAAGACTACTCCCTTCGGTCGTGAGATCGCTTCACTTCGTTTCGCTAAGTTCGAACTCGGATCAAACGTTTAGGAAACGTCTATTCTATCCCTTGAACTACGGGGCCGAAGATGGGAGGCAAAGATAATCGGTTTTTGGGCCTGATTACCACTGTTTCACCGCAGCGCGTAGCGCCGAAAGTACTTTGAACCGCTTCACATACGACCGCACCATGATGCGGCGCATGCGCTTGGCTGTGGCGCCCAAGGTTTCGTTGCGGTCGAGAAAGCGTTCGCGAAGGCGTTGCAATAGGCCGCGGTAGCCCAGCTCCAACTTGTGCAAGTCGGCCATAGCCGTGCCGGGGTGCTGCCGGTAGCGGTATACGGGCTCCTGAACCGCCGTGTAGCGACCTCCCCACTGCCTGAACACATCAATGTAAAACAAGAGGTCTTCGCCGTGCGTGAGCGTGGTGTCGAACAGCACCTCGCTGCTTCGTTCACGGCGCACCATCGCCGTGATGCCGGTGAACACGCGCTCGTCGAGTCGAAGGTAGGCATCGAGCGGTTCACCGTCGAAGTGCGGCTTGCGCCATCCTAGGGTTTGGCGCAGTGCGGCATCCGTGAGCTCCATCCATCCGTCGACGGCTCTCAGCGAAGCATCGGCAGCGAAGCGCTCCATCCGAACTCCGATGCTCGTTGGCGGCAAGGCATCATCCGCATCCAAAAACACCCAAAAATTGCCCGAACTGCGCAGCAGTGCGAAGTTGCGGGTGTCGCCCACCCCTCCATGCGGCTTGCTGTTGAAGTAGCGAATGCGCGGGTCGTTGTAGCCCTGCATCACGTCGTCGAGCGCGGGGTCGTGCCCGTCACTCACCACGAGCAGTTCCCAGTTGGCGTAGCTTTGCGCCATGACCGAGTCGATGGCCGTTGCCACGAAGGCCGCCTGGCGGTAAACGGGGACGATGATGCTAACGAGTTGGGGCTCCACGGTACGCAAGGTCTGCTTTTTAGGTCGACAGATTTCGTAAATTTAAGGCATGCGAATTCTTCTGTTGTTCTTTTTCTCGCTGGCGCTCGGATGCGCAACCCTGGCGCAGTTCCAAGTGGGGAACACAACCATCACCTTCAATGACCCGTCGCGAAGCGGGGGCTTTGGATCAGGCGGAGGTCCGGGTCGGCAAATCCAAACCGAAATTTACTACCCCGCCAACGCAAGCGGCAGCAATGTGGCCGTGGCTGAGGGGCAGTTTCCGGTGATCACCTTCGGACATGGTTTTCTCATGGCGTGGGATGCCTACAGCAACCTCTGGCAAGAGTTTGCCTCACGGGGCTACATCATGGCGTTTCCGCGCACGGAGGGCGGCTTTTTACCGAGCCACCAAAACTTTGCCCTCGACCTGGTGGTGGTCAACGAAAAGATGCTCGCGCTCAATGGCAATGCGGGTTCGCTGTTTTTCGGACATGTTTCTGAGCTGTCGGCATTGATGGGCCACTCGATGGGTGGAGGCTGTGCGGTGGTGGCTGCGGCGAACAATCCGAACGTCGCCACGCTGGTGGGCTTGGCCCCGGCTGAAACGAATGTGTCGGCGATTGGCGCAGCGACCAACGTGGCGGTGCCATCGGTTATTCTAAGCGGTAGCTCTGACGGGGTAACGCCACCTTCTGCGCACCACATCCCTATTTACAACAACCTCGGGTCTGACTGCAAGCACTTCGTGAGCATCACGGGCGGGGCGCATTGCTACTACAACAACAGCAATTTCAATTGCGATTTCGGTGAAGCAACAGCCTCGAACGGCATCAGCATCACGCGGGCTGAGCAGCAGCAGATCACCTACGATTACCTCAATGCGTGGCTCGATGCGGTGCTGAAGGCCTCGTGCGACGGGTTGGAGGCATTCACTGCTTTGGCTGATTCCGATCCGCGCACGGCGGTGACCTCGGCGTGTGGTGGTTTGTATCCGAATCCGTGTGCGTGCGTGGGCGATTTCAACAACGATTCAGCCGTCAACTCAATCGATTTGTTGCTTTTGCTTGGCGATTTCGGTTGTTCGGCGAACTGTTTGACCGATTTGGATGGGGATGGATTGAGCGGCACGGGCGACTTGTTGCTCTTTTTGGCCGCATTCGGCAACTGCTGATACCTCGCGGCTTTTTTCAGCCCAGCTTTTCGATGATGCTTGGCAACTTGCGGATGAGCGCCAGCTCGCGGTACTTGTGGCGCGCCTCTTCAGCCGGACTGCCGAAGTAGGTTTTGCCGCCTTCAACGTCTTTGGTGAGTCCGCTTTGTCCGAGCACTACCGCACCTTTTCCGATGGTGATGTCGCTCGGCACGCCGACTTGTCCCCACAAAATCACGTTGTCTTCAACCTGAACACATCCGGCGATGCCGACTTGCGCTGCGAAGAGGCAGTTTTCACCCACGAGGGTATCATGGCCCACGTGCACTTGATTGTCTAGTTTTGAACCCGAGCCAATGCGCGTAACGGCAGTCACTCCGCGGTCGATCGTGCACAGCGCACCGATTTCAACGCGGTCGCCGATTTCGACACCTCCGCAGGTGTACATTTTTTCGTAGCCCTCGGGCCGACGTTTGTAGTAGAAGGCATCGCCACCGATGACGGTGTTGGGATGGATGATGCAGTCGTTGCCGATCATGCAATCGTCGCCAATCACCACACCCGCCTTGATGATGGTGTTTTCGCCGATGACCACACGTTCGCCGATGACGGCTGACGGATGAATCTGCGCCGATGGCGCGATGCGCACCTCACTGCCACGTTGCGCCGTGCTGAACGCCGGCGGCAAAAAGTGCCGTGCGATGGCGTTGAAGTCGCGGAACGGATCGTCAGAGATGAGCAATCCTTTTCCGGGCGGACAGTCAACGACCTTGTTGATCAGCACTGTGGTGGCGGCAGAGGCCAGGGCCTTGTCGTAGTATTTTGGGTGGTCAACGAAGACCAGGTCGCCGGTAACGACGCGGTGGATTTCGTTGAGGCCGGTTACGGCATGGTCGCTTGCACCGACGGCTTCTGCGCCGATGAGTTTCGCCAGCTCGTGCAGGCTTACGCTATGCGGGAAGTGCATTGAGCTTACTTCTTCAAACGTTCAACGTACTCTTTGGTACGTGTGTCGACCTTGATGCGGTCGCCGGTGTCGATGAAGAGGGGCACGCGCACTTCAACACCGGTTTCGAGGGTAGCCGGTTTCATGGCGTTGGTGGCGGTATCGCCTTTGAGGCCCGGTTCGGTGTAGGTGACTTCAGCTTCAACGTGGTGGGGCAGTTCAACCGAGAGGATGATTTCATCGTCGGCATTGACGAGCGCGAGGCAGGTCATACCGTCTTTGAGAAATGCCGGAGCGTTGATGAGGTGTCCGGAGATCAGGATTTGCTCGAACGACTCATTGTTCATGAAGTTGAAGCCACCTTCTTCGGGGTAGAGGAATTGGTATTCACGTGTTTCAACGCGCACCGGGTCAATTTTGGTACCTGCGTTGAAGGTGTGATCGACCACTTTTCCGGTGTTTACGCTCTTGAGTTTCGTACGTACGAAGGCGGCGCCTTTACCGGGTTTTACGTGGAGGAATTCAATGATTTGCCAGATGTCGTGGTTGTGACGGATGCACAGCCCGTTACGGATATCCGCTGTTGTTGCCATGGTGATGGTAATAAATCGGTCGCGAAAATACGACATTCGTTTGGGAGTTGCGGTGGTTTTTTGGTGTGGGATGAGTGGTTACGGTTTTTTCGAAAAATGAATTTTGTGGAACCGAGGGGTAGCTCATCCGCGCAGCGAAGAAAAATGAACCGGTAAACGTTCTGCTGCGCAACGAAAAGTGTTTGCCACAACCGAAATGGATGTTTCGCGACTTTTGCATCGTGCGTTGTGAGACGTCAGCTTGAACAGCGATTTCGCGCGAAGAATCATCGCGGCGCCTTTTGTAATAAACACATTATTATGTGCTTACTGCATGATTCAAGAGTTGCCTCAGTCAATGTTTATTGGAATGTTGTTTTTCGTTTTGGGTGAACAGATTGTGCTAAATCTGTTTCTCGAGTACTTTTATGCGAAGAAAACCCCTAGTCGGGCTGTTTTTGATATTGTTGGAAGGTATGTTCTGTATTTAATCAGCCTGGTTTGGATTTCGACTGTAGCTGGGTATTTCTTTGCTCGGAATTTGATCATTATGTATCTGAATGTTGATGATTTAGTAATCGGCATTCTAGTTATAAGTGCACTCTGGATTGTGCTTGCAAAGCATCGCGAGCGAGTTGTTTCGGTGCTGTTTAATAGGAGCTCTGAGCACTCATTTGAACGTATTGACTGGTTCATTGTTTTCCCCACTTTCTTTGCTCCTAGGGTTCTGAGAGATATTTACGAAAGATTGAAGAACGATTCAAGGCGGATGTGAACATGCTATGAAATAGAGTAATAGTTAAGTAATACTTCCATCCACCTGGGGTTTACACCAACCCCTCCCCGCATGGGCTGCGCCATGCAAGGT
>DAITMF010000101.1:0-4497 GCA_036835325.1 Flavobacteriales bacterium
GGAAATCCTCCTCGGAACCACAGGGTATCTGAATGCTCGTCAAAGGCGTTGTTCAGCAATAGCTCGTCTGCCGTGAATGGGGTCAACTCGATGTAACGAATTCGTCCTGCCAACGATTCCGATGAATGTTGAAGCAATTCGCGCGACGAAGACCCCAGCAGAAGAAAGTGTGCAGTTGTTTCTCCTTGCCGCTTTCGTTTGTCGACAAGGCCGCGGAGAACCCGGAAGAGGTCGGGCATTCGTTGCACTTCATCGATGATTAGAAGTTCATTTTCGAAGCGCTGAAGGAACAGTTCAGGGTCACTGAGTTTGTTGAAGTCTTGATCGGATTCGAGATCGAGGTAGGTCGTTTTTTTCGTTGTGTGTTTGCTCAATTGCATGGCCAATGTCGTTTTTCCGACTTGGCGCGGCCCGACCAATGCGACAACCGGCATGCTGTTGAGTGCTTGGCGCAGCAGGGCAACTGCGCGCCGTTCAAAGAGTTGCTTCATGGTTTCGAAGATACCATTTAAACTTGTAAAATATAAATATAGTATTCAAAAAGCGAGTTTGAATTTAGGTTTGGGTTGGCTGCGCCGACGATTGTTGGGAACATAAAGATTCTGGGTATTCTCGCTCCCTTCGCTCGCGGTTTTCTTTTGACACAGAGTTGTAGGAGTACACAGAGTAGGTTGGAGTTTTCCTCTTGCTCGATACGCGCACTGTATGCTGTTTTGGGTTGCTCATCCGCGCAGCGAAGAAAGAGGAGCTGAACCGTGTCGACATGCTAGTCGGCACGCTTTCCATCGAGCGCGGCACAGCAGGAGGCAGCACGGTTTATGTGCGCTTTATGGTGTAAAAAGGCCGTGTTCGTATGTGAGTTGGCTAGATAACGAGAGAATGACTATATGTCTAAGATTCTCTGAATCTTATCTTTGACCATAGGCAGGCGTTCTGCGAGCATGATTGGATGGATGTGAGTGACCAAGACTTCATCAAGCAGCCGTTTTTCAATCAACCGATTGAACTGTTCTTTAATAAATGATCGAACCTCAGCTTGATCGTTCGCTATTTCATCAGTGATATTCAGTCTATTGTCAACGATGTACACAATGTCTTCGATGTCATGGCTGCTGCGGTAGTCTTTGCCGCGATTGTGATATGCCTCGAATTTACTGGCGATGTAACAAGGTGCAGAAAGCACTTGAATCGATTGTCCTTTTACCACTTGGGTCTATACGTTATCTAAACCAATTTTAAACCAAGGGTTTGCGGGACCGAGCGGACTGTCGACCGTCGAGAGTACATCGACTGGAATTTTGTTGAACACAAATCGGCCCAAGTATTGACTTATCGGGTCAGGTTGAAAACCACGTTTTGCGAGTTCGGTTTGCAGATCCTTCCATTGCTTCAAACCGCTGATGTGCAGCGTAAGGTCAACGTCTTTGGTAGGACGAATTTCATCAGCTGCAGGGTCATCGGTGTATACACTAACTACCGCGCCACCGACAAAAACGACGTCTTTCTTGAGTTCACCCAATGCGTCAGCTATTTGAGCGACGACTGCGAGGTTAATGGTTTAATTTCCATGTGCGAATCGTTCGTGGAGCAGGTCAATGGCGAGTTGCTTTTCACGCGCTTTGCCCACTCGCAGTGCATCGCTCAATGCAAGCATTTCGTGAAGTTTCGAATCGTTCAATGCCGCGGCTGGCAGATTTCGGTAGAGCGGTGTGATGGCTTGTCCGCGCACCGTGCCGCGCACATGAGGCCATACGAACTGTTCTGAGCTTTCAATCAGGTTTTTTAGGGGCTCGGCTGAGTGGGCTGTTGGGACCCCACGTGTGAGGGCTCCCGGGCGTTGAGGAAAAACATAGCGAAAACCGTGAATGATAAACTCAAGAAGTGCTGACTTCATCACTGTTTTCCCGGTTGGATCAAGAAGACCTGAATATTTCGATCGGTTGATTGACTTGCTGATTTCAGATTGACTGATGCCAAGGGCTTCGGCAAGGTCATGCTGAAGCCAAGAGGAGTCATCCATGCTTACGATTTTCAATAACACGACGATGTCGTGCGGACTCATTGATGGTTGTCTCAAATTCATAAATATTCCATATTCGAATATGTAAATATGGATGTAAATATTCCAATAAACAATAGTTTATAATGAACTATTCTATATTCCGATATAGAATACGTCTAGCGATGAATCCAAAGAACTTGCCAAATCACTCGGGAGGTGTGGTGAACGCGCTTTTGTGAGGAAGATCCGCCAAGGGGCATCAATTGAAGCCACCCAACACTTTTGTAAACAACGAAAAAAGTGTTGCCGTCGCCGCGTGCTTCAACCCTTCCCATTGCATGGGGTTTTGTAGCTTCGCACAGCACCCACGAATACCACATTGCATCTGCTCGAACACTTTCGTACCGTTCACCGGCTTGAGCCCGACGCTGAGAATGCCTTGGCGGCCATTGTTACGGAGCACAGCTACCCCAAGAATGCCGTCATACAGCCGCTCGGCAGCCGCTGCCGCACCGTGTACTTTGTCAAATCAGGCTGCGCACGGATTCATTACCTGAAAGACGGACACGACATCACCGAGCACTTCGCCTTCGCCAACCAAATCATCGTCCGCGCCGAAAGCTTGTTCGCGGGAAGCGTCACCCGCAAAGGCATCGAAGCCATCGCCAACACCGATGTGTATGCCATTGACGCGCCGGCGCTCTTCCGTTTGTACGATGCGCACCACGGCATCGAGCGGCTATTTCGCTTGCTCTTCGAAGCCGAGTACGTCGCCACGGTCAAGCGCATCGAAAGCCTGCAGTTCATGACAGCCAAAGAACGCTACCTCGAACTCCTCAGCACCACCGATTACGTGCAAAAAATCCCCCTGCGCTTCATCGCAGGCTACTTGGGCATCACCCAGGTATCGCTCAGCCGCATTCGCGCGAGTATCTAGCTACCTGCTTCGACCGGCACTTTTTATCATTTGAAAAAGGTTTCCGCTTCGCGGGATGTGAACTTTGCACCATGATTGAAGCTCAGTCTGAGGCACACATGAAGCAGGGCCTACGCCGAAACCTGAAGCAGTTCACCCTTTTGGTCGTGGTCAATGCCTTCGTTGGCGCGATGGTGGGCATTGAACGCACACTTCTGCCTGAGCTGGCCGAAACCGAATTCAACGTCGCGTCAACCACCGCCGTCCTCGCCTTCATCGTCGCCTTTGGCATTTCGAAGGCCGTCGCAAACTACTTCACCGGACGATTGGCCAACGTTTACGAACGAAAGAAGCTACTTGTCGCCGGATGGGTCTTGGCGCTTCCTGTGCCGGTGCTGCTCATCGTGGCGCCTGCATGGGGCTGGGTTATTGCGGCCAACGTCATCCTTGGACTTAGCCAAGGCCTCACCTGGAGCAGCACCGTTGTCATGAAAATTGAGTTGGTCGGTGAGAAGAACCGCGGCTTGGCCATGGGCTTGAATGAGTTCGCAGGCTACGCCGCCGTTGGCGTCACCGCGTGGCTCGCGGCGTACATCGCCTCGCGGTATGGCGTAACGCCTTACCCGTTCATCCTCGGCGCGGTGGTGGCCGTTGTGGGCCTCTTGCTATCGGTCATTTGGGTCAACGAAACCCACGGATTTGCGAAACACGAACAGCGGCACAGCACAGTGCCCCTGCTCAAGCACGTAGTTCTCGACACCACCTTGCGTCACCGCACCTTGAGTTCGGTAACCCAAGCAGGTTTTGTGAACAACCTCAACGACGGCATGGTGTGGGGCCTGTTGCCGATTGTACTCGCGGCCTTGCAGTTTTCGCCTGAGCGTATTGGCATTGTTGCCGGTGTGTATCCGGCCGTGTGGGGTATTTCCCAGTTGTTTACCGGCCGCATGGCCGATCGTTTTTCGCACAAGCGCATGCTTGTTTGGGGCATGTTGGCGCAAGCATTGGCGATTGCCGCGATTCCGTTTTTAAGCTCGTTTCAATCGCTGGTGCTTGTATCGGCCTTGCTGGGCGTAGGCACCGCGGTGGTGTACCCCACGTTTTTAACAGCGATTGCCAATGCCACCGCGCCGGTTCAGCGGGCCGAGAGCATTGGCACCTTTCGGTTGTGGCGCGATTTGGGCTATGCGGCGGGGGCGCTTGTCTCGGGTTTTCTGGCCGACGTTTACGGCTTGGATGTTGCCGTAGTGAGCATCGCAGCCATCACGTTCCTGTCGGCACTGGTTGTGGCCGTGCGGATGCCCGCGCAGCGGTAAACGTTTTTCGTGCACACAAAAAGGTTTACCGTACAATTCTTCGCTGCGCGGATGAGGATGTGTGTGACGGCTATGCAGTGAAGGGTTGGAGAGGAGCTTCACTGCATGTCTGTCGAGATGAATTTGGGTGGGGTGTGATTGGTGGTTGATGGTTAAATGTACCTTCACTAAGATCCAACAGTACTCTGCACAGATTCTTTCAAGTACACCAACAAAACGTTACTCCCCCAAAAAATTGTTGGTCACTACTCCGCCGGGATGTA
>DAITMF010000102.1:0-4489 GCA_036835325.1 Flavobacteriales bacterium
CCAACACCGTTGAAATACCGCTCGATCAAAACTACTACACACGCTATGGTTTGGTGGGTGTTTCAGAAGCCGGCATCGAAAGCGTCAACTGGCTGCGTTTGCGTGACCTGAGCTTGATGTGGAACATGAACCCCGAGATGACCAAGCGCTTGAAAGTCAACAACGCCTCGATTGGCATCGTCACCCGCAACCTCTTCTTGCTGACCAATTACACCGGAATTGACCCTGAGACCTCACTTTCAGGTGCCTCAAACAGTTTCGGCCGCGATTACTTCAACACACCGAACACCCGCAGCATCGGTATTCAACTCACCCTAACCCTCTGAGCCATGAAGTCGATCACACTCAACGCACCCACTCGCATGAAACGCTTCACCGCTGCCATTGTGCTTCTTTCTGTTTTTTGGGGAGGATGCAAACTGGACGAAACCAACGTGAACCCCAATGTACCGGTGGATGTCCCAATGGAAACCCTCCTGCCTCCGGCGCAGTTCGGATTCGCACGTGCACTGGGCGGACGCTGTTTTCGCTACACCAACATCTTCACCCAACACCTGCGCGGCACCAACAACCAAGAGCTCGCCATTGAGAACTATGCCCCCGACGAACTCTTTGTGGGCTACATGTGGGAAGACTTCTACACCGGCCCCATGGTGTCGCTTAAAATCCTCATCGACAAGGCCAAGGCCTCTGAATCGCCGCATTATGTAGGCGTGGGCCGTGTGCTCATGGCGAATGCCCTCGGTGTCGTAACCGACATTTGGGGCGACGTGCCGTACAGCGAAGCACTTGACCCTTCAAACGTTACGCCGGTTTACGACAGCCAAGCGTTCGTGTACGAGCAAATCATTGACTTGCTTGACCAAGCTATCATCGACTTGCAAGCCGCCGAGAGCGTGTTTTCACCCGGTAATGATGACATCATTTACCAAGGCAACCTCAACCGGTGGATTCAAGCCGCGCACGCACTCAAAGCCCGCTACCTGCTGCACCAAGGAAACGTAAATCCCGCTGCCTACGCAGATGCGCTGACCGCCCTCCAACAAGGCTTTTCAAGCAGCTTCGACGACCTCGACTACAACTTCCTCGGGTCTGACATCGACGCCAATCCCATCTTTCAGTACTACGAAATCACGCCAAACGCTATCATTGGCCAGCAGTTTGTTGTGCTGATGGGCATCAGTGACCCACGTTTTGAGCAGTTTATCACCATCATTCCGTTCACGGGCGGTGAAAGCAAAGTCGGACCCGCCTTGGCCTCTCCCAATTCGCCCGTGAAGTTCATGTCGTACGTTGAGCAAAAGTTCATCGAAGCCGAGTGTTTGCTGCGCGCACAGCAAACTCCTGCTGCGCAAGAAGCCCTTCGCGAAGCCATTCGCACCAGTGTTGAAGACAACACCTTCGGTGAAGTGCCGCAAGACGAAATCGACGAGTTCGTTGATGGCTTCAGCTTCAGCGGTGATTTCGAAGCCGATTTGGCCCTGCTGATCCGTCAGAAATATGTAGCCCTCTTCACCACTGCTGAACCGTGGGTTGATTGGCGCCGTACCGGCTACCCCAACATCACGCCCACGCCGGGTGGTGTGAGCGCCGCCAATCCGAACGGTGAAATACCGCGCCGCTTGATGTACCCGCAATTCGAACGCTTGTTGAACCCGAACGTCCCCACTCCCCTGCCCAACATGCAGGTGCCGATGTGGTGGGAATGATTGATAGCATGCAAAAATCTCCCTGCTTAGCCGCGCTTCTTTTTCTTTTTTGGGGATGGATGGGATGCACCGCTCCGGCTGCGCATCCATCCCCCGAAGAAAACAATGCCACCACCGACACTTGGATGCCTGAGCTTCCGAAAGGAGACGGTACCCTTTTCATCATCGGCGGAGGTGAACGTCCGCCCCAATTGGTGGCCAATTTGCTCGATCGGATGGATAGCCGCGATGCACTTGTTCTGGTGCTTCCGATGGCCAGCGAAGAACCCGACAGTGCCACCTGGTATGCCCGCAAGATGTTTGTTGACGCGGGCGCGACGAACGTACGCGAATTCATCCTTTCGGCGGCCGACAGCAGCGCAGCTCGACTCGACAGTTTGAATGCCGCAGCGCTCATCTACCTCTGCGGAGGCGACCAATCGCGCTTGATGGAAGCCATCGGTCATCCATCCATAAAAAAACAAATTCACCGGAGTTTTGAACGCGGCGCGATTGTGGCCGGAACGAGTGCCGGAGCAGCAGTGATGAGCGGTGTGATGATCACCGGCGACCAGCGACTCGAGCCCGAATACGAATCAACCTACCGACGGCTGAGGGCCAACAACGCCGTGTATGCTGAGGGCCTCGGCCTGCTGCCCAACGCCATTGTTGACCAGCACTTTGTTGAGCGCAGCCGCTACAACCGCGCCATCACTGCCCTGCACGACTACCCTGAACAAACTGTTTTCGGCATTGGGGAATCAACCGCTTTGGTTGTAACTTCAACGGGCATGGAAGCCGTTGGCGAAGGACAAATCGTGGTGTTTCGCAATGGGGCACTTTCGGCTTCGCCGGATGGCCGGATAGAAGGTGATTTAAGCATCGAAATCTGGGTTGGACATTGATCATTTAAACGAAAAACATGCATACTATGGCAGCGCATTCATCCATATTTGGAACCCTTCTTTTGGTTTTGGGAAGCCTCACCGCAACGGCACAGAGCTACACAAGCTTTCTCACCGGATCGAACGTTGATGCTGACGTACAACCCGAATTTGGCATCGTGCTTATGGGCGGCGCCGGTGAAGACGACAACGCCATGACCTGGTTTCTTGAACGGGTGAACGGCGGCGATGTGGTCGTCATCCGCACCAGCGGGAGCGACGGCTACAACGACTACCTCTTCAGTGACTTGGGTGTTACGATCAACAGCGTGGAGACAATCGTCTTCAACAATGCTTCGGCAGCGACCGACCCCTACGTGGTTGAGCGCTTGCAAAACGCTGAAGGCATCTGGATGGCCGGAGGCAACCAGGCCACCTACGTCAACTTTTGGCAGGGCACACCGGTTGAAGACGCCATCAACAACCTACTCAACGTACGTGGAGGGGTGGTCGGTGGCATAAGTGCCGGAATGGCGGTATTGGGGGGTAGCTACTTTTCGGCCCTCAATGGCACGGTGACCACTGAGCAAGCGCTTGCCAATCCGTTTGCTACGAACATGACCATTGGCCACAACGATTTCATCGAAGCTCCCTTCCTCGAGAATGTCATTACCGATACCCATTACGACGACCCTGATCGCCGTGGACGGCACACGGCATTTCTCGCGCGGCGCACTGCCGACACTGGCGCACCCGCCTATGGCATAGCCTGCGATGAATACGGCGCGGTGTGCATTGACGGCGATGGCATTGCCCGCTGCTTTGGCGAAGCACCTGAATTCGAAGATTACGTGTACTTCGTCCGTCCGGCATGCGATGTACCTTCTGAACCCAACCTCTGTGCACCGAACCAAGCACTCGATTGGAACCACGGCGGCCAAGCACTTAAGGCGCTGCGCATCAACGCCTCAGCCGACGGCAGCCAGTTCCTCGATTTGAACGATTGGCTCAACCATAACGGCGGCGACTGGTTTGACTGGACGGTGAGCAACGGTGTTTTCAACGAAGCCCCTGGAATGGCGCCTGAGTGTGCAGTTTCGGTCACGGAACGGCCCAACGGCGGCTTGCTCAAACTCTACCCCAATCCTGCCGCTGACTATGTCATTGTCGATGCCCCGGCTGGATCGCACTACGCTGTTTTTGGGATGGATGGACGGATGATAGCTTCGGGTGTGGTTTCACCGCGTTCAGCACGCCTCAACACATCGCTCTTCCCCATCGGAATGTACAGCGTTGTAGTCGAAGGCAAACATAGTTTGTTACAGGTGCTCCGTTGAGCCGGAACTTGCGGGGACGGAAAACACCTGATTCACCCCTGCGAAACCTCTACACCGGGCCGCCTGTGTTAGTAGAATGCCTTTAGTGGGTGTTGGGGTTGGCAATGCTAATCACCGGAGGATCACAATTAGCACCAAATGCGGCAAGAAAGACCAGCAAATCAGAGGTTCCGGTTGAGTCATCACCGTCGAGGTCAGTTGCGCAATTGGATGCGCAGCCAAACTCAGCCAGGAAGATGAGCAAATCGGTTGTACCTACGATAAAATCATTATCAAAGTCGCCCAAGCAAGTTGGGGCAATTGAGTACGGACTTTCAATGGCACCCATATCGATGCTAAATCCTTGCACGCGGGCGTTGCCGTAAAAGTCAACCGGCGAAGCGTTATCAAAGGTGTTTCCACCGGCGTCGATGGCGGGCGAGAACTCGCGAAGCACAAGTGGGTCATTCACCTCAAATGGGTTCTCATCTGTTACAATTGAAAACTGAAGGGTTTCGCCATTTTGAGGGGTAAATCCATCCAACAAGCACGCGGCTATAGTGGTTTGGTTAGGGCTGCTCAACGGAGCTGTATTGCCCCA
>DAITMF010000103.1:0-4331 GCA_036835325.1 Flavobacteriales bacterium
AGATGTTTGCCTTCAACACGCCCGAGATTGACCTCTTCCGTGACTTGTACGAAGAGCAGGGCGCCATGCCGGTATTGGTGAAAGAAGCATCCGCCACGGCCACCGTATCGCACATTGCCGAGCTGAAGAAACCGAAGTTCTCGGTCTTCCCGAATCCGACATCCGACGGAATGGTGACGGTGGCGAAGTTGCCGGAGGGCTACTTCCATCCATCCAACAGAATCCGCGTGTTCAACATGCAAGGCAAGTTGGTGCTCGATGAGCCCATGCTGCGCAACCAGCAGCAGATTCAGTTGCCGAAGGCCAGCGGAAGCTACATCATTGCCATCGACACCCCGCGCGGTATGCTGACCCAACGTGTGGTGAAACTGTGACCCCTGCGCGTTTGACTCCTGAGGAGGAACTCGGCCGTGTGGCCTTGGCGCTGCGCGCCGAACGCGAAGAAGAAGAGGAACGGCTGTCATCCATCCTGAAAAACCTGCCGCTGAAGCAGCGAAAGGCCGATGGCGTCACCCGCGGACCCCTCACCGTGTCGCGATTGGCCTTCGTGTACGGCGGACAGCCCGAACTTTCATTGGAACGTCAGCCCGGCAAGTACCCCGGCGATCAGTTCACCCAGGGCACGCCCGTATTCGTTTCGCGCGAGAACGGAGACCGCCTCAAAGGCGTTGTGAGCTATGCCAACGCCACGGTTATGCGCGTGGCCTTGTACGGCGATGATTTCCCCGACGACGTGCGCTCAGGCCAGTGGTTTGTTGATTTGCGCTTCGACGACAAAACCTTCTTCGAAATGGAGAAGGCCCTCAACCGTGCCATCAACCTCGAAGGCGGTGGTGAGAAAAGACTGCGTGACATTTTGTTGGGCTACGCCGCTTCGGAAGGGACAGACGAGGAGCTTTCCGCATCGTTAAGCATTGATGCGCGCCTCAACCCCTCGCAGCACGAGGCCGTTCGGCGTTGTGTGGCAACGCGCGACGTGGCGCTCGTGCACGGTCCGCCCGGAACAGGAAAAACCACCACCATCGCTGAAGCCATACGGATTTACGCATCGCGCGAACAACGCGTTTTGGTCACGGCCCCCACGAATGCTGCGGCCGACGTGCTCACCCTGCGGCTCGCCTCGCTGGGCGTGAAGGTGGTGCGCTTGGGCCATGCCAGCCGGGTCGATGAACGCGCGTTCATCCACTCGTTTGACTCCCAACTCGAAGCCATGGCCGAAATGAAGCTCGTGAAAGAGCTGCGGCGCAGGGCAGAAGAGGCCTTCGCCGACGCCGACAAGTTCAAACGCAGCTTTGGTGCCGACGAGCGCAAGGCCCGTGCTGCCGCCCGACACGATGCCCGCGAACTGCAACGCGAAGCCCGCGACACCGAGCGTTTCGCCGCCGACAAGCTGCTTGAAGGCGCGCAAGCCATTGTGTGCACCTTGGTGGGGTCGTCAGACCTGCGCATTGCCAAAATCAGCTTCGATGCCGTGTTCATCGATGAAGCCGGACAAGCCCTTGAGCCGGCGGCTTGGATTGCTGCGCTTCGCGCACCGAAGGTCGTACTGGCGGGTGACCCCTTCCAGTTGCCGCCGACGGTGAAGTCGCAGAAGGCCGCCAACGACGGACTCAGCGTCACCCTGCTTGAAAAAGCCATTGAACGGTCGGGTTCGGCCTGCTTGCTCAACGAGCAGTACCGCATGAACAGCGTCATCATGGGCTTTTCAAACCAATGGTTTTACAACAATCAGCTGACGGCCCACGGCTCGGTGGCCGAGCACGCCCTCAGCGACGATGAACCCGTTTTGGAGTTCATTGATACCGCCGGGTGCGGCTTCGATGAGCAGCATCCCGAGGAGGGCAGCACGCAAAGTCTCTGCAACATCGACGAAGCTGCGCTGCTCGCCAAGAGATTGAATGAATTGTTGAGCCAATACGCACAAAGCATTCAAAGTGTGGGAGTTATTTCTCCGTACCGGGCTCAAGTGGAGTGCTTGAGCGAAGCCATAGAACCTGACCCGCGGGTGGTGGTTCAGACCATAGATGGCTTTCAGGGACAGGAGCGTGACATGATGCTCATCTCGCTCACCCGCAGCAACGCCGACGGCGTGATCGGCTTCTTGAGCGACTACCGCCGCATGAACGTGGCCATGACACGTGCGCGCCGCAAATTGGTCGTCATTGGCGACTCGGCCACGCTCGGCGGCGACGCCTTTTACGCCGCCTTCATGGAGTACTGCGAGCAGCACGGCGTGTACCGTTCAGGCTACGAATGGATGTGACGCAACGAAGTGCAGCACATTCGCGTTATCTTTGAATACAACTTCTGCTTATGAAACCGCTTGCAGCCCTTGTTTTTGCTTCTCTGCTCATCGCAGGATGCGGGAAGGATGACGATGAACCCCTTTTGCCGCAACCCGATGCGGGTCCGAAGCTCGTCTTTCGCTTTGCCTTTGACGAAGACCAGCCCCGTTTGGACAACCTCGGGAATCCATCCGAGCTTCCGGCAGGACATGCAGCGCAAACGCCGCGTTTCAACAGCATTTCAGCAAATTACATTGAGCTGACGCCCAACGCACTCACCGCCTTGGGGATGGGTGAGGTGGTGTATGTCGGACAGGAGACATCCGCCGGAGGCGAACAAGCCATTGACATTGCCCAAGCGAAGTTTGTTGGTGCAGGCGAAGATTTTTTCTCGATTCCACTCAGTCAGGTGTCGCCTGGTACGTACACCTACCTGCGCGTTTCGCTCTCGTACCAGAATTACGACATTGATTTTCTGGCATCCGGATTCAATTTGGAAGGCACCATTGCCAGTTTTGTGGGCTACAACAACTATATCGGTACGTACACCATTAAGAACCAAGAAGTTGAAGTCAACGGCAACCGTTTGCAGGGCTACTGGGGCTTTGAAACGGTGGGGCAGGTAGTGACGGGACAGGCACCTCCGGGAGCGACGACGGTTCCGAATCCGATTTGGAGCACATCGCCTGTGCCTGCGGGAAGCTGCGTCGTCACCGGTGCGTTTCCTGAGCCGCTTACCATCACCGGCAATGAAAACGGCGACGTGGTGGTGACCTTGTCGGTATCGATCAACGACAGTTTTGAGTGGATTGACAGCACAGTCGACGGCGTGTTTGAGCCCGGAGCCGGTGAAACGGTGGTTGACATGGGCGTGCGCGGATTGATTCCGCTGGTGAACTGATTTGATCAGTTGATTTTCCAGACCAGTATTCTGCGGTCGTCACCGGCGCTCACGAAGCGTTCGTTGTCGAGCCATTTGACGCTGTTCACCGAATGGGTATGTCCGGGCAGCTTGGGCCGTTCGATGCGGGCCAGCACCGAGAAATCGCTGGTTGACCACAGCTTCACCGTTTTGTCGCGCGAAGCCGTGAGGGCCATGCTGGCATCGGGCGAGAAGGCGATGCCGTAGATGCCGAAGTTGTGCGCTGCGATGGCGTGTACAGGGCGGTAGTTCTCGTCTTTGTGCCAGAAGCGCAAGTGGCCGTCTTTTCCACCGGAAACGATGAGCGGTTTGGACGGATGGATGGCCGTTGTGAAGCAACCACCCTCGTGGGCGTGGAAGCGGTGCAGCTCGTTGAGCCACGGCAAATCGAAGACGATGATTTCACCGCCGGATGTTGCGGCATAGAGGCGGTCGCCATCGACCGTTAAGCTGCGCAGTTTGTCGTCGCACACTGCGAAGTGGCGCAGCAGCTTCCACGACTCCGGGTGCCATACGGAGATGAAGCCGTCGCCACCGGCTGCGATGATCAGGTCGTGGGTGTGCACGATGGCAAAGATGCCCTTGGAGTGCACCTTGAAGTTGTGGATTTCGGCTTTTTGGTTGAGGTCGATGATGTGGAGGTTGCCTGAGCCGGTTCCGGCGGCGATGAGCTGCGCATCCATCCGAAAGAGGAGGGCGAAACACGGCTCTTCGAGCTTCACTGCGAAGGGCGATGCATCACCGGTTTGGGGATTCCACTCGGCGATGAACCGGTCGCTCGAAGCTGACAGGAGCATGCCCGGGGATCGTCCTTCAGCCAGTGCATACACCGGACCGGCATGTTTCGACATTTCGTGGATGCGGGTGAGCTCTACCATGGTGCAAAGATAGGGGAGCGGGATGTGGCTCGCTTTGCTCGCGGTTTTTGACACGGTGTTTTGGGTGTTTTTTGCTCGCTATGCTCGCTGCTCTTTTTTGACACAGAGTTTCAGGAGTTATAGGAGTTGAAGGAGTTTTCTCTTGCACTCTGCTCAAACTGTATGCTGTTTTGGGTCGGCTTCGCCGACGATGATGGGGATTAAGGGGATTCTTCTTTTGCTCGCTGCGCCCGCGGGTTCTTTTTT
>DAITMF010000104.1:0-3972 GCA_036835325.1 Flavobacteriales bacterium
GCGCGTGCCAAAGTGGGGTTGTATTTACTCAAGTCATTGATAATCAGCGATTGGCATAAATTTAATGCTGTGCCAAAACCCTGTGGTTTGTCCCGTTTTGGGACGGATTTTCCCTAACCGGTTCTTAATGCGAAAGGAGCTGGGCCACAACTTGGGGTAAAAACGACTCAACCCAACGCGCATACTGAACGCCTGAAGGGTGCAAACCGTCTTGTGCAACCAAACCGGGGGTGTTGGGCCATTCTTGTGAGATGGGGGTAATGTTGTAGTGGGGCACGTTGGTGATAAGGGCCTCTTCAAGGCAGATTTGGTTGAATACCGCAAGTTCTGACGAAATTTCGGTTTGATTCGATTGGCCGAATGGGGTGTACCCATAGTCAGGTATCGATACAATGAATACGCGGTGGGTTTGTCCGTTCACCAATCCAAGTGCGTACTGAATGAGTTCACTGAGCTGAGCTCTGTACTGAGCTGTGTCAAGTCCTTGGTACTGGTTATTCACACCAATGAGCAACGATACGACATCAGCCTCGAGTTGTTGATTGGTGGGCAAGGCGAGCGCGTTGATTAGGTTAGCTGTGGTCCAGCCGGTTTGCGCTAAGATACTTACTTCACCAATGTGCACGGTTGTGTCAAGTTGGTTGAGGGCATCAGCGAGCTGCATAGGCCACCGTTGAGAAGGGGCAACACTTTCGCCAATGGTGTACGAATCACCCAACGCAAGGTACGATAACGTGTCTGTGGTTTGGATGTACGATTCGCTCAGCGGCCCATCGTCATGTGCAGGTAAATCGGCTTTACATGCTAGCAACGTGAGGCAGATTAGGAAAGCTAGGCGGCTGTGAAGCTCGATTTTCATGTTCTCGATGTTGGTCAGGTGAAAGTAAACGAACGCTCTAAATTAATGCCTTGCCGTTGCATGTTTGGTTTTAACGCTATGAATTTGTATATTTCGCTTTGAAACAACGGACAGGATTATCCGTTACAACCAATCAAATAACACTACTCATGAAGTCATTCATTACTTCCGCATTGCTCGTAGGCGCTCTCTCTGCGGCCGCCAATGGTCCACAGTTGGTGGTGCAAACTGTAGATAACGGAGGAGCCGTTGATGGGCAAACCTTTCGTGTGTTCGTAGAGCTTCCCTCTTCTGCACACTCGGTACACGCCATTTACGGCGACAGCCAACAACCGATGAGCATTCAAACCACAGGTAGCTTCTTTCAGCACCCCTTTGGGAATTTCTCAACGACCGACATCAATCCGAATATGGTGAACATTGAGCCTACTTTGGCGTTCGACTCATGGGTGACTGTTGGTGCAATCGATGCCACTGCCAACAACCTCTGGAACGTTGGAATTGACTTTGATAGCTTTGAAAACGGGTCATCCATTTCAGCGAGCAACGGAGCGTGGTTCTTGGTACCTACCGACCTACGCACCCTTCCTGAACAAGGCAACTTGGTGTTGATCATGCAACTTACCACAACGGGCATTGCCAGCGGCACCCTCAACCTTCAAGGATGGAATCAAGAAGGAATGCCTTGGCAAGCGCACGGTCTTAGCTTCGAGACCAGCAATGCGTTCGTTTTCGGATGCATGAACCCCAACTCAGAAAACTACAGCGCTGCCGCTACCTACGATGACGGCTCATGCGTTGAACCAACCGGCAATGAAATCGTTTCGGTTAACGAAGTCACTGCGACTGAACAAGCCATGCTTGTTTTCCCAAACCCGGTGTTCGAAGGCCAAATCAATCTGCAGTTCAGCCAAGCCGTTGAGCTTCGCGAAAGCAACCTAATCGTTGAAATTTTTGACGGTGCAGGCAAGCGCGTTGTGGCTGAAGAGCTCACAGCAAGTTCTATCGCACCCGGCAACCGTGTGGTGTTGAACCATGACCTTGCTGCAGGCACCTACACCTTGAACGCCCGCACAGCAACGTTCAGCTCTACCACTCAAATTGTGGTGACCCGATAACCCTTGAATTGAATCCAGCAAGAAAGCCGCTCTGAGCGGCTTTTTTTATTTATTCGTATATGAACCCACCCGTTCATCCCATCCTAATTCCATTCCTGTATTTTTGCCTCCACAGGAGAACAAACCCCTTACCTTGGTACCGAACAATAAAAACCAACTGCTATGAGTAAACATGCTATCTCTCAGGGCGTCATCGGCGGCTTGATTCTTGTCGCGATTAACCTGCTTATTTACGTTATTGACCCCATGCTGATGGCCAACTGGTGGCTTACATTGGTTTTCATACCGCTCATTTTTGTTGTGCTCTTGGTTATCGGTCTTAACATTCGCAAGGCTGAAGGAGGTTACCTCAAGTTTGGTAAAGCCTTTTTAAGTGTCTTTATCGCAGCACTCATCATGTCGCTGCTTTCAACCATTTGGAACATCGTGCTTTTCAATGTGGTTGATCCAGGATTGGCCGAAGCCCTAATGGAAACCATGGCCGACAAGATGCTTGCCATGATGGAGCGTTTAGGTGCACCTGTAGAAGACATTGAAGACGAGATGCAGAAAGGCTTCGAAGAAGCAGCAGCGCAATTTCAAATAAGCGGACAAATTTTGGGATTCTTCACCGGTGCCTTCTGGTGGGCCTTGGGTGCCCTCATTGTAGGTGCCATCGTCAAGAAGAATCCTCCGCTTGATACACTTGAATCACAAGCTGTTTGATACCAAGGTGACCAGCACTTCTGAACGTATTCAACCTGACATTTCCGTCATCGTTCCGTTGTTGAACGAGGAAGAGTCATTGCCCGAATTGTATGGCTGGATAGCACGCGTGCTATCTGGCCGCTTTTCGTTTGAGGTCATCTTTATCGACGATGGCAGCAAAGACGGTTCTTGGGCGGTCATCCAATCCATCCAAAAAGAAAATCCCGAACACGTTAAAGGCCTACGTTTCTTGCGAAACTACGGCAAAAGCGCAGCGCTCAATACGGGCTTTCAACGCGCAACCGGACGTGTAGTGGTAACGATGGATGCTGACCTTCAAGATTCGCCCGACGAGCTGCCCGAACTCTACCGCATGATTACCGAAGACGGCTACGATTTGGTCAGTGGGTGGAAGAAAAAACGCTACGACCCCATTACCAAAACACTGCCTACAAAGCTTTACAACTGCGCCACACGGGTGATGTCGGGCATCAAATTGCACGATTTCAACTGCGGTTTGAAGGCTTACCGCTACGATGTTGTCAAAAACATTGAAGTGTTTGGCGAGATGCACCGCTACATCCCTGTCATGGCCAAACGCGCCGGCTTTGGCTACATCGGAGAAAAGGAGGTTGAACACCGTGCGCGCAAATACGGCTCCAGTAAATTCGGGCTGGAGCGCTTCCTAAACGGCTTTCTTGACCTGCTCACCATTACCTTTATTTCGCGGTTTTCGCGAAAGCCCATGCACCTTTTTGGTACCGCAGGATTGGGCATGTTTGCAGCCGGTTTCGGGTTGTTCGCATGGATAGGCGGACAAAAGCTCATTGCACTCGCACAAGGCCTTCCATCCAAAAACATTGCTGAAATGAGTCCGTTCTTTATCGCTCTGGCCGCAATGATCATCGGTACTCAGCTTTTTTTGGCCGGATTTTTAGCCGAGTTGGTATCGCGCACGGGTGCCGACCGAAACACCTACGGCATCGCCGAGGAGTGCTAGTTACATTACCGCGCTTCCGAGCAGTTCACCTTCGGTGTACCACGCTACGAACTGTCCTTCAGCGATGGCACGTTGAGGAGTGTCAAACACGATTTCAATACCGTCTTGGGTAACCGTTAAGGTACAGGGCTCCAAGGGTTGCCGGTAACGAATGCGCGCCGTGGTGCGCATTGACACGCCTACTTCAGGTTCGGCTTCGGGCCGTATCCAGTGAACGAGTTTGCGCGAAATGCGCAGGCCGGAGCGCATCAGGCCGGGGTGCTGGTCTGACTGGCCAACGTACACCGTGTTCGTGGGTACATTTGTGG
>DAITMF010000105.1:0-3846 GCA_036835325.1 Flavobacteriales bacterium
AGGGCGGTGCGCCACCAATTACGCGGGCTACGGCACTGCCGGTTGCGGTGCCACCGCACTCGATATTGGTCGATGCCGACGACAAAATCTGCAGTTGAGGCCCTACAGAGAAGGTCAACACATCGGTTTGGTTGTTGGCACCGGTTACCGAAAGTTGGTAGTCGCCCGGGAACAAACCGGTGGCATGAATGCGGTTGGGGATTTCTATCAGGACGTTGGTCGGGCCGTTTTGGTTCCAGCCGATATCGTCCCACGTACCGTTGGCATAGAGTTGCATAAAATCTTGATTACCGCCTCCGTTGTTCGGTTCGCCCGGTGACCAGTTGGTGTAGGTAAATGGCTGGCCCGAATGCCACTGCCACACACCTTCGACTGCTTGATCTGTTCCGCCGAAATGGTCACCCGCCACCCAGCCACCATTGGCAATGAGCCATTGGTTTTCAGCAGCCGAGTTGATCGACAGGAGGTAGCCCCCTTGCGCAGCCGCTGCATTCGCTGCATCGTTGAACGATGCGTAGGTACCGGTTGAACGGTAGTAAGTACTCGTAGAGTGGTTGCCGAAGCGGTTGAATCCGGCTTTGTTTCCGCCCAATTCACCGGTTTGTACAGTGGTGGCGTTTGACACATTGGTGAGCGTGAAGTTGAACGGAGCCACTCCACCGCTCACATGGGCTGTGAAACTGCCGTTGCTGTAAAGCGGCGGCGTTGCGTTGATGGTGGTTGCTTGAACGATGTCGGGGGCTTGCGCCTTAGCTGCGACGGCGAAAAGGCCCGCAGCACCCGTTAGCAAGATGCGTGAGCGCAGGTTCGTTCGAACACGCGTAAAGAGTGATTTCATTTGCGTTTGATTTAGAAAGCGTTTGTCTTTCGCCTCTGTACTGCCGCATGTGACAACGGGTTTCACGGTTCGATACATAGCACGGTGGTTGCGATGAATTTCGCTATTCAATCGACTAAAAATCAGCGTTGTAGGCGGTTTCTTACATACGGTTTCCGGGTGCCTTACACAGCCCTAAGACGAAGCGCACAAAACCCGCTACAAGCCGGTCAATTCTCGTGACGGTTCTTGTTTTCGCTGCGCGGATGAGGGGGCGATGGTCACAGCGACGTCGAGCGCACACAAACGTGACATTGTGCCCCTCAACCCACTCATCCGCCGGAGGCGAAAAACAAATACCACAAGGCGCCATGTTCGCAGCGATGGTGGTTATCACCAAGCGCAAACGCTTGTTAACGAGGCCCACGCCGGATGATCGCATTCAGTGGCAATTGAACAGTAAACTTCGCATCCAATTCGCTACTTTCGCCGCCAAAACCTCGCCAATTGATCGGGTATTTTGTGCCCCGCAACCGGCCTTAAACCCTTTCTTTACCATGAAATCTCGTGTACTTCTTGCTGCCCTCCTGCTACCGTTCTGCGCCTTTTGCCAATGGGGCCAAGTTGGCCAAAACGTTTTGGGCAATGATGAGTCTGAAGGCTACGGAAATCAAGTGAGCATAAGCGACGACGGCAGCACCATCGCGGTGGCGGCACCTTATGCCCATGAAAACGGACTGTTCAACAACGGCAGGGTTGAAGTGTACCGGTTGATCAACAACGTGTGGACCTTGCTCGGCTCGCCCATCGTTGGCACAAATGGCGATGAAGAAATGGGCTCTGCACTCAGCCTCAACGAAAACGGAAACATTCTCGCCGTCGCACGTCCGTACGCCAATGCAGGCCAAGGAGCTGTCAATGTGTACGAGTACATCAACAATGCGTGGACTTTAATCGGTGCGCCTATCAACGGTGCTGCACAGGGTCTCGGAGCCGCCATCGCCCTGTCAAATGACGGTCTCACAATCGCATCAACGACCGGGTCAATTGGCCGTATTTACGAATTCGACGGAACCACATGGGTACAGGTTGTTGCAAGCGCTGGCAACGATTTCATGCTCGCCGTTGCACTCAGCGGCGATGGCACACGCGTCATTTTCGGCGGTCAAATTTGGGTGAGCTACTTCGACAAAGTAAACGGCGTTTGGGGCAGCCCGACCAACTCAATACTCAGCGGTGTTGACGGCGTCAATGGCGGCCCGAGCTTTCTCTCCATGAGCGGCGATGGCAATTTCATCGCCAAAGGCGCCGAACTCAACACCGACGGCGGCAGCAACGCCGGTAAAGTGGTCGTCATTGACCGCACCAACAACAATTTTTGGGACTTTGCCTACATCACCGGGAGCACCGGACAGAGCTTGGGCCGGTCAGTAAGCTTAAACCATGACGGCTCTGTGCTCGCTGTTTTGGGCGGCCTGCCCTTTATTTATGTCCGAAACGGCAGTGAATGGACGCTCTCAACCATACTCTCCGGCCAAGCGAGCACATCGGCAGCCATTAGCGGAGCGGGTCACCTTCTTGCAACCGGTTACAATGGCTTCACCTCACCGGCAACCGGCGAGTTTGGCGTTATGCGGGCATTTGGCAACCTCCCCAACGCTGGGCCGAGCATTGTTTGTCCGGAGAACATCAGCGTGAACACCAATGCAGGCCTGTGCGGCGCCATCGTTGACTTGCAAACGATCGTTGCCACCGACCCTGAAGACGGCAACATTGAAGCCTTACAAACCGGAGGCATTGTGAGTGGATCGCTTTTCCCTGCGGGGATGAGCGAGGTGAGTTTTACAGCCACCGATTCAGATGGCCTTACCGCCACCTGTTCGTACACCGTTGAAGTGGCCGACATCGAACTGCCTACGGCGCAGTGTGGCACGATTACCCTTCAGCTCAACGCCCAAGGCACTGCAAGCCTATTGATTGACCAAGTGCTCGTTGAATCAACCGACAACTGCGGCGTAGCGACCGAAACCTTGGCGCAATCGCTCTTCACCTGCAACGACCTCGGCGTGCAAAACGTGCAAGTCACCGTGACCGATGCCAACGGCAACGAAGGAAGCTGCCTTGCCACCGTCACCGTTGAAGACCTCATCGCGCCTGAGCTCGAATGCCAAAACGCCACGGTTCAGCTCAGTGCTGAGGGCAGCGCAGCGCTCTTGGCCGAAGAGTTGGTTGTTGGCTTCAGTGACAACTGTGCCGCGAATTTGGTCGACAACACCTTCACATTCACCTGCGATGACCTTGGCACGCAAAGCGTTTCGGTGAGCGTTATCGACGCATCAGGCAACGAAACAAGCTGCACCGCAGAGGTAACGGTTGAAGACGTGATAATCCCTGAAATGGCTTGCCAAAGCATTGAACTCGCCTTGGATGCAGATGGCGAAGCGACGCTTGCGCCCGCTCAGATTGACTTGGGAAGCTTCGACAACTGTACAGTAGAACTCAGCGTTAGCACAACCGATTTCTCGTGCAGCGACCTAGGCGTGAACACAGTAACGCTCACCGGCCTGGATGCATCGGGCAACACCGCGAGCTGCACGGCAGAAGTAAGCGTGATTGACATCACCGCGCCCGATGTGGTGTGCTTGGGCGACACGGTTGTGTTTGTGTTGACCGGTGAGAGCTACCTGCTCGATGATTTCACATCTGAAATTGACGCCAACGACGCGTGCACCGAAACTGCCAATGCAATGATTGAGCAATCACCTGCAGCGGGCACAGTTTTGGAGCCGGGCGAGCACACCGTGAGCTTTGCAGCGACCGACGAATCAGACAACGAAGGCAGCTGCAGCTTCACGGTAACCGTAGAGGTGACCAGCACGGTCACTGAAGACGCGGCAGCGGTGTGGGTGGTGTATCCTAACCCCACATCGGGCATGGTTTTTGTTAAATCAGCGGTACGCGAGCCGTTGTTCATCGAGGTCTTCGACCAATTGGGCAGGGAAGTTCTCCGGATGGATGTCAGCACCAAC
>DAITMF010000106.1:0-3799 GCA_036835325.1 Flavobacteriales bacterium
GCTGCTTTGCTCGGCACCTTCGTTTACGGATTGGTGAGCAAGAAGCTGCCGAGGTGACATCAGCGAATACTTGCATTGAAAGGCGGAGATCTAAGTCTCCGCCTTTTTTTATTGCAACTAATGCCTACAACGTAAATAGCTTACGTATTCCTGTTGAAAATTTGTTTTTTTATTGCGCCCCATAACTTCATACCTTCTTCCAATGGTAAACGAGCTACATCTTCTAAAACTACCCCCGCTCATCGAACGTCCGAATGGACTGCTTCAAGCCACAAATTGCGAATACCGCGAAGTGGTTATCTGTTCTTTGATTGGATGGCTACTAAATCCCATCAACGCACCACGGGTGGCACCGCTGCTTATCAGCGAGCTTATTGGTCTTGTTAACAAGGAAGTGGAAGGCAAAATTACAACACGTTTAACCATTGACGACTTTTCCAATTGTGAGGTGTCTATCGAGGGCGTTACCGATGAGGGTAAGCGGGTAGACATCGTTATCCACGATACAAGCACTAAATCGGCCATATTCATCGAAGCAAAGATCTTCCACAATGTGGAGAATCCTTTTGATTCCTATTGGGGTTACTTGCCTTATAATGATGAGCAGAAGTTGGGCGTCTTGCTGACCCTTGGGAAAGTAAGTTCACCAGACAAGCGATTCCATAATGTTACGTACGTCGATTGGTTCGCGAAGGTTAACGCCAAACTTGAAGGTGACTTGGCAGTTCGCGAACGTATTTATTGGGAAGACCTTTATCAAAATATGAATTACATCTCCTCCACAATGACCATGAATGACAGCATTAAGTACGTGTTCGACCACGGAACCCAAGTTGAAGAGCTTCTATTAAGAAGAAACCAAGCCCGTGATTTTATCATTAACCAACTCGATCATACAGCCTCCATTCTAGAATGGGACCTACATGGCAAAAGTGATTATTGGAGAAATATTTGGGCTGCCAAAAATGAATCGGATATATATTTCACGGTTTTCCCAATTGAAATCTTGAAGGACTGCAAACGTGTAGAGCTGATTTTGGAGGTCTGCGGGCCGCTTGTTGAGCATGCAAGTAAAATGAGAGATTTCTTTACCAACCACGACAATCAATTCGAATCTGTGGTTCACGGAGATGCCAATTATCAGCACCTTGGAAAATGGCAAATTGAGATCCGTGACCCGGAGTTTTTGGGTCATCGGCTAGCGGTATCAATCCAAGCTAAACTACCGCATATATCGGAATGCAGGAAAGAGATGGCTCAAGGTTCGAATGCTTGAATTTAAGTAGCGAACAAACGTTGAATTGTTAAAAATTAAGCTAAGATGAACCATCTATCTTTCTCTGGAAAAATGCTCCTCAGCGGGTTTTCAGTTTACCTCTTTCGTATCTCCAATGGAACTGATAAGTTCTTTTACGTCGGCATGACCGGTGACAACCATTATCCTTCTGCCCGTTCGGCAGTGCACCGTTTCTCAGGGCATTTTGAACTTCAATCTCGATCGACTCAAAATCAATTGGGACGTCAACTTACGAAGAAAGGTGAAGCTTGGATCGCAAATTCAACAATTGAGCTGTTTCATTGGCCCATCGACGGATTCAAGGAATGGAAAGGCTCCTACAATGAACAATATAAAAAGGGACTCAACAAAGAAGAAAAGGCTCAATATGAAGCATACAAATTCATTCAAAAGGAGGTGCTTGCGCTCGAGAAATTCGTTATTTCTGAATTGTCAAAAAGACTCCCCGAGGAACGTCTATGGAACAAGATGATTTCGAGTTCCAATGGATGTCCGAAAAAGTTTGAACACATCGCAGAAGAGATCATTTCAAAAGTTTTTGAACACTAACCCTATGCACCGTACTGTCGCAATCTTGCTCTCCGTTTTGCTGTTACTCTGTCTTTTTGACATGCCTTACGGGTTCTACCAATTCGTACGTTTTACTGCTACGGCTGGCTTCGCGTACCTTGCTTGGGTCAGCTATGAAAAGGATGAAAAGAACATGATGTTCGTCTTTATCATTTTAGCTGCGCTCTTCCAGCCCTTCATTAAAGTCGCCCTCGGCAGAACAATCTGGAATATCGTTGATGTTGTTGCAGCTGCAGGATTGATCATCATGGCATTCAAAAGAAATGAACCTCAAGGCTAACCTTTGCACCACTGAGCAATATCCCTACCTCAAACCACTATGCTGAGTAAATCCTCCTGCCTCGTAGGCAAACAGTGCCTGAAACGCCTGTACTTGGAGCACAAACACCGCGAGCTGCTGCCTGAAATAACACAAGCTCGGCAGCATGTTTTTGAACAAGGTCATCGCGTGGGTGAACTCGCGCTCCAATTGTTTCCTAACGGCACAGATGCCACACCGCCACGTTACAACAGTGACGGAATTCAGCATGCAATCCAACACACACTGGACCTTATTCATGCGGGTGAACGAGTGATCTATGAAGCCGCTTTCGTTTACAATCAGGTCTTTTGTGCAGTTGACATCCTTGTTTTGTACAACGACGAGTGGGAGATTTTCGAAGTGAAGAGTTCAACGCAGGTTAAGGAGGTCAACATTGATGACATTGCGGTGCAACTCTACGTCTTACAAGGCAACGGACTGATCATCGGCGATGCATCAGTCGTGCACATCAATACCGTGTACCAGCGCGATGGAAGTCTCAATCCGCAGCAGCTGTTTCGACGTTCATCCGTTCTTGAAGCTGCCCGTGGAAAACAGCACGAGGTGAGCGAGCGAATCGCTGAAATGAAGGCCGTGCTGAAAAGCGAAGAAGTACCAGCAATCGACATCGGACTGCATTGTCATGAACCGTATGAATGTCCTTTTATACCTCATTGCCGACAGCACCTTCCGGCGTACTCGGTTTTTGACCTTGGTGGTATATGGAGGTCGAAGGCTTATGAACGCTATTATGAGGGCGATATCGACATCCTGTCATTGCCTGAAGACGAGTTCAACCAAGGCCAAGCCGCACAAATCCGTCTCGCGAAAGACGGCAGTACCCTAATCGACCGCGAGTCGATTCGTAGCTTTTTCAACGATCTGCATTACCCGCTCTTCTTCTTTGACGTGGAAACATGGAATCCTGCGATCCCACCGTTTGATAAAACCCGACCGTTTGAACAGCATATCTTTCAGTATTCCCTCCACGTGCAAGAGGCCCCGGGGTCAGAGCTCATTCACAAAGCGTTCCTCGCCAACCCTGACGGAAGCGATTACCGGCATGAGCTGATTCAGCAACTGCTTGCAGACATCGGCACACAGGGCGATGTCGTTGTATACAACATGGGGTTTGAACACAGTAGGATTGGCGAATTGACCCACCATTTTCCCGAATTCACCAACGAGTTATTGAGCATCAACAAGCGGATGATCGATTTGATGGAGGTTTTCAAAAACGGTTGGTACCGGTCACCCGAACTACGTGGCTCCTATTCTATCAAAGCTGTACTGCCGGTGCTCGTCCCTGAACTTACTTACAAAAACCTCGATATTCAGAGCGGTGATGTTGCCAGTGCTCTGTTTAATGCTGCTTTTTTCAGTGCTGACCACTCGGTGTTCGATTCGAAGCGCCAAGCACTTCTTGATTACTGCGGATTAGACACTGTAGCAATGGTAGAGATTGTGGAACGTTTGCAAATGCTTTGAAAATCAGAATCATTCACCCCAAGTTTCGGATGCAATGGTGCACTGCCGCAAACTTTTCAAAGCGGCAGATGAATTATCAAGAAACATCAAAAGGCGGAGACCGTTGTCTCCGCCTTTTTTTCTGTAACTAACTCAACCTTAAC
>DAITMF010000107.1:0-3743 GCA_036835325.1 Flavobacteriales bacterium
TAAGCGCTTGAAGCTTGATTTTTATGAACATGCCATTTTCACTGTAAGCGACAAATGATGGAACGGTAAGAAGAACGGTGAATTGCTCGGGCTTTTGCGCGATGAAAATTTTGATGCACTTTTCACATTTGACCGAAACCTCCAATACCAACAAAATTTCGAAGAGTATCCCGTCGCTGTATTGGTACTTCATGCCCGTGACAACACGTATACTACATTGAAAAAACTTGTTCCCGCAATCAAAAATGTACTGAACGAAGAACTACGTGCAGGCGTGCATATAGTGAAGGAGTAAGGCAGCGAGCATAGGAATTCAAAAAGGGGGCGAAGAAGCCGGGGAACCCATGATCGAAGCCAAAGACGATAACCGGGATTTGTTCTTGGGCGAGGCCGCCGACCTGCTCTTTCATTATTTGGTGCTGCTCCGGGCCAAGTGAGTGGGCTTGGCGGAGGTGGAGGGGGCATTGGAGCGGCGGAACCGCTGACCGGGTAAAAACTGAAAGCCTACTCGCCGTAATACTCAATACTCCTGTGCGCAACAATGGTAGGCTTCTCTGTTCGTTCAGGTTGACCTTCGAGGTACATCCTACATTCTATCCAGTTGTTGTGTTCGTCATATTTATTAGCGTAGAACTTGGTGCGGATGAGCATCCTAACTAATCATCATTGCAAGGGATGCATTTAGTTGAAACTTATTCTCACAATAATGGCGCGGCACTCCCACCCCGCCCTGTTTCATTATCACCCCAGATTTGACCCCAAATTTCCCGTTTTCGTGAAGACCCTTGTAATGATCTTGCTGCGCCATCCGCACCATAGTCCTGGCTCTGAGAATGGTATGAACAGCCCGTTAACTGCATGTAGTCCTGGCACGCTTCTTCCCTTGAGGCAATTGAAGTTTTGATGAAGGCCTATGACCTTGTTAAAAACCAGGATACACCTCGAGACATGATGGAGTATCCACTTCCGGGCATGTCGTTCTTAACGCCGAATGCCTGTTAACATCAAAATGCCACCACTTAAACCAAAACAAATGATTGAAAATCAACATCAGAACACGGCAGGCGCTTCATCAGAGCGCAGCATGCTTACTGGCATGTTTCGCGACCGTAAAAGCTCTGAGAAAGCTTACCACACCTTGCAGGAAAGGGGCTACGCCAAAGACGAAATCAACCTTGTGATGACAGATGAAACGCGTAAAAAGCACTTTTCGGACAAAGTGGAAGAAACAGAAATCGGAACCAAGGCTGCTGAAGGCGCGGGCAAAGGTTCGGCCATTGGCGGAACTCTAGGCGCCGTTGCCGGTGTGATTGCAGCCATTGGAACCAGCCTTGTAATTCCCGGCTTGGGTATTGTGATCGCCGGTCCGATCGCAGCAGGTCTTGCTGGAGCCGGAGCAGGCGGTCTTACCGGCGGCATCATTGGCGCCTTGGTAGGTTCAGGTATTCCTGAGGCCCGCGCTAAGCTTTACGAATCGGGTCTCAAAGAGGGTCAGATTGTAATTGGAGTGAACCCGCGCAATGAAGAAGATGCCAAATTTCTCGAAGAAAACTGGCGCACAAATAAAGCAGAAGAAATTCACCACTAATTCTAATTGGACTGTAAGCGGAGTGGACGGAAATTCACTCCGTTTATAAACTGATAGCTACACATTCATTCAACAAAAACATTCACCATGAAATACCTAATGAAAGGGGCACTGCTCCAAGCAACAATGATTGCAAGCCTCGCATTTTTCGCATCATGTGACAACAATCAGCAGGCAATTGACGCAAAAGAAGCCGCCGAAGAACGCAACGATGAACGGTTTGATGACAATGACAAACAAGCCGATGCACAGTTTCTTGTGAACGCCGCTGCGATGAACCATGAGGAAATAAAGCTGGGTCAATTGGCACAGCAAAAAGGAACATCACCTGAGGTGAAAGAGCTCGGGAAAATGATGGAAGAATCACATTCCAAATCATTCGAGGAACTGAAGGCTTTAGCCGAAAGGAAAGGAGTAACAATTCCCAATGCTGCAACCGAAGAGACGCAAGAAGCCTACGACGATTTGAATGAAAAATCAGGCAAGGACTTTGACAAAGCTTATGCCGATAGGATGGTAGATGAACATGAAGAGATCATTGAAGACTTCGAAGACGCTGCTGAAGACAGTGAAGATCCGGAGATTAAAAATTGGGCATCATCTTCATTGCCGGGCTTGCGCAAGCATCTTGAGCATTCCAAAAACTGTCAGGAGAAATATGCGAGCATGTACCTGAGAGACAAAGAGGAGAAAAATTAAGATTCACCCATCAAAGTAAGCCGACAACAAATTTTCAAATCAATAAAAACAGAACAAAATGAACAACGAAAAAACAATTGACGTACTGAATTCACTCATCGTCATCAACAACGACAGAATTGAGGGTTACGAAACTGCCTCAAAGGAAACCGAAGAGCAAGAGCTGAAAGCATTGTTTTCGCGATTTATCTCGACCAGTCAAAAGTGCAAGCAAGAATTGGTGAGCGAAGTTAACAAGCTCGGAGGTGATAAGGCCGAAGGTACCAAAGTCTCTGGTAAATTCTTCCGCGCATGGATGGATGTGAAGGCCGCCCTTACGGGAAAAGACCGCAAAGCCATCCTAGACTCTTGTGAATTTGGAGAGGACAAAGCGCAGGAAACGTACGAGGATGCTTTTAAAGACAACATGGAACATTTGAATGGAGAACAACGCACAATGATTCAAGCCCAAAAGCAAGCATTGCGCGCTGATCATGACCATGTGAAAACATTGCGCGATGCCCTCGAAACAGTATAAGTTTTTCAACCTGTCGTAATTTAATCTACAGAAATGAAAACTGAAAAATCAAATTCAGCCACGGCTTCCAACAACGGAAAACAGTCGGGCGATAAATCGAAGGTTGCAATAATGCAATCCTCTCAATTGATGAAGCTTTTTGTAGACCAGTTGAAAGACATCTACTGGGCTGAAAAGGCATTGATTAAAGCCATGCCAAAGATGATCAAAAATGCTTCGTCGCAGGAATTGGTAGATGCGCTCACCGACCACCTTGCCGAGACCGAAAATCAGGTAGACAGGTTGGAGAAAGTATTCGCGTCTATCGACAAAAAAGCAAGTGCGAAGAAATGCGATGCCATGGAAGGCCTGCTTGAAGAAGCGGAAGAGATCATGGAGTCATGCGAAGAAGGCCCAATGTGTGATGCGGGTATCATCTCTGCGGGTCATAAGGTAGAACATTACGAAATCGCTACTTATGGCACGTTGCGCCAGTTTGCCGAAACACTGGGCTTAAAGGAAGCCTTAAAATTGCTGGAAGCCACACTTGAAGAAGAAAAAGCAGCTGACCAAAAACTTTCGGAAGTGGCAAAAGCGACCATCAACGTAGAAGCCGCTGAGGCTGAATCATAAAAACAATTGAAATGAGCAAACTATTCAAAGGATTGATTGCAGGCTGCGGAGCGAAGAAGCTCGGCGGTGGTTGTTTGGGTACCATCGTTGTGTTTCTCATTATCTGGTGGCTATTGGGAATGTTTTGATGCTTTTTTTGATTGAATGCCGGGAAGCCACCTCAGTTTTGGGGTGGCTTTCTGGTTTTTAAGCTCTTCGGCAAAATTTTGGGTAAAGCGTTCGAAGTGGTCGCAGAGACCTACAACATTTCGGAATACCAAAAAATTTCGCGCTAATTTTGCAGCATGGCCACCACCCCCGACCCGAAAGCGCAGACAGCCCAAGCCT
>DAITMF010000108.1:0-3583 GCA_036835325.1 Flavobacteriales bacterium
AGGCATTACGCATTTTTCAAATTCGAGGCAAGATGTAGTTGGCCGTGGGGTTACGGTCAAACCAATGTAAATGTAGTTTCGATTTACGCTCCGGATCGCATAAACAGTGTAAATGGCCGCGTTCATACTGCGAAAGAAACATGAAATCAACCTCGTTTGACTTCGCAGCGATTGCCAACTTTACTGTCGTCGGTCATTCTTTTAAAAGTGTCGCTTCTGCCTGAGGCATCGGTTGAAACACACACCAAAATCAAAAAACCCAGAGCGAGTCGTACAAACTCTTGCTCTGGGTTCTTGCTCTATTATGTTCTGTACCCGGAGTGGGAATCGAACCCACACTCCAAAGGAACACGAGTTTGAGTCGTGCGCGTCTACCAGTTCCGCCATCCGGGCTTAAGGGCTGCGAAGATATAACAATTGCGAATTGTACGCAAGGTCAAAGTTTCAGTAAGCCAAATCGGTAGGTCTTTCGCTGCTGCGCAAAGAGAAACAACTCGCCAATGCCGCCGTCGAGCCAGATTTTCGGACGTAAAATCACATCCGTATCGGCGTTGCGGAACAAATTCTGCCGGGTCATCTTCCCGTCGGCATCCAAACTTACCAGTGCCGCCGTGCTGCGCTTGGTGGCGTTCATGGCCTCGGGCCGCGCCGCCGGATTCTCGGTGAGCAAAGCGGCATTGCCGGGGTCGTCGTTGAACACAATGTGCACTTCGTCGCCCGCAGCCAACAGGGCGTACGAACTGAACGGACCGCGATCATTGATGCTCACCTGCTCTTTCGGCACGCGAACCGTCCACCCGATGCTGCCATCGGCGTTCACATCCACCACCAACAGGTCGTCGTAGTGGTAATAGTAGAGGATTTCCTGTCGGCCGGTGGTGATGTCGGTGCGCCAACGCTGCTCAACGCGGTGCTGCTCGGCCACGAAGAGGGCGCTGCCATCGGGCCGCACCACGAAGTGGTCGAAGTAAATGTCTTCAAGTTCTTCTACATTTTCTTGCCGGCGGTAGCGGTTGAACCCCTGCAGCAGCTCGCGGCTGAAGGGTTTTAAACCGGAGGCTACCACCTTCAAACTCGCACCGTCAATGCGGAAAAAGAAGGTGCCCGCCGCGCTAAACTCGGTGTCGTTGCTGTAAAACCCACCCACTGAGGCATTGCCACTGTCGTCGAGGTCGAAGGAGGTGGCCATCACCCATTTGCCATCCACGGCGATGGAGAACTCCTTGAGTCGGTTGGCTTGGTGGTTGTACACGAGCATGGTGTACTCACGGTCGATGCGGGCGCGCGACCCCGGCGGTGCCGACTTGTCGGGCTGTGTGATGCCCGTGAGCAAAAAGAGCTGTCCGCGGTTGTCGATGCGGTACTCGGTTTGCTCCATCACGGCGTTCGGGTTGGGCATTTCGAGGTTTTTCTCCCACAGGGTTTCGAGAAAGGCATCGACGACCCGGTAGCTGTAGCGTTCGGTTAATCGGCGCTCGGATGGATTGCCCGGATAGATGAGCAACAGGCTCTTGTCGCGCGATTGCGAATACCCAAACGGTGCTTGTCCTTGCCGACGGGCAGTAGTCTCCGCCAGCAAAATGGGCATCTCGACGGCTTGGCCCGTTTCATTGACCGGGACGGCGTAAGCCCGAACGGTTCCATCTTCAGTGCTGAACGCGGTCACTACCATGACCAATCGGCCTCCGTGCAGCAGTAAGCGATCGAACGATACGGTATGTCCTTGAATCTCCGGTGCAACCAACTCGCGCTCCGAGACCACCGCCAAGGTCTTGCGGTCGAAGGTACCGAGCACAAAGCGGCTTCCGCGCGACGGATTGTCGTGCAGGGTATATAGGTAGCGGTTATCTGCCCCTACCATGGTGGCTTCCACCACGCTTTTGTCGGCGCGAAAAGCCTCCGACCACACGACTTCAACCGGTGGCAGGGTGTCGGTTTGGGCAACGGTGGTCGTCCATCCCATCCATCCAAAAAAAAGAAAGAAAGCGCAGAGAAGCCGCATGAATCGCCTGAGTATGCTTCAAAGGTAGCGACTTCGCCGCGAATCAGTTCTGTCCGATGGCGTCAACCTGCTGCTGCAGTGCTTCGAGTTGCTGCTGGAGGAGGTCAACTTGCTGCTGCAACGCGGCCGATTGCTGTTCGAGCAGACTGTTTGCCGTTTGCAGCGTGGTGATGAGCGCGGCCACGTCGTTGCCGTTCAGGGTCAGTGTGCCGCCCACCGCGAGGTTGGCAGCAACGTTGGCCGAGCCGTCAGAGGTCACTGTGAAAGCGTCGCTGCGGACGAGCGCCGAGGCGCCATTGCCTACCACGAAGAGCGTGTTGGGCTGCTGCTCTAGGTTAAAGCGACCGAGTGCGGTTTGATCGTTTTGGTCGGCGATGGTGCCATTGCCGCCGGCGAAGCTGCGCAGACCAGACGCCACTGAGTTGAAGCCCTGTGCGCTTGAGTTTTGTCCTGACGCTACCGTTCCACGGTTTTGCGAGTGGCTGTAGAGGCCCGATGCGGTTGATTGGTAGCCCTCGGCGTGGCTGGCGAATGCGAGCGCTTCGGTTTGGTAGCCTTCGCTGTGGGCGGCATCGGCAAGGGCTTGCGTGCCTTCACCCTCGGCGTGGGCGCAGGTGCCATCGGCGACCGTCCAACGGTTGGCCGCGTGCGAGAAGAAGCCCAGCGCCTGGGTTTGGTAGCCCTCGGCATGTGCTGCCGTTTGCAGGGCTTGGGTTTGGAAGCCTTCAGCGTGTGCGGCGGTGGCGGTGGCGGTGCTTCCCTCTCCTTCGGCGTGGGCGCAGGTGCCCGATGCCGTGGTGAAGCGGTTTTGGGCATGGCTAAAGTTGCCGGTGGCCGTGGTGTTGTTGCCTTCGGCGTGGGCGTTTTGTCCGGATGCCACGCTGCCTGTGCCTTCGGTGATGCCTTCTTCAACGCGCAAACGTCCACGTGACCAGGCCACGTTGACCTCCATCATGTTGATGGTGAGCACGCTATCGAGGAACATGCTGAGTTGCAGCGAGTCGCGGGCAGCGGCAGCGGATGCAGCGCCGGTACCACCATTGGCTACGGGCACCACGCCATCGGTTTCGAAGGTTTGGCCGTACACCGTGAGGAACTCGGTTAAATCGATGACCCCGATGTTGCCGTCGTTGTCTTGGTCGGGATTGTACGGGAGCTGCGCAACGGCTGCGAGTGCGAGGTGCAGGGCCACGAGGGTGGCGAAGGTGCGAAGTGTCATGGTCAAGAGCGTTTTGGTTTCAATCAAACAGGTGGCTGAAGTTACGACCTTTTCGCTGAACTGCTTGAGCGCAGTTTGTGCACGAAGAGGATTCCTACCGCCTACATACCAACTGATTAAGGCGTTGAATTGTTCGTTCGTGCGCTCGGTTTCGGTCGCTGTGCGCTCGGCGATCTTGGGTTCACCGGGGGTTTTTCGCCTTCGGCGGATGAGGGGTGTGGGTACTTCTTACAACGAAAGGCGCGAAAACCGCGAAACTCATCGCTCTGCTGCGCTCGCTTCGCTCGCAGTTTTTTAACACAGAGTTTTGGGAGTACACGGAGTATGTTGGAGTTTCCCTCTTGCTCAATACTCTTGCTCAA
>DAITMF010000109.1:0-3532 GCA_036835325.1 Flavobacteriales bacterium
CTTTACCCGCAATTATGTGGTGGTGGATGGATGTGGAAACGCAGCGACCTTTACCCAGGTCATCGCGGTGACCGACGAGAGCGGCCCAACGTTCACCTTCGTCCCTGAAGACCTTGTGATTGGTTGTGAAGATGCCTCCCCGGCACCGAACGCCGAAGCCGAAGACAACTGTTCATTGGTCACCATTAACGTTGACGACAGCATAGCTTCCAACGGATGTGGAGACCAAATGACCCGCGTGTACACCGCGACCGACGAATGCGGCAACAGCACCACGCACACCCAAATCATCACCAGAGTAGATGACCTTGCTCCGGTGTTTGTATTCTTCCCTGAAGACCGAAGCATAAGCTGTGGTGCCAACTACCCACCGCTCGAAACGCCGGTGGCCTCAGACAACTGCAGCGCGGTACAGCTGACCCTCGAAGAGCAGGAAGTCGCCAACGGCTGCGCCGGAACCGCCCTGTTGCGTGTCTGGACAGCGACCGACGCGTGCGGCAACTCGACCACAGCAACCCAAACCATTTCGCGGGTTGACAATACCCCGCCGGTGTTTGGTGTGCTGCCCGGTGACACCGTGGCAGAATGTGGTGCCATTCCGGCACCGGCAACCGTAACCGCCACCGACAACTGCAGTGCCGTGAACATTGAGTTCGTTGAGTACACCGACAGCGGCGGTTGTCCGAACATCTACCGCATGTGGACCGCCACCGACGCCTGTGGCAACAGTGCGAGCCACTTGCAAACCATTGTGTTGAACGACACCGAGCCGCCTGTGCTGACCGGTATTCCGCCATCGACTACAGCGAGCTGCAATTCATTGCCGCCGCTGCCTGAGCCCGATGCCAGCGACAACTGCGACGACAATGTGAGCGTGACCTTTGTGGAGACCGTTGTGGGTTCAGGGTGCTCGTTTACCCTCATCCGTACCTGGATTGCGAGCGATGATTGTGGCAACACTACCGTTGTATCGCAGAGCATTGTGGTGGAAGACACCGAAGACCCCGTCTTTGTGAACGTGCCTCCGGTGCAAACAGTTGAGTGCGGTGCCTTGAATGGATTGCCATTGCCAACCGTTACCGACGATTGCGGCAACACCGTAACCGTGACCTTCCAAGATCAAGTGCTCGGTAGCGGTTGCAACTACCAAATCAACCGCACCTACACCGCTACCGATTTGTGCGGCAATACCGCTACAGCAAGCACTGTCATCAACGTGGTTGACAACACCCCGCCGAGCATCTTCGGTGTAGGGCCCAACACCATGGTGCAGTGCGGATCCATCCCGATGCCCAACGCGGCCTTTGCCGTAGATGCATGCTCGGGTGCAGCAAGCATCTCAGTGGTCGACACGCCCATCGGAGGCGGCTGCTCGTACATCATCAGCCGAACCTACACTGCGACCGACGCCTGCGGAAACCAAGCGGCCTTGACCCAGCTCATCTTCGTGAGCGACTTTAGCGCACCGGTGTTGAGCCAAGTGCCCGCCAACGCCACCATTGGGTGCAACGACCCACTGCCCGCCGTGGCGCAGGTCAACGCCTTCGATGCCTGTGCAGGTCAGGTGCCTGTGAGCTTCACCGAAAACACCGTGGTCAATGGCTGTTCAGAGGTGACCACCCGTGTGTGGACCGCAGCCGACAACTGCGGCAACAGCATCAGCGCTACGCAGACCATCACCCGCATCGACCAAGACGCGCCGGTGTTTGTCAATCTGCCGCAAAATGCAACCGTGAGTTGCGATGCCATACCGGCTGCAGCAACCGTTGCTGCGACCGATGCCTGCGGCAGCGCTAACGTTGCGATGACCGAGCAGGTCATCACCGGTGGTTGTCCGTACGAAATTCGCCGCACCTATACAGCAACCGATCTGTGCGGCAACACTGCACAGCACGTCCAACGCATCTTCGTCATCGACAACGAAGCACCGGTGTTAGAAGGCGACTTTACCACCGTGTTCGTCGGCTGCGGCGAAGTGCCTGAGATTCCTGCGGTGAGCGCGACCGACAATTGTGCCAATCCGCAAGTGTTCTTTGAAGAGGTGTGGGGCGCTCCAGGATGCGTGCAGCTGCTTACCCGCACGTGGACTGCCATTGACCTCTGCGGCAACACCAGCGTGGCTGTGCAGCAGATCTTCATTGAAGACCAATCGGCTCCGGTGTTCACAAGCACGCCTCAGGACATCACCACCAACTGCATTATGGTGCAACCGATGCAGCCGCTTCAAGCCGTGGATGCCTGCGGTGAGGTGACCCTGACCATGGACGAGTTCATCGCTGAAACCGCGTGTGCCAGCGAGTACACCATCATCCGCGTGTGGACTGCCACCGATGCCTGCGGCAACGCGACCACTGTGGTACAGGAAGTGAATGTGGTGGATGACGTGGCGCCCATTCTCATCCATACAGAAGAAGACCTTACTGTTGGCTGTGGCGATGTGCCCGAACCGGCCGATGTACAAGCCTTGAGCGCATGCGGTGAAGAGGTTGTGCTCACCTACACCGAACAGATTATTGAAGATGCCGATGGCGTAAGCGACTGTCCGGTCGGCAACTCGACCGGTTTCTCAGGCGACCTCGCCCTTTGGTTGCCCGGCATTGACGGCATTCACGACATGTACGTGTACGGTCCGGAAGGAGGGGTGTTCACCCAGAACGAGCTCACCGGCGAAGCCTTCTTGACCGGTCAGGTGTACAACACCCAGAATGCGGCTTTCAGCTGGTACATTGAGTTGGCGCTTCACGAAGCACGCAACTGGGATGAATGGAGCGCACTCGGCCGCGACTACAAAGACGATTTGGGCATTGCCACCGAGACCCACCAAGACTGGACCTACTACGTGCTCAATGGTGCGACCAGCCGATTGATTGGCGCAGGCGACTTCGAAGGCAGCGAGCTCACCCTGAGCCACGCACCGGCCGATACCTTGTACGGCTTCCAGTTGGGCATCAACGCCAACAACCACAGCGAAGGCTTTGGTTTGGGTGGATGGTTCTTCTACGACGGCCTGCTCCTCGGTCAGCCGGTTGCCGGTCATGGCGACTTCTTCACCTTGCAGGATTGTTGTCCTGCGCAGCAGATCATCCGCACATGGACGGCGGTTGACTGTGCCGGCAACACCACTGTGCACGTGCAGAACATCTTTGTGGAGCCAGGTTTCGGCATCGAGCCTTACCAGTTGATGGTTGACGACGCGCGCAACAGCGGAGCCCTTGACGTGCGCAACAGCACCGGCGATGCGTTCACCATTCAAGTAGGGGCCGACTTCACCGGTCAGGCGCGGCTTGAGTTGTTTGATTCGCGCGGCCAGCGCATGGCGATTATCCGTGAATGGCCGATGATTGACGGGGCGAGCTACACCTTCAGCTACCCCAAAGCGGCCCTGCCGAGTGGCATGTACATTTTTGCCCTTACCGGTGAGCATAAGCTCCACACCGATAGGGAACTGGTCACCCGATAGACTTACGTTTCATAAACGTTAAGGTTGAGTTAGTTACAGAAAAAAAGGCGGAGACAACGGTCTCCGCCTTTT
>DAITMF010000110.1:0-1625 GCA_036835325.1 Flavobacteriales bacterium
CAAACCGGATTATCCTCAGGATTTCCGAAAGCTTTTTTCGGGTCATTGCCAAACCGCCCGAGCTGTGCCTTAAGGGCTTCCTGAACATCTTTTGCAACGATCGAGTCAAAATGCTTGAATTTTTCATCGACAGTTACGCGGGTTGTGAAGATTTCGTCATACACCAAAACCTCGGTGAGCTCTTTATCCTTCCAAACCAATGGGCGCTTCTTTAAGTCTTTGAATGCCTTGAGTGGGTCATTTCCTGCCTCGGTGAGGCGCGAAAGAACAAGTTCTCGAACGGCAGCGTCGATAATGAACTTAGCCTTTTCTGTCGTCATTTTCTTGTCCAGCTTCAAACGGGTACCTGCATTTACCATACGTCGCGCGTAGACAGTATCTTGATGTAACGGTCCCCGCGGCGTCAAAGTCACCTGTTTAACCACTTTCCCACGTACTTTAATTAGGTTTCGGCTTCGTGTAGCTACTCGGCGGCGATTCCGGAAACTGACAACGATGCCTTCGAGCGCATTGCGAACATCCTGATGAAATCCTTTCCAAGGTTCGTTGAACTTCTTTAATGTTGTTTTGAGCCCTTCGTAATCTTGGTCATAGAGCTGGTTGAGGTTGTTCAATCGTTGAATAAAGCCCTGGGTAGTACAGGCAACGACAATGGCATCCATGGCATGGTGGCGGTGATCAAGCCGTTTTGACCAATTCTCGATTTTCTCTTGGCCTTTTGTCCGCTCGTCTTCTTGCTCAATGTAGGTTTTGCCCCATTCGCGGTATTTTGCAACCTGAATCTGATGGAAGATACTGTCGACTCCCCAGTGGTGACGAAGCAGGTCGGTAATGGAACCGCTGGTGCTGGTTACGTTTCGGCAAATTGACCGCAGTACGCCAATGGCTTCCTTAACAATGTACTGGCTTTCTCGCAACTGGCGTTCGATGAAATCTTGAGGAATGTCTTTGGCGGCCATCATCAGAAAGTCACGTTTGCCCTTTCGAATGCCTTTGTTCACGCCTTTTTGGCGTGACTTTCCGGCTTCGTAAAGGCCGGTTACGCGTGATAAATACTGTCTAAAGTCTTCATCACCTTTTGATTTCATAAAGTCGTGTGCGGTTTGATCGCTCTTTAACTTGTTTTCTGAACTCTTGACCAAAACCAAGTTGGCTTTTGAATCGTTGAACATGCGTGCACGGGGAATGATGTGGTCCAGTTCAAAAAGTTCACCTGCGAATAGCTGGCTTCGGGCAATGGTATCGCCTGAATACAAGCATTGTTGACCTTGCTCAACCCAGCAGTTGTAACGAATGATATCGCGCCGGGTTGGTTTTTTGATGCCGAACTCGCTTTTCAGCAACTCCCGAATCTCATCATTGTCTTCGGTGGCTCGGCGGATGCCATCAACCATCTTCTTGCGTTGTTTGGCACTGCTTTTCAGTTCGCGTGCGAGTTCAACCCGAATTTCATCGGGCCTGCCTAAGTCTTGGTGCTCAAGAATGGCATTCGTTAAGGTGACCAACTGGTTGAGCACTTTTTCTACCACCGGGTTACGGAGTGCGCCCTTCTTAATGTGTTGCAAGCTATCGGCCAATTCACGCTGCTCACGTTGCTCTTTCGTTTCCGAGTCACTGTGTTCGTA
>DAITMF010000110.1:1635-3491 GCA_036835325.1 Flavobacteriales bacterium
TTCCTCGCCGCCCGCGGCCATAACGCCGTGTGCCGCATTTTCAGGGAAATTTCTGAACTCTTTGAGAATTCTGCGCATTGCACGGCTCGACAGACTTCCATAGTCGGGTTCAAGGCGAATCGCCATAAGACTCCTTGCGGTAGCTAGGTCGAAGCCGAAATTTTCGCAGAGTGTTTTTCGCAAGTCGGCTTCGTCTTCAATGCTGTAAAGCGCATGCCATAGTTTGTAAAGCGGTTGTTTGTCGAAGCTGTTGTTTCCTTCGGCGTATGGGTCGAACTGAATGTGCGGTGCTGGATCCACACCGGTTTCATCCAGCGCTTTCCGTATGGCAAGAAGTGTACGGTTGGCTTCGATTTTTTCGTAGTTGATGTCAAATTCTTTGCCAATACTGAAGACTTTTCGAAGCTTCGAATCTGTAATGTTCCCTTTTGCGTCGACGGCTTTGGGATCAGACAGCATTCCGAGTAGTTTTTCAAGTTCTGCATTGGTGAGTTCGCGCAGGTAACCAAGTTGATCTTCGATGCGCAGGTTCAATATCTTTTCAAAACCACGAAAGAACTGGAAAAGTGGTGAACTTCGCGGTGTTACTCGATGGTGCTTTTCATACCGACAATGGCTTAGCAACCGCTTCGCCGATTTGAGCGGACGTTGGTAGAATATGGTGTAGTCACCAATGCGCAGTTTCAGGTCGTCGGTTAAAATACCGGGATAAAATTTCGCTTGAGTGTCCCAGATTTGATTGAATTCGGCTTCGTAGTCTGCACGCTTGAATATTCGGTTGCGGGTAGAGTACAATGGATCATTCTTTAAACGTTCAAAGTGAAGCTTTCCAACCGTAAGCGTTCCATTCTTCAAGGCTTCGCTATTGGCTTGTACAGCCTTCAGCCAATTGGTGTCGCTTTCTTCCGCACTGACGTTCTTGCGGTTGCTTTTGAATCCTCGTCGATTGTTCAAGTGCATAAGCACACGGCCGAGTTCGGACAAAGAGATCTTTTCTGTTGCCGCCATTGCACGCAGTTCCCAAATGCCATGAGGATTTGATAGGTCTGGTATGGTATTTCCTACGCCAATACCCGATTCAGTCAACAGCTTGCGCAGGCGTTCACGGCGAAGTTTTCGTCTGAACACATTACGGCGAATGCCTTTCTTTTGTCGCCTATCGCCGGCAAAGCTTGCAGGCTTTCCATCAGCGAATTCATTGAAGACCTTTTGCTCATCACGACTAGATGGGATAATGCGAACACCCGACTTGATGATTCGTCCGTTTCCTTTGTCGTCTTTTTGTACGAATGCCCACCCAATAGAGGCAACGCCAATGTCAAATCCAAGAACTTTTTGCATAGTATGTTTCTTTATTTATCTTTACAGCACGATTTGAAGCTAATCACAATAAGGATTATTCCGTTGTGAAAACATTTAAAGCGGCCTTCGGGTCGCTTTTTTCATTGCTGTAAGTTAGAAAAAGAAATACAAACGGCATGCCAATTGCGAGGTGACCGTTGAAACGGTAAGCAAGACCTACCCGCAATTCGTCTGCGCTGATGAAAATGCAGCCGTTCAGCAAACAATCAATCAACACCCAACACCCTGTTTCGCACTTCGAACAGGGTTGGACAATAAGCCGCACATCCGCGCAGCGAGAAAAACAACCCGCAATAGAAGCGAATGCGAATGGATGCGAACGCAGTGCACGATTCAAAGATGGGGCTGCAAGAGGTTGAATGAAGATGAGCCCCAGCGAGCAAACCTCAACCCACCTCCCTAAAAAAGTTTACCGCATGCCTGAGTGGGTTTCAGGAGTGTTGCTGAACCCACGTAACAAAATTTTAAGCCTACAAGAAAGTGTTGTGCTTTAT
>DAITMF010000111.1:0-3487 GCA_036835325.1 Flavobacteriales bacterium
CGTGCGCTTGGAGCGCATCAGTCCCGACGGAAATGTGCAAATTGCGCTCGCGGAAGAAGTAGCCCGCTAATTGCCCCATGTACCCTAACGTCTATTTCGCCTTTTACGACCTCTTCGGCATCGACTGGCCCGTTCTTAAGCTGATTAACTCGTTCGGTTTGCTCGTAGCTCTCGCCTTCGTGGCAGCTAGCCGCGTGCTCTCGTCAGAACTGAAACGCAAAGAAAAAGAAGGTCTGCTCAAAGGCCGTAATGTGAAAACGATCGTCGGTCAACCGGCTTCAGGGTCAGATTTGATTGGCAACGCTCTTATGGGCTTCGTTTTTGGCTTCAAATTTGTATACTTATTCATTAACGCAGGCGAGCTGTTCAACGGTCAAGGCCTGCCGCAGCAACACATCTTCTCAACTCAGGGAAGCTGGTTTTGGGGCATCACATTGGCTGCGGCTGCCGCCGGATGGAGGTACTACGAGGGGCAAAAAAACAAACTTCCCAAGCCCGAAGAACGCTCAAGCTACCAACCCGCACACCTCTTTACCGGAAACATCACCCTTGTAGCCGCCATTGGAGGAATCATCGGTGCGAAATTTTTCCACCTGTTTGAAAATCCCGCTGAATTCATGCAGTTTTTCAAAGAGCCGTCGCTCGACAGTTTCTTGGGAGGATTGACCATTTACGGCGGATTGATCATTGGCGCCTTGGCGGTGTACATCTATTCGCGGAAAATCAAGGTGAAGTTCATCCACCTGTGCGACGCTACCGCACCGGGCCTCATGTTGGCTTACGGAATCGGTCGTTTGGGCTGCCAAATCTCGGGCGATGGCGACTGGGGCATCGCAAACCCCAACCCAAAACCGGGCTGGTTGAGTTGGTTGCCCGATTGGGCGTGGAGTTACAACTACCCCAACAACGTAAACGGGGTTTTTGGTCCGCGTAAAGGCGGCTACGCCGGCAAAGCCATCACAGAAAACGATCCGTGGCCTGCGTTTGAAGGCTATGGCACCTACCTCGACCCGGGTGTGTACCCAACGCCCTTGTACGAAACCGTCATGGCTGTTTTGATCTTTGTGTTGCTCTGGAGCCTGCGCAAACGTATCAAAACGCCCGGTGTGTTGTTCGGGATTTACCTGATCTTCAACGGCATCGAACGCTTTTTCATTGAAAAAATCCGCGTGAACGAAGAGTACGTTTTGTTTGGCAAGGGCATTACCCAAGCCGAGATCATTTCGGTGCTGTTCTTCATCGGCGGAGTGGTGATGGTGTACCAGCTTACCAAAAAATCACGCCAAACCCATGGACCTTCACCAACTGCTCAATGATGTTAGCCACCTCAGCAAAGAGGTAGCCACTTGGATTGCCGCACAACGCGTTCATGCCGATGACATTGAATCGAAGGCCCTGAACAACCTTGTTTCGTTCGTCGACAAAGGCGCTGAGAAGCAGTTTGTCGATGGCTTGTCGAAACTGCTCCCCGGAAGTGGCTTCATCGCCGAAGAAGGAACCGGCACAGCAGTCGAAGATGGATACAACTGGATCATCGACCCGCTTGACGGCACCACAAACTACCTGCACGGAGTACCCATGTGGTGCACCAGCGTGGCGCTCGAACACCGCGGTGAACTTTTATTGGGTGTTATTTGCGACGTTAACCACAATGAGTTGTACACGGCTTTGAAAGGCGGTGGCAGCTTTCTCAACGGCAAAGCCATTCGGTGTTCAAACACCGATTCTCTGCCAGGCGCCCTGATCGGTACCGGTTTCCCCTACTACGATTTCGGCCGTCAAGAGGCCTACCTGACCCTACTGGGCGAACTAACGCGCACCACGCGTGGCATCCGACGACCCGGTAGCGCTGCGCTCGACTTGGCCTATGTCGCTTGCGGCCGCTTTGATGCCTTTTATGAATACGCCTTGCATCCGTGGGATGTCGCGGCAGGAATTTTGCTCGTCCGCGAAGCAGGTGGACGCGTCTCAGGCTTCCGCGACGAGACCAATCCCCTCAGTGGAGAAGACATCATCGCCGGAAATCAACGGGTTGCACTTGAACTCCAAGCCATTATCGGCAAGTTTATGCTGTAATCGCCGAGCGCAACGACGCTGCTGTTTTCACCGCGAAAGCCGCTCATCCATCCCTAAAAAAGAGCATAAAAAAACCGGCGCTGGGCCGGTTTTTGCATTGAGTGACTCCGTTAGGATTCGAACCTAAAACCTCCTGATCCGTAGTCAGGGGCTCTATCCAATTGAGCTACGGAGCCATCCGTATTCCGCTTGTGACTGTTGTCTTGCAAACGGGGTGCAAATATATGAAAAGCTTAAATTCAGTCAAGCTTTCGGAAAATTAATTCTGTGAAATCAAAATCAGGGTTTGGGACGTCAACGTGGAGCTCTGCCGAGAGACCATCGTTGCCGAGTGCGAAGCGCACCAAACCGGTGGGCAACATCATGCGGGTGCCCCACACAATTTGAAAGGTATCGAAATGGTAGTGGCGCAATGTACCTCTGAACAACGGCGTGGGCGCGAATTGAAAAACGAGCTGATCGCCGACCAAACGCACTTCAATGTCGCCGTACATCTCGTCGCGGTAGGTGCCTGCATAGGTCTTCAAACCCTGCGAAGGCGCAGTATCGGCACGGCGATCAATGCCATTGACTTTGTTGGGGTCATCGGCTTCGTCGCCGCCCTTGGTAAGCTCCAAAAACAGCGCCGACCAATCGGTGGGGTCTTTCACGCCCAACATCACATCCAAAATGCGGTAGCTCATAGCATACGAAAGCGAGCTGTTGTTGTTGGTCACAATGATCATGCCGAGCCCTTCTTCGGGCACCATCGCCGAGCGCGAAATGAAGCCGTCGTAACCGCCACCGTGGGCCACTACCTTGCGACCGTGGTGACCGAACAACTCCCAACCGAGGCCGTAGCCTTTGAAGGTCATGGTGGGATAGATTTCTTGACGGCCTTTGCTGATGGCCTGCGGGGTGTGGAGCGTCCACATTTCACGGGTGCGCGTTGAATCCCAGTAGGTTTTTCCGCCCAGCGTACCTTCGGCGAGCTGAAGTTTGAGCCACGCTGACCAGTCGTTTACCGAGGTGATGATGGAGCCGGCCGGACCAATATTGTCCCAATTCACCCAATCAATCACTTCGTTCTTGCCGTTTTTTTCATTGTGGGGGGATGAGGCATTGACTCCCCGTACGATGCCGTTGACGCTCAAGTGCGTGTTCTGCATTTCAAGCGGACGGATGATGCGCTCTTTCACGAAATCGTCCCACGACATGCCACTGACTTCGCTCACGATTTCGCCGGCGGCAAGGAAGAGGATGTTTTGGTAACCGAAATGCTCACGGAAGCCATACTTGGGCTTTAGGAAGCGGGCGCGTTCGAGCACTTCACGCCGGCTGTACGTAGACGCGTACCACAGCAAATCGCCTGAAAACGTCTCCAATCCGCTGCGGTGGCACAGCAAATCACGGATGGTGAGGTTGGCACTTA
>DAITMF010000112.1:0-3349 GCA_036835325.1 Flavobacteriales bacterium
TGAAGTAGTTCATGTTAAACGTTTAAGGGCAACAAAAAAGCGAAACCTGTAATCACAGGTTTTGGTTCTGTTTTTGGAGGAGTCATGGGGTTCGAACCTACGACCCCTCCGACTGGAAGTCGGAGTGCTCTGAATCGGCTGAGTAGAGGTGAAGTAGTTCATGTTAAACGTTTAAGGGCAACAAAAAAGCGAAACCTGTAATCAGGATTCGCTTTTCTCGTTTTGGGTGGGCGATGTAGGATTCGAACCTACGACCCTCTGCTTGTAAGGCAGATGCTCTGAACCGGCTGAGCTAATCGCCCGAATTGGGAGTGCAAATATACAGGAATTCCGAAACTTCAATCGGTCTCCTGAAATTTTTTTTGTCCCAATTCGGGCGGAAGCCAAGTTTATCGGGGCGATTTAACCGTGTAGGTGAAGTCAAATACCTGTTTTTCATTCGATTGCAATGCTGTGCTCCAAGTAAGGAAGCCGCTGTTTTCATCAACCTCGGCGCCTACAGCCGACTCCAAGGTTGAGGGGTACTGCTTGTACGGTGAAATGGGGTACTGGTCTTCGATGACCAAGTTCACCGGATTTCCGGTGGTGTTTCGCACCGTAATGGTGTACGCTACGGTTTCTTTGACGCCGGAGACCAAGGTTTGCCTGCTTGTAAGCGTGCGGTTGAGTTCGCGCTTGCAGCGGATGCCCGGGTCGCGGCCCAAGGCAACCTTTAGCGTATCGTCAAAGGCGATGGGGTCAATCAATACTTGGCCGGTGTACACGTTGCCAAAGTACACGTTGGCAGTGCCGGCGGTAAGGTTGAGCGCGCTCCAATCGGCCACCTTGGCCGACAAATAGACTTCGGTGGTGGCAATGGGCAGTACACGGTGCTCGTAGGTGGCATCAACCGATACTTCGCGGATTTTCAGCGCGTGATCACGTCCGTCGCTCGGCAGAGTGTGCCGCGATTTCAAGGTGTACTCCATTGAGCCGAGGTTTTCTGTGAGTTGTACTCTTGAATTGAGCTCCCTGTATACCATCTCTTGCCGCTGTTGAGGGGTCATTGCAGAGCCGGGGAGGGTTTCGACTTGGCTTTGCGGGAGTTGGCTTGATCCTCTAACCTTCACCCCATCAATGTAGATCCATTGGCCATCGGGTCGGCTGCCGCGAATTTGGATGTCATCGCGTCGAACTGTTCCGCCGCTGGCTCCTCCATCGCGGACAATCAGAGGTGCCGCATAAGTGACAACTTCAACAGCCTCCAATTCCAATCCTGATCTTAACTCTAGGTTTGTATATGTGATGCGGTTCCCGTTGATCTGCACGCCGGTGAGCCGTTGTGAGGTGTATCCTACAAATGCAGCTTCAAGGTCATAAGTGCCCGCAGCGATGGGTTTGATGCGGTATCTTCCCTCCATGTCGGTGGTAGTACCGGCGATTACCTCGCCATTCTTGAGCGCCACCACATTTACAAAGGGCAAGGGTTCACCGGTTTGTGCGTCTGTGACTGCGCCAGACAGACTGCCCGTTTTTTTACTCTGGCTTGGTGACGCACTCTCAACCGTATACGGAAACCGTCCGGTAGCATCCCACCGCTTGCGCAAGGGCATTTCATTCGAGAGCTTCGGATTGGCCGTTGACAGCACCAACTCCACATCTCTCCAGTCTTCGCCGGTGGTTTGAATCACAGTGGCCTTGTACAAAATCTCCATGGGCTTGGCCACCGACTCTACCTTGAAGTCGTAACCGGGTGTCCAGGCGGCGGCACCAACAAAGTAGCGCAGAGTCAGCTTGCCCTTGACAGTCTCTTCAGCCAGGGCCTGCAAAACCACTTCACTGCGGGCTTCCTTGATGGGGTGCAGGGCTTCGTTCAACGCAAAGTTGAGTCGGTTCAGCTGCACTTCAAGGTCGTCGCGTTGACGCATCAGTTTTTGGCGCTCCGCGCGGATGGCCGTGAGCCGCGAACGCAGAAATGCGGCCGTTTCGGCGATTTCCTTGAGCGTGGTGCCGTTTTTCTTGTCAACCAAGGTGCTGTTCTCGTTGAGCATGGTTTCTTCCAAAGCGAGAACCGCCAGCTCGTTGTCGATGCCTTTCCCTGCATCGTGTACGGCTTTCACACTGTCTTCAATGGTCTTGATGGTCAGCCGGTCCCGCTCCGATACCCGGCTGTTCCTGCGCAGCGATTCATAGGTAGTACCTGCTGCCTTGATCACCTGGTGCTGTATGCTCAGGATGTCGAGCGGCAATGCAGTGCCAACGTTCACGCTCTGCGGATCAAGCTGAGCGGTGAGACCGTGCAGCACAAGCACGTGATTTCCTGCCGGTAGGTTTAAACTGGCCGTCCGCTCCACCACGGCACCATTGAAATACAGGGTCACCTTGTCGATGGTGGAGGCAACAAAGGTGGTGTCTGCGGCCATACCCGAGAAGGGGAAGGCTACAATTGCTAGAAACAAGAGGTAATGTTTTCGCATGGCAGATGATGTTAAGTGAAACGGGGTTGAACTGGTTTGAAGATAGTTCATTGAGACGATTATATCAATTCATACACACTTCATTCGAATCCATAAATCACAGTTCAAAAACTTATATCAGGACTGTTAACGGTGGCTTGTTTAAGCTTTGGATGGATGGATGCCCGCGGTTCAAGCCACTTGTGCATCTTCGCAGTAGGATAGCATACCTGCCATGAAACACACTCCGGTCGCCGTCTTCGCCGGCGGTTACTCAGCCGAAGCCGCTGTATCGCTGAAGAGCGCTGCAATGGTGATGAACAACATCGACCGCGATCGCTTCGATCCGGTGCTCATCACCGTGAGCAAAGAGGGCTGGAAGGCCGAGTACAACGGTGCGCCTGTAGCAGTCAACCAGGCCGACCTCTCTGTGGAAACGCCGGCCGGAACACTTCGTCCGCAAGTGGCCTTCATCATGATCCACGGTACGCCCGGTGAGAACGGCATCCTGCAAGGTTACCTCGACACCATCGGTATGCCCTACACTACGGGAGGTGTACTCAACATGGCGCTGACCTTCGATAAAGGACTAACAACGCAAACCTTGCGTGCCATGGGTTTGCCCACGACCACAGGCATTCTCATCCGCCCCGGCGGCAACCAAAACCTCGACGAAATCATTGCGAAAACCGGACTCCCTTGCTTTGTCAAGCCAAACCGCGGCGGGTCGAGCATCGGCATGACCAAGGTCAACCGGACCGATCAACTTGAAGGCGCCATTGCGACCGCGCTGAATGAAGATTCGCAGGTGATTGTTGAGCGCTTCATTAGCGGTACTGAGGTCACTTGCGGTGTAATTCCTTGGGAAGGCGGTATTCGCGCGCTTCCTGCCACCGAGATTGTGAGCGAGAACG
>DAITMF010000113.1:0-3178 GCA_036835325.1 Flavobacteriales bacterium
GCCGCCACGTAGGCGTTGAAGACGTCGTCGAGTTCGGCGAAGGCGGGTTCTTGTGATGCAACGCAAGTGGTGAGGAGGAGGGCAATGCCCGAAGTAAGAATTCCAGAAAGGCTTGGAGTGTTCAAGACGGCTATTTATTGCTTTGAGCAGTACCCATGTTAAAGGTAGGTGTTTCACTCGCTGGCTTGCCGACTCATGCTCCACATCATCTCAAATAAACTTGCGTAAAATGCTTCGTCTTGGGCCGTAAGGCGATACAATTGCATGTCCTGACGCCTTTGTTTTGAAAGCACTTCATCAAGAATCTTCCGGAAAGCAAGCTTGCTGTTTTCTACGTCGGTATTGTCAGCGACTTTGGTCTTGAAGTCAGGATGTTCTAAAATGTGTCGATTCAACGTGAGCAACTTAATTCGTTGCTCGTCAGGTGTTGCATCCCAACCTTGGAACCAACGCTCGTTGAATGTACGAATGATCTCGTCTAACGGATCAAGCTGTTGTTCGCTGCCATGAGCGCCACGTGGATTCGCATTCTGCGGGTCAAGTTCTGTTTCAGAATCATCAAGCGAAATACTGTGGCCCAACTTCGTACGTGACAATCCGTACGTTGATAAATCAACAGATTCGAGCAATTCGTCAACCATCAAATCAATGAGAGTTTTAACGTGCAGTTTCGGAATCAAGAACTTCAAAAACCAAAACAGTTTTTCCCATGCCACGATTTCATAGGGCAGCAAAGCAGCCATTTGTCCGTATACCTTCACAAACTGCTTCGCCTTGATTTTAAAATCGGCCTTCACTTCATCACTCAGCTCCAGGTTTGCATTAAAACGATCGGCCGCGACATCAATAATCGGACTTAACTCACCTCCATCTGCCCTGCTGAAGTACAGTTCATTGAAGCGTTCAACTTCCTGCCACTCATAAACACCTACTTCACCCAAGTGATCTTTCAATTCGTGCAACACATTCACATCGGTAGCTTGACTCAAGGTTGTCGACGTGTAAAATGGGTCAAACGCCTCTTTTATGTCATCAACATCGTTGAAGAAATCAAGGACAAATAAATCTTCGGTCTGTTTGCCATATTTCGGCGCAGAACGATTGAGTCGACTAAGGGTCTGAACCGCAAGCACCCCTTGCAACTTCTTGTCAACGTACATGGTGCACAGCTTCGGTTGGTCGAACCCAGTCAAGTATTTATTGGCCACGATTAACAAACGGTAGTCATCCGTGTCAAAGTAGTCGCGTGTTTCACTTTCTCCAAATCCGTTGAGACCCGATTCGGTGTACTCAACGCCATCAACGGTTTTGCTGCCTGAAAAAGCCACGAGCACTTTGAATGGCTCGCCGTGTTCAGCAAGTATCCGCCGAAAGGCGAGAAAATACCTGATCGCAGATTCAATACTTTGAGTAACCACCATGCCTTTGGCTTTTCCGCGCAGTTTTTTAGGCAAGTACACACTCTTCATAAAGTGCTCGTACATGATCTCAACCTTGGTGGCGATGGTTCGGTGGTCGCGCTCTACGTAAGCGCGCAACTTTTTCTGAGCGCGTTGTGTATCGAAAAGTGGATTCTCTTCAATCGATTTCGCAATTTCATAATAGCTGCGGTAGGTGGTATAGTTGGCAAGAACGTCGAGAATAAAACCTTCTTCAATCGCTTGTTTCATCGAGTAGAGGTGAAACGGCCTGAAACTCCCGTCTTCTTGCGGGGTGCCAAATTTCTCTAAGGTGACGTTTTTTGGGGTGGCAGTGAAGGCGAAGTATGAGGCATTGCCCTTCATCTTTCGCGTTTGCATAATATGTACTATCCGGTCTTGAACGTCAATGAACTCTTCGTTTTCGCCTTCGGCGGATGCATTGCCCATTGCTTGGTTCAGACTGTCAGCAGTGCTTCCTCCCTGTGAACTGTGGGCCTCATCAATAATGACTGCGAAGCGCTTGTCGCTCAAATCGGCAATGCCTTCAACGATGAAGGGGAACTTCTGGATGGTCGTAATCACGATGCGCTTGCCTTGCTCGAGGCTTTCTTTCAAATCACGTGAGGTAAACGCCGGCGCGATGATGTTCTTCACTTCGCTGAATTCGCGGATGTTCTCTCGCAATTGCTTATCCAGCAGGCGTCGGTCGGTTACAACAATCACAGAATCGAAGAGCGGTTGGTCGGTGCCTCGCGCACCTGGTACTTCAGCGCTTTGCGGATACACTTCAATCAACCTGTAGGCAGCCCATGTAATGGAGTTTGACTTGCCTGACCCCGCAGAGTGCTGGATGAGGTACTTTTGACCAACACCGAATGTGCTGCTGTGCACTACGAGTTTTCGTACGACATCCAACTGATGGTAGCGTGGAAAAAAGAGCGTACGCTTACTTAAAGGGTCGTTGCTGTCTCCATCAAGGCGGACAAAATGCTGTATGATGTTTGCCAAACCTTCACGCGTGAAAACCTCTTCCCAGAGGTAAGCCGTGCGATGGTCATCAAGTACCGGCGGATTGCCCTTACCGTTGTTGTAGCCGCGGTTAAATGGCAGAAAGAAGGTGTCGGGACCGGCTAGTTTGGTCGTCATGTAAGCCTCGTCGGTGTCGACAGCGAAGTGTACCAAACAGCGCCCAAAGTTCAACAGGGTTTGGGTCTCATCGCGGTCGTACTTGTACTGCTTTATGCCCTGTGCGCGTGCTGTTTGACCTGTCCAGGCATTTTTTAGTTCTACAGTTGCAATGGGCAACCCGTTGAGGAAGATCACGAGGTCGATTTCTTCGCGTAGATTATTCGCGTTGTAACGCACTTGGCGGGTCACGCTAAACCGGTTCAACTCGAAATTTTCGCGAACGGCCTTACCGCTTACCGCAACAGGAAGCGGGTACATCAAAACGAAGTGGGCATCTTCGACATCGAGGCCTCTGCGCAGCAGGCGCAAAAGGCCATACTTTTTAACCAAGCGGTCAAAACGCTCTAGAATCTTGAGTTGGTAGTCAGGATAGCGTTTGAGCTTTTCAAGCTCATCGGCTTGCGATGCCTCAATGAAAGTCCAAAAATGCCGCTCATCGATGGCATACCGTGCGTTGAAGTCATTTGGCTCACCGGTGAAATACCCCTGACCGCCACGGTAGAGTGCCCGCGGGGCTTCCAAGGTTTGGTTGAGCAACCGTTCTTCACGGGAACTGCCTGTAAGTGCGC
>DAITMF010000114.1:0-3113 GCA_036835325.1 Flavobacteriales bacterium
TCTCCGACCCCACTACGTAATCAATTTACGTTCTACAATCATGCGGAAATACATTGCAATTCTTCAAGTTTGTCTGCGTGGCCGTGGATGTCGCCGATAAAATCGATCATGAGAACTTGTGCGGCTTTAATGATGCGTGAAAAGGTACTAAAATGACGGTTACAGAGCTGTGAAACCAGTACCGGTTTGTGTTGCTTACCAATTCGCTCATCCACCCAAAACAAAAAAAAGAGACGCAATCGCTTGCGTCTCTGCTGTTAACCACACACCTGTTAGCGGATTTACCGCTGAACAATGAGTTTTCGGGTGGCGATGGTGGTGCGGTCGCGAAGGTGCACAACGTAGGTGCCGATTGGCAGATTTGAAACGTTGATTTCCAGTCCGTTGCCGTTTACGCGGCCGATGCTTGAATGCACCAAACGGCCTGCGTTGTCGTAAATGCTCACCTCAATGAGTCCTTCAAGTTCTGCTGTGACCATGGCGCGCTCGGTAGCCGGGTTGGGCCATACGCGAACGCTGTACGGGTCGGCATCGACCTCGGCCAATGACTCGCAGCCGAGGACGTCTGACACGATGAGGCAGCACTCCATGAAGCTCGATTGGAAGCGGAACTGGACGCTGAAATCGCTGTCAAAAATGGTGGTGTAGTAGGTGCCCTGGCGGTCGATCACGAGCTCGCTGCCGTTGACTGAATTCGTCACAATGTAGGGCGCACCGTTGCCGATTTCGCCCACCAGTACCCGCACACGGAATCCGCGGGCGTTGCACGGCTCGGGGAAGAACGCCACCGTAGGCATGTCGCATTCGTAGATGCAGAGTTCGTTGTTTGACACCGAAGCGTTGGCATCGTAGTTGAAGGCCAGCGGATCGGTACAGCCCTCGGTTTCAAGTTCATCGCACACGCCGTTGTTGTCGGCATCGTTGAGGCAGTTGCCGTCGCAGTCGTAGTAGGGCGCCGGGTAGGTGCAGCTTTCAACGAGCTCAATGTTCACCTCCGGATCGTAGTTGCAGGCCGTTTCATCGGCACAGCCTTCGCGCTCAATTTCATCGCAAATGCCGTTGGCGTTGGCGTCGTTCTTGCAATTGCCGTCGCAGTCGTGGTAAATCGTTTCAGGGAAGATGCAGGTGCCATCGTCCCATCCCGCAGCCGGATCGTAGTTGCAGGCCAGCGGCTTGGTACAGCCGGCGGCAATGGGGTAAAACACGTAGCAGCCGCCCTCGCCTCCAAAGCCGATGTACTGGTCGTTGACAAACTGCATGTAGCCGCCCGGGAAGCTCACCACGCAGCCGTCAAGCGTGTAGGGCGAGCTGCCGTCTTGGATTTGACCGTTGAGGTTGGAGTTGATCCATCCATCCGTATCAAAAGTATAGATGAATTCGTCGAGCTCAATCACCTCGCCGCTTTCGCAGTCGACACTGGCCAAGGCCCAGGCCCCGGCTGTTAAAACCTCTTGGTTGATGGGTTGGCCGAGGCAGTTGCCGTTGCAGTCGTAGCCAGGATCGGCATAGGTACAGCTGCCATTGGCGGCATCGGTCGCTGTCGGATTGAAATTGCAGGCCGCGGCATCGGTGCAGCCGGCGATTTCATCGCCATCGCACACACCGTCGTTGTCGGCATCGCCGAGGCAGTTGCCGTCGCAATCGACCGACGCCGATTCAGGGTAGTTGCACAGGTTCGGATTGAAAATAGCGCCGTCGTCGTAGTTGCACGCGGCGGGGTCGGTACAGCCCACGGGAAGTGGGATGAATTCAAAACACCCCTGACCGTCGGTCAATCCCACAAAATGATCATCGAGCGACAGCATGGTGGCGCCGTTGAAGCTCACCGCGCAACCGTTGTTGGTGTAGGTGCTGTTGTATTCGACTTGCTCTTCATCAACGAAGAGCGAAACCGTGCCGTCGGCGTTGAACACCAGCACCGCGTTGCCGTTGGTGAGGGGCTCGAGGGTTTCGCAGTCAACGAAGGTCATGTGCCACCCAAACGCCTCAAGCATGTGTTGGGGGATTTCCCATCCGATGCAGCCGCCTTCGCAGGCGAAGCCGGGTTCGGCGTAGGTGCACGAACCGTCGTCGGTGGTGGCAGCGGCGTTGTAGTTGCAGGCCGTGTAATCGGTGCATCCGGGTACGGCCGGCGCTTCGAAGGTGACGAACTCGTTCCAGATGGAGAATACAGTGCCGTTGTTTTCCATCCCATCCCCACCCATAAAGGTGAAGCGAAGAATCACATCGTAGGTACTGTAGCCAACAGGACCATTGGCACCAACCACCGCCATGAGATCTCTCGGGTCACCGCCTAAGGTGTATTCGAAACTTACGGCGAGCATGTTGGAATCCATCATCCACACGGTGCTTTCTTCGCCGTTCGAGAACTCAAGTTCGACCGAATTCGGCATCACCATGGGGTGCGGCAGTTCATAACTGATCAGCACCGATTGACCCGTGTAGGTCGTTTCGGCGGCGGGAGAATGCAGGGTAAATCCACCTCCGGCGTGGGAGGCGAAGGGGGTGGTCAGGGCGACCATCATCAGCACGAGTGCAGAGAAACACAGCTTTTTCACAGACATGGTTGGTGTATTATTCGTCAGGTTGCTACGGCAAAGGCCGCACAAAGGGGTGGTACGCCCGAAGCGGTGCCGTGTTTGTCAGACGATTTCCTACCTTGCTGTCAGAAAGCGTTGATAACGATGAAGCGGAGCATTTACACTTTGGGATTTCTTTTTTTCGCCTTCGGCGGATGCTTGGGCACGACGGGTTGCAACAAAACCGATCGCGGTGTATCGTGCATTCCGGCGATCAACGAAGCCGAGTGCCGTGTTTGCTGCGACGGCATGGGCCTTGAATTTGCCGAGTGGTTTCAGATTGAGATCGACCGGGGCGAGTGTTTTTGTAAGGAAGAGGGGGAGTGAGTTTGTGTATTTTATTTTTTCTTCGTAACTTTAATCAATAGTAAAGCGGTAATTTTCTTGACCGAGGGGACGCTTTCTATCAAAGCCGCTCTGCCTAAGAATTACCTGAATGAAACAGCTTCTCCCCTTTGTAGCCTTTGGTCTAGCCGCAGTGCTGTCGTCGTGCTGCCGTGACGAGCCGATTTGCACTGACCCTCTGAACCCTGA
>DAITMF010000115.1:0-3031 GCA_036835325.1 Flavobacteriales bacterium
ATGTTCTCACGCACCGCCGGATGGTTGTGTCCCAAAATCAGTGGTCCCCATGAACAGCAAAAATCGATGAAGGTATTGCCATCGGCATCGGTGATGAGGGCGCCATCGCCGCGGTCAATGAACAAGGGCGTGCCGCCCACCGCGCCAAATGCACGTACAGGACTGTTTACACCTCCTGGAAAGTAGGTGCGTGCTTTTTCAAAAAGTTCGGCCGACTGGCTGCGTTCGATCATGGGTTGTGTGCGCTTACAGGTGTTAAAACTGCCGCAAAGGTACGGGTGTTGAAGATACCGATGAAAAATGCCGAACTTCGTCCGTCAATAGCTCACCCCATGGCACACGAAGCACCCGCAACCGGCTATGCCTTCACCGCCGCCTATGCGCACGAGCGCGACGCGGCCGACCCCTTGCGCCACTTTCGCGCACAGTTTCACTTTCCGGTCATTGACGGCCGCGAAGTGCTCTACTTCACCGGCAACTCGCTCGGTTTGCAGCCCAAGGGCGCACGCAAAGCCATAGAAACCGAGCTCGACGACTGGGCACAATGGGGCGTTGAAGGTCATTTTCACGCCCGCAATCCGTGGTACAGTTACCACGAACGATTCACCGATGACGCAGCCGCCATTGTGGGCGCCCTGCCCCGCGAAGTGGTGCTCATGAATGCCCTCACGGTGAATCTGCACCTGCTGATGGTGTCGTTTTTCCGTCCGAACACTGCCACAGGCCGCACCAAACTGTTGTGCGAAGCCAAGGCGTTTCCCAGTGACCAGTACGCCATCGAATCGCAGCTGCGTTTCCACGGCCTCGATCCGGCCGAGCACCTCATTGAAGTGGCGCCGCGGCCGGGCGAACACCTCATCCATCCCGATGACATCCTCAACGCCATCGCCGAAGCCGGCGACAGCTTGGCCCTCGTGATGATCGGCGGCGTGAATTATTACAGCGGACAGCTCTTCGACCTACAGGCCATCACGGCTGCGGCCCACCGCGTAGGCGCCATCGCCGGTTTTGACCTTGCTCACGCTGCCGGTAATGTACCGCTGCACCTGCACGATTGGAATGTTGACTTCGCTTGCTGGTGCACCTACAAGTACCTCAACAGCGGTCCTGGCGCCGTTTCGGGCGTGTTTGTGCACGACCGGCATGCCGAATCTGATATTCTCCGCTTCGCGGGATGGTGGGGGCACGACAAAGACGTCCGCTTCAAAATGGAGGCCGGTTTCAAGCCCATACCGGGCGCCGAAGGGTGGCAGCTCAGCAACGCACCCGTGTTCAACATGGCCGCGCACCGCGCCTCGCTCGACCTCTTCCGCGAAGCGGGAATGGATGCCCTTCGCACAAAAAGCCTTGAACTGACGGGCTACCTGGAGTTCATTCTATCAGAACTCTCAACGGCCAACAACGGCGCGCGCTTCGAGGTCATCACCCCGGCCGACCCCAAGCAACGCGGATGCCAGCTCTCGGTGCTCGTGCACGGCGCCGGACGAGAACTTTTTGACGCCCTCACCCAACGCGGTGTTATCGTTGATTGGCGCGAACCCAACGTCATTCGCATGGCCCCCGTACCTTTGTACAACTCTTTTGAAGACCTTTACCGCTTCGGGGTGATTCTCTCAGAATGCCTCTCCGAACTCTAATTTGCACCTATGCCAAGTCGCCAACGTTTTGCCGTTATCGGAATGGGCCGCTACGGCGCCGAAATCGCCCGACGCCTCTCCAACAAAGGATCGGAAGTGTACGCCTTCGACAGCAATGCCGACCGCATTGAACTCTTCAAAGAAGATGTTGCCCTTGCCGTTACCATTGACACCACCGATAAAAAAGCCCTGCAATCGCAGCGCATCACCGAAATGGATGCCGTCATCGTGGCCATTGGCGAAGACTTTGAGGCCACCATCCTCACCGTGATGAACCTCATCGACCTGGGCATACGCCGTGTGATTGTCCGCGCCAGCGGTGACAACCAAAAGCGCATCCTGAAAGCCCTCGGCATTCAAGAAATCCTCGCTCCTGAAGAAGAGTTTGCCACCCTCGTGGCCGAGCAGCTGTTGAACCCCAGCATCACCGCCTTTTTGCAGTTGCCCGACAACTACGAAGTGGCTGAAGTAAAGGCCCCGTCGGGCATTGCCAACCGCAACGTCAACGACCTCGACCTCACCAGTCGGTACAACCTTACCCTCATCACCATCAAGCGCTGTTACGAAGAAGAGATCGACGGTGAAATCACCCGCACCGAGCACATTCTCGGCGTGCCCAAGCCCGAAACCGTTATTTACGACACCGACACCTTAGTCGTGTTCGGCACCTTGGGCAACGTAAAGCGCTTCATCGAAATCAACGATTGAGTGTGGTGCTAACGGTCACCGTGGTCATGCCCTGCTACAACGAAGCCGGGCGATTGCAAACCGAGCGGCTTCTGCGGTTTGTTGACGACCATCCGCAGGTGACCGTTGTGTTGGTCAACGACGGCAGCAGCGACGGCACCGCCGCGTTGCTTGATCGGCTCGCCGAGCAAAGCAGCCGCATCCATCCCCTTCACCTCACTGAAAACCGTGGCAAAGCCAACGCCGTGCAGGCCGGGTTTGTGTATGCCGAGCGCTTTGAAACCGATTGCATTGGTTTCTTGGATGCTGACTTTGACATCCCTCCCGAAGAAATCCTCTTGCTTTTGGAATCGCTCGAGCGCCACCCCGACGCCGAGTTTGCCTTCGGATCGCGCATCAAGCTGCTGAACAACACCATTGAGCGCAACGTGTACAGGCACCTCTTTGGCCGTGTGTTTGCCACCTTCACCAGCAACAGCTTGGAGTTGGCCGTGTACGACACCCAGTGCGGCGTGAAGCTGTTTCGGCGCGCGCTGGCTTTGGAGGTCTTTGCACGGCCCTTCATCAGCCGGTGGGTGTTTGATGTTGAAGTTTTTTGGCGGGTTATTTCGCTGCGCGGACGTGCAACGGTCAGCACAGTAGCACGCGAAGTGCCCTTGCGGGCTTGCTTCAACAACGGCGCATCGAAGATCAGCTACCGCGCCATG
>DAITMF010000116.1:0-3016 GCA_036835325.1 Flavobacteriales bacterium
TTATCTTCGTATACACTAATACCACTGTCTGATTCATGCCTTTCACCTCCAAAATACGTCCCCCATATGCGTTGACCGGCCGAATTGAAACGGACGAGAAAGCACGATGGGGTAAAGTCGCCAAACGGCGGTAAAAACGGACCGGTAAGATTCACTTGATGCGCACCTTCAGTGGCGATTCCCGTGGTGGCTTCTGTACTGCTGCCGGCAATGAAATCACCCCCTGGTAATGTTTCAAGCAGCCTGATGCTAGTATAATCGGTCGTCGCATAGTAGGTTGACCATTCAACGGCCGTTACCGGATCAATCACCGCCGCACAGAGGCCCAATTGGCCTGACGGGTCGGCAAAACCCACTTGGTGTGCGTTGATTTGGCGGTAGCGCACATCAATCGCTTCACCTGTGTCGGAGAGGTAGGCCAGTGGCATGGCTTCGTGCAAGCGACCGAAGCGGGTTTCAAGGTCAATGCGTTGGTCGTGTACTTCGAGGGCTTCCATGCCCGAGTAGGTCAGAACCACATCGTCGATGCGCGCCCCTTCGCCTACCAGCACATCGTACTCAAAGCGGTGACCGTTGCGGCCATCGCTGTTCAAGCGAAACACCACGTCAATGTGGGGGTAAAGGTCGCGGTACACTACAGCGGAGTAGCCGGTGGTTTGTATGCAGCGTCCGTCGGTATAGGCGAAGTTCACGGCTTCACCGCCGACCGGCTCCACGCGGGGCCGGTCGGCATGGGTGAAGTCGACATCGATGCGGTGGAAGCGCAAGTCGCCCTCCGCATCGCGTTGCCAGGTATCGTACGAGAACCCCTCTTCACGAAGCAGCACATTGCAATTGGGCAGGGCCAGCTGGTAGTGCACAGTTTCATTGACCTCACCGTGTTGGTTGAGTAGCTGTCCGCCGTTGGCAATAAACAACGGTTCAGCCGCAAATTGGCCGCTCACTGCATGGCTGGCCATGCTGAGCAGCGCGCAAAAAAGAAGTGAAAAGGGGTGTTGCATGGTATATTTTTATTTGGTGGAGGTCACTGTGGTGTAGCTGCCGTCGGCAAATTCGAAGCGGTGGACGTGTACGCCCGAAGGGACACCGCTCCTAGGTGCCATTCGGAAAGTCCCTTGCTCACCACCTTCCAACGACAATAGTTGACGGTGCAAAACAGTGCCATTGGCATCGGCTAAAATGTAGTTCACCCTCGTTTGCAGCGGGCTTAAGAGACTGATTTGATACGTGTTCCCAGTGATTGGCACAGGAAACACATTGACGTCAATGAAGTCTGCATAGGTCCCCGAAATCGTCATGTTGCCACGAACATCGAGCATCCGAAACACCGGTTGACCTTGTTGGGTAATCATCATCAACGAATAGATGCCTCGCTCGAAGGTGTGGCTAAACCCCTTGAACATGTTATTCACATCAAAAAAGGCCTTGTAATCCAAATGGAGGTATGGCTCAGGTCCTTGCTTGCCCATTTTTGTTATGACAACTGAATTGATCGAACCACTGTCCGGTAAGAAGTTAAAAAACGACTTAACTGCATCAATCCCTGCAAATGATGGGGCATCAGGACAATCCCCCATTATATCGTTAAAGAAAATCTCATCCCATCCATACGCATCACCGAAATCAGGATCGTAGGTTAGTATATCCCCTCCCTCAGTGTTCCAAAATGCGCACCAAACATCTTCTGTATCATAAACCTCACCATCGTACCATGATCCAACACAAGTGAGATCAGTAGTAAACTCGTCATTCCATTCATCACTGAAATTAATGAGGTTCATCCATGAATTGTCCACTTGCACGCACTGCGCAGTCGGGTTTACGTAAGGCCCGACTTGAATGAACGGCCCATCCCACTGCCCCTTAATTTTTTGGATACCAACAATCTCGTTATGCAGCACAGGCGAGATGATATACCCATACGCATCCCGAAACACACCAATATTGGGAACACGGATGATTCTAGGAGCAAAACCATTTAAACCGACTGAATTTGGCCAGCCCCAGTCTTCTTGGAGAACGCCATACCAGTTAGTTGCATATATAGTAAGTGAGTGTCCTTCGCCATCCACGGTGCATGCACTTTTGAAAGCTTCTAACCCCATATACTCGTAGTATGGCGCGGTAGAAGGCCACCCTGTAACTTCAGAGGTCGTCAATCGAAACGCACGCTCAAATTGATAGTTTGCACTTCCATTGTTCGGATGCACAAACTGCTGAATTCGCCAAGCGTAATTTGGGCCATCACAAGTAACGGAGCACCCTTCATAAAAAGAAACCCAGTTCCCATCAGGACCCTGCACTATCTCAACGTCATCCCCAATATCAAACGGCTCTGTGCCTAAGACCGCGCCATTCGAATCATACGCAACCAGATCACCATGAAACCCTAGGAAGACAGGATTATTCTCGAAAAATGCAAACCGAGAATGATCGAGAAAGTGGTAATTCAAACCTGACACGGAAGTCACCGACAAGAGGATGTCTTCGACTTGCCCACCAGCCCCTTGAACAAGACCGTACAGATTAATATCACAGTAAGCGGTTGTCGGCGGAGCCGTCCAGTACAACATACCACCGAAGTCTTTTGGACCTACGCGCAAATTAAGCGATTGTGCATTTAAGCCCCCCCCAATAGAATGAGGGCAGATGCGCAGCAGCCCGTCACTAAGAAAGCGACCGCGCGAGAAAGAGAGTTAATTCTCATAAAAGTTAATTTGATTTAGAAAAAATAGAACTTGTCTTCGCGGTCAATACAAGATTAAAACAAAAAGTTGAAATTCACAATCAATTTGAAATTATTTTGAACCAATCCAAAAACAATCGCTGTGAGCCAACAAAAATCCAGACCTCTACTGGAGGATCATTCTAAACGCTTTGAGCATGTCCGCTAAAACGTGCGAAGCGCGAGAAGCAATCATCGATAATTTTGGTTTGACCGAGAACGACGAGCTGGTTCCACACCCTTTCTTATCTTCACCCGCAAACTACCGCACATGATCGATGCATTTGCACA
>DAITMF010000117.1:0-2797 GCA_036835325.1 Flavobacteriales bacterium
AGCACGCGGCTATAGTGGTTTGGTTAGGGCTGCTCAACGGAGCTGTATTGCCCCATACAATGCTATTGTAGAGTTGCAAGGTACACCCTGCTGCACCGCCGATTGGAGAACCGTTGCCAGCGACCTGAATGTTGCCGCTGATACTCACATTGGTGAGTGTAACATCTGAGCTTCCTACCATCCCGATGATTCCCGCTGTTTGCGAAAGGTTGTTCGCGAAAACTGAATTTTGGATTGTACCTGTGCTATTGGCGAAGAAAACCGCCGAACCGCGATTGGCCGCATTGAGCAAGAACGCACAACGTTCAATCTCAATGTTTGCAGCATTCTCAATGTGCAATGCACGATTGGGAGCAATAACATTTAGTGGTGCTTCCACCCCAAGGAAAATTATGTTTTCGATTCGGTTGCCGAGCGAATTCCCCGAGATCAGCATAAGGCGTTTGCTGCGCACGAAATCACCGTTGGCATTGCTACCCAAAGCACCGTCGATGATCGAGTGCAAGGCGAAATCACGCTGGTCAGGCGATGTTTCAGTACCGGAAAACCCACCGAGCAAATCAACCCCATCGGGTAAGGTGAATGAATCGTCAGGGTCAGCAAGATCGGAGACCTTGTAGCTGGCTTCGGCCACCCAAATGTCGCTTCCAACTTGCGCCACTGCAAGTGCTTCACCGATTGTGGTAAAGGCATTGGCCCAAGAAGTACCGTTGGCGATTCCTGTAGCATTGGCATCAACGTAGATGATCTCGAGGCTGAGGGTCTCGTAGCATCCGATGTCAGGTGCGGTGCCAATGAGGCGCGGGTTCAAATCAAGATCAACCCCAAGGACGGCCTCGGTGAGGGTTCCGGCATTGATGCAAGGCGACCCAGGCGACAATCTGAAATTGCCCGCGGCTTCGTTAACGAACAGTGGATCAATGTTCACCAAGTTATCTTCGAAGGTATCTGTGGCAACTGTTGGGAAGTTACTAATGGCACAATGCTGTATGGTACGCGAACCCGTTACGGGCTGTTGGCCCGGCAGAAAGGAGTTGTACAGCACGCTGTTAACCGCAACGAATGAGCTGCCGGGTGGTGCCACAATGGGTGCAAAGCCGTTAACGACCAAGCTCGTGTTCGCATACATCACACAGTGGTTGACGTAGGCACTGGCAGAGGCCAACACCACGGCACCTTGATCTGTGAATACATTATCATAAATCAAGCAATTGGACATGAGAAGTTCACAATTCCCGGCGTTGACTACTCCGCCAGCACCGCCTCGGTTTTGGGTGAAAGTGCAATTTTGAAGCTCGACCGTGCTGTCACCGCTTCCACTGATTGACAGCGCAGCATCGGGGCCTTGAAACTGGTAAGCATGGCTGAAGGTGATGCCATCGATGTAAACATCCAAGTCGCTTCCACTGACGACAAGAATTTCACGGCTGTTGTCGAGTTCATCGTTGGGCACGCCAATGTCGCCGGAGAACACTACCGGATTCTCAACCCAGTTGCGTTCGTTCAAGCTTGTTTCGGTTCCGTCAAAGCCCCCGTAAATAAGTAAACGACCGCTCACCTGAAAACTTTCGAATATGTTGTCAGTTAAGGAAGGCTTGTAGGTGCCTGCTGCAATCCAGATTTGTCGGTTCTCAGTGGTTGCAGCAAGTGCAGCTTGCATAGAGGTGTATGCATTTGCCCACGAAGTACCATCGTTTGTGCCTGTGGCAGCATGGTTAACATAAATGATGGCGGCAAGCTCTTCATCGGCTTCAAACGCACCATAATCGACCGTACCAAACGCAATACGCGGGTTGCCATTGGCATCGTAGGCGCTTAATGCTATAAAGGCGTTTGAACCTGCGTTGAAACCAGGAGAAGTGGCGAGCAAGCGGTAGTCGTTCTGGGCCGGGTTAAAGAAGCCGGGATCACCGTAGCTCACATTTTGGGTAGCATTCGGTATCGGGTTACCTTGAAGGATTGATCGGGATATGGAGGAAGAACCGAAACCAAACGAAATCACCGCTGAATTCTCGGGGATGGTATTTCCTGAGATAATGCTATTGCGCACATCAAAGGGCCCCGGATTACTGATCAAAAAGCTGCTGGCTGTTCCTGGGAAATCATTCCCGGTAACCGTGCAATTGTATATGCTCAATTCGTAATTGGGCGATTGCGAAACAATCCCTTTCAACTGACCCGAACCGGTGTTCGCATTGGAAATGATGGCTGTACTTTCAAACAACAAACTGGCGTTTGCGAACACTGCTGCCGACAGGTTTGCCTCGTTGTTAACGATGTTCGACGAAACCACCCTGAGCTCTGTGGCGTTCTGTACGAAAACTGCAGCCCCTTCGTCGCTGGCATAGTTATTGTTAATTGTACAGTTGTAGAGGTTTACAAAGTTCGCATTGTTCACCCGAATACCTGCGCCGCGTTGGCGCTGCGCTGCACTGCCGTCGGCATATCCTGCACGTACGACGCAACCGTCTAGGGTGAATACACCATTTTCTTGATTGCATACCACAACGTTGTAGCTATTGTCGAGTGCATCAGACTGTGACCCAATGTTGCCTGAAAGAATGGTCAAATGTGTGCGCCAATCGCGCTGATCAAGAGCGGTTTCACCGCCTACAAAACCACCATACACAGGCACATCATGGCTTAGTGTGAAACTGGTGAACCTGTTGTTGGTGGTTGTAGGACGGTAAACCCCTTCCTTCACCCAGATTTGACTTCCGGCAGTTGCTGAAGCCAAGGCTACTTGAAGGTCAGTGAATGCGTTGTTCCATGTAAAACCGCTGCCGTTGCCGGTGGC
>DAITMF010000118.1:0-2679 GCA_036835325.1 Flavobacteriales bacterium
CTGATCTCAATGTTGTAATTGTTGAGCGTTTCAACAATGCGGTTCTTGTTGACCTCGAGTTCTTCTTTGTTGATCTCAACCGCCCCTGATCCGTGTGCTTCAAGCAGGTCAATGTTGGGCAATTCATAGCGCGATAGCTCAAGCGTAGGGTCGTACAGCCCAAACTCTTGAACACGGTCGTCGATTTCGTCTTCGCTCAACGCTTCTTCTTCGGTCAGCGCCTCAATCTCGAGGTCACCGTCGTCAACCGTTGACGCATCGGGTGCAGCCATCGGCGTGTTTTTCACTTCCTCAACGGGCTCGGGGTCAAGGTCAAACGGCACCGACTCGTCGTCGTCTTCCGGCTCGCCTTCAAAATGAAGGGTCGGCGAAGCAAACGGCTCAAGACCAATGATTTCATTCAAGACATCGTCAGCGGCGCCGTTGTCATCATCCAGCGAAGCTACCAAGGGCGTGTTCTTCAAACGGTTTGCTGCGGTCGGTTCATCGGTAGGGTCAGCAATGGGCGTTTTTTCATTCTCGCCTTCGGCGGATGACACCGCCGGTTTTACTTCCGGCTTGGGTTTCCGTGCGAAGAGTGCTGCGAGCTTTCCGCCAAGGTCGAGCCGCTCGAAAAAGGCGTTGAAATTGAACACGGCCGTGATTCCGCCGGCGAGAAGCAACACCATGAAGGTGCCGAAGCCTCCGAGGTTGTAGGCAGCCAAATCAAGCATGTACTTGCCACCGTAGCCCACAAGGTTGTCGTTGCAGGTGAGTTGGTAGCCTTCTTCACGGTTGCCATCGTGAAACAAGAATGCAATCAGCAAAGGGATGTACAACATACCGAGCAGCGACAAACGGGTTGATTTGCCAAGCGGAAGCAATGCCTTTTTCAACCAAACCTTGATGCCGTACAAAAACATCAAGAAGGGAACCAACAATGCCCCCAAGCCGAAGCCTTGGTGCACAAGCAAATACCCGGTGTGCGCTCCGAGAAAGCCCAGCATGTTGCGGTAGGCTTCACGTGCTGTGGCTTCTTCTTCAGCAGAGCCGGAGACCATCAAACGCAGGTCGTGGTGGCCTGTGAACAAGAAGCTCAATGAAGCAAAAAAAACGAAGAGTGCCAGAAAAGTGAGCACAATGCCGGTAATCTTCCGCGTGCGTGGGTCACTCATCCACGCAGGAAGCTGGCGCTGTTTTCGCTCTTTTTTCGGGCGAACGGCGCTTTCTTTGGCTTTCGGCTTCTGTCCGGTTTCGGTTTCGGCTTTTGGCGCTTCGGGTTTATCGCTTTTCAGGGTGTTTTTCACGCGTGACGGCACTCAGGCATTAAACGTCAAAATTAGCGTCTGTCGTACGTCGTGTAGCGGTGTGTTGCCATACCTTATCAACGGCTCAGCGTCGATAAACGGCTGGTTTTCGATGGGCGCTCTTGGTTCACGTCCATCCCCAAAAACCAAAAACAGACAAACGCATCAGGCTACCCCAATGTACTTGTGGGTTTGGAGGCTGATTCTCCACTGCGTGTTTTCGCGTATGTAATTGAGAATCATCGGGATGCTGCTGTCGCGTTCGTCCCATTCGGGTTGGAAATAGCGCAAAGCACCCGTATTCATTCGGCTGGCGTGGGTTTCTCCCCACGTGAGGTCGTGCTTGTTGTACACAATCACTTTCAACTCATGCGCTACCGAATAGTACTCATCGCGTGCCGGCTTAAACTTCTTGGGCGACAACGTAAGCCAATCCCATTTGCCGGTGAGCGGGTGTGTACCCGAGGTTTCAAGGTGGGTGCGCAAGCCCCGTTGGTGAAGTGCGGTGGTGAGTTCATTGAGGTTGTGCATGCAGGGTTCGCCGCCGGTTACAACCACAACGTGAGCGCCCGATTCTTGTGCAGCGTTGGCGAGTTCGTCAATTGATTTTTTGGGGTGTGCCTCGGCATCCCAGCTTTCTTTGACATCGCACCAAAAGCAGCCCACGTCGCATCCGCCAAGGCGAATGAAGTACGCAGGCGTGCCCGTGTAGGCGCCTTCGCCTTGCACGGTGTAGAACTCTTCCATAACCGGTAACGGTGCTGTCATGGCCGCAAAGGTAAGCAGAGTGAGCACGTCAGCCGAAACTTCGCATTGCTTACCTTCGCGGCGAACGTAAAAACGACCTGCTATGATTGCCATCGGAGCAAAAGTAAATCACCCCTCATTCAGCGAGGGCGTCGTATTTGGCGACGACGAACGCACCTGGCGCGTGTACTTCAAAGAACACGGTGAACAGCGCATTGCCAAGGCCTTTGACGGCTTGCGTTTGGTCGAAGCAAGCACCACCGAAGTGCGCTCGGTTTCACTTGAAGATGTCATTGACGCTGTTCAAAACGTCTTCGATCAATACTACGACGTAAGCGAAATCGTTGAATTGGGCGATAAATGGGACGGCGGAACAATGCGTCTCATTCCGGGTGAAGACGGCCTCGTGCACAAAGATGTGCCCATCGAGGCGTTCTTCCATAAAATCGTCATGATGCGCGACCGTTTGCGCGTGCTCGAGCAGCAAATCAACGCACATGATAAGCTCACTGACGAAGACAAGGTCAACTTGCAGCAGTACATCACACGCATTTACGGCAGCATGACCACCTTCAACGTGCTCTTCAAGTCGAAAAACCACTACTTCGTGGGTGAGAAGAAAGACAAGGAGTAAGCCGGGGGGCAA
>DAITMF010000119.1:0-2629 GCA_036835325.1 Flavobacteriales bacterium
ACCGCCTTGCATGCCCGGAAACACCGCCGAATCAAGCAAAGATGAAAACGATTTGACTTCGCCTTTTGGAGTCTTCAACCCCCATGGATTATCAAAATCGTGGCGCAACATAATAATGCCACCACGCGGGCCGCGCAATGTTTTATGGGTCGTCGAGGTGGTTACGTGGCAATGCTCAAGCGGGTCATTGAGTTGCTTGGTAGCGATGAGGCCGGCGGGGTGTGAAATGTCGGCGAGCAAAATGGCACCGCAGTCATCGGCAATGGCACGGAAGGCTTCGTAATCCCAGTCGCGGGCATAGGCTGAAGCACCGCAAATGATCATTTTGGGCTTAACGGCCTTGGCTTTTTCAGCCACAACATCCATATCGATGGTACCGCTTTCGCGCTCAACACCGTAGAAGTGTGCTTTGTAGAGCTTGCCGGAGTAATTTACAGGTGAACCGTGTGTAAGGTGACCACCGTGTGAAAGGTCGAACCCGAGAATGGCATCGCCGGGTTTCAAGCACGCCAGCATCACGGCAGCGTTTGCGCTTGCTCCGCTGTGGGGCTGAACGTTTGCCCATGTAGCACCGAAGAGCTTGCACAAACGGTCAATGGCCAGTTGCTCAACAACATCGACCACCTCACAACCACCGTAGTACCGCTTTCCGGGAAGGCCCTCGGCATACTTGTTTGTCAACACCGAGCCCATCGCTTCGAGCACTTGACGGCTCACATAGTTTTCAGAAGCGATGAGTTCGAGACCCTCGGTTTGGCGAATGGTTTCTTGGCTGATAAGATCAAAAATGCGCGAGTCGCGTTGCATAAGCAGTGTTTTTATGGGGATGTAGGCAGGAGATCTACCTTGTAACTGACAATTACTTTGGTGCGGTGGGCACCTTTCGTGAAAAAGAATTTTTGGTTCTCAACAACCGTTTGGCCGGTATCACCGACAAAGTTACGTGTCATGAGTATACGCTCAGTCTTTCCATTCTGCTTGCAAAGGTAGCGGATGTGGAAACGCGAAGCGCTTCCGTTCGTCGTTGGATCGGTTGATTTCACGTTGCGCAGCCGAAAACGGGCCGTAACCTGCAGCGAATCGCTCATGAAGAGCTGCACGTCGTCAGACCACCTTCCGTAAGCCAGCTCAAGCCGGATATCGCTTCCGCGATGCAGTCCTGTGGCCGAATTGATTTGCACTTCAGTCAGACGGAGATCAAGCACATCTTGGCTCATCCCGCGAAGCGGAAAAAATAACCCCGGAAATGTGAATAAAATGATTCGGAGGATAGCCATGGCGCCCAAAATGAAATCAAATTTACATCATAATGCATGGCCTTGGTTTGAGTTGCTTCGAATTGAGACGCCGCAGCCCACTGCCCCAGGCAGTGACGCTTCGGTGCACCTGTTTGTGCATTGCACCAACCAACGTGAACCCGGCATGAAGTTTCGCTTGAGCCTATTCGGATTGCTGGCCGTACTGCTGGTCAATTGCGGCGGAGCTGACCGCGAAACGCTTCAATTCAACGGCTTGGCCAATGAAACAAGCGTATACCTCAAGCGGCATGCGCGCAACCCGGTAAATTGGCAACCTTGGTCAGATGCGGCTTTTGAAACCGCCCGTGAACTCGACCGATTGGTCATTGTATCGAGCGGTTACATGGCCTGCCACTGGTGCCATGTGATGGAGCGCGAAAGCTTCAGCAACGACAGCATTGCCGCCTTCATGAACGACCACTTTGTGTGCATCAAAGTTGACCGCGAAGAACGGCCCGATGTTGACCAAGCCTACCTTGACGCTGTTGAACTCATCAGCGGTCGCGCAGGGTGGCCACTGAATTGCATTACGCTTCCCGATGGCCGTCCGGTTTACGGCGGCACCTACTTCGCCCCTGAAGATTGGTACACCGTACTCACCCGAATTAACGCGTTGTACCGCGAAGACCGCAGCAAACTGGAGTCGATTGCCAACGAACTCACCGCAGGGTTGACCCAATTGTGGAGCATCGAACCCACCGATGCCATGGCGCTACCGGTTGACAGTTTGATGACCGAGCGTGTGCGGTATTTCGATGCAGTACACGGCGGCGACCTTGGCAATCCGAAGTTTATTTTACCGGGAGACCTCTCCTACCTCTTGCACTACGGGCAAATTCGAGATGACGATACTGTGCTCAAGCACCTTGCTTTTACGCTTGAGCGATTGCCCATGACCGGTGTGTACGACGCAGTAGGTGGCGGTTTCTTCCGCTACACCGTTGACGAAGCGTGGGAAGTACCGCACTTTGAAAAGATGCTGTACGACAACGCCCTGCTGGTTGATCTGTATTCAGATGCCTACCGATGGTCAGGCAATGAAGCGTACCGCACAGTGGTTGAAGAAACGATTGATTTTGTTTTGCGCGAATTAATGGCGCCTGACGGTAGCTTTTACAGCAGTTTAGATGCCGATAGCCAGGGCAAAGAAGGTGGGTACTACAGTTTTACGCAGCCAGAGCTCACGCGCATCACTGCCGGCATAGAAGGGGCTGATTCAATCGTATCGGCCAGTCACATTGAGCCCGGAGGTGAGGCCTTGGCCATCCGCATCCATCCGGTCAATCGTGCAGAGGGATGGTCGCCAAACGAACAAGAGGCGGCACAGAAGG
>DAITMF010000120.1:0-2445 GCA_036835325.1 Flavobacteriales bacterium
CCGTTTGCCCAGTTGCTGGCCGAGAACCACCGCCGTGATGTGGCCGCACGCCGCACCACCGTTGGGGTACACAAAGACGACCTCGACTTTTTGATCGACGGCAATCCCATTCGGCGTTTCGGTTCGCAGGGACAGCAAAAAACCTACCTGATTGCCCTCAAACTGGCGCAGTTCAGCTTCGTTGAAAAGGCCAAAGGGGTGAAGCCCCTGCTGCTGCTCGATGACATTTTCGATAAAATCGACGACAAACGCGTGGCTGCGTTGATGCGATTGGTCAGCGACGGTCGCTTCGGACAGATCTTTATCACCGACACCGGCGAAGACCGAATACCCAAGCTCTTCCGCGACATTGGCGCCGAAATGCGTATCTTTAACGTCGGTGAAGGCGTTATTAACGCGTTGACCGAATAACCCATGAAACGAATCGGCAACGAACAATCGCTGGGGAGCGTCATCAACGAACTCCTCAAGGTGTACCGGCTTGACCGCAAAATGCAGGAGCTCGACGTGGTCGATGCATGGAACGAGGTCATGGGGCCCGTGGTCGCGCGCAAAACCACCGACGTCAAACTGCGCGGAAGCAACCTGATCATCGCCCTCGACAGCGGTCCGCTCAAAGAAGAGTTTTCCATGAACAAAGCGCGCATTGTTGAGCTGATGAACGAAAAACTGGGTGCTGCTGTTATCTCAGAAGTCCAAATTTTCTGAACTTTCGTCACTGTTGCGTACAACCCATCCCGGGTAGGATGCGTATCTTAGCCAACCTGCATTGTAAGAAACGATGATGAACCTTAAACCGCACTGGATTGCCGCAGGCATTATCGGCATTTCGCTCGCTGCGCTCGGATGGAGCAGCAGTACACCCCATGCCGACCAACCCTACCACAGCAGTGAAGAAATGGCTGCGATGCTCGCCGCGGCAGGTGATCTGCCCACCGGACAGAATGCACTTTTCGCAGGTTCGGGCCTTTGTGCCGGTTGCCATGGATTGGATCCGGATGGATTGGCCTTCGTGACCGAAAGCGGTTGGAACATCAATCCGACCGATTTCTGGCGGGCGTCGATCATGGCCAACTCGTCAAAAGACCCGTGGTGGCGCGCCAAGGTCACCCACGAAACGGCCGTGAATCCGGCCCATGCGGGTTTGATTGAACACAAATGCACCTCGTGCCACACGCCATCGGGTCACTTTAACCACAGCTTCGAAAATCCAGGAACCCTTTACACCTTTCACGAAGCCATTAACGACAGTTTGGGCCTCGACGGCGTGTCGTGTGCGTCGTGCCACCAGCAAGCTCCGCAAGGACTCGGAACACGTTTTACGGGCAACCTCACCTTTGTTGAAGACACCATTTTTGGTCCGTTTGGAGGGGGTAAAAACGAAAACCCCATTTTTGGCGCTCCGATGACCAACTTCGTTGGTTTTGAGCCTGTGTACGGAGCCCACATGGGTAAATCTGAGCTTTGCGCCGGATGCCACACCTTGATTACTGAAGCCATCACCCCAAGCGGTGAGATTGCTCAGGGCCTTTACTTCGTTGAACAGGCCACCTACCACGAATGGCTCAACAGCGAGTACGCGAGTGAGAGTCCGTCGCTGCGTCGCGAATGCCAAAGCTGCCACATGCCGAAGATTGATACCGAAGTGGTGATCTCTTCGGGCTACTCGTTCTTGCAGCCGCGCGGCCCCATCACCAACCACTACATGGTGGGGGCCAATACCTTCATGCTGGAGATGTTCAAGAACAACATCGAACTGCTCGGCATTGCTGCAACTGAAACGCAGTTTGACTCAACCATCGCCTACACGCTTGACATGCTGCAGAACCAATCGGTGCTGATGGACATTGAAGAGTCGGGCTATTCGGAAGACACCCTCGCCTTTGAAATTCGCATTGAAAACCTCGCCGGACATAAATTCCCGAGTGGATACCCGGCCCGTCGCGCCTTCATTGAGTTCCTGGCCACCGCTGAGAACGGCGATACCCTGTTCCACAGCGGTGCACTGCAAAACGATTACGAAGTGGCCGGACACGATGAGAATTTCGAACCGCACTACGACGTCATTCGCGCTGAAGACGAAGTCCAGATTTACGAACTCGTCATCGCCTCAACCACCGGCGATGTGACCACCGTGCTGCTGCGCGGCGCAGAGCCTTTGAAAGACAACCGCCTTACCCCGCGTGGATTCAGCATGAACCACCCCGCGTACGACACCACCTTAATCGCAGGCAATGCCTTGAACGACTCCAACTTCAACCGTGAAGGCGGCATCGAAGGCAGTGGAACCGATGAAATTACCTACCGCATCGGACTGAACGGCTACGAAGGCGAAGTGAATGTGGTGGCCCGTTTGCACTACCAGGCCTCACCACCGAAGTGGAACGAAGAGATGTTTGCCTTCAACACGCCCGAGATTGACCTCTTCCGTGACTTGTACGAAGA
>DAITMF010000121.1:0-2384 GCA_036835325.1 Flavobacteriales bacterium
CTTCACCCGCTTGAACCGCATGGCCTTGATCATCCAATCGGGCAAGGGTTTCTTGGGGTCGCGGTTGCGCAAATCGATGTTCAAACCGATCTTCTTGATCAGCGGGACTTTCCGCGTTTCAACGAACTCGATGAGGGTGCCGTCACCGTCTTCCAGGTAGCCCCAGCGGCCGTTGGCTTCGCCCATGTCAAACGACTCTGAACTTTTGATGCTGAACGGAAAACCGGCTGCTGCGCATTCGTCGATCAATGCCGACATGTTGCGGATGTCAAAGCAGAGGTGAATGAACCCGAGGTCGCCCCAGTAGCGGTCTTCGAAGATTTTATGGGGTGCACGGTCGAGCACCTGAATCAACTCCAGCTCGGTGTCGCCGAGCAACTTGCTGAATCCCCCCACGCGGTGGGCTGAATGCCGCAGCACGACACGACGAAACCGGTGGTTGCCGCCGGGTAGCGCAGCCAACTCGTTGAACTCGCCCGTTTCATCGGCGCACACCTCGTCGTAGCCAAGCACGTTGCTGTAGAGCTTCCGCGCAGCGTCGATGTCGCTCACGCCGATCACTGCACCGCAAACGCCGCCCAAATCGTGGTTGTAGTTGGTGTACCACGAATCCCATTCTTTGATGCGAAGCCAGTTGCCGTAGGGGTCGGTCATGTAGAAGCAGCGTTTCTTGTCAACGCCAACAACCACTTCGGTCAGTACATTTTCGCCGGCCGCTTTGAGCCGTTTGTAGGCACCGTCGATGTCGCGCGATTTGATGGTGCAGATTTGAATGCCCGTATCGCCAAGCTGCAGGCTGTGCTTTGGTGCAGAGGGCTCACGTTCGAGGTATTGCCAGATTTCGTAGCCCCCTCCGCCTTGGAGGTTCATGGCGAGAATGGCGCGTTTCTTCCGCGGTTGGCCGCCCATGTAGGGCGCCATGTAGGTGGCAGTGTTGTTGTCTTCGAAAATCGATGCATCCGCGCCCAAACGCGTGGCGTACCATTCAAAGGCTTCGTACGCATTCTTCACTCCGACACCGATCTGCTGGATGCCGTATATCAGTTTCTCGCTCATGGTTTCTTCCGGGTCAGGCAGGTTCCGCCTGACGGGCTAAAATAGCGAAACAAGGCATTTAAAGCGGCACTTCATACCTGCTTTTTGTCGAATACACGATGCATTCACGGCCGCGCCGCTCAGCGCTGCACCTTGCGGATAATCAACTGGTTCGCTTTGTCGTAGCTGAGGTACTTCAGCAGCCAGCTAAATCCGGTGGTAAGGCGGTTTCGAAAACTGGTGATCGAGATCAAATGCACCATCGACCACAAGAACCAGCCGGTTCGTCCGTTCACAAATACCGAGTTCACATCGGCAACGGCGTCGCGCATGCCGATGGTCGCCATAGACCCTTTGTCTATGTAAACAAAGGCATCCTTCCCTCCTTCCAGCAAATTCTTTGCCAAAAAACGGCCCTGCTGAATGGCCGTTTGCGCCACCATGGGCAAGCCCTTCGGGAAGTGTTCCGTTTCGAGGTAGGCGATGTCGCCGATGGCGTAAACTTCAGTCGCATTGGCCACACGCAGGTGCGCATCAACCTTCAAGCGGTTTTGGTGGGTGTAGCATTCAGCCGACAGGCCTTTGATCGATTGGCAGGTCACACCGGCCGTCCAAATCAAGGTTTTCGCGGCGATGCGGTGGGTGGTATCACCTTGCAGGTAGCTGACTTCATTGCCGTCGAAGTCGGTCACCCGAGCGTTGTAGATCACCTCAACCCCCATCTTGTCGAGCACATGCGCGGCATGCTGCTGCGCCCGCTCGCTCATGGCCGACAACAGCGGACCCGACCCCGCAATCAGCGTGATTTCAAAGTGTGTTTTGTTGACCCTCGGGTAGTCTTTGGCCAAGAGCATGCTTCTGAACTCGGCAAGGGCACCCGCCATTTCAATCCCCGCCGGACCGCCACCGGCCACCACGTAGTGCGTGTAGCTGTCTTCTTCGGGATGCAGCGAAGCCGCCTCAAGTTGCTGCAGCACCCAGCTGCGCAGTGAGAGCGCATCGTTGATGTCTTTCAGCCCGAAAGCATACTTCTCGATGTTGGCATTGCCGTAGTAATTGGTGCGGCTGCCCGTGGCAATCACCAGGTGGTCGTATTCGAGGGTGCCCACGTTGAGTTCAATCGTTTTTTGGTCTTGGTGCACCTCCATCAGTTCGCCCATCACGTAGTGCACGTTCTCGCTTTGGTTGAACAGGCGGCGAACGGGCGACACGATTGAGTCGGGTTCCAAACCGCTGATGGCCACTTGGTAGAGCAGCGGTTGAAACTGGTGGTAGTTGTGCTTGTCGATGATGACCACCTCGCAATCGCGTTTGCGCACGGCCTTAACAAAGTTGATGCCTGCAAACCC
>DAITMF010000122.1:0-2350 GCA_036835325.1 Flavobacteriales bacterium
CGGTCGCGCGCGGCGAAGCCGGCGAGACGCTCTTCTCGACCTTCCAGTTCTACGACGGCGGGAATCCGGCACCTCGGCGTTTCAACGAGGCGCTGCGCCGACTTTATGCCAGCGGGCTGTTCGAATTCGCCGATATCCGTGCCGCCGCCGGCCGCCTGATCATCGAAGTGCGCGAAAACCCGGTGATTGGCATTGTCAATTTCGAGGGCAACCGCAGCATCAACGACTCGCGCCTTGCAGCCGTGGTGGAATCGGTCGCGCGCGGCCCGTTGAACCGCGCCACGGTCGAGGCGGATGCCCGCCGCATTGCCCAGCTTTATTCCGAGGGCAGCCGTTTTGGTGCCGAAGTGCGCCCCACGATCATCCAGCGCGATGATGGTCGGGTGAATCTGGTGTTCGTTGCAGATTTACCGCAGTTCGTGAAGATACACGGTTTTGTTGGTAAACACGAAACGGCCTTTCAAAGCGGCATGTCTTCGAGTTTGTTGCTTTGGGTGATGACCTTCAAGAAGGGTTTCCTTTCGTGCACGCATGCTTGGATGGCGGACCACTTCAAAGCAAGCTTGGCGACCATTTCCATGACTGACAGGCCTGTTTTCTTTGTTTGATCTTTCAAGAAGATGATGCCCAAACCGTACTGTTTGCAAAGTTCAATCTGATTTTTCCTTTTTGAGATGTGAAAATCACGGGTCAGAACCACCGCACCTTCTTTACCCAAGACTGGTATCCATTCTTCGTCTGTGGCACCTTTGCCAAAGCGACCTTCGATTGACTTTACTTCGATGTGGATACCCGTGCGAAGACCTTCATTTTTCACCAAGGTATTGAACCCATCGGCGAGGTAGTAGGGGATATTTTCATCGACGTAGATGGTCATGCGGCAGCACAAAAAGCAACGGCATCGTGTACTTCTTTCTCTGATAGACCAAAAACTGCTGCGATGTATGCTGGTGGGTCACCGGCTTTGATGTGGCTGTTGATGGCATCAGGACTGACATTGGTGTTGCCAATGACAGGTTGTCCGAACCTACGTTTTGGGTCAACGAGAATGGCCTTGTCTTTGCCTAGAGGCCAGAAGCGGTTGGCGATATCGTCATCATCAAAATCGAGGCGGTTCACGAACTCCTGAATAAACCCGAGTTGAAATTGCCGTGTACCGTCGAGGCTGATGGTATCACCGTTGAGTTCAAAGTAAATTTTCTTTTGCCCGGCCTTGATGCCGTTGATGATAGCTTTGTTCGCAAACGGGAAGGGTGTGTTGTAAAACCGAGCCAGTTCAAGGTGTGCGTTCAGAATTTGCCGTGCCGGCACACCCGATTCGGTGAGCTGCATCATCACGTACAGTTCAATGAGGGTATGAAAACTCACGGCTTTTGAGCCGTTGGTTTCCCAAGAGTAGCGTTGTTCGAAGAGGGCGCCGAGTTCACCATCCCAATAGGTATTCACCCAGCGGTGTACCTTTTGGTAGGGCAATTTGAGCAGCATCGCCACATCAGGAAGGGTGTACACCCCTTTGCCTAGTTCTAGTTGATTTTCGAAGGTCACACGATTTGGTTCATTTACAAATTAACGAAATTGGTCGGTGTTTTGGTGTGCGGCGTGGCGGGAGTATTCAACAGATGGGTGTGAGCGTTCAAAATAGCAGATGCACTTAAAACGTTTGCACATGTTTGATTTAAATCCGTAAATTTCTATTGAAATAATGGGACGGCGTTCTTCCGTGCACCGACCCAAACATTTGGGGTGTTGCCCGAATAAATGAGTTAAATGATAAGCTATGCGAAGTAAAGTAGCTGAACGGTTGTTGGCCAGGACGCCCAAAGAAATTGCCATATTCACAGACTTATACGCTGATCTTCTGGTACGTGTTTCTGAGATTTTGAAGGAGAAGGGCATTACGAAGGAGACTGTGGAGAGTATTCCGGGTGAAGAACCTTCTGAAGTTGAAAATTGGCTCAACGACGAGTTCAGTTTTACCCTGTTTGCAATCGCACGTTTATCTGCAGAATTGGGTGAACCGTTGCTGGAGGTGCCGGGAGTTCGAAAGAATACCTAAGCTAAGCTTATGGGGCATTGCTTTGGCGCCTTACGGCTTGAACATCGCCAAGCGCTGATTCATTTCCAATTATTCTAGATTTAGTGAAAGTGTTACCCCAGCATTGGCACGCAAGTAATCTACGATTGACATGTGGTTCAGGTCGACTAACTCACACATGAGCGGGATTTTCTTATACAACTTCGAGTCATTCTCGTTTCGGCTTTCTTCGCTAACTATACAAACGTCGTGGCCGTCATGGCGCAAAGCAAAAGCAGCAAGAATTAAACTGAAATCGGCAGATACCCGAAAGTC
>DAITMF010000123.1:0-2324 GCA_036835325.1 Flavobacteriales bacterium
GAAGTTGACGTCGATGGATTCGGTTTGACTTGCGACCGTGAAAACATGCTCGACTTGACATCCTGTATTAATATCCGTAGTAAGAACAGTGTAAGGGCTAGTTTGCCCTAATGATCCAATTACGGTGCTGTTACCATGAGCTTGGTCTATTGTTAACGTAGCGTCGAGCGAATCGTAACTCCCTGAACCGCCTGCGACTTGCAATTCAACGGCCCCCGACACAAACCCTGAAGCTTCAGCGGTACTGCTGGTGCAGTTGATGATCGGATTTACCGTTGTAACGCCAACGGTGAATGAACCGTCTGGGATTGTTATATCAGCCTCCAATACACCAATGCAAGAAGGGCTGAAAATGAAGAGCGTGTATTCACCTGCTGGTAGAATCTCTTCACCAATGTCAGGGATAGTCCCGAATCCATTCACCGACCACCAAAATGCAGCCAAACCTGCTTCTGAAAGCTGTTGATTAAGGTTTACGACACCTCCATCTCCGCAGTCTGTGCTGACTGAAATTGAACTTGGGTTATACAAGCTTATTCCCGGAATATCAACGTTGACATCAACACTGCCTTGGTCAGTTTCAATTGTGAAGCTTCCAGTTGCTCCATCGGCAATCGAGTATACGTAATAGATAAGTGTTGAACTGGGAAACAGCGGGAAAGAAGCAGCAAAAGTGAAACCCGGCAAAAGGCTCAATGTCCAAAGAACCAAATATCGGCGTCCCGTAAAGACTAGCGTCAATAGTGACGAATGCAATGCTTGTTGTAACCTGAGTATCGCATTGAACACCAAATGTACTGGCTTGAACTTGAGCCGATGAACTAGTGCATACTACTGATAGATAGATAGATAGATAGATAGGGAATTGGAGAAAAGTGCTTTCATAGTAGTGTTGATTTTGATTAACTTTCGGGAAGTAAAGAACTAAATTTCATGTTAGCAAGAATTCTTTCGTTATTTTTAGTATTTTTTGCGACAGCACCTATTTCGGCGGCTTTTTTGGAAAACAAAGGCCAGTGGCCGGAGCACGTCATCGGCTCAGCGTCGTTCGGGCAATTGAGTTGCTTTGTTGAGCGAAGTGGCATGACATTTGTACTCTACAACCAACACGACCTCAGGAAACAGCACATGTTTCCTGACTCTGCCATTGACCTGCGCGGTCATGCCTTCACAATGCGCTGGGTTGGCGCCAACACCGGCGTTGAACCCGTTTGGACCGACACTCTGAGCCACCCTACCCATTGGCTTGTGGGTGACTTTGACCATCACATCCCCAACCTACGCTCATTCAATCAACTCTCGCTTCAAAACGTCTGGCCCGGCATTGACATCGTTTTCTATGCGAACCAAGGTGCGTTCAAATACGACTACATCGTGCACCCCGGCGCCGATGTTGGAGCAATTGAAATTGAGTTTGATGGACTTGACAAACTTGTTCAACGCGGCAACGCGCTTCACCTGAGCACAAGTTGCGGAACACTTGTAGAACATATTCCTCTCGTCTATACCGTTAATGCCAACGGAGAACGTTGTGAACTCAATACCTGCTCTGTCAAAACTTTTGGCAATCGCCTTTCCTACACCATCGATTCTCCCGTTTCGGGCACACTGGTCATTGACCCCGAATTGATTGTGGCAACCTATGTGGGCGCAAGCTCACAAAACACCAATACCGCAGTAGGGTTCGGCGCCGACTATTTCAATGACGGAAGCTTTATTGGAACAGCCGGCATTTCCGGATCGGGGCTCATTTATCCCGTTACCCCGGGTGCCTTCTTTGGTTCTTCGGTTTCGCCAAATCCCAAGGCAGGTGTAACCCGTTTTGATGCCAGTGGCGAAAACATACTCTGGAGCACAATTATTGGTGGAAATGGATTTCAGGAATTTCTTGTCGGCACCTTCATTTCTGACGATTATTTGTACCTCTTCCTTTCTGTCGAAGACGCCTCACTCCCATTCACCCAGCCTAGCCTCATCGTTCCAAATGACAGTAATATCAATGTTCGCGAACTGTTCGCTTTGGTTCTTCCTCATGATGGCTCAGCACTGTTGCATAGCCGATTACTGAGTCAAATCGAAGACACCGTGTGGGGGCAGATAGCGAACGGAACAGGAAGCCCTGAGTTTTCCATCGACTGCAAAGCCGACAGCCAAGGCAACCTGATTCTTCTCTTCAACGTGCAGGGCGAGAACGTCCCCATTACCGAAAACGCATACGACACCTCGAACACCGGCGCATTCAACAACTCCGACATCGATGCCGTTGTGATGAAACTATCACCCCAACTCGATTCACTCCACTGGTGCACGTTCTTTGGCGGCGA
>DAITMF010000124.1:0-2295 GCA_036835325.1 Flavobacteriales bacterium
GCCAGATGGGCGTTTGTGAACAGCCCTTGTGCGTCGGGGCCTCGGTGGGTGAGGCGATCAGACGCCTGTTCAATGCCTTGAAGGTGTTCGGCGTGAATACCGTTGCGGTCAACAATTCCTGTGAATCCGCACATGGTGCTTAACGGCTAAAGCCCAATCCCCATGACGAGTGCATGCCTCGTTGCAGGGCAATCATTTTAAGGCAGGTAACGGCGGCTTCGGTGCCTTTGTTTCCGTGTTTGCCGCCTGAGCGGTCGATGCTTTGTTGGCGGTTGTCGTCGGTGAGGACGCCGAAAATCACCGGTTTCATGAATTTTAGGCCGACATCTTTGATGCCTTGAGCCACAGCTTGGCAGACGAAGTCGAAGTGCGGTGTTTCACCGCGGATGACGTTACCAAGGGCGATGACCGCATCAACGCGGTCGTTTTGGAGCAGCAGAGCCGCACCGAAGGGGAGTTCGTAGCTACCGGGAACCCGCGCAATGACGAGTTCATCGGTGCGCAGCCCCGCCTCAATGAGCACTGATTGCGCGCCTTTGAGCAGGTTTTCGGTGATGTCGTCGTTCCATTCAGAAACAACAATCCCGATGCGTAAGGTTGACGCATCGGGAAGTGTTGAAGGGTCGTACGACGAAAGGTTGGTCGTTGCCATTCGTCGGAATTATTTCTTGCCGAGGTAAGCGGCGTAGCGTTCGGCAACTTGAACGTTGCGCGATTCGGGGTAATCTTTTACGATGGTTTCAAAGTGCTTGGCGGCTTTGTCGCGCTGATCGAGCTCGAGGTAGGCGATGCCTGCTTTGAAGTGCATCACCGGACCGGTGAAGCTTTCGGCTTTGGTGCCTTTGGTTTTGGCTGCAGCGCGTTCGAAGTTCTTTGCACCTTCAGCGACTTGACCGAGTTCAACTTGGCAGTCGCCGATACCCGCGATAGCGAGTACGCTTACGACTTCGTCGTTAAGGTCAACTTGCTCGAAGTATTTGATGGCGTCTTCAAATTCGCCGCGGTCGCGGGCGATGATGCCGAGTTGGTAGTTTCCGCGAGCGCCAGCTTTGGTACCGCTGTGTTCTTTGATCACATCTTCAAGGCCTGCGTACAGACCGTCGCCGTAGAGGGCCAGGTCAACCGAGTCGATTTCGAGGTACTGTTCGGCTTTCCAGATGGCTTGGTTGGCTTTTTCGTTGGCCGGTTTCACCATCAAGTAGTAGTAGGCTGCGCCCAAGGCGACAACACCGATGACAGAGAGCAGAACAATGCTGAGGATTTTGCGGTTGCGGTCAATAAAGACTTCGGTCTTTGAGTATACCTCGGTAACGTCAACGATGACTTCGTCTTGATCTTTCTTTTTGGCCATGGTATGCGAATTAACGGGTGCAAAAATATACTTTTTTCCTTTCCCATGTGCCCCTTGGCGAGAGTTCTTGACGATCTCGTCCTTCGATTCCCTATCGAGAGGTTCATTACCTTGGTTTGAGGTGGTCACGGCACAGCGGGGTTGAGAGCAGGTTGGACGGAGGGGTTACAGGTACACAGGGGTTGTACTTAACCGGGTAGGACTTTTGGGACATTTAGGACATTTAGGACAGCCGGCCCCCATACACTAGGTCTACATTGAAGCAAAGGAGGTATGGTCTGACACGATTTGTGTGCTTTGGAGAATGTTGATTGATCAAACTCCACATCACCGGGCAAAAGTTAATCATCCTTGTTCTGTAGTTTGTGGTGATGGCTTTGTGTTCTTACAATCTTTGCACGCCCATCAGCTGCTGGATTGTAGCTTACCCTTGAAATCACTCCCAATTTGTCGGCGGAGAAGGTTAAAACGATAAAGCCATGCCTCACACTATCGGCATAACATTGCCAGATCGCAATCTGGTAGTACTCAGTGCCATTGTCCGGTTTTTTTTTGTGATTCACATGACCCTCAAAATCACATAAAAATTCTTGGATATTTCGATTAGCAAAGCAGGCCTCGTTCTCTCGTACAACCAGTCTTAACTCATCCTCCATCGGTCGCAGCATGCAGACGCGCCCGTCGATGCTGTCTTGCGGCACCAGTTCGCTCAGCAGGGCTTTGGTCTGTTTGATTTTAGCTCTGCACACACGATTCTGCTGAACCTGCGCAGCACACCCTGAAAAGAGCAATGCAATGAATGCGATAGCAAGGGGGGTGTTCATAGTTTGATGAGTTTTGTGACAAGAAAAATCTACTTTGCATGAAGTAAATCTTAGCTCAGCAAGCGCTAATCAAGCTTGCGATGCATGGTGGGGGGCCAACTGTCTCTTGTAATTATTGCA
>DAITMF010000125.1:0-2282 GCA_036835325.1 Flavobacteriales bacterium
CATTGGAAGCCGGCTTGCAGGCCTATCACCTTGAGGTTCCGGGCGAAGAGCTTGCCGAAGTGATGCGCGACTACGTTGGTTGAACTCCACGAATTGCTTGATTTAGTTCCAATTTTGACGAACACTTCACTGACAGAAGGGTTATTTGGCCAAAGCTCTCGTGATGCGCGGCATTCTGCTGGTGTGTTTGGTCTTAGTGTTTGGTCTCGTCAACGCCCAAGTTGATCGTTACTGGTTTTGCGGTCGCGAAGGAATGGGGATTGATTGGGGTGGATGTGAACCTTCGCTCGTTCAAGGCGATGTGATCGCTTTCGAGGGCGTTGCCACGGTGAGTTCTGATCAAGGCGAACTGCTGTTTTATACCAACAGCGATTTCGTTTGGAACCGCAACCATGAACTTATGCAGGGCGGTGAAATCAGTGAAGCAATTTACGACCCCATCTTCGGCCAACAGGAAATCCAGAACACAGCCACTCAGGTGGGCATTGCCCGCAGGCCGGGAACCGATGAGTACTATGTTTTTACCACCGACATTCAGGTTAACGGCTTTTTCCCTTTGCGGTATTTCACTGTTGATATGTCGGCCAACGGCGGTTTGGGAGCCGTCACCGGAAGCACCTTAATGAACAATTCACCCCATACTGAAAAAGTATGCGTGGTGCCGCGGCAGGGCCAGCCCGGCTTTTGGGTCATTACCCATGCCTACTTCACCAATCAATTTTTGGTGTGGCTGGTCGATGAGAACGGGGTGAGCGACACCTTTACACCCTACTTCTTTGGTCAGCTTCACCAAACCACTCCCAACAACCTCAACGCCCGCGGAGAACTGATCGCCAATCCGCAAGGCACTCAGCTGGCCTTGGTGCAAGACCGCGTGGGAGGAGCTGTAGAGCTCTTTGATTTTGAGTCTTCAACGGGTGTGATAACATCGGTCACCAACGTGGGCACATTGGATCACGGTTTTGGGTTGTCGTTTTCGCCCGACGGTAGCAAGCTGTATGCCTCTACGTGGTCATCAACCAACAGCATACAAAACCGGTTGGTGCAGTTTGATTTGGATTTGCCCGTTGCAGGTGGATTTCAACAAACCCTGTTGGCTACCTCCACCGTGCCCAATCCTTTCGGTTCGCTGAAGATAGCGCCCGACGGAAAAATATACGTGGCGCGTGCCCTGCAGCCGTTTTTAGGCCGGATTGACGACCCGAACGCTTCGGGCGCAGCATGCGGTTATGTCGCTGACGGTTTTTTCTTGGGAGGGGATGAATCATCGTGGGGCCTAAACAACATTTGGGAAGTGCCCTCGGGGCTGTCTACTTCGTTAACAAGCTTGGTCATTGATGCCCTGGACCAGGTGTGCGGACCGACCGAAATTGGCGTTGAACCCACACCCGGATTCACCTACACCTGGAACGATGGTAGCACTGGGCCGAGCCTGCTGGTCGAAAACTCCGGTACCTACACCTTGACGGCGGTATCGGCCGGATGCGAACTCTCCGGACAAGCCACGGTGGAAGTGATTGACTTGGTTGCACCCGATTTGGGCGATGAGGTGGTCGTGTGCGGTGGTGACGCCGCTGAGTTTTCGGTTGAACCCAATGGAGCTGACGTAGAATGGAGCACAGGTGAAACCGCTTCAACGATTGCTGTCACAGAAACGCAAACCGTGAGCGTGACACTGACTGATGGCCCCTGTTCGGTCACCGCCTCAGTGGATGTTGTGGTTCCCGAGTCGGAGCTCCCGACCGAAGAAGCGACGCGGTTCACTGTGTGCGAAGGTGAACAAATTGCTGTGGCTTTGCCGCCGGGTTGGGATGCTTGGAGCATCAGCGGTGAAGCAATCGACGACACCTTTGCCGTGGTCAATGCCGGAGCGTACACCGTTGAACTCTTCAACGTGTGCGGCGTGTCGGAATATACCTTAACGATTGACGAAGAAGACTGTTCATGTCCTGTGTACGTGCCGAACGCCTTCACGCCCGATGGTGACGACCACAACGAAGTGTTTGCGCCGGTGTTTGAGTGTGCGCGTGAGTACCGTTTGTGCGTGTTCAACCGATGGGGCGAGTGCGTGTACGACAGCGCTCGTGAGTCGCTGCCGTACTGGAACGGCAGCGTACGCGGGGGCGATTACTACACTCCGGTGGGTGTGTACGTGTGGCAGCTGGAGTTAGAAGGGTTTCCCGGGCGTTACGACGCCGAGGTCTTGCGGGGCACGGTGACGGTGCTTCGTTAAAAACCCCGCTGCCTTTCGGCGAGCGGGGCTCTTGGTAGTTTATGGTTAA
>DAITMF010000126.1:0-2127 GCA_036835325.1 Flavobacteriales bacterium
GACTGTTTTTGGGGTTAAGATGACGTCGTAGTTGCTCATATATTAGCGAATATACGCATTTAATACTTAAATCGCTAATATATGAGCATTTTGGATTAGACTGATTTTTGAGCGACCATCCGGCCGGGAGGCCGAGAAGAAAGCCATTATAAAGACCTTGGCGCTTTACTCACCCGTTTTCAGCAACCATTGCCAAACAGGCAGCATGTGTATAACGCCTTCTTCAACGGTGAAGGTGTCGGTTTCGTCGTACGATAAAATCAGCCCGGTTTGAATATCTAGTGCACGCATTGCGGCACTCAAACTGCGCAACTCGCGTGTGGCTGTTTCGGGGTCGCGAAGGGAATACGAAACCTGAATCAATTGCTTCTTATCCGGGAGAAAAAAATCAACCTCGTGGTTCTTCTTCACAAAGAAGGGGCGCTCACCTCGTCGGCGCAATTCGATGTAAACCAAATTTTCAAGCAACTTTGTGGGTTGATCAATCAAAAACAGCCCTAAAATGCCTGTATCGAGAAAGTAGTACTTCTTGGTTGACTCACGCTCGGCAAACTTGCTGTAATGGTTGGGAATGGATGCAATCAGGAAGGATGATTCAAGGTAATCGAGGTAGTCGAAAATCGTCGAATTGCCTATGCTTACGCCGGTTGAGGCAATTAGATTCTTAATGCGGTTGACCGATGTTTCGTTGTTCACACTTTCGGCAAGTTTCTTAACCAAGAGCTTCAAGGCATTTGCATTTGAAACCTTATAGCGTGCAATCAAATCACCGTAGAACAACTTTTGGTACACGCTCGACAAATACTCGCGCTTGTTCTCGATGCGCAACAACTCGGGAAAACCACCAAAAAAGAGGTACTCATGGAATGCCCGGAGCACCTCAAAGCGTTGCTTGGAATGTACGGTCAACGTCGATGTTTGTATCCCTTTAAAAATAAGGTACTCATCAAAGCCAAGGGGTAAAACCTCTTGATTGATGAACCTACCGCCCAGCGTCGAGGCGATTTCGGCGCTAAGCATTTCGGCGTTGCTACCGGTGAGGTAGATGCGATGACCATCATCGGCAAGGCGACGGACGAACTTCTGCCAGTGCGGTACGTTTTGAATTTCATCGAAAAAAACGATGGGCTCGTGTTCGAACAACTCGGCGTAGGCCTCCATGATCAGGTGAAGGTCTGTGTGTGAAACCTCCAATAGCCGTTCGTCTTCGAAGTTGACCATCAAGATGCGTTCAACACTTGTGTGAACGATGATTTCTTGGATGATTTGATAGAGCATGTATGACTTTCCGGCGCGACGGAGACCGGTGAACACGTAATTCGCATTGGGTTCAATGGGTATGTTGCGCCTTACGGGATGAACAGTGCTCAACCATTCTTGCCGTTCGATGATGATGCGCTTGAAGATGTTTTTCATTCTTATCCCGCTAACAGAATAAATATACACAATTTTATATTATACGCAGGATATTTACCGAGCTATTTTTCCCGCAAGAAGGAAATTCACCGTCCGCAGTCAATGACCTCACCCCCACCCCCAACGGCCGGCTTAGTGGGTTACAGCCGTTGGGGAGAGGGAGTGATGTATTCATTGCAGCCGGAGGGGAGACACCTAAAACCAATGACAGTAAATCCGTGAAAAAAATCAATTTCTAAGGCAACGGATAGATACGCCGCGTTCAGATTTCCATCGCGGTGTTCAGTCAACGTCGCCCCAATCACAACCCCATCATTCCCATTCCCGCTTTCATCATTGGCGTTTCCATTGAACGGCCACCAGCCGACGAGGCCTTCGGTGGGCGGGTAATCGGGCAGTTGGGCGTGGGTGGCAGTGGGGTTGACTGCCCATGAGAGCAAGGCTAACACCGCAGCGGTGAGCGTGCGGGTGGGGACAGTTATTAATGCCATAGTTAGGAAAGTGGGTTTAACGACCATCCGGCCGCAGGCCGAACATAAAATACCTTTGCGCCCCACATTTAGGCAAAAGTGGGTCACAACGACAGAATAGAAACATATATGGGGCACAAAACGCCTCAACCGATGCACAGTTCGGCCGAGAGGCGGGTAAGGGAACGACCATCCGGCCGGAGGCCGAGAAAAAAAATAGACGAGGCCATCAGACCATCAC
>DAITMF010000127.1:0-1993 GCA_036835325.1 Flavobacteriales bacterium
ATGCGCGCACCCATCCATCCAAAAACATGCAGGGGCGCAAAAAACCACGCCGCAGCGGGCGAATACTTGTAAAAACCCGAGCTCAGTCCGAACGCTTGGTGGTAGGGCGATTCACCGGCGAGCAACTTGCCGGCAGCGTCGTAGTACACGCGCAAATCCCACAGTTCAAAGCGGTCATTGACCAGATTCAGCACGCCGAAGGCGATGCAAACCGCTGCAATCACCCCTGTAGCTATGCGAAGTGAGCGCCTCATGCTTCGCCGATCATAGTAAGAAAGTCGTCTTCGCTGATGATGGTCACACCGGCGTCGGTGGCTTTCTTGAGCTTGGCCGGACCCATTTTGTCGCCGGCAAGCAGGTAATCGGTGCTGCCGCTGACCGAACCGGTGTTTTTGCCGCCGTAGAACTCAATCTTGGCCTTGATTTCATCGCGCGAAAAGCGCGTGAAGACACCCGAAACAACGAACGACTTGCCGCCCAGCACATCGCTGCCTCCGGCCGCTTTTTTGACTTCAAACTGCAAACCGGCCTGCACGAGCTGTTCAACGATGGTCGTGTTTTCATCGTCGGCAAACCACGCGAGTACGCTTTCGGCGATGCGTTCGCCAATTTCGTCGATGGCCACAAGGGCATCCATGTCGGCGGCCATGAGGGCCTCGATCGAGCCGAAATGCCGTGCGAGTTTCTTGGCCACCGTTTCGCCCACGTAGCGGATGCCCAAGGCGAACAGCACGCGTTCGAACGGACGGCTTTTTGAGGCTTCAATGCCTTCGAGGAGTTTCTCAACCGAACGTTCGGCCATGCGTTCAAGCGGCAGCAGGTCTTCGGCGCGCAAGCTGTAGAGCGATGCACTGTGGGCAATCAAACCGGCATCGTACAGCTGATCAACGGTTTCGGGTCCCATGCCGTCGATGTTCATCGCCTTGCGCGAAATGAAGTGCTCGATGCGGCCTTTGATTTGCGGCGGACAACCGCTTTCGTTCGGACAGTAATGCTGCGCTTCGCCCTCTTTGCGGATGAGCGCGGTACCACACTCCGGACACGCCTCGATGTAGCGGTGCGCTTCAGCAGCCACTTCGGAGCTGCGTGCTTCGCGATCCACATCAACGACTTTGGGGATAATCTCCCCTCCTTTCTCCACGTACACAAAGTCGCCCACGCGGATGTCGAGCTTGGCGATTTGATCGGCGTTGTGCAGCGATGCCCGCTTCACGGTAGTGCCCGCCAAGAGCACCGGTTCGAGGTTGGCCACCGGCGTGATGGCGCCTGTGCGGCCCACTTGGTACGAAATGCTGTTGAGCCGCGTGCGGACGCGCTCGGCCTTGAATTTGTAGGCGATGGCCCAACGCGGCGATTTGGCCGTCATGCCCAAGCGGCGCTGGGTTTGGTAGTTGTTGACCTTGATCACAATGCCGTCGATTTCAAACGGCAAGGCGTGGCGGGCTTCATCCCAATGGGCGATAAAGTCCATAATGCCATCCACATCGCTCACGCGCTCGATGTAGCGCTGGTCGGCCGGAGGCACTTTAAAACCCCATGCGGCCGCCTTCAGAATGCTGTCGTAATGCGAAGTCTCGGGCGTATCATCGCGGTACACGAAGTAGAGAAAACAATCGAGTTTGCGCTTGGCGACCAATGCGCTGTCTTGGTTCTTTAGGGTGCCGGATGCCGTGTTGCGCGGATTGGCGTAGAGCTCCTCACCTGCTTCGGCGCGTTCCTGGTTGAGGGCATCGAAGACCGCTATGGGCATAAAAATCTCGCCGCGTATTTCGAAGCGTTCGGGGTAGTCGCCGCTGAGCTGTAGGGGGATTGCTTTGATGGTGCGGACGTTCGTCGTGATGTCTTCGCCCACCTCGCCATCGCCGCGTGTGAGGGCTTGCACGAGTTTGCCGCCTTCGTAGCGCAAACTGATGGCCACGCCGTCGTACTTGAGTTCCATCACGTACTCAACGGGCTCATCGATGCTTTTTTTGATGCGGTTTTCCCAATCGGC
>DAITMF010000128.1:0-1981 GCA_036835325.1 Flavobacteriales bacterium
TTCAAAATTGGGTATGTGTAACTCTAGGAAGGCCAAGCTACACCGCAGAAGTTTTTGTTTGCGCGTTTTTTGAGGGGGTGGATGACTTGCAGGTTGCTCAAGCCCTGTGGGGTAGGTTACAAATAACTGATTATCAAGCTTTATTCACCATTCAATAACCTCACGCTCCGCTTCAAGTCACATGATGGAGCCATTTTTGCAGTGAAATTCATGCGTATGGTCCTCTGTTTGCGCATTTGGTTGCTAATTGTTCTAAGTTTTGCTTCGCTAGGTTGTTTTGGGCAATGTTTTTCAGGGACATTGACTGTCAGCGGCCTGGGCTGTGGATGCTTGGCAGGGTGCAATCTGTCGGCATTCGGTGGCCCCAATTGCGGTTCGGGCAGCACGGGCAATTGCGCAGCGGGCCAAACCAATATGTCGATGACTATACCGCTTGACCCAACATGTGAAGTCACGGTTGAGGCAACGATGGCGGTTCGGCCGGGGTGCTCGGCAAGTGGTGCTGACGCAGGCGACCGATTGCGCGTGCGTGATGCACTCGGCACAGCATTTTGGCAAACAGGCGCCGATAACGCCACCCTGTTTTCGTCGCACACCCAAACCGGTGGAAACATCGTGATTGAAGGTTCAGCCAACCGCGCCGATGAGATCATCACCTATGAAGTGAATTACGTTTCGGGAAACTGTCCGCTGTGCATTCTCTTGCCCATTGAGCTCCTTGAGTTCAACGCATCACTGTACGATGGAGTCCTCAGCACTGAGTGGGTCACCCTCAGCGAGACCAACAACCGCGGGTTTTACATCGAAGTGAGCCACGATGGTATGCAGTGGTCAACCCTTGATTTCATCGTCGGACAAGGCACAAGTTCAATCGCCACGCGCTACGAACGGCACATCGCCTTGGCCAATGGTTTGACTACGAAGTGGTACGTGCGTTTGGTACAAGAAGACCATGATGGAGCACGCCACATGCTGCCCACCGTGGTCGTTGAAGATGCCGTAGCTGAAGAGATTGTGGCTTTCGCTGGCAACGGACAGCTTGTGCTTCATAACGCATCTTCTCGCGAGGCCCACCTTGCGCTTGAATTGTACAGTATCGACGGTAGGCTGCTCGTCGCCGAGCGCATGGTTTTGTCTGCCGGGGCGCAATTTGTACTGCCCGTCAATCACGGTGTTTACCTGCTTCGTTACAGTGTCAACAGCCGAGCCGCAGGCACCTACAAGCTCGCGGTTGCAGCGTGGTGAAAGACGATCTGATTCAATGGTGTGAGACACCCACATTCCGGTCGGAAGAATTTGGCTGTTTTAGAATGGTTGGTTCAGCCATCACTGCTGCAAAAGACCGGTAAAGAGCAAATCAAAACCTTTAAGTGCAACCGTTTCACGAAATCCTCTTCCTTATCACGTATTGACGGTTCGGAGGCCAAGGTTGACATCCATCCCGTTAATCAATAGCAATGAGGTAACCGTTGAATGAAGTGCCGGCAGCCGTGCAGTTAAATACTTTGCCTCCTGAAATTACAATCGGCTGCTCCAAGTGCTGATTACGCGCGGCCGCGCCATAATTGAAGAAGTTATAGGCCACTCTGCGGCCGTCAATCTCAAACGATGCGCCGCTCGAAAGCGAATACAGATTGCCTACAATCAGTCGTTTTCCTGCGGGTACGGTGTATGCTGAACCGAAGCCATGTGTAACGGGTTCAACCCCGGGTGAACAATAAATCGCTGAGATCGATGTGCCATTGTCGCTTGAGCTCACCACGTCGCCGGGTTTCAAATACAAGGGCAATGAAAGCTGCATGTTATCGTCTTGCGCTCCATAATTTGAGAACCCACGGAAAACAACAATGCCGTTTATTGAAAGCGTACCACCGGATGACAATGAATAGTAGTTTTGTATGTAAACATTCACGCCATCAGGCACCGTGAATGGCGCGCTCGAAAGTTGTGTAATGGCAGTGTCGCCAATCATTGTGCCATC
>DAITMF010000129.1:0-1963 GCA_036835325.1 Flavobacteriales bacterium
GTGGTGTGTTGAGCATGCTTTCTTTGTCGATGTGGTTGGCCAAGTCAAGGTAGGTAGGGAGGGTGCGTCCGGTCTTACCCAATTTTTCTTTGTCTACAATGTAGAGTACGGTACCTGCAGGCCCCATGTTCTTCTGTGCCCCTGCGTAAATCAAGGTGAAGTCTTCGGCATTGAAGCTTTTCGAGAAAATGTCAGAGCTCATGTCGCAAAGCAAATTCGCGTGCTTCGGAAAGGTCTTGAATTGTGTACCGAAGATGGTATTGTTCGAGGTGAAGTGCAGGTAAGCACTGTCGTTTGGTACCGTGAAATCAGGAATCCGGTCGTAGTTACTTGCTTTTGATGAAGCGATAACATCAACAGAACCCACCAATTTGGCTTCTTTGATGGCGCCTGAGGCCCAAGTGCCTGTGTCGATGTAGGCAGCCTTTCCGCCTTCTGGCATAAAGTTTTGTGCAGCAGTTAAAAAGCCGAGTGTGGCGCCGCCTTGCAAAAAGAGCACTTCGTAGCGGTCAGACAGGTTCAGCAGTTCGCGCACGAGTTGTCGGGCTTCATCCATCACTGCAACGAATTGTTTACTGCGGTGCGAGATTTCGAGGAGCGAAAGGCCCATTCCGTTGAACTCGATGCAGGCCTGTGCTGCTTCTTGCAGAACGCTTTGTGGAAGTATGCAAGGACCTGCAGAAAAGTTGTGTACCTGAGACATGTGCTAGAAGTGTTAAACGATTTCGTCGCTGCAAACTTCGTAAATTCTGTGGGAGGGAGGGGTTACGAAAACGTTTTTTATAGGATGGAAGAGGTGGTATATTTGCCGAAATTCAACATCCAATGCGCCATTTCCACACGCTCACTGTAAAGCAGGTGCGCCGCGAAACCGACGACTGTGTATCGGTTACCTTCAACGTAGCTCCAGAACTGAAAGAACACTTCGCTTTCATCCAAGGGCAGTACCTCACCTTACGCACAACCATCAACGGTGAAGATGTGCGCCGGTCGTACTCGATTTGCAGCGGGGTTGATGAAGAATTGCGCGTGGCCATTAAAGAAGTTGATGGTGGGAAGTTTAGCACTTGGGCCAACAGCAACCTCAAGGCCGGTGATACCATCGATGTGATGCCCCCAATGGGCCGGTTTTACGTGGAGTTGGAACCCACTGCCTCTCGCCACCATGTGGCATTTGCCGCAGGATCGGGAATTACACCGGTACTCTCACTCGCTAAAACAACATTGGCCAAGGAGCCCAACAGCACTTTTACCTTGTTTTACGTCAACAAAACCAGCACCTCCATCATTTTCAAAGAGGAGCTTGAAAACCTGAAAGATCGGTACATGAGCCGCTTTAGGCTATTCCACATCCTTACGCGTGAGCCGGGTGATTTGGAAATGTTCAGTGGTCGACTCGATAAATCGCGCTGCCAGCAGATTTGCTCGACTTTTGTCGACGTAACTGAAGCTGATGCGTTCTTCGTATGCGGACCGGAAGCCATGATTCACGCCGTGAAAGACACCCTTGCCGAGATAGGGGTTGATGCAACGAAGGTGCACTTTGAGCTCTTTACCACGGCTGCGGCCACGGCTGAAAAATCAGTTACCTCATCCACCCAAAAAACAGAACGAAGCGGAATGACCGCCCGAGTCGAAGTGGTACTCGATGGCAATCGCATGGAGTTTGACTTGCCCTACGACGGCCAAAATGTGCTTGATGCGGCCCTTGCTCGCGGTGCCGATTTGCCGTTCTCGTGCAAAGGCGGTGTGTGCTGCACCTGCCGCGCGCTGCTTGTGGAAGGCGAGGTGAAGATGGATGTCAACTACAGTTTGGAGCCCGATGAACTTGAACGCGGCTACATCCTGACCTGTCAAGCACACCCCATCACTGAGCATATTGTGGTTGATTTTGACCAGCAGTAAGTGGATAACAAATCATAAAATTGTATGGTTACTGCTTTAGGACGGGTAATTTCGCAGT
>DAITMF010000130.1:0-1958 GCA_036835325.1 Flavobacteriales bacterium
ACCGTTTTTAATCACAACGGAGGCAACGATTACCTCGTGGTGAAAGGTCCGGCAAATCTTTTGCCCGGTGTCGAAACCGCGCTGGAGGCTTCAACCTTGCGCATTCAAAACACCAATCGGTGCAATTGGGTGCGCGATCTGGGCATCCGGCTTGAGCTTGAACTGCACACTTCGGCCTTGCAGCGCGTGTTTTACACCGGCCAAGGCGACGTGGTTTTTGCCGATACGCTCGTCCGTCCAAGTTTCAGTTTGGAGAACCGCAACGGCACCGGCGACCTTCACCTTCGACTGCTGACCGACAGTTTATCGGTCGTTGTGCACACCGGTTACAGCAATGTGCTGCTCGAAGGTTCATGCACCTCAGCGAACTACTTCAACCAAGGGTGGGGTGTTTTTAACGCTGCGCGGATGAGCGGCTTTGCGGTTTCGTGCAACAACTCATCCATCAATGAGATGTACGTGAACAGCGTTGATTACCTCTACGCCTTTATCGGTTCACGCGGAAATGTGCACTTCTACGGCACTCCGAACCGCATTGAATCGGGCAGGGAAGGAAGCGGTATGCTCATCGCCGCTGAAGACTGAACATCGGCCGTTGCAACGCATCCATCCTCATCCACAAAAAACAAAAAAGGCCACCGCGAGGATGGCCTTTCCAGTAGGATGAATTCCGTGATTACTTGTTGTCTTTCACTTCTTCGAAGTCAACGTCGGTAACCTCTTCGTCGGCGCTGGCCGCTTGTCCGGCGCCGGCATCAGCCGAACCGCCTTGGGCAGCGTTGTACATGTCTTGGCTCGCCGCCTGGAAGGCCGTGTTAAGGGCCTCCATGTGGGTTTTGATGCCGTTGAGGTCTTTCGCTTCGTGGGCCTTTTTCAGCTCAGCGAGGGCGCTTTCAATCGGAGCCTTTTTATCGGCAGGGATTTTGTCGCCGTATTCTTTGAGCTGCTTTTCGGTTTGGAAGATCAAGCTGTCGGCCTGGTTCACCAAATCGGCTTCTTCTTTGGCTTTGCGGTCGGAATCAGCGTTGGCCTCAGCTTCGCGCTTCATGCGTGCGATTTCGTCTTCGGTCAAGCCCGACGATGCCTCAATGCGGATGCTCTGCTCTTTGTTGGTGGCCTTGTCTTTCGCGCTCACCTTGATGATGCCGTTGGCGTCGATGTCGAAGGTCACTTCGATTTGGGGTACGCCGCGCGGTGCCGGTGGAATGTCGCTCAGGTGGAAGCGGCCAATCGTGCGGTTGTCGCGGGCCATGGCGCGCTCGCCTTGTACGACGTGAATCTCAACCGAAGGTTGGTTGTCAGATGCCGTTGAGAAGGTCTCGCTTTTCTTGGTCGGGATGGTGGTGTTCGCGTCGATCAACTTGGTGAACACGCCGCCCATGGTTTCGATACCGAGCGAAAGCGGGGTTACGTCGAGCAGGAGGACGTCTTTCACCTCTCCGGTCAAAACACCGCCCTGGATGGCCGCACCGATGGCCACCACTTCGTCGGGATTCACACCTTTGTTGGGCTCTTTGCCGAAGTAGTTCTTCACGGCATCTTGCACGGCAGGAATACGCGTTGAACCGCCCACGAGAATCACTTCGTCGATGTCAGACTTGCTCAAACCGGCGGCCTTCATGGCTTTTTCGCACGGCTCAATGGTGCGCTTGATGAGCGAATCGGCAAGTTGCTCGAATTTCGCACGGCTCAAGGTCTTCACCAAGTGCTTGGGCACACCGTCAACCGGCATGATGTAAGGCAGGTTGATTTCGGTGCTGCTTGAGCTTGAGAGCTCAATCTTCGCTTTCTCAGCACCTTCTTTCAAGCGCTGAAGCGCCATCGGGTCTTTGGTGAGGTCGATGTTGCCGTTGTCGTTCTTGAACTCTTGCACCAACCAATCGATGATCACCTGGTCGAAGTCGTCACCGCCGAGGTGGGTGTCACCGTCGGTTGAAAGCACTTCGAATACGCCGTCG
>DAITMF010000131.1:0-1171 GCA_036835325.1 Flavobacteriales bacterium
CATGTGACTGTGTCGGGTGCAAATCCTCCTTTTGAACCGATTTCAAAATCTTCCCACGGACCTGCATCGGTGGTGCAGTCGGTTTCAGGCACGGTGCCGTTGGTTTTGTAGTCGATGTTGGCGCCGCTGTTGGTGTAGGGGAAAATTCTGAAGTAGTAGGTGGTTGAGCTGGTCAAGCCGGTGATTGAGGCGGTTTCAGTGCCTTGCACGACATTGAGCGCATCGCTGCCATTGGCAACAGGCGTTCCGTCAACAGGGGCGGGAATTGCTGCGTAGCTCACATCCGACCAGCGAATGAGGTAGCCGGCGGGTAGCTGCGCGCCGGTGGCATCGGTCCAAGTCAAATCAATGGCCGATGATGAAGGCGCTCCTGCCGCACAGGCAAATGCAGTAGCGTGGTTGGTGGGTTCAGGGTCAGGGGCGCTACCGAAACCTGTCCATGAGATGTTGTCGATGACTGTTTGTCGATTCGTTCCTGATGTTCCTGTTAATTTAATTCGTACGGTAACTGTCGCTGAAGTGTTGATGTCGTGAGAAAGGTTATACACAGTTGCATCAGCTCCGCTAAATGCCCCAAAGCTTGGTGTAGTGGCGACAGATACTCCGTCAACAAGCAACTCTAATTGTCGAGAAGCATTTCCGGTAAATGCCTTGCGATAGTCAAACGTAAATGTGCCTACTCCTCCCGCAATCGTTGCTTCCAAGAAACTGACAGAAGCCCAGCGTACCATGATGCCATTGCCAGTGATCGGGTACACATCTGGGTTTCGTGAATGCCCATACGACCAAGTAAAGCCATTGTCACCCGTGAATGAACCGTCTAAATACGAGGCAGTCAAACTGCTATTGTCGAACGATTCTGAACCTTGGGCGAGAGCCGAAGTGGATGCTGCAAACAATGCAACGAAACATACCATCAACTGCAGTACAGTTGTACGGTGTAGCCAAAGAGCTTTCATTGAAGATGTCATAACAGGGTAATTGGTGTATCGCGCTACTTGGGTCACAACACGCGCATCTGCAAAATTACCTTATTCGTCGACTTGAACAGACCCATTCGTCGAGCGTAACATATTGATAACTTCAGCGACGTAACAAAAAAAGGCCTCCGTTTCTGAAGGCCTTTCTGCATGGTGTGTGGTTGCCGTGCTTAGCGCACTGCTTTCAATGT
>DAITMF010000132.1:0-1112 GCA_036835325.1 Flavobacteriales bacterium
GTAAGCATTCAAGGTATTGACCTATTTAAGCTTCAATGAATAAGGATATTTAAGTATTCAATCAAACGGTTTAACGGGTTCTTTCGCAGAGCGTAAATAGGTTGAGTTCTGGGCGTTTTGCTTTGTGTCCAACAAAAGCAGAAGCCATGAAAAATACGATGACACTGAGTGATTTTATGACGCGTTACTCCACTGAAGAAGCCTGCCTGAACTACCTGATCAAGCATAAGTGGGGTGATGGTTTTAGTTGCAATCGATGTGGCCATTCCGCATCGGTGAAGGGCCGTAAATGGTACTATCGGCGGTGTAAGAAGTGTATGTATGACGAGTCGGCAACAGCCAACACCCTCTTCCACAACTTGAAGTTCCCGATTCAGAAGGCGTTCGGCATGGTGTACGTCATTACCAGTATGCGAAAAGGGATTAGTTCTTGTGAACTTGCCCGCCAATTTGGCGTTCATCAAGAAACCGCATGGTTCTTTCGCCGCAAGGTTCAAGAGGCGATGAAGCACGGCAAGCCTATTTTGCTTGACGGCAATGTTGAGGCCGATGAGACACACATAGGCGGTCATGAGCAGGGAAAGCCAGGTCGTAGCAAAGGAAAGAAGGCACTTGTACAAGTAGCTGTAGAGGTCGATTATTCTGACGAAAAGAAGCCGAAAGGAATCATGAAAAGAGCTGCAGCGCACATCTTGCGAGATGCTTCCGGAAAAGCGATTAAAGAGGTCATTGACCAAATGGTCGACCCGGACGCAGTCGTTACTACGGATGGCTGGGCAGGGTATACCAAAGCACTCGAAGGACGCTGGCATGATGTCGAAGACAGTGCACTCGGTAAGAACTTTGAATTGCTTCATTGGTACATATTCAACTTGAAAAACTGGCTTAGAGGAACCCATCATCACACATCATCAGATCACCTCCAGAGCTACCTCAATGAGTTCAACTTCCGCTTCAACCGACGCAATGCAGTAAAGCACGCTGTCTTTGAGACCCTCAGAAACATGGTCAAAATGCCTAAAACCCAATATTCACGACTTGTTGCGCTCTAAACCGTTAAACCGTTCCCATTAATCGGTAGCGAAGCCACCCCAAAAACCACCGCAACTTCC